>NZ_JBFTKQ010000012.1:0-174494 GCF_056396025.1 Allobosea sp. 05T438
CAACGGATTGCCCCTGCGAGACCAACACATCGACCTGGCGTAGCTTCCCGACGATCTCTTCGGGCTTGTGGCGTTTCTTCGGCATCTCGGTCCTCCTGTCTGCCAAAACACATACTTCAGGGTGGACCAATTCAACGGGGGTGGATCAGCCGCCGAAATTATGTCGCTTGGAGCCATTGAAGACGATCAGTTCGCCGCCACCGATGGATTCACCACTGACTTTGGCCAAACCCAATCGCCCGAAGGCTTTGCAGGCTTCGACCTGAAGTTGAGGAGAGGTAGGAAGAACGAGCGCCCAGGGGCCGCTGACCGGATAATCGTTTGCCGAATGCGCTACCCCAGATGACAATACGAAGGCACAAATCACGTAGAATATTCGACGCATCTCGGACCTCATGCTCAGCTCGTTATGAGTCTACGCATTGGGTTGAGAGCGAGGTTGTCACCACGCTCTCGCGTCTATTGATATGCGATAGGTCGCGATCTCTTCGAATTCTTATATTCCTGCTGGATCTCATACCATCGAAACAACGCCGTATCGAATAATCTCTCATTTACGAGCGCGGGCTCATTGCGAAGCCGGCCTTGAGGATCGTTCTGCCGAAGAGAAGCAAGCTCATACGAAGCTGCCAAGGTTGGTTGGCAATTGTATAACTTACCATCCTGACGATTGAATACGTAGGTGGCCATCAAGGGGGAAAGCATACCGTAGAGTCCAAACTGGCGTCCCTCAGAGGTGCCAAGGCCGGCTGATTTCTTGGAGACAATCGTAGGTTGACCCTCTAGGCGGACCCATTCTTCCAACGCCAGGCCCGCGAACGCCGGGGCGCATTCACGTTGGTCGCGAGAACTCCCCCAGATGTTGTGGTGCAAAATATTGTCTGTACTAAAAGATGGCGGCCCCTGCTCGGCAACCAAAGCATTCTGAGCGTCTTGTAGTTTATCAGGCGAAACAAGGACGGAGTGCATGAGTTCAAAAACCCGTCCTGGCAGATTGGGAACTGTCATGATTGCGACAAACTCGGAGCCGTCACGGTTGACGTACAAACGCCCACCAAACTCCACTTGCCAAAGGCCATCCCGGTTTCTGAAGCTGCTGTCCGTTCCGAGAAATTTATGATTGGCTGTCGGAAGATCATAGACAGATTCGACTGCCATTTTCCGCCTGATCAGCTGGTCGGCCTCGCGAACCGGTTGGCCGAGCCTTACGCCAAGCAACTCCGGCCCGTACCCTTGGGGGTCCAGCATCCGGACAGCAGGTTCGACAAGGACAGGGAAGGTGGGAAACGCGGGTTGCGGCAGCATGGGGTTGGCCGGGCAAGCGGCCTTTCGGTCCGCCGGAAACGCTTTGCAGGCACAAATGAACTCGGGCTCATTGAGACTCGCGCCTAGATCCTGGAACCCACAGGCTTCATTCGTCGCATTCCGCATGAGTTCATAGGCGTTCATCTCTTTCAGGCAAGCGCCATTGGCAATCCAGAGCGCTGCGTGCGCAGCGACAAGTTTCGGGTCTGCGTCAGGCGGTGGAAAATTATGCAAGAGTTCTTGATCGGCCGCTGGAAGTCGCTTGAAGCAAATCTCAACGGAATTCGCGGCGTTTGAGCTGATCGAATTGTCGAAATATTTCGTCCGGCATTTGAGATTGTCGCCATCATCTTTGGTCGAAATCATGCAATAATTTAGAATCGTTAATCTCAGTTGCTCCGCAAATTTTACCGCCGCGACATTGTTCCAATTATATCCGGTACGCATCTGATAGACGAATTCTTCGAAATTTTTGCCAGGAAGCCCAAGCTGCCTGAGCGCGATACCTTCGCCGGCGCGTATTGTGTTCCGCCTCTCGATGGCTTGATCGATATCTCTTTGAAGAGCCGCTCTATTGGTGCAGTTTCCGCATTGATCCAGAGCCTTGCGCAACGTCAGTATACGTAGCTTAAGCTCCTCCGAAGCCTGAAGGTACTGACCAATCGCGGCGCCCGGCGCAAGCAGTTTCCCGGTCGCGGGATCTCGGCCGTCGAAGGATTGGCCAAATAATGGCTGCAGAAGTGAAGCCGAAAATAGCAAAACGAGCGCAAGCCAGAACGGCGCCCTCGAAAGGGGGCGATATCGACGTCTCCGCGTGGAGCGCGATCTCAGTAGGCTTGGGAGCTCCAGACGGAGGTGGCCGGATAGAGCAGAAAAAGCGCGCACGCTCATCGTACCCTCCTTTTCCCTTTTGACTGCCTTGTCATGTGGAACGCTGCAGCCGGCCGCATTATTACGTTAATCTGCCCATGACGCTAGGTTAAGTTGGCCCGTATGCGCCTTCAGCAGAGTGTGACTGAAACCAGATGGGGTGGATGCGCCCGCTCGTAATTTTAGGTTCGAGCAATCCCAAAATCCGCCTCTTCCGCGGTAGGCGCTGCCTTCAAGATTGCGCCACAAGCGGTCGTTGAATTAAGCCCGGAACCGGTCGCTCGCGGCTCTGATACGAGACGTCGTATTCCCGAGCTCCCAGAACGATCATCGTGGGATCGTTGTCATGCCCCCGCTTTCCAATCCGTCCATGGCGTCCGGAAACCGCGCTGAGGCGCATCGGTCGACGGGACGGAATTTTGTCGATCTGAACGTCGCATTTCGCGCGAGGGCGTGGGAATGCGCAGGGGCATGCTTGGGGCTTGTGCTGTGTTAGCCCCCCGCACGGAAAATTCCCGCTCCGCTCTGGATGACGACAGAGGGCTCTTCAACCACAGTTGTCGATCCCTGCGTTGGATCGTATCGCTACAGCTTAAACCGATCTATCAACGCTTTCGGGTTCAGCGATTGACGAGGACGATGGCGGACGACAGCAGCTCGGTGCGTAAGCGCTTGGGGCAGTTCTATACCCACAGGTCGGAGGCGGAATCACTCGCAAATTGGGCCGTTCGCACGGGGATGGAGAGAATCCTCGAGCCCAGCGCGCTGCGCGACAACCGCCGCCCCAACCGATGAGTTCGCGGCGGTCGATCTAATCTTGGTCGACGCCGATAGCCCGCCCGGAGCGCGGCGCGCTCAATCGGAGATCTACAACTTCTTCCGCTAGCGAAACCGCAATCGGCCCCGAGCAACTCTTTGCTCGGGGCCGATTGCGTTGCGCGTCCGCGCGATGATTTTCCTACTGTTTCAAGCCAGTTTTGCCGGCCTAGGGCCTCATTTCCGTGGCCAGAATGCCGACAGACTATAGCCTCAAATGCCGACAGACTTCCTGCAACGCCGAAATTCGATATCAACAATATCAGAGACTTACAAAGGCGACTGCCGACAATCTATGCGTTCCGCACACCCTGACGGGTGATGACACCGAACGGGATGCTCCGGCCTTCTTGGCCGTCGGGATGCCCCCAAACCGCCGCCATGGCGGATCGGCCGCCCACGCGCTAGCTTCACAGACATGTGGGGGATTCTCCAAGCCTACTGGCCGCATATCCTTGCCGCCATCTCCGTCGTGATGGCGGCCATCGCCGGCGCTCATGCGGTGATGACGAAGGACGAAGTGCGCGCCGCCATCGGCTGGACCGGCGTCATCATCCTTTCGCCGATCGTCGGCCCCCTTCTCTATGCGATTGCCGGCGTGAACCGCATCCGGCGCGCCTCGCTCCTCGCGCAACGGACCGGCCACGGCCGGGCAGCGACGCATTTCCACGTCGGCGACAAGGCGGTCGGGGCGCGGTTCGGGCAACGTTTCACCGCGCTCAAGACGCTGGGCGACCGTGTGGCCCGCCACCCTCTGACCACCGGCAACAGCATCGAAACCCTGCGAACCGGCGACGAAGCCTATAGCGCCATGCTGACCGCCATCGCGGCGGCCGAGCGCAGCGTCATCCTCGAAAGCTACATCTTCGACCGCGACCCGATCGGCCTGCGCATCGCCGATGCGCTGATCGCCGCGCATCGGCGCGGGGTTGCGGTGCGCGTGCTGATCGATGCGGTCGGCGCCCGCTATTCCGTGCCCAGCATCGCCGGCCATCTGCGCGAGGGCGGCGTCGCGGTCGACGTGTTCAACGGCAACATCATCATGGGCCTCAGGCTGCCCTATGCCAATCTGCGGACGCACCGGAAGATCATCGTCGTCGACGGGACCGTCGCCTTCATGGGCGGCATGAACATCCGCCAGGGCTTCACCCGCGAGTTCGCCGGCGACGCCTTTGCCCATGACACGCATTTCCGCCTGACCGGGCCAATCGTCGCCGATCTTTTCACGGTCGCGGCGGAGGACTGGCGCTTCGCCTCCGGCGAGGCGCTCGAAGGCCCGGTATGGGAAATCACCTTGCCTGCCGCCGGTGAATTCGCCGCGCTCGTGCGGGCCGTGCCGTCGGGTCCGGACAGCTATCTGGAGACCAATCACAAGCTCTTGATGGGCGCACTTTCGGTCGCGCGGCGCTCCGTCAGGATCATGTCGCCCTATTTCCTGCCGGATCAGGAATTGATCAGCGCGCTCGTCACGGCGGCGCGGCGCGGCGTCGACATCGACATCATCGTCCCCTCCGTCAACAATCTGGTGCTGGTCGACAGGGCGATGACCGCGCAATTCGACCAGATTCTCAAGAATTATTGCCGAATCTGGCGCTCGACCGGCCCGTTCGACCATTCCAAGCTCTTCGTCGTCGATGACTGCTGGGCCTATGTCGGCTCCTCCAACCTCGACCCACGTTCGCTCAGGCTGAATTTCGAGATCGACATCGAAGTGCTCGACCATCATTTCGCAGGCGGAATCGCCGAGCGCGTCGAGGCTGTGATGGCCCAGGCGACGCCGGTCACGCTTGCCGGCCTGCGCGCACGCCCTTATGTCTTGCGTCTGATGGACAGGTTGATCTGGCTCGGCTCGCCCTATCTTTGAGCCGATCTGGTCGCAGCCCTGGCGCCACGGATATGCAAAGCTTCGTCCTGTTCGATTCGAGCGGGCCAAAGCCTCAAACGGCAGAGCGATGCAGAAGAAGAGCCCGAGCCTGCGCGCCAGCATCATCGCCTCGCTCCGCCAGCGGAAGAACCGCGATGAAGCGTCCAGGCATGGGCCGGGCGAGCGGCCGGCAGGCACGCTGGTCGCCTCCTACAATGTTCACAAATGCGTCGGCGTCGACGGCCGCTTCGATCCTGGCCGCATCGCGCAGGTGATCCGCGAGATCGCCCCCGACATCATCGCGCTGCAGGAAGCCGACAAGCGCTTCGGCGCACGCCACGGCCTGCTCGACCTTACCAAGCTGAAGGAGGAGACGGGTCTCCTCCCCGTTCCCATCGAGAGTGCCAACGCCGCCGCCCATGGCTGGCACGGCAATGTCGTTCTGTTCCGACAGGGGCTGGTGCGAGACGTCCATCAGGTCTCGCTGCCCGGGCTCGAACCCCGCGGCGCGCTGGTCGTCGACCTCGATCTGGAGGGCGGCAGGGAGGTGCGCATCGTCGCCGCCCATCTCGGCCTTCTGCGCCGCTCGCGCTCGCAGCAGACGCGCATGCTCCTCGACGTGATGAGGAACCGCGACGAACGCCCCACCCTTCTGCTCGGAGACCTCAATGAATGGCGCCTCGGCGACCGCTCGTCGCTGAAGGAACTCGGCCCCACTTTCGGCACGCTGCCGATGCCCGTGCCGAGCTTTCCCTCGGGCCTGCCGCTGCTGGCACTCGACCGGATCATCGCCAACCGGCCGGAGATGCTGTCCGACGTCACGGTCCATGATACGCCGCTGGCGCGCATCGCCTCCGATCACCTGCCGATCAAGGCCATCCTCGCCCCGAGCCTCGCGGGCCTTCCCCTGCCTACTGCCGCGCTCGGGCACGCGGTCAATCCGGCTGCCGCGATCATCGGCTTTCGGAGCGGCGCCGCGCTTGCGGGACCAGAGGAGGGTCCCTTGCCGATCTCGGAGCTTCCGGACGGAAGCGAAGGCAGCAACCGGGCGCTCGTGCGCAAGGCGGGCGATCGGCTGAAGCGCGCGGTCAAGCGGACCCTGCGCCGGGCCTGACACACCTCCTTGGAAGCTATCGCGGTCCTGCGTCATGACGCGCATGCGTTCCGACGCTGGCAACATCCGACAAATGCTGCTTTCTGGCCCTGTCAGCTGCAAGATGGCGTGGAATCAGATGCCGGATGCCTTGGCCGAGCGCCCAAGCGCGCTGCAACTCTTCCTGATCTTCGCGCGGATCGGGCTGACCAGCTTCGGCGGCGGCCTGAGCGGCTGGATGCTGCGGGAATTCGTGCAACGGCGCCGGCTGATGAGCGAGGAGGATTTCCTCAACGGGCTCTCGATCGCGCAAGCCCTACCCGGCGTCAACGTCACCAACATGGCGATCTGGATCGGCTACAAACTCGGCGGACGCAGCGGGGCGATCGCCTGCTGGCTCGGCATCGTGGTGCCGGCCGCCATCGTCATCGTGCTGATCGGCACGCTCTTCTCTTCACTCGGCGGCTATGCCGTCACCCATGTCGCCCTCAACGGTGCCGCCTCGGCCGCGATCGGCCTCTCGCTGGCCATGGGATTGACCGCGGCACGGCGCGTGCCGCGCCGGGTCTTTCCGCTCGCGATCATGGCCGCGACCTTCTTTGCCGTCGCGATCCTGAAACTGCCGTTGCTCTGGACTGTGCTCGGCGCCGGTTCGCTGAGTGTCGCCGTGACCTATTATCGGGGCTGAGCACCGGACGATGCCCAATCTGCCGCTCAGCATCCTCGTGGTCTTCCTGCCGCTCTCGCTGGTGACGATCGGGGGCGGCCAGAGCGCCATCGCCGACATGCACCGCCAGATCGTCGACGTGCATCACTGGCTGAGCGCTGCGCAATTCGTCGACGCCTTCGCGATCGCGCGGCTGGCGCCGGGCCCGGGCTCGCTCCTGGCGACGCTGATCGGCTGGCAGATCGCCGGGTTCTGGGGCGCGCTAGCCGCGACCGTCGGCATCTTCGGGCCGACCGCCTTCCTCATCTATGGCGTCGCCCATATCTGGTCGCGCTATGAGGGCGCCCGGCTGCTACGCGCGCTGGAAAAAGGCCTGCGCCCCGTCGCGGCCGGCATGATCCTGGCCGCCAGCTATGTGCTGATCCAATCGCTCGACGGCGGCTGGCTCGGACGCGGCACCGCGCTTGTCTCGACGGCGCTGCTGATGCTGACGCCGATCAATCCGTTGCTGCTGATCGCCAGCGGCGCCGGCTGCTTCGTGGGGCTGCACCTGCTGGCGCTGTTCTGAAGAAATGTCGGGGCCGGGCGCGTGGTTCGTTGATCGGGCCACGCAGCTTCACTATCCCTCTTGTCGACAAGAGGTCTGCGAATGAAACCGGCGAAGACGACCACAAGCGCAGTGCCCGAGCGCAAGCGCGGCTCCGGCGTGAAGCTGGTCTACGACCTGCTGCGCGACGAAATCCTCGATCTGGTGCTGCCGCCGGGCAGCCCGATCGACGAGGTGCAGCTCGCCGAACGCTTCGAGATGTCGCGCACGCCCATCCGCGAGGCGCTGGTGCGGCTGGCCGGTGAAGGGCTGATCGTCACGCTGCCCAACCGCTCGACGATGGTGTCGAACCTCGACTTCCTGAATCTGTCGCCCTTCTTCGACGCCCTGATGCTGATGTACCGGGTGACGACACAGCTTGCGGCGCAGAACCATCGCCCCGAGGATCTGGACGTGATCCGCGCCCGGCAGGCGGAGTTCGCCGCGGCGGTGAAGGCCCAGGATGCGCTCGCGATGATCGCGACGAATGCGGATTTCCACGCCGCCATAGCCGAAGCCGGCCGCAATCCGTATTTCAACAGCCTCTTCAACCGCCTGCTCGACGAAGGGCGCCGCTTCCTGCGGCTCTACTATCAGTCCTATGACGACCGGCTTCCGCAGCAATTCGTCGACGAGCACGAGGACATGATCGCGGCTATCGCGGCGCGCGACATGGCGGCCGCCGAACGCCTCGGCCGCGCCCATGCCGAGCAGATCATCCAGCAGATCCAAAAGCTTACAGTGGGCGACAAGCGACTGGAGATTGCCCTCTGAACTGCCTGTCGAATTCTTGTCGACAAATAATATGCAATGTGAGATAAGAGCGCCGGGGAGAGGCGGATCGCTGCGCGACACGGTTCCTCTCCCGTCCCACAAAGCCAGCAGGAGAGCGCGATGAAGGCCAGGATTTTCTCGGGCGTGATCCCCGCCCTGATGACGCCCTGCAAGGCGGATCGGACGCCCGATTTCGATGCGCTGGTGCGCAAGGGCAAGGAGCTGATCGCCGCAGGCATGTCGGCCGTGGTCTATTGCGGTTCGATGGGCGATTGGCCGCTGCTGACCGATACGCAGCGCATGGAAGGCGTCGAGCGGCTGGTCAAGGCCGGCATCCCGGTCATCGTCGGCACCGGCGCGGTCAATACGGCCTCCGCCGTGGCGCTTGCCGCCCATGCGCAGAAAGTCGGTGCGCAGGGTCTGATGGTGATCCCGCGCGTGCTCTCGCGCGGCACGGTCGTCCTCGCCCAGAAGGCGCATTTCAAGGCGATCCTCTCGGCCGCGCCCGATCTGCCGGCCGTGATCTACAACAGCCCCTATTACGGCTTCGCCACCCGGGCCGACCTGTTCTTCGCCCTACGGGCCGAGCATCCGAACCTCGTCGGCTTCAAGGAGTTCGGCGGCCCGGCCGACATGCGCTACGCGGCCGAGAACATCACCAGCCGCGACGACGACGTCTCGCTGATGATCGGCGTCGATACCGCAGTCTTCCATGGCTATGTGAACTGCGGCGCGACCGGCGCGATCACCGGCATCGGCAACGTGCTGCCGAAGGAAGTGCTGCATCTGTGCAGGCTGTCCGAGGCGGCAGCCCAGGGCGATGCCGAGGCGCGCCAGCGCGCGCTCGAACTGGAGCAGGCGCTCGGCATCCTCTCCTCCTTCGACGAAGGCCCCGATCTCGTGCTCTATTTCAAGCACCTGATGGTGCTGAAAGGCGACAAGGAATACGGTCTGCACTTCAACGAAACGGACATGCTGACCGAGAGCCAGCGCGGCTATGCCGAGGCGCAGTTCAAGCTGTTCAACAGCTGGTATGCCGCCTGGACGAAGCAGCCCGGCGCCGTGCAGAAATACGCCGCCTGACGAGCGAGCATCGACCGCGCCTGTGGCGATGGAGGCCAGCCCCTTCGCCACAGGCTCCAAGGCGCCTCGAGAGACCGGATCCATGGCCAGCTACACCTTCTCCTGCCTCGACGGCCACACCTGCGGCAACCCCGTCCGCCTGGTCTCGGGCGGCGGCCCCAGGCTCGAAGGCGCAAACATGCTGGAGAAGCGCGCGCATTTCCTGCGCGAGTTCGACTGGATCCGCACCGGGCTGATGTTCGAGCCGCGCGGGCACGACATGATGTCCGGCTCCATCCTGTATCCGCCGACCCGGCCCGATTGCGACGTCGCCGTCCTCTTCATCGAGACCTCGGGCTGCCTGCCGATGTGCGGGCATGGCACGATCGGCACGATCACCATGGGCATCGAGAACGGCCTGATCACACCGCGCGAGCCCGGCCGGCTCTCGATCGACGCACCGGCCGGCAAGGTCGACATCACCTACCGCCAGGAAGGCCGCTTCGTCGAAGAGGTGCGGCTCACCAACGTCCCGGGCTTCCTCTACGCCGAGGGGCTGACGGCGGAGGTCGAAGGCCTCGGCGAGATCGTGGTCGATGTCGCCTATGGCGGCAATTTCTACGCCATCGTCGAGCCGCAGAAGAACTTCCGCGACATGGCCGACCATACCGCCGGCGAGCTCGTCGGCTGGTCGCCGAAGCTGCGCGCAGCGCTCAACGCGAAATACGAATTCGTCCACCCGGAGCACCCGGAGATCCGGGGCCTGAGCCATATCCAGTGGACCGGCCGGGCGATCCAGCCGGAAGCCCATGCCCGCAACGCGGTGTTCTATGGCGAGAAGGCGATCGACCGCTCGCCCTGCGGCACCGGGACGTCGGCGCGGATGGCCCAGCTCGCCGCCAAGGGCAAGCTCAAGGTCGGCGACGAATTCGTGCACGAGTCGATCATTGGCTCGCTGTTCAAGGGGCGTGTCGAGGCGGCAACCACCGTCGCCAACCGCGAGGCGATCATCCCCTCCATCGCCGGCTGGGCGCGGATGACCGGCATCAACACGATCTTCATCGACGATCGCGACCCCTTCGCCCACGGCTTCGTCGTGAAGTGAGCGAAGCCCACGCGCTTCCCACCGCTTAAGCGCAAGCGCCCTCACCTCTCAGAACGATGCAATCCGACGCTGCCCGACGGATGTCGGGCGCGCCGCGCCTGCGCCCACCTTGACTTGTCGCGCCCGAATAAATATCCAACCGGTTGGATATTTATTGGAAAACCCATGGGCAGGCACAGAACCATCGACCGCGAGGCGGTTCTCGACGCGGCAGAACGGGTCGTGATGCGGGCGGGAGCCGCGCATCTGACGCTGGATGCCGTGGCGGCCGAGGCCGGCATCAGCAAGGCCAGCGTCCTCTACGACTACAAGAGCAAGCGCGCACTGATCGGCGCCGTCATCGAACGTCGCGTCGGCACCGAGGAAAAGCGGATCCAGGCTTTCATCGCGGCCGAAGCCGGCAAGCCGGATGCGGATATTCACGGGCGCCTCGCCGCCGCCTCGCGCTCATCGTCGGAAGAAGACCGCGCGGTCGCCCTCAACCTCTGCGTCGCCCTGGCACAGGATGCCGAGTTGCGCGGGCCCGTGCAGAAGTCGCTGCAGAACACGCTCTCCGCCATCGCCGCATCCTCGACACATCCGCGCGGTGCACTGCTCGCCTTCCTCGCCGTCGAGGGATTGACCCTGCTCGACTGGTTCGGGCTGCTCAGCTTCCCGGAAGCCGAGCGCGACAGGTTGATCGCCGAGATCGGCTGGTTGGTCGGGCAGTCGCCGAGCGCACTTCCCCAAACCTGAAACGCAACCAGATCACATATCGAGCGCCGAGCCCGAACCCATGCCTTTCTCGTCTTTGACCCTCTCCCGCATCCTCGTCATCGCGCTGCCGCTGTTCGCGGCCGCCTGCAGCGAGGAAAAGCAGCCGACCAAGACCGCTGCCCAGATGCCACCCGTGACGGTCGGCATCGTCACGGCCGAGGCGCAGAACCTGCCGGTGACCAACAACCTGCCGGGCCGCATCGCGCCGACGCGCATCGCGGAGGTGCGCCCGCGCGTCACGGGCATCGTCGTCGAACGGGTGTTCCAGCAGGGCAGCCTCGTCAAGGAAGGCGACGTCCTCTACCGGATCGACCCGGCCCCGTTCCGGGTGCGCGTGGCCAGTGCCGAGGCGACCCTGAAGCGCGCGGAAGCGACGCAGTTGCAGGCCCGCCAGCAATCCGACCGCATCATCGAGCTGCGCGAGCGCAACGTCGCCAGCGCGCAGCAGCAGGAAAGCGCGACCGCGGCGCTGGCCCAGGCCGATGCCGATGTTGCGGCTGCTCAGGCGGGCCTCGCCGCGGCGCAGCTTGACCTGCAATACTCGGAGGTCCKCGCCCCGATCAGCGGCCGGATAGGCCGCGCGCTGATCACGGAAGGCGCGCTCGTGGGCACCGGCGCCGCCGACATCCTGGCGACGATCCAGCAGCTCGACCCGGTCTATGCCGACTTCACCCAATCCGCCGGTGAATTGCTGGCGCTGCGCCGCGCTCTCAAGCTCGGCGCACTGACGAGCTCGGACCCAGGTGCAGCCAATGTCCAGCTGCTGTTCGACAATGGCGAGCGCTATCGCCATTCGGGCAAGCTGCTGTTCTCGGAGGCCACCGTGGATGCGACGACCGGGCAAGTGACGCTGCGTGGCGAGTTCCCGAACCCGGAAGGCGATCTTCTGCCCGGCATGTATGTCCGCGTCGAGATCGAGCAGGGCGTGCAGAGCAACGCCATCGCCGTGCCGCAGCAGGCGATCCAGCGCGATGGCCGCGGACAGGCGCAGCTCTACATCCTCAAGCAGGACGGCACGCTGGAGCTGCGGCCGGTCCGCGCCGGCCGGACGCTGGACAACCGGCAGGTGATCGATGACGGGCTGAAACCCGGCGAACAGGTCGTCGTCGAAGGCTTCCAGAAGATCCGCCCAGGCGCGAAGTTCACCGGCGCACCCTGGCAGGCAGCCGCTCCGGCCAAGACCGCCGGCAAGCAGGGCTGATACGATGCCGAGCTTCTTCATCGACCGGCCGATCTTCGCCTGGGTCGTCGCGATCTTCATCATGCTCGGCGGGATCATCACGATCCCGATGCTGCCGATCGCGCAATACCCGAACGTCGCGCCGCCGCAGATCACGATCAGCACCAACTACCCCGGCGCCTCGCCGGAGGACATCTACCAGAGCGTCACGCGCCCGGTGGAAGAGGAGCTGAACGGCGTTCCCGGCCTGCTCTATTTCGAGTCCACCTCGGAGGCGAACGGCCGCATCAACCTGACCGTCACCTTCGCGCCCGGCACCAAGATCGGCGAGGCGCAGGTCGAGGTGCAGAACCGGATCAGCCGCGTCGAGCCGCGCCTGCCGCGCTCGGTCGTGCAGCAGGGCCTGCGCGTCGAGCAGGCGGGCACCAGCTTCCTGCTGCTGGTCACGCTGACGTCGGAAGATGGCCGTCTCGATGCCGTCGGGCTCGGCGATTATCTCAGCCGCAACGTGCTCGGCGAGATCCGGCGCGTCTCCGGCGTCGGCAGCGCGACGCTCTTCGCGACGCAGCGCTCGATGCGCATCTGGATGGATGCCGAGAAACTGCTCGGGCTCAAGCTGACCGCGAGCGACGTCATCGCCGCCGTGCAGGCGCAGAATGCGCAGGTCGCGGCCGGCCGCGTCGGAGCCCAGCCCAATCCGATCGGCACGCAGCTTTCCGCCACGGTTCTGGTCAGGGGCCAACTCACCACGCCGGAGGAGTTCGGCGCAATCGTGCTGCGCGCCAATACGGACGGTTCTTCAGTGCGGCTGCGCGACGTCGCGCGCGTCGAGGTCGGTGGCGAATCCTACAACTTCTCGACCCGTCTCAACGGCCAGCCGAGCGCGGCCATCGGCGTCCAGCTTTCGCCGACCGGCAATGCGCTGGCGACGGCGACGGCGGTGCGCGCCAAGATGGACGAACTCGCCCGCTTCTTCCCCGCCGGGCTGAAGCAGGAGATTCCCTACGACACCTCGCCCTTCGTGCGGGTCTCGATCGAGAAGGTGATGCACACGCTGCTCGAAGCGATGGTGCTCGTCTTCGTGGTGATGTTCCTGTTCCTGCAGAACTTCCGCTACACCGTGATCCCGACGCTGGTCGTGCCGGTCGCGCTGCTCGGCACCTGCGCGGTGATGTTCGCCGCCGGCTTCTCGATCAACGTGCTGACCATGTTCGCGATGGTGCTGGCGATCGGCATCCTCGTCGACGACGCCATCGTCGTCGTCGAGAACGTCGAGCGCATCATGGCCGAGGAAGGGCTGCCGCCGAAGGAGGCTACCCGCAAGGCGATGGGCCAGATCAGCGGCGCGATCATCGGCATCACGCTGGTGCTGACGGCTGTGTTCGTGCCGATGGCCTTCTTCCCCGGCGCGGTCGGCATCATCTACCAGCAATTCAGCCTGACCATGGTGGTCTCGATCCTGTTCTCGGGCTTCCTGGCTCTGACGCTGACGCCGGCGCTCTGCGCCACCTTCCTGAAGCCGATCGCCAAGGGCGGCCATCACGAGAAGAAGGGCTTCTTCGGCTGGTTCAACCGCGGCTTCGACCGCGCGACGAACCGCTACGCCGGCGCCGTCGGCGCGATCACGCGCAAGCCCGGCCGCTACATGGTGATCTATCTCGCGCTGCTCGCCGGTCTCGGCTGGGGCTTCCTGCGCCTGCCCTCGGCCTTCCTGCCGAACGAGGACCAGGGCTATCTTCTCGTCGACATCCAGGCGCCGCCGGAAGCCAGCGCCAACCGCACGCTCGAAGTCCTCCAGCAGGTCGAGAAGATCGTGCTGGCCGAGCCTGCGGTCTCCCGCATGGTCGGCATCTCCGGCTACAGCTTCGCCGGCGCCGGCGAGAATGCGGCGCTTGCCTTCATCACCCTGAAGGACTGGAGCGAGCGCGGCCCGAACGATTCCGCCGCGGCGATCGCGCAGCGGATCAACGGCAAGATGTTCCAGATCAAGGACGCGCAGACCTTCGCGCTCTCGCCGCCACCGATCTCCGGCCTGGGCAACTCGACCGGTTTCAGCTTCCGCCTGCAGGATCGCGGCGGCCTCGGCCAGGAGGCACTGTCGGCGGCGCGCACGCAGCTGCTCAATGCCGCCACGCAGAGCCCGGTGCTCGCGGGGGTGCGCGTCGAGGGACTGGCCGACGCCGCCCAGGTCAACCTGATCATCGACCGCGAGAAGGCGAATACCTTCGGCGTCGCCTTCGCCGACATCAACGCGACGATCTCGGCCAATCTCGGCTCCTCCTATGTCAACGACTTCCCGAACGCCGGCCGCATGCAGCGCGTGACCGTGCAGGCCGATGCGAGCCAGCGCATGCAGGCGGCCGATCTGCTGCGCCTCAACGTCCGCAACGTGCATGGCGGCATGGTGCCCTTCTCCGCCTTCGCTACGGTCGAATGGCAGAAGGGGCCGACGCAGGTCGTCGGCTACAACGGCTATCCGGCCGTGCGCATCGCCGGGCAGGCCGCGCCGGGCTATTCGTCGGGCGCGGCGATCGCGGAGATGCAGCGGCTGGCGCGCGACCTGCCGCAAGGCTTCGGATACGAATGGACCGGCCAGTCCCTGCAGGAGATCCAGTCGGGATCGCAGGCGCCCTTCCTGATCGGGCTCAGCATCCTGTTCGTCTTCCTGCTGCTCGCGGCGCTCTATGAGAGCTGGTCGATCCCCATTGCGGTGATGATGGTGGTGCCGCTCGGCGTCATCGGCTCGGTCGCGGCGGTGACGCTCAGGGCGATGCCCAACGACGTCTACTTCATGGTCGGCCTGATCGCGATCATCGGCCTCTCGGCCAAGAATGCGATCCTGATCATCGAGTTCGCCAAGGACCTCCATGCCGAAGGCAAGCCGCTGCTGGAGGCGACGGCCGAGGCCGCGCGGCTGCGCTTCCGCCCGATCCTGATGACCTCGCTCGCCTTCACGCTCGGCGTCGTGCCGCTGGCAATCGCGTCCGGCGCCAGCGCGGCGAGCCAGAACGCGATCGGCACCGGCGTGCTCGGCGGGATGATCTCGGCGACGGTCCTCGCGGTCTTCCTCGTCCCGGCGTTCTTCGTCTTCGTGATGAATCTGTTCCGCCGGGAAGAAAACGCCAAGCAGGCGCAGCTGGAGATCGTGGAGCAGAAATAAGGGCTGGGGGCGGCGTTTCAGCCGCCCTTTTGCCTGTCGAAGCGCAGCCAGCGGTGCTCCGCCGAAGAGGCGACCGCGCATTCGATGAAGCGGACGCCGCGGGCGCCGTCGACCACGGTGGGGTAATCGGCATCCAGAGGATCGGCCACGCGCCCCGCCTGACGGGCGCGGATGTCTGCGAATACGCCGCGATAGATGTTGGCGAACGCCTCGATGAAGCCTTCCGGGTGACCGGGAGGGATCCGCCCTGCCCGGCGTGCCGATGCACACAGCCAGGGCGACGCGCGCGTCAGGACCTGCATCGGGCCGTCATTGCGGTGATGGACGAGCCGGTTCGGCTCCTCCTGCCGCCATTCCAGCGTTCCGAGTTCGCCCGAGATGCGCAGCCGGAGGTCGTTCTCCAATCCGGCATTGATCTGCGAGGCGACGAGCACGCCCCGCGCCCCGCCGGCAAGGCGCAGCAGGATGCTCGCGTCGTCATCCAGCGCCCGGCCGGGCACGAGCGCACCGAGATCGGCGACGAGTTCCTCGATCGCGAGCCCCGTCACGGCCGAGACGAGGTTTTCGGCATGCGAGCCGATATCGCCCAGCGCTCCGGCGATGCCGCTGCGGGCTGGATCGGTGCGCCACCCGGCCTGCTTGTTGCCAGTCTTCTCCAAAGCGGTGGCAAGCCAGCCCTGATTATACTCGACCACGACCTTGCGGATGGCGCCGAGCGCGCCGGAGCGCACCATCTCGCGCGCCTGCCTGATCATCGGATAGCCGGTGTAGTTATAGGTCACGCCGAAGACCGTTCCGCCTGCCGTCACCGTTTCGACCAGCGTATCGGCCTGGGCGCTCGTATGGACCAACGGCTTGTCGCAGACGACGTTGAAGCCCGCTTCGGCGAAGGCCTGCGCGATCGGGAAATGGCTATCGGTCGGCGTGACGATGACGACGGCATCGACACGGGCCTCCGGCGGGCGCTCCAGTTCCGCTTCGAGCAACGCCTGCCAGTTTGCATGGTTGTTCATATCGCTGAGGCCGAGAGCGCGCCCGGAGGCCAAGGCCTTCTCCGGCGTCGAGGACAGCGCGCCGGCCGTCAGCTCCGCCTGCCCGTCGAGGGCGATGGCATGGCGGTGCACGGCGCCGATGAAGGCGCCGTGACCGCCGCCGACCATGGCATAGCGCAGCCGGGTGGGAAGTGCGTCGGTCATCGGCCTGTCCATGCGTGAACTGGTGGCCGCCCCGGAAACGGAGCGGCCGGGAAGAGATCCGAAACGCCTTCAGAACGGCGAGTCGGGGAAGTAGAAGTCCTTGGCGTTGCTCTTGTCGATCAGCACCGAGGGGATAATCGTGGTCGCCGGCAGCTTCTCGCCCTTCAGCCGCGCCTCAGCCGTCAGCTTGATCGCGTCGTAGATGAACTTCGGCGAATAGCTGACATTGGCCTGGATGCGCGGGTCCTTATTGTCGAGGATGACCTTGACCATGTCCTTGGCGCCGGCCCCGCCGAAGATGATCTTGATATCCTTGCGGTTGGCCTGGTCGATGGCGCGGATCGCGCCGAAGGCCATGTCGTCATCCGCGGCCCAGAAGGCGTCGATGTCCTTGAAGCGCGTCAGGAAGTCCTGCGTGACCTTGTAGGCGTCGTCGCGGTTCCAGTTGGCGAACTTGGCGTCGAGCAGCTTGATGTCGGGATGGCCCTTCAATACGCCGTTGAAGGCGTCCATGCGCTCGGTGTCGAGCGTGGTCGGAATGCCGCGCAACGCGACGACCGTGCCTTTCCCGTTCAGCGTCTTGGCGATGTACTCGGCCGGGATCTTGCCGAAGGCGGTGTTGTCACCCGCGACATAGGCGTCCTGGGCGGAGGTATCGGTGAGGCCACGGTCGACGACCGTCACATAGGCGCCCTTCGCCTTCACATTGGCGACCGGCCGGGTCAGCGCCGCCGACTCGAAGGGGAAGACGACGAGCGCATTGATCTTGTTGACCGTGCTCAGGTCCTGAAGCTGGTTCGCCTGCTCGGTCGCGTTGGCCGCCGTGCGGATCGTGATCTTGAGGTCCTTGTGCTTGGCCTCGAGATCCTTCTTCGCCTGGTTCGCCCAGTAGTTGACGCCGCCCATGAAGCTGTGGGTCGCGGCGGGGATCGAGACACCGAGATTGACAGGCTCGGCGGCGGCACCGCTCGCCGCGAAAGCGAGGCCCGCTGCCGTGGCGGCGAGCAAGAGGCTGCGTCTGGTCTGCGTGGACATCGCTTCTCTCCCTATCCGGCTCGCCTTCAGCGGCGGCCTTTCTGCAAAAACGCGACGGTGATGATGACGAAGCCCTGTACGGCGGCATTGAGATAGACGCTGATCAGGCTCGTCAGGTTGAGGATGTTGCTGATCACAGAGAGCAGGATCGCGCCGATGACCGTGCCGGTGATGCTGCCCTGCCCGCCCTTGAGCGCGGCGCCGCCGACGATGACCGAGGCGATGGCCTCCAGCTCCCAGAGCAGGCCGGTGGTCGGCGATGCCGAGCCGAGACGCGGCACATAGAGCAGCGTGGCGATGCCGACGCAGATGCCGAGCAGCATGTAGGTGAGGATCTTCACCCGCTCGACATCGACAGCCGCATAGCGCGCGACCATCTCGTTGGAGCCGATGGCCTGGACGTGGCGGCCAAAGGGCGTCTTGTTCAGGATCAGCGCGCCGATGACGGCGACCAGCAGGAAGACGATGACGGGTACGGGCACGCCGGCGAGGCTGCCGTAATAGACCGGTGCGTAGATGTCTGCGAGGCTGTTCTCCAGCGTCAGCGCGCCGCCATCGGCGAAATAGGTCAGGTAAGCGCGGAAGATGCCGAGCGTGCCCAGCGTGACGATGAACGGCTCGATGCGCCCCTTGGCGATCAGCACGCCATGGATCAGGCCGAAGGCCGCGCCGAGCAGCACGGCGAGCCCTGCGCCGCAGAAGACCGCGAGCAGAGGCGAGCCCAGTGCGCCTGCCGCCCAGTTGATGAACATGATGACGCAGCCGGCGATCAGTGCCGCCATGGAACCGACTGAAAGATCGATGCCGCCGAGGATGATGACGAAGCACATCCCCACCGCGATGATGCCGATGAAGGCGGTGCGGGTCAGCACGTTGAGGCCGTTGTCCAGCGTGGCGAAGTCGCCGTTGAGCAGCGCGCCCAGGCCGCAGAGCAGGATAAGGCCGACGATAGGGCCGATGCTGGCGATGCGCTCGGCCAGCGGCGTTCCCGCCTCGCGACGCGCTGCTGCGGGTCCGGCCTGCAAGGTCTCAGGCTGCGACATGGCGCGCTCCCGTTGCGTAGGCGATCATCGTCTCTTCCGTCATCTCGTCGCCGGTCACGGTCGTCACCAACCGTCCCTCGCGCATGATCGCGACGCGATGGGCTAGCCCGATCAGCTCGATCAGCTCCGAGGAGATGACGACGACAGCGAGCCCCTGTGCCGCCAACTTCTGGATCAGGAAGTAGATTTCACGCTTGGCGCCGACATCGACACCGCGCGTCGGCTCGTCGAGCACCAGCACTTTCGGCTGCGGGTGGAGCACCTTGGCGAGCGCCAGCTTCTGCTGATTGCCGCCCGAAAGGGAGCCCGCGCGCGCCTCCAGCGACCCGGTACGGATGCCGAACTCGGCGACGGCTCCCTTCAGCGCCTCGCGCTCGGCGCCCTGGTCGAGCCAAGGTTTGGCGTAACGCTCCAATGCCATCAGGGTCAGGTTCGGACGCAGCGGAAAGGCGACGTGCAATCCCTTTCCCTTGCGATCCTCGCTCAGATAGGTGAGCCCGTTGCGGGCAGCGTCGCGCGGCGAGCGCAGCGTGATCGCCTTGCCGCCAAGCCGGATCGCGCCGCGGCCGGCCCTCAGCCCCATGATGCCCTCGAACAGCTCGGTGCGGCCAGCCCCGACCAGCCCCGCAAAGCCGAGGATTTCGCCCGGCCGTACCGCAAAGGAAATATCCTGCGCCCAGCCGGGTACGGTGAAGGCATCGACCTGCAGTGCCGGCGCGGCCGAGGCGTCCGGTTCGATCTTGTCGGGAAAGAGATCGGAGATCGCGCGGCCCACCATCATCGTCGCCATGTCGTGGCGGGTCAGGGAGGCGGTGGGCGCGCGGCCGACCAGCCTGCCGTCACGCATCACCACCACCTCGTCGGTGATGCGCTCGACCTCGTCGAGCTTGTGCGAGATGTAGACGATGGTGACGCCTTGCGCCTTCATCCTCTCGATCAGCCCGAAAAGGCGCGCGACCTCCGATGGCGTCAGCGTCGCGGTCGGCTCGTCCATGATGAGGAGGCGTGCCTTGCGCGAGAGCGCCTTGGCGATCTCGACCAGTTGCTTCTCGGCGACGATCAGGCGGCGCACCGGTTCGTCCGGGTCGCGGGCAAGACCGACCTCCGCGAGCGCGGCTTCAGCTTCGCGGCGCATGATGCGCTCGTCGAGAAACCAGCCCTTGCGGCGCTCATGGCCAAGGAAGATGTTGCCGGCGATCGTCAGATCCTCGGCCAGGTTGAATTCCTGGTGGATCAGCACGATGCCGCGCGCCTCGGCGTCGCGGGAGCCGGAGAAGGAAACGGGTTCTCCGTCGACCAGCACCCGGCCTTCGCTCGGCTGCTCATAGCCGGCGAGTATCTTCATCAGCGTCGACTTGCCGGCGCCGTTCTCGCCGAGCAATCCGTAGACACGGCCGGGCTCGAGCGCGAAGGAGACGCCGTGCAGGACCTGGACCGGGCCAAAGCGCTTGACGATGCCGTCGAAGGCGACCGAGAGCCCCGCCCGCTTCTGCCGCGTTCCGCTCATGCCGGGCTCCCGCTGCGCAGGGCCTCGCGCATGGCGAGCACGCCGGCTCCGATCAATCCCGTCTCAGAGCCGAGCGGGGCGGCAGTGATTTCGAGATGGCGTGTCGAGAGGGCGAGCGAACGCTGGTTCACGCTCTGGCGGATGGCGGCAAGAAACATCGGGCCGATCGCTGCGACGCCGCCGCCGATGAAGATGTGGGACGGGTTGTAGAAATTGACGAGCGCCGCCAGCACCTGGCCGATCAGCCGGCCGGAGCGCCGCACGATCGCATCGGCCTCCGCATCACCGGCACGGCAGGCCGCGCCGACATCGATCGCTTCCACCCTGCCCTTGCCGGCGAGCTTCGCGGCAAGCGCCGGGCTGCGTCCGCTCCGTGCAGCCTCCGTGCCCATCGCCACGATCGCGGGCGCCGCAGCCATGGCTTCGACACAGCCACGATTGCCGCAGCGGCAGAACGGCCCCTCAGGATCGGCGCAGATATGCCCGATATCGCCGGCTGAACCGGTCGAGCCGCGATAGAGTTCACCATGGCAGACGATGCCGCAGCCGATGCCGGTGCCGACCTTGATGACGAGGAAATTGTCTATCTGCTTGCGCTGCCGCCAGAGCACGCCGAGCGCCATCAGATTCACGTCGTTATCGACGAAGACCGGGGCATCGGTGATCTCGCCGAGATCGTCGCGGATCGCGTAGCTGTCCCAGCCCGGCATCAGCGGCGGATTGACGAGCTGGCCAATGGCGAAGTTGACCGGGCCGGGCACGCCGATGCCGATGGCGAGAACACGGTCCGGCTCGATGCCGTTCTGCGCGAGCATCGCGGGCAGCAGGCTGCGCAGCCGGGCCATGATCGGGCCTGGCCCGGCTCCGACATCGGCCTCCTGCGAATGGCGCGCGATGATCGAAAGGTCCGGCTGGAGCAGAGCCACGTCGAGGCTGGTCGCGCCGATGTCGACGCCGACGAGGATGCCGATCCGGCCATTGACCCGCAGTGTCTCGGGGCGGCGCCCGCCGGTCGAATGCTGGACCCCGGCCTCGTCGAGCAGGCCCTGATCAAGGAGTCCAGCTGCGAGCGCATTGGTCTTGCTGCGCGAGAACTGCAGCGTGTCGGCCAACGCATAGCGCGCAACGCCCCCGGACCAGAAGGTCGCTTCGAGCAGCGCGAGCTCATCCGGGCTCAACCTGTGCCAGGGCAAGGCTATGGCCGTCCTCCCCATCCATTCGATCTTGTCGCGACCGATTGCCGAACAGGCTAGGAAAGCTGCCGCGGATGCTCAAGACCGAACTTCGGCCAGATTACGGCAAAAGAGAAACGGAAGGCATCGCCCGGGCTTGCGGGGCCCGGGGACGACTTTGCCGGGCTGCTCGTGCTGGCGCAGCCGAAATGCATCGACGAGCCCCGCAACGGGGCGGAAGAACCGAGCCGTCTCAGCATCGAGATCGCGAAGCGGACATGATCGCCGGACCGGCCCGATCGAAGACGGAAGCCTTCACCACGCCTGAGGGAGGAGGCGGCGACCTGATGAACTCATCAGACTTGATAGACGCTGACGGCGGACTTCAAGAGCGTTTTGTCCGCATCTGCGGAGGAGAACTGGGAATTGTTGTTCGCCGGCTGCAGCTGCAATGCGTTATTCATTCCCCAGATCGCAGCCTGCGTTCGGTTCTGAACCCGGATCTTGCGCAGGATGGCTTTGACGTGGACCTTTACGGTCGCCTCGGCGATATCGATCTTTCGCGCGATCGACTTGTTGGCGTCCCCTTCGATCAGACAACGCAAGATCGCCATTTCCCGCGGAGAAAGCAGCGGTGCGCCCGCGCTCTCCGGTGGAGAGCATGGCAAAACCGGCTCGTCGTCGACGGGAACGGGGACGGCTTTAGGGCGGCGATTTTTTTTGACGGAGGACGTCGATGACGGGAACGTCGGGGGGAACACCGTCTCACCCAGCATCACCAGTTCAATCGACTTGACGAAGGAGTCGCAGGAAATGACCTTGGCGAGGTAGCCGCTGGCCCCGGCCTTGAATGCCAAAGCTGGCTCGTTCGGCTCGTAGTGATCCGTGACAACAGCGATCGGCACGTCCGGATGCTGGTCCTTTACAAGCTCGATTTCCGCTACCGCGAGGTCGAAGTCATCGCTGGTGTGAGCGATGAGAAACATGAGCCTCTGGGCACGAATCTTGCTCGCCAATTGCTCTTCATAGGACGCCGAGGAAAGGATGCGAAAATTCTTCTCCAGTAAAACCCGGGCAATGCCCTCTTTCATCAGGGAGTATTTTCCGATGAGGACGATACCATACGCTTTACTCTCCCTCATTCGTCCCTCCTGAACCATCAGGAAAACTCATATCCCCTCTAGGTAGGCCAGGCATCGGCTTTAGTCGTCAGCGGAAAACTTTATATATCGAAATTGCAAGATTATATTCTAACGAAATCCATCTTGCTAATATTCGACGAATAAATACTCATCGACGCAAACTTTCGACGGTCGATATTCGATCGGCCTTTTAATCGCCTCAGATCGTTAGGGAAACTTTCAGCCAGTGAAATGCCCGTAACGAGTCAGTCATCAGCTCGACGTGGAGTCGAACGGTCGGCATCGGCAGAACTTATTATTAGCTAAAATTCGCACGGCCGGCAAGCCAATTAGCAAATCATTAACTCTCGCACCAAGGCTTCGCACTGACGATGCCCTTGCGTCATGCCGCATCGAATGTCGAATAGCGAATTGTTTTTTATCGATTAAATTCTGAAGAGCGGCGGATTAACCTAAAATATGAATGACAGACCGTCCCCCGCGTTAGAGTCCTGCCTCTGAGCCGATAGCTCAGTGTCGCCGCGACATAGACAGCTACAAGCTCATCCGGCCCCGGGCGTAAGAAAAATGCCGCTCCGCGCGATCGAGATCGGCTCTTCAATCTGCGACATGGCCGCCGGCCGAACATGCCGACCACCAAGAATCTCGTAAATTGCCCAGCGTGGTTTCCCAACACACCGCCCGCCCGAGATTCCATGAAGCAGCGCCGGGCGTGCTTCACACTCAACTTTCTCGGCCGGAGCGAGCTCCGGGCCAGATTGAGCCCACCCTCAAGGTTGAGTGTCATCCCCCTTTCGATGTCGCGCGCGCACCTCTCAGCATATAATGCAGACGAATTCGTCCACTTAGCATCCGGAATGTTTCCTTCGGATTCAGGATCAAATCGAACGCCTTTGCGGCGATACCCACGGACAGCTTGCGCCCATCGAACTGATATCCAAGCTCTCTCAGGCGATCCGCGTGATAATCCCAGAATTTCTTGTCTTTGAACTTGAATGCACTGGCAGAAAGATAAGAATAGTACTGATCCAACAGCTCTCCGACGCGCTCTTCACGCTCACGCTTGGTCAGGTACCAGTCGCCATACTCCTGGCAGTCGCTGATTTCTGCCGAGACATAGGCATTGAATTCGAGAGAGGAGGTCGTCGCCCTCTGGTAGTGAATTCGCTCGTGCGCGAGAACCTGATGCACAAAGCCGAAATCCGCGTATCGCAGATGTTTCAAACAGGCGCTGATATCCGCTTCCTGGGTCGGATTTGGAAAGAACTCGTCAGTATTCCGCATCAGATCTGACCGATACAGAACCGAGGTCGGGTTTCCCAGCACTCTCTGCGCCCCGAGCAGGTGAGCGCGACAGATATCTCGACCCGAAACCACGGTTTGCGAATACGGCAACCCAACGTTCCGAACGTACCAGATGTCTTTGGCACCGCTCAGTTGATAGGCGCCGACGATCCCTACCGACGGATTCTCCTCGGCGACACCGACCATCTTTTCAAGGCACTCCGGGTAGATCCAGTCGTCACCCGAGACCACTTTGCAATACTTGCTGTCTGCGGAAATCAGGCCAAACGCCTTGTTATGGTTGGCTATAATCGGCAACAGAGTTTCATTGCTGACAACACGAATGCGGCTGTCCCGCCGACGATACTCCTCAGCAATGTCGAGCGTCCCATCGGTGCTGGCATTGTTGAGAATGATGTATTCGAAGTTCTCGTAGGTCTGAGACAAGACGCTTTCGATACACTCCCGAAAAAACTCTCCGCCATTGTATACAGGCGTCACAACGCTAACCAGCGGACCAGCTTTCGTGTTCATATTAGGCCCCCTCTTGAGAATAAGTCGTTCCCTCGGCGTAGTTTTCTTTGATTTCCAGGAGCAAATTATCGAACTGCAGATTTAACTGCGATCGAAATTGCTCAGCGCGACTGCCGATACGAGCCTTGACCTCGTCCATATTGGCTATCAGGCGATCGGCCATAGCCATCAGCCCTTCCGCATCGGATCGGGAAATTTCGACGCAGTACTCTGCCAAGCCCAGGCTTTCCATCAAAGTGGTAACCTTGGGATGCGGCGCCAAAGCGATAGGCGGCACGTTCGACAACGACGCAAATATCACGCCGTGAAAGCGGCATGTCACGTAAAAATCCACATGCGAGAGCGCCGCAAACATGTCGTTGATGTTTTCGACAGGTTCTCGCGTAACACGATCCGACGCCAAGGTCGGGCAATTCTTGCGGATCGCCGCATCAAGATCTGCAATCGCCTGGGAATCGAACCAGATGTCGCTGCTGAAGAGCTTGATCCGATAGCCTCGCGCCAGCATTCGGCCGCAAAATTCGACCAGGTTATCGATCAGGTGCCGATAGCCTTGATTGTCGTTGACCCAATGCCGGGACGAGTCGCCGTAGGCCATCGGCCCAATGCCGATCACGCGCTCTTCTCCCAACTCGATCGGTTTCGTCGCCGGCGGGTCAGGCAGCCGAAGCCCCCATACCGCGTCCGCGACAACCTTCATCTTGCCCCGGAAGCCGATCTTGCGGAGCAGCTTGCCCGATGCCTGATCTCGCAGAGACACATAATCGGCCATGTCGAGCGTGCGCCTGACGAACCAACGGCTAAGCGAGGAATCCAGCGGACCTGCACCGCTATTCAGGAAAACGCATTTGACGTTCAAGCACTTGGCGAGAAGTATCCATTTGAACAGCGTATAGGGAAACGCCCAGGGGCCGCCCCAATCGAGGAGCTGCCCTCCTCCGCAGATGATGATCATATCGAGTTCGCTGACAAAAAGAAGCGAACGCCCTAGAAACAGGATCTCGCGAATGAATTGAGCGGGTCGTGTGATCAGCACGTCCTTCAATGTCTTGGCCACGAGAAACAGGGGCCCGGCCTTCTTGGCAGCGGCCTTCAGCCTGCTCGCAAACCTGCCGGGATCAGCAGGAGGCAACGCCGATGACCATTCCTGCTGGAACGGGAAAACGCTTTGGCGCATCGCGACACAGGGGATTCCGTGCCGGCGCGTGGTGTCTGCCGGATCCATCGAGAGGCCGACGACGGAGACCTCGGGGGACCTGCGCGTGATGTTATCGAGCACCGCGGCTATGGAAGCCTCATCGCCCAGATTGCCCGTGCCGCAATGCGCCAAAAGCCCGATCCGGTTGGGCTTCTGGATCGCTGCATCCGCGGATTTGGCGCAGCTCTCCTGCTGCCCGGACCAGGGTCGATCGACGGCCTCGGCGGCGCGAACATAGATGTCGATCTTGTCGCTCATGCAGAACGCACTCGCTGCTGAACACGAAACGCCGCAAATCTCGATAGCGCCGCCGCTGCCGCGGCCTCCCCGCTTTTGAAGCTTTCGTCGGTCCACATGTAGCCCCAGTCGCCATAGCGACCGCAGTATGAGATCCCGATATCATCGAGATAACCGTGGACCGTCTTGAGGGCTGCGGCGCGATCGAGGTCGAATATTATGTTGGCATAAGGCAGATACATCGCCGTGCTGAACACGACCTGGTCGCTGTCGCGCAGCAGACCGCATCGGCGGAGATCGTCGATGACCGGCTGCACCCAGTCGTCAGGCTTCCCAGTGAATGGCTTGTATTTGTCAGAGAAATAGATCTCCGCCTGAATGCTCCCCATACCCTTCGGGGCATTGTTCTCGGAAAGCATGTGAGGGAAGCCGAGCCGCGTGAAGCAAATGTCTTCGTCGTAGAAATACGACATATGCGCGCTGGAGATGTCCTCACGATCCACGCCGATATTGACCAGAACGCATGACGAGCAGGCAAGCTTGCGCGATGCTTCCAGGACGTCGCTCGGCGCCCCCTGGATCATGCGAATGAGGTCGGGAAGCGGTACGGACGAAATCAGGGCGTCGTATTCCGTCCGCACGCCGTTCGAGAATTCGAGCACGCGCGCCTGCGGATTGACGGACACCAGCTCGTGATTCAGCTGGATACTTCCGAACGGCACGAACTTCTGCAGATAGGATACGAATCCGCCCTGCTTCGGATAGCGGAAATGCGTGATGTAATGAATATTCGGCGACGACGCCGAAATCGCGCCGCGCAGCACTTCTTCCAGCGTCGGCCGGTAGATACGCGGTCCCAGCCAGTCGGTGCTCATGTTCTCGGCCGTGGTGAGATGATACTTGCGCGTATACTGTTTCGGGAAGAGCTCGGCGAAAGTCGATCCGAAGCTGGCCACCAGCCAGTCGTTATAGTTGTTGATCGCCCCGTCAGACTTTTGCCGTTCCTCCACGAAGTCCGCGATCACCTTCACGATCACATCTTCCGGAAGGCCATGCAGGTGGAGCTGGACAGGATGTTGCGGCCAGTAGCCCCGCCAATAGTTGTTCAGATTGATCTGGATGGTTTCATAGAGCTGGTCGACACTGTCGGCGAACAGCTCCTGAATGCGTTCGTCCTTCGTGAATGAAATATGCGGTCCGATATCGAAGACGAAACCGGGCTCGTGACGAAACGACATCGTATGGCCGCCATAGTACGAATTCTTGTCGTACATGATCGGCGTGATGCCTTCTTCCCGGAGTCGGTGTGCTGCACCGAAGCCGGCCATTCCAGTTCCAAGCACGACGACGTTTGGCATTGATGCACGTCCTTTGGGTTGCCGCGCTGTTGCGGTGTCAACCTTCGGCCATCGGGAGCATAGGCATCGGAGCGGCTGCTTTCGGTCGCGCAGCGTGAGCGTTCTGGGCGGCATAGTCCTGCAGCAGATATTCGTAGCGCTCGATCTGCCGGCGCGTGAGGGATTGGAGATCCTGCCCCGCCTGAAACGCGTGATACCATTCGACGATCCAGGCCAGGCTCTGGTCGAGCTGGAGAACCGGGTGCCAGTCGAGAGCTGCCCTCGCCTTGGCGGTATCAAGGCGCAGCAGCTGCGCTTCGGCGGGATGTGCCGCTGCGTCGAGCGTCCAGGAAGCCCCCTCGCCCCATAGCGTCACGAGCTTGTCGACGATCCAGGACACCGGCTTGGCATCCGTCTCCAACGGCCCGAAATTCCAGCCCGACGCGTAGCGGGCTCCGTCCTCGGCAAGCCTCTCGCACAGCAGCAGGTAGCCGTGGAGCGGCATCATGACGAACTGCCACGGCCTGATTGCCGAGGGGCTGCGGATGCGGCAGGGCCGGCGACCCAGAAAGGCTCGGACAAGATCCGGGATGAGCTGGTTGGCTGTCCAGTCGCCGCCTCCGATGGCGTTTCCGGCGCGGACGCTCGCCAGCGCGACGCCGTGTTTGGACAGGGTATCCGGCGAGAAATACGAGTCGCGATAGGCGCTGTTCACCAGCTCCGCGCAGCCCTTGGAATTGGAATACGGGTCGTGACCACCCATCGGGTCGCTCTCGCGATAGCCCCAGACCCATTCCTGGTTCTCATAGCATTTGTCGCTGGTGACATTGACGACGACGCAGGGACGCTTGAGCTGGCGCACCGCCTCCAGCAAATGGACCGTACCCATGACGTTCGTCGCATAGGTCTCGACCGGTTCTTCGTAGCCGTAGCGAACCACGGACTGGGCCGCCATGTGGATGACGACATCGGGCTTGCATTCGGCGAGCGCGGATTTGAGATGGGCGTAGTCCCGAACGTCGCCACGGATCGAGCGCACGCATTCGCCGACCCTCGCCTGCTCGAAGAGGCTCGGCTCGGACGGCGGCTCGAGCGCGTAGCCCGTGACGTCCGCCCCCAGCGCATCCAGCCACAACGACAGCCAGCTGCCCTTGAAGCCCGTATGTCCGGTGACGAACACTTTGCGGTTCTGCCAGAAAGAACGGTTCAGCATGACTGACCTAGCCCCGCGGTAAAAAGGTTATCCGGTTATTCCTGAGCGCTTCCGAACTCCGCGCCGGTGAGACTGTTCGCGCAGCGACTTGCCCGGTCACGAGGCCGCCGCGACGAGGACACGATGCGGCGAAGCCTCCACTTCGCGCATCGGCCACCGCAGCTGCTGTTCGCGCCAGAGCACATCGGCCCGGCGCCCTGCCGGCAGGATGACATCGTCGAACGAGACGACGTCGTCCTTCTTCCGGTCGCGCCGCAAAATGCAGTTTTCGGACAGACCGATCGGCAGCGCGTCTGCCGCGCGCGCATCGACGGCGTTCTCGATCAGGCCGTATGCGCAGAACCCGCCGATGCCGTCGAGGCGTTCGCCGGCCTTCAGATCGCGCTTTGCGACCGTGACGACCTCGCAGACCGGTCCCGCCAGCGGCGCCACGGTCGGATCGTGCTGGATGACCGCGCGCCCGATGGTCGAGGCGATCTGAAGATGCGGCAGATGGAACGGTGTGTAGAAGACGTAGAACGGCCCCTCGCCCAGCTTGTAGTAGGCGAGCTGAGCCTTCTTCAGCGGCGACTCTTCGTGCACGACGACAAAGGCGCCGGTGTGGGGAGCCGCGCMCAGAGCATAGTCCACCAGCCCCGTCTCAAGCATCGCGTCCGCGGGCAGGCGTTCTCCGATCTCCCGAACGTCCTTGCAGGCCGGTCCGAACATCCCCCGGCGACCGACGCGGAAACCGGTCGCATTGGCCAGCACCGTCGTTTCCATCGACAGCTTCGTGGCATCGGCGAACGAGGTGACCTTGCGGGCATCCTGATCGTTCTTTTCGGCGAAGGCCCGCTGCGTGTCGGGGTTCCGATAGTAGTCGACCATTCCCTTGATGTTGCCGGCGGCAACCGGCCGCAGCCCGAGCGTCCGCAGATAGCGCAGCAGCGTCATGGCAACGCCTGGTTCATCGCCATCCGTGTTGGTGAGCACCACGCCGGCTTCGCGGGCGCGCTCGTTCAGAATGGGGCCAATCAACGAGTCGAGCTCGGCATTGACCATCACCACATGCTTGCGATGCGCGATCGCGTCGAGAACCACCGACGCACCGGCCTCGATCGTCCCGGTGACCTCGAGGATGATGTCGATGGCCTTGCACGCGGTCAGCACGCTCGGATCGTCCGTCAGAACCGGCGTCCCGCCAGCAATGGACCGCTCAGCCTCCAGCGCCGACGAGACACGGCTCCAGCCGTGGATGTTCGCTTCGCGGAAGGCCCGCTCAGCATTCGCGACGGTCCGGTTAGCGATTGCGACGAGGCGCATTCCCGGCACCGGAGTGCCAAGCTGGAGAGCGATCGCGCGGCCGGTAGCGCCCGCTCCGACCATTCCCACGCGGATCGGGTGCCCCGCAGCCTCGCGCTCCCGCAAAACGGTATCGACAGCCATAGCCTGGTCCCCCCATCCGATCACGCCAGCAAAAGCAATCACACGGTCACGTACGGAGCAGATGCGACATGGCTGGGCACAGGTATTGCCGGCGGCCAGTTGCGGTCCTGCTCTGAAATTTCGGTCACTTCCAAGGGCCACACGATGCCGAAGGCCGGATCGTCGAAGCGCACGCCCCTGACGGCGGCCGGCGCATAGAAGGCCGAGGTCATGTAGTGCATCTCGGTATCCGCCTCGAGCGTCTGGTATCCATGCGCGCAGCCCTCGGGCAGGTACAGCATGCGTCCGTTGTCGCCGCTCAGCACCACGCCGTACCAGGCGCCGTAGCTCGACGATTCCGGCCGCAGATCCAGGACGACGTCGAATATCGCCCCCCGCGTGCAGCGCACCAACTTGGCCTCTCGGGCAGGCGCTTCCTGGAAGTGCATGCCCCGGACCGTCCCGCGCTTCGTGCTGAGCCCCATATTCGCCTGGACAGGCTCGAACGCCATGCCCTGATCGGCGAATTCCTTGAGGCACCAGGCGCGCATGAAACGCCCGCGGCTATCGGCGTACGGAGCGGGGTCGATTACCATCGCCCCATCGACACTTGTCTTCGCGAAGTGCATCCGCCACCTCTGGAATTCAGGCTCCTATACAAGAATAATGCCGGTCATATTGCCGGAGTTCCGGCGCAGAACTACGTCGGGCCGGAGATTTGCTTTATGGATCAGAGAGTTTCGCGACCGCGCCCGCCCGGCATGCCGGAGTCCGTCTTGACGGGCGGTCAATCAGGCGGATTTCGCAGCTGCATCAGACGGAGGGCGTGGCTCTCGCATCGCGAAAGAGGTCGAGATACAGCGCCTTCTCACCTGCGATGAGAAGCAGGGCTGCGACATAGGCTGCGCCGAACGAGCCGACATCCAGCATGAGACGCAACACCGGCGACAGCGCCGGCGCGGCGAGTCCATGCACCACATAGGCGATCGCTCCCGCGACCAGGCTTGCGGCCAGCGGGCTCGCCAGTGCCCCGACGAACTCGCGGTATCGAACCCCGGTGCCGTACAGCGCCCAGATGGTGATCGGGATCACCTTGAGCACCATGACCGTGGAATATGCCATTGCGACACCGCGTGGACCGTAGGGAAGCCCGATCAGCACGCCCGTGATCATGAGCGGGGCAGAGAACAACCCGATATGCACGCCGCGCTTGACCATGCCGAGCGCATTGAGCAGCCAGCCGAGCGGACTGGAAATCGCGAACACCATGATTGTCGGCGCGAGAATCCTGAATATCTCAACGGCACTCGTCCATTTCGGTCCGAGGATGACGATGATCAGATCATCGGCGAAGAGCGTACAGACGATCGTCAGAGGCAACGTCAGCGTCACCACCAGCGAATAGCCCTTCAGGAAGTAGCGCCGGAAACGATCGGGATCGCCCTTGGTCCGCGACAGCGCGGCAAACGCGACCTCTCCGATGGTGGAGTTCAGATTCTCGGTCGGGAAATTGATCAGGTAGAAGCTCCGGCTGTAGAGGCCGGTCGCCTCCGTGCCCCATACGCGGCCGAGCAGAAGCTTGTCGATGTTGTTGGTGATATAGGACAAAAATCCGATCAACGTTGTGCCGACACCGAACCGCAACATGGATCGGAGCCCGGCGACGATCCGCGGCCGGCCGGGGATCCAGCCGCTCGACAACCACAGCCCGATGGTCGTTGCCAGCGGCAGGGTGATGGTCATCGAGACAATCGCCCAATAGCCATAGCCGCTCACCGCCATCCCGATCGACACAGCTGTCGCGATCAGGAGCGAGCTGATCTCGATCTTCGCCGACGTCCCGAACGCCATGCGCCGCTGAAGCAGCACGCCGTGTTGAACGCCCGCCGCCGTGATGACGAAGGTGAAGGCGATCACGTCCATGATCGCCAGCAAACGCGGCTCGCGATAAAACGCGCTGACAAGGGGCGCAGCGACGATAGCCGTCAGCGTGAGCGCCGCGCCAAATGTCAGATTCAGCCAAAACAGCGACGACGACTCGTCTTCGCTCAGCGTGTCGCGCTGGATGGCGGCCTGAAACAGGCCGAAGCAGCCGAACATGTTCAGCACGCCCGTGAAGGCTGTCACCATGGTGACGAGCCCGTAATCGTCCGGCGTCAGCAATCGCCCGAGAACCATGAGCGCACCGATACGAACCGTGAAGCCGAGTCCGCGCGAGCCGACATTGATAAGTCCGGCGCGAACGGTCTTGTTCTTCAAATCATGCATGACGTTCTCGATTGCCGGTTCAGAGCATCAGCTTCCGGGCATAGAATGCCTCGGCATATCCGCTGGGCGCGTTGCATTCCATTCCGCGCAGCCGCATCAGTGCCATGAAGGTCGAGCGGTCAAACCAATGCTTGTTGCTTTGGGACTTGAAGGTATTGAGGATCAGATCGACTTTCTTTTCGCAGACGTCGTCTGAAAGAGCATTGAAGACGATCGGCTGCCCGAGATCCCCGTCATACTTCGGAATCTCGTATTCCAGGATCAGGTGACTGCGAAACGTGTTCCAAGTCAGCTCGGCGATCAGCCGGTGGTCCTGATGCGAATCGTGACGGTTGTGCGTGAAGATGATGTCCGGCGACACCTCTCGCTTGAGCTCTTCGAAGACATTCTTGATGTCGGCTCCAGCGAAAGGCATGTAGCCATCCTGAAAGTCCTTCAGGACGACCCGTTTCATGCGGGCGGGGTCGACGAATTGTCGCGCCCCGTTTTCCGCTTCCGCTGCGCGAACCCCGTTCGCGCTGAAGACAACCCAATGGAACACCGCGTCCGGGCGCTCCGCTGCGAGCTGCAGCACTGTTCCGCCGCAACCGATCTCAATGTCGTCGGAGTGGCAGCCCAGGCACAGGACCTGCAAAGGGGCAGCACCGCCGCCATCCGGCTTCAGGCGAAGCATGGTCACGCCACCTGCGTCATCGTGGGAGCCGCTTGCGGCATGGCGGGAGCCCCTTGCGGCATCACGGGAGCCGCTTGCGTTATCACGGGAGCCATTTGCGGAATCACGGGAGCCGCTTGCGGTATCGCGGGAGCGACCTGCGTCATCGCGGGGTATGAGACGGCGGCGCAGTCCTTCCACACCTTCCACGGTGGATTGGTGTCATTGAGTTCCTCAAGGCGCTGCTTGTCCTTGAAGGTGTCCATGCACTGCCAGAAGCCGGTGCACTTATGCGCCAACAAGGCTTGTTGCTGGATGAGCCGCGCGAACGGCTCCCGCACCAGCTCGTCGCCGGGATTGATGTAGTCGAAGATTTCGTTCCGGAAGACGAAGAAGCCGCCGTTGATCCAGATGTCCGAATGGCTCAGCGCCGACACCTCGGCGATCTTGCCGTCCGGCGCGGTCCTGACGATGTCGAAGCTCGCCGTCGGCTGCACGAGAAGCAGGGAGCCAACTGCGCTGCTCTGCTGCATCTCCTCGATCATCGTCGGCAGGTGCAGATCGCTGAGACCGTCGCCGTAGTTCGCGAGAAAATACTCCTCGCCGCGCAGATAGGGCTGCACGGCCTTCAGGCGTTCACCGATCGTCGCGTGCAGGCCGGTCTCCACGAAGGTGATCGTCCAGTCGTCGCTATCGCGATTGATGAAGTCGATCTTCTGGCCGCCGCGGGACCAGACGAAGTCGTTCGAGATCGACTCGTCATACTTCAGGAAATAGTCCTTGATGGCATAGCCCTTGTGGCCCAGGCAGAGAATGAAGTCCTTGTGACCAAAATGGGCATAGTACTTCATCAGATGCCAGAGGATGGGGCGCGAGCCGATTTGCACCATCGGCTTCGGCACATCATCCACATAGCCCCGGAGCCGCATGCCGGCACCACCGCAAAAGAGTACGACCTTCATGATACTCTCCTTCCGTATATGCCCGCGGACCGTGGCCCGGTTTTTCTTATCTCAGGAAGCGGTAACGACCTTCATTTCTTCAGGTCGCCTGTATCCATAACGTTTCATCGTCGCTTCATCGGCCATGTTGAGGACCGTGCCGATAAATTTAGGCCGGGCCTGACCGGTGGATTGAAAAGCCTGCCGGACAAGCTCGGATTCCGTCGCTCCCCATTTCACGACGAGCAGGAAGCCATCCAGCGACTGGGCGGCGGCTCGCACCTCGGGCCCAGCGACGAGCGACGGCATGTCGACGATCACCAGGTCATAGGAGCCTTCCGCGGCTCTCAGGATGTCGTCCAGCAAGTCGCGCCGCATTGGACGGAGCCGTCCCTCGGGCCGTTCGGCCAGCGGGAGGACATGCAGCCCGGCCTGCGCCTTGACGATGCAGCCGAGCACTTCGGTCTCCTGATCTGCTCCAGAACCGAGCGGAGAGCGCGAGAGGCTCGCAACCCAGCGCGAGACAGAGGGGTTTTCCGGTACGGCGTCGATCAGCAGGACACGCTTTCCCGAGGCTGCCGCCATCTTCGCCAGACCGATGGCAAGCGTCGTGGCCCCCTCACCCGGCAAGGTCGACGTCACACCGATCGTCCGCGGTCCCCGCAGGGAGGTATCCTGCAACGTGGCAGCCACGCGTCGCAACACCTGGGCTTCGGATGCGAGCAGATGCCGCGCGGCGGTGTCCTCGCCCGATGAACCAAGGCTCTGGAAACGGGGCACGACCCCCAGGCACTCCAGATCGAGGACGTATTCCATCTGTTGTGCGCTGCGGATCGTATCGTTGATCACGTCGAGCAGGATGGCGGCGGCGGCGGCCGCGCCCAGGCCGAACAACGCCGCGGCAGCAAGGATCAATATCGCCGGCGGTCCGTCTGCCTTGACCGGCGGCTCCGCTTCCGAAACCACCTGAGCGCTCGGGCCAAGGCTCTGATAGAGCTCGCGTAGCGTTGGCGCCTTCGACGAAGCCGCATCCGACGCCCGCCCGCGCTCCTGCAAATAAATACGGATCACGCTGTTGACGATGCGAGCGGCCTTCTCGGGGTCCGAGGCTTTGAAACTCACCGTGATCATATGGCTCGTTCCGACCTGGCGAACACCGAGTTTGCTGTTCATCGCTTTCAGCGCTGCGCCATAGGCCGAGCCGTTCTGGCCAGCGGCCGCCGAAGACTGCGCGGTATCGGCCTTTTGCGGCTCGGACGGCGCCCGGCCGTCGGCCGCAAATTCAGGGTCCTTGGTCAGTTGCAGCTCGTCGATGACCTTGACCAGCACGTTGCCGGACCGAAGAAGCTCCATCTGGTTCTGGACCATCGGGAGATCGGCCCGGCCTGGCAGGACCGCCATATCGGGCCCCGTCAGGACCTGCCTGATGTAGACGAGCACCTGACTGGAGGCGGTGTATGTCGTCGAGCGGGATCCGACATAAAAGCCGGCGATCGCCAGACATAGCAAGGCACCGATACCCAGCAGCCGCTTGCGGCTCCGGAGACTTCCCAGACCGAACGACGGCCGCGGCCGCGTATCGATCCGGTAGTCGGACCTCTCCGTGCTATCTGTGACCGGTGGGTAGCTGCTCTTGTCCAGCATGGGGCTCAATCGAAAAGAGGGCCTCGGTTCCGATGCCGGTTCGGCTCGACAGATTTGCAGATGAGGAGAAACACCCTGCCGGCGCGGTCGCGTCGTGATGCGACGGTAACTTTAGCGCCTGCCCTTCCCCCCACCCGGCGCCGTCCGCCTGCAGTGGCATTCATAGAGCAAACGCCGGACGGTCAGCCCCCGTTCCTGCGGCGCATGCTTCAGAACTGCATTGAAACGCCTGACGGACAGGGGAAGATGAAAGGCAGAGGCCGGGCCGATCGGTCAGGTGCGGATGGGCCGGAGCCTGCGGCCGAAGCGAGATCGTTCGGCAGCGAAATCGGCCGGCGGCTTTCGTCCGATCACTGCCGGCCGCTGGGGTGCTTTCCAGCCGTTATATGACCTTCCGACGATTTCTACTGGGCGCCGCAAGCATTTCTTCCCGGCGGATCCAGGCATAGATCGTGCCCATGACAAACCAGAAGTACCAATTGAATGACAGATAGAAGTGCATGTTGTCCGAATAGGACTCGAGCACATAGGTCATCAGGACACACAACATGACCAGAAGTCCGGGCGGATCGCGCGGCAGCCCCCTCACCAGGCGATAGGCCACCCAACCGATGAGCCAAGCGAATGCAAGAAGGCCAAGAAGCCCCAATTCGAAGCTCATCTGCAGATAGAAATTATGGCCGTCGATGCCCTGGGGGCCAATCAGCGGAAAGAAGCCAGGCGTCGCCGGCTTGAACGACTCCAGACCATGACCCAGGAGAGGCCGTTCCAGCGCCTGGGGAATGGCGGATTCCCACAGCGCCTGCCGCCAGACGTAGGAATTCAGCCGGTTGCTTTCGTTGAGCTGCGCGAAGTTGTCCACCTCTGTTGCTGCGGTGACATCCGTCAACCGGTCCATCAGGCTCGGATATGCGACGAACAGCACCGGCACCAGCAGAAGGCCAGCGAGAAACCGACGGTCGATCTTGAGCGCGTACACCAGAAACATGAGCCCGCAGACCCCCCAGGCGCTGCGCGTTTTGGTGAGCATCAGAAATGCGGTCAGGAGCGGGATGTAGAGCGTAACCAGCATGTAGATGCGCGGGCTCACGCGAATGATCCGCGATGCTCTGACGTAAAGCGACAGCCCCAGCACCAGCACGAGATAGAAGGCATAGATGTTCGGATGCGAGAACGTGCTCTGCAGGCGGAATTCGGTCAGATCGGACAGCCCGCGCGCAATGTCGACGAAGGCGTAAAGCGTGGGTGGGATGGACGATCCGATCACCACGAGGACGAACAGGGAGACATCGCGGGAAGACCGCAAGATGAAGAACGGAATCGCGAAGAACGCCCAATAGGATACCAGCACGAAAGCAAGGCGCGCCGCGGCCGTGAAATCCGGCGCATAAAGTGTCGAGCCAAAGGCGATCAGAAGGAACGGCCCCCATAGCGCCAAGACAGGAAATGGCGCCCTCAACGGCTCCCGCGCGAGAAAGACGATTGCAAGCGCGATCACGAGTACGTTGAAGAGGGCGCCCACGCCCATAGACGAGGCGCCGGCGTCTCCTGCCAGCAGATTGAAGATCGGGTCGGAAGAGGCCCGGATCAGCAGAACGCCGAACACCGCAGCACGCAGGAATCTCCAGATCGCTTCATTGTTGGCTGCTCGCACAGAGGCCGTCTGCCAGACGCGATCCCCGTCGCCCTGAAGCGTGCCGCCATGGACAGCGCCGACCGAGCCGGATGTCGGTTTCATGCTTCCCGCTCCCTGGCGCCGATCCATGCTCGAGGACGCTCCGCGCTCACCTGGCTGGCATCACGGATCGGTTGCAGCCAGAGCTCGACCTCCTGACGCCAGGAGACCGGAACGGCGGCGGCGGCCCGAGCCTGTCCGACCCGATCCGTCGTCTGCGGCGCGATCAGCGCGGCGGCCACGCGCGGCAGCTCCCGCCATTTGCCGTGCCTGAACGCAAGCGCCGTGAAAATGGATGCGGCCCGCCACCGCGCCCCCCCTCGCAGAAGCTGCCTGGCGAGATAGCGCTCGTGCCCCGCCTCATCCGAGCTGACGCCATAGGCCGCCGCCAGTACCGCGTATCGCTCGGCGATGACCAGACGCCCCGTCCGCATGGGATTGATGTTCATCGACAGCGATTGCCGGCCCAGGCGATAAGCGATCAAGGGCCGGTCGACGGCCGCCAGCTGCGAATGCTGGGCCAGCCTGATCCAGAGATCCCAATCCTCGGAGCCGCGCAGCGCGGTGTCGAAGCCTCCGACCTCCCGGACAAGATCGCGTTCGGCGATCACCGTCGATCCCGTCGGGATCCGGTTGCTTTCAAGCAGGCCCGGCAGCACGTCTCCACCCTTGACGTGGTGATGACCGATGATTTGCAGGTTCTCGTCGACGACCGCGACACCCGTGCACCCCCACCGCGCCGAACCGGCGCGCAATGCGGCAAGCTGCGTCGCCAGCTTGTCCGGAGCCCACAGATCGTCATCGTCGCAGAAGGCCACCCATCGCCCGGTGGCGCGAGCAAGGCCGGCGTTCCGAGCGCCCGATATGAAGCGCGGCTGCGCGTGGTGCACGACCGTGACCCGCGGATCCGCTGCAGCGAGGCGATCGAGCCAGGGCCGTGTTTCGTCGGTCGAGCCGTCGTTGACCACGACGAGTTCAATCGAGACGCTGTGCTGGCGCAGGATGGAATGGACTGCCTGAGGCAGCATGTGCCGGCGATTATGCGTCGGAACGATGACGGTGACATCAACCACTCAGGCGCTCCTCGTCCGTTTCATGGCACAGCACCGCTTGATCACCCATTCGCCCAGGCGGAGTGGCCGGGCCTAAGCGTGACCACGTTGTCCGCTCTCGCTCCCTGGCCATCGGCGACCGCTGTCTCATAAGCGGTCGCGGGCTCTTCGACCTGCTCGGCCCCGTCGATAGGAGTCGGCATCTCCAGGCCCTCCGCCCTGAAGAGAGCGGCCAACCTCCGGCATTCCTGGACGATGTCGTGCTGCTCCAGCACACGCTTTCGCCCTGTGGCGCCCATGGCCTTCACGACAGTGTCGGGCGTATCCAGGCATTGTCTGATGGCGCCTGCGAGCTGATCGATGTTTCCGGCCGGAACGAGCCAGCCGCAGGCCTGGTCCGTAACCAACTCCGGAATGCCTGCGACATAGGTCGTGATGACCGGGCGGCCGAGCGCCAGCGCTTCCATCAGGACGACCGGCAACCCCTCGGCGAAACTCGGCAGGACCAGCGCCCTTGCCTCCCGTATGGCGGCGCGCACCTGGGCGTTGCTCATCCAGCCCGCCAGCACGACCTGCTGTTCCAGCCCGAGCTCCCGGATGCTTCGCTCCAGTTGCGGCCGCAGCGGACCGTCTCCGACCATGGTCAGCCTGAACGGCGCGCCCTCACGCGCGAGAACGGCAAGGGCATGGAGCAAAACCAGTTGCCCCTTCTGTTCGCTCAGGCGGCCAACGGTCACGAGCTGAGATTTGGGAACGATCTTGAGCGGCTGCGTGCTCAGGAAATCGGAGTCCAGTCCGCAGCGCACCAGCTTGATCTTCGCCCACTCCTCCGGAGGGATCCAGCGGCAGAGCTGGCTTCCAGTAAACGAACTCACGACACAGACGAACGCGGCATGCTTCACCTTGGCGGGCAAGCCCAGATACTCGGGCCTGTCGAACTCGTCCGGACCATGCACGGTGAAACTGTACGGCACACCGGTCAGAATATGGCAGAGCATGGCGACTTCCGCGCCATTCGTTCCAAAATGCGCATGGACGTGCTGGATGTTCTCCTGCATCACCCACCGCGCAAGGACCAGCGCTTCGGCAAGATAGGCCAGGTGGAGCGGCGCCGGGCGACTTGAGCGCCGCATCATTTTCAATGCAGCCCAGGTGGTTTTCGCCAGAGCTTTTGGCCTTTGCACCAAGGCGTCGGCAAAGGCCGCAGCAAACTTGGCAAGGTTGCCGTCGAAGATATAGCGCGTGCGCTCCCTCTCGCGGACATCGTCCGGATCGACCAGCTTGCGGCCATTATTCCGAAGCGAAACACGGAGAACCGAAATCCCGTTCCGCTCGAGCTCGACGATCTCCCGCCGAATGAAAGTGTGCGAGACCGCGGGATATTCGGACACGAAGTAACAGATCCGCATCGACGCTTCCCTTGTCGCTCAATAGGCGTTGGTGTACGCGCGCTTCGATATGACGGTCAGGACCATGATCTTCAGATCAAAGAAGAATGACCAGTTATCGACGTAGTAGAGATCGTGTTCGATCCGCTTCTGCATCTTCTCGAACGTATCGGTTTCGCCCCGAAGGCCATTGACCTGGGCCCAGCCGGTGATGCCCGGCTTGACGTTATGCCGGCGGAACATCCTGCGGATCTGGTCCGCAAACATGTGATTATGCGCGACGGCATGCGGCCGCGGCCCGACGATGGACATCTCACCCCTGAGGACGTTCAACAGCTGGGGTAGCTCGTCGATGTTGGTCCGCCGCAGCACCCGTCCGATGCGGGTCACGCGCGGGTCGTTCCGGACGGCCTGACGAAACTCGTTGGTCGCGTCGTCCAAAGTCGTCATGCTGCGGAACTTCAAAACCAGAATTGGCTCATTGTTGAAACCAAGACGGGTCTGCCGAAAAAGCACCGGGCCCCGCGAGTCGAGCTTGATCAAGGTGGCGATGACAACGAACAACGGCCACAGAAGCGTCAGCGCCGACGCGGCGACGACGATATCGAAAGTGCGCTTCAGCAGCCGGTCCCGCAACGAGCACGGCCCGCAGAACAATTCGAGCACCCGCTGTTGGCCATAATGTCCGATGCGGCTGCGGCGCATGAGCTCGGCCAGTTCCACCGGCAAAAGCTGGATGCGGACAGGAAGCTCCGACAGCGCCCCAACCGTACCGGCGACAACCTCCATATTGTCCGAGCCGAACAGAATGAGCACCGCGTCGATAGGCAACGCCCGGCATTCACGCCGAATCTCTGAGAGCTGCTCCTCCAAGGAAGCATTCCCACCGGCCTGCCCGGACGCAGAGGGAAAGTCGTACCACCGCAGGATATGCTCGTGCCGTGCCGCCAGCCGCGCGCGAATATCTCCCACGGCCTGTGCGCCGGGCATGATCAATACGACCATGCTTTCCCGACGCCATTGCCCGCGCCGGCGCACATGATCGATGACTTGCCAGAGAACCGCTCTGATGGCGATCTGGCCCAGCAGCGCGGCCACCAGCTGCGCGAGGAACGTGCCGCGAGAATAATCGTCGAGATTGTCGGTCACGTAGCCGATCGTCAGCAGAATGACGAATGAAAGGCCGATAGCGGCGCCGCCCCGCGAACGGCTGTGCTCGTTCCATTCCGGGCCAAGCAGATCGTACTGGTTGTCGGCAATGCACAGGGCGACGTACAGCGCTCCCGCCGCGACGGAAGCCAGGGCATATTCGGCCCGGAAGAAGATCACGCCGTAAACGGCCGCCGAATAGGCGACAAATGCGCCGTATGCGCAGGCGACGACCACGACCATCTCGAGGCAGGCCACCACCACGGTCCAAAACACCTGCGTCCTGTGACTGAGCGCAGTTGCGGAATGATGCTGGGTTCCGGGAGAAACAACATTTGTTGACATTGGCTCGCCAAACGCTCCCGCTGTTTTCCAAAGACTCTCGACGCCCGCAGAAGCTCAATGCGGGCGAGAGGCGCGGGTTCTTTACGTTCGGTGAAGTTTGGTTTTCGCACGAGATCGTGAGCGTAATCGACGACCAAAAACGCAACGGGTTGCGCTTTTTGGTCGTCGCGTTTCGCTGAGTGACGCAACGTCATTATTTCGCTTTCTTGGCGATGGACCAGATCATCCCCAAAAGCGGCAAGTCCCTCACCGCGAACAAACCATCGGCTTCGACCGTTAGCTCTTCAGACGGCGTGCAACGCAACGCGCGACGGCCTCCCGCCGCGACGGCTGGTGATTCAGCCATTGCTTTCGCTTGAGGACTTTTGCCTGAGGGATTTTCCATGCCGTCAGACACAGTTCAGCTTCCCGCATCTGAAGCAATACGGCCCAGTCAGACCCAGATTCTCAACGGTCGCTTCGACAAGCTCTCGGCAAAGCAGACCGTGGAAGAACTCATTCGAGCCATCCACGCAGGAGAGCGCGGCGTCCTGTCCACGGTGAACGTCGCGATCCTGATGATGATGCGATCCAACGCACGGCTGCAGCGCTTCGTCGATTCATCGCGCTGGACGGTCGCCGATGGACAGCCGCTCGTCTGGGCATCGCATCTTTGGCAACAGCCCTTGCCTGAGCGCGTCACCGGGATCGATCTGATCGATCAGCTATGCGCGCGCGCAGTGAAGGAGCGCATCGGCGTCTATTTTCTCGGCGCCGAGAGCAGCACGGTGCGCGCGACCGTCGACGTGCTCCAGAACCGACATCGCGGCCTCGATGTCCGCGGCTATGCCGATGGCTATTTCGGGCCCGAGCAGGCCGAGGCACGCGCGAAAGCCGTCGCGGAAAGTGGAGCCGAGCTTCTCTTCATCGCAATGGGCGTGCCGCGGCAGGAATATTTCATCGAGGAGCAGTGGGACAATCTCGGCGCCCGCATCGTCATCGGGGTCGGTGGCAGCTTCGATGTCATCGCGGGACTGCGAAAACGGGCGCCTGCCTTCGTCCAGCGCGTCGGGCTCGAGTGGGCCTATCGCCTCGCCCAGGAACCTCGCCGGTTGTTCAGGCGCTATCTGGTCACGAACTCGCAGTTCCTCGGCCTGATTTCCTGGAGCGCCATCGCCCAGGCCTCCCATTTCCGACGTATGACCCCGCGACCCTAAACGAGGGCTGAGATGGCTCCCCGCAAACGAATTCTTGTCGTGATGGGCACGCGGCCCGAGGCAATCAAGCTCGCCCCCCTCATTCTGACGGCGAAGGCCGACCCCGAGCGCTTCGAGGTTCTGGCCGTGCGCACCAGCCAGCATCGCGAGATGCTCGATCAGGTCGTGGCCTATTTCGACCTGCCCATTCTCGCCGACCTCAACATCATGCGCAAAGATCAAGGCCTCGCGCATGTGACGATGGCAGCCCTCGAAGGCCTGCAACGGGTGATTACGGAAGTCCGGCCGGATGTCGTCGTCGTGCAAGGCGACACCACGACGAGCTTCGTCGGCGCGCTCGCAGCGTTCTACGAGAACGTCCCCGTCGCGCATGTCGAGGCCGGGCTGCGAACCTACGACAAGCGGGCCCCCTTTCCGGAGGAGGTCTATCGCCGCCTGACGAGCGTCATCGCAGATTATCATTTCGCTCCGACCGAAACGGCCAGGTACAATCTGCTGAAGGAAAATGTGCCGCCAGAGACGATATGGGTCACCGGCAATACGGCGATCGATGCGCTTTTTCTGACACTCGCGAAAGCCCGCCCCGCGGCGCAGGTTCGAGCGCCCTCTCCCACCCTTCTGCTGACCACGCATCGCCGGGAAAACCACGGCGAACCGATGCAGCGCATCTGCGAGGCTGTCCTGATCCTGCTGGAGGGTTTCCCGGATCTGCGGGTGGTCTGTCCGGTGCACCTCAGTCCGCGCGTCCGACAGGTGGTCGGCCCGATGCTGGGTTCTCATCCGCGCGTGTCGCTCATCGAGCCGCTCGGCTACGAGCAGTTCGTGCTGGCGATGAACAGCGCCCACATCATCCTTTCCGACTCCGGAGGCGTTCAGGAAGAAGCGCCCGCGCTCGGGAAGCCGGTTCTTGTCCTCAGGGACACCACCGAGCGCCCGGAAGCCGTCGAAGCCGGCACCGCGCGCCTCGTCGGCACGGAAGTGGACGCGATCGTTTCGGCCTGCAAGGACCTGCTAACGGACCCCGAAGCGTATCGCGCCATGGCGCAAGCCAAAAACCCGTTCGGCGACGGCCACGCCTCCGAACAGATACTCGACGTGCTCGCCAGGTCGCTCGGCAGCACCGAGCGCCGCGAACAGACCGATTCGACAAGAGCGCCCGAGAACCTTGCGCTGGCGCCGAGAGTGCCGGCCGAAGCGATCCTCCAGGCGGCGCTCGCCGCAGAGGGCCCGGCGCGGATGCCAACGAGCGTTCAGGGACCGGGTTCATCATGACAGCCGTGATCGGGACAGCCACCTTCGCACTGGTGATGCTGGGTCTCCTGACCGCGATCCCGGTCGCCTTTCTCTTTATACAGATCGGCGCGGCGCTCCTGCCGACGAGGCGATCCACGTCGACCGCCTCCATGCCCTGTCCGCGCTTCGCGGTGATCATGCCGGCCCATAACGAAGAAGCGATCGTCGCACACTCGATTGCTTCGATAATGGCTCAATTGCCCCCGGTCGGGCGCCTGCTGGTGGTGGCCGATAATTGCTCCGACGGCACCGCGCAGGTGGCGGCAGGCGCGGGAGCGGATGTGACCATCCGCCAGGACACGACCCGGATCGGAAAAGGCTATGCGCTGGATCACGGGGTCCGGTCGCTCGGCGCCGATCCGCCGCAGATCGTCATCGTCATCGACGCCGATTGCGAAGTGATGCCTGGCGCGCTCGAAACTCTGGCAATGCAATGCGCCGCGACCGGGCGCCCGGTCCAGGCGCGATACTCGATGCTGGCGCCTCCATCGCCGAGCCCGGCGGACAAGGTCTCGCAGCTGGCCTGGACGATCAAGACCTTCGTGCGACCGCTGGGCTCGGCGCATCTGGGATGGCCGTGCCAGTTGATGGGCTCCGGGATGGCCCTGCCCTTCTCCCTCGCCAGCCAGCTCGATCTTGCGACCGGCCATCTGGCGGAAGATCAGAAATTCGGCGCCGAGCTCGCAATCGCTGGAAAGGCGCCGTTCTTCTGCCCCGACGCGCAGATCGTCAGCCAGCTTCCCCAGGGCGAAACAGGCAAGCGCCAGCAACGCACGCGATGGGAGCACGGACATCTTGCGATCATCGGAGAGTTCTTCCTTCCGCTGATCAGGCGCGCGCTCTCGAAGCGCAGCCTGCACCTCTTCGCATTCACGCTCGACCTCTGCATTCCACCGCTAACACTGCTGGCGATGTCGATCGTGCTGATGTCGGGCCTGAGCCTCTCATGGTTCGTCATGACGGGTGCCGCGAGCCCGCTGGTCGTTTCCTTCACCGTGCTGGCCTGCTTCACCGGAGCTATCGGCGTCGCATGGTGGCGCTTCGCCCAGGAGATCATTTCCTGGCGCGAGCTGGCGGCGGGGTCGGCGTATTGCCTGCTCAAGATCCCGTCGTTCATCCGCTTCTTCGTCAACCGCCAGATCGATTGGGTCCGGACGGAGCGATAAAGGCGGCCTGCGGCCGGGTTTGGCACTTTCCTCTCGAGGCAGTCGGTCGGATGAGATCGCATCGCACACTGCAAAGCCTTTGGGCTCTGCCCGTTCCGGTTCTGGCCTTGCTCGCCTGCCCGCTCGCGATCGCCGCGGCCACAGGGTGCTGCTCATCCGCTTTGGCAAATGACGCGCGGAATGCTGTCAACGAAAGACCAAACGGTTCGTTCACTCTCGGCGAGCGGCCCTTCGTAGCCAGCTCGTCCTGGAACACGCCCCTCGCCTCGAACGCCACTTTCGAAGAGATCGATTGGCCAATGGGCGCCCGGTTCGGCGTCGCCTGGAGCAGCTATTCTCCTGCCATTCATGTGAGTTCGGCTTCGGACCCCGTCGTTTCCGTCGAACACCCGGCAAGCTGGGGACTTCCCGCAGGCACCCTCAAGATCCGCATTCCCGCGGATGCGGATGGCGCTCCGGGGACCGACGGGGAATTGCTGGTGATCGACGGCGATACCGTTCACAACTTCTGGCAATTCAAGCGGCTGAGCCCCGAGGCGGCGACGGCGCGGTCCTATGCCGCGACGAACCTCGTCACCGGAGACGGCTGGGGGCGCAGATCGCCCTTTCTCGGCGCCGGCATCGTGGCGGCGGGATCGAGCCAGCTCGCCGGCTTGCTGGTCCAGGCGGAAACCGACCGCGGCGACATCTCACACGCGTTGCAGATCGCGGTCGATATGGCCTACGCGAAACCGGGCCGCGTCGGCGAGGCGATCAATGGCGACGGCGTGAATCCGGATGGGTTGGTTCAGGAAGGCGAACGCCTGGCCATTCCGTCCAGCGTGGCGATGCCGCGAGGCTTGTCACCTCTCGGGCAAAAAGTCTTTCGCGCCTATCAGGTCTACGGAGCATTTGTGATCGACGTGGCTGGAGGCGTCACTAATTTGCGCGCCCAGGCGAATGCCTACGACCGTATGACGATCGTGGCACTGCAACAGGACCTTGCCCGGATCTCCCCGCTGCTTCAGCGCGTGGGGCAGCCAAGCGAGGGAAATCCCTGACCATCCCGGGAGGGGCGCAGGCAAGGGCCTGTTCGAAACGATCGTCTCGATCATTGCATCAAACGCATAGCGGTCAGCCATACGGCTCGATAGGCCGCCTTTTGCGCATTGCAGCTTCATTCTGCATATCGAGAGAATCGCTGATTCTATATAGCGTTTAGCCAAAAGCGCAGATCATATAGTCAAGATATCCCCAGATTTTCGTGCCCAAACAATTTCATTTTGGCATCACATTCCAAACACGATATCTGGCCACGTTCGCTGGTGGATGGGCCTTTGATTCGCCGCCTCATATGGCGATGACCCGTCATCCGACCGCTAATCGCGCGGCGTGCCTGTCTATTTCGCTGCGTTTCCACGGAACGGCGAGGACTACCCGGCTGGCCTACTAATTCCGCTCCCGTTCCTTTCTATATAAAACTAAGGAAAATAGGCTTATGAGCTCACTCGAAACTCGCCCATTTACTGCGTCTTCGAGTTGGAATACAGAAGTAGCTAGCGATGCAAACTTCACAAAACTCAATTGGCCCGCGTCAACAGGCTACAATTACAGCGTTGCATGGAGCAGTTATTCCCCAGCGGTTTACGTTGCTTCTTCTTCAGATCCACTTGTACAAGTCACTTACCCCCCGGGATGGGGTTATCCTGGCGGCACCATCAGCGTTCACATGCCGGCCGCCGCGAATGGCGCCGCGGGTACTGATGGCGAACTAATCGTCATCGATGGCGACGTCGCCTACAACTTCTGGCAGTTCAAGAGAACCAGCAACACGAGCGGTTCGGCCGCTTCATTCGCGTCCGAAAACATCGTCACGGGCGATGGCTGGGGCAGCAAGTCGCCCTTCCTCGCCGCGGGCATCACGGCTGCCGGCGCAAGTCAGCTCGGCGGTCTGCTCGTAAAGGCGGAAACAGACGACGGGGTGATCGATCACGCGCTGCAGCTCGCGGTCGACTTCTCGCTCGCCAAGCCCGGTGCTGTCGGCCAGGCCATCAACAGCGACGGCAGCAGCGCGTCGGGCATCGTCCAAGAAGGGCAGCACCTCGCGATCCCGCCGGGTACCCCTATGCCTGCCGGCCTCTCCCCGCTTGGCCAGCAGGTCTTTAAGGCCATGCAGCAGTACGGCGCCTATGTCATCGACGTAGCCGGCGGCACGACCAATATTCGTGCGCAATCCAACGCCTATGACGACGCAACGATGACCGCGTTGTGGCACGACATGGGGAACATCACGMCATTGCTGCAGGGCGTGAGCGGTGGCACGCCGGGTTCGGGCAATTCGGGCACCAACCCTACCAATCCGACGAACCCGACCAACCCGACAACACCGACGAACCCGACGAACCCAACTACGCCCAGCGGCGACACGACTGCGCCGACGGTGCAGTGGGTTGCGGCCAACGGGCCGGGGGTCACGAACGGTACCGGCACGGTCAAAGCCGGCGACACCGTGAGCCTGACGCTGAAGTTCAGCGAGTCGGTCAACGTCAGCGGCACGCCGACTTTGTCGCTCAACAGCAGCGGCACCGCCAAGTATGTCGGCGGCGCCGGAACGGACACCTTGCAGTTCGAGTACAAGGTTGCCGCAGGTGAGAATGCTGCCGATCTCGAGATCAGCGGTTTCAACCTGTCCGGTGTGAAGGACCTGGCCGGCAACGCCGCCAATGTGACTGGTGCCCCGCACCAGCCCGGCGGAACGCTTGCCATCAACACCACGGCGCCCGTCGACCCTGCGAAACCGGTCGATACAACGGCGCCGAACGTCCAGTGGATCGCTGCCACCGGGACGGGCCTCAGCAACGGCAACGGCACGGTCAAGGCCGGCGACACCGTTCGGTTGTCGGTCAACTTCAACGAGGCGATGACCGTCAACGGCACGCCGACCTTGTCGTTGAACAGCAACGGCATCGCCAAGTATGTCAGCGGCGCCGGCACCAACACCCTGCAGTTCGACTACAAGGTGGGCGCCGGCGAGAAGGCCTCGGACCTCGCGGTCTCCGGGTACAATCTGGGTGGTGTCACGGATCTGGCGGGTAATGCCGTCAATCTTGCCGGCGCGCCGCTCCAGCCTGCCGGAACGCTGGTCGTCGACACCAAGACGTCGTCGGCCGACACCACGAAGCCCAAGGTCCAGTGGATCGCGGCTAACRGGTCCAGTCTCAGCAATGGGAACGGCACCGTTCGCGCCGGCGACACTGTCCGGTTGTCGGTCAACTTCAACGAAGTTGTCACCGTCAACGGCACGCCGACCTTGTCGCTGAACAGCAACGGCACCGCCAAGTACGTCAGCGGCGCCGGCACCAACACCCTGCAGTTCGACTACAAGGTGGGAGCCGGCGAGAAGGCCTCCGACCTTGCGGTCACCAAGTACAACCTGGGTGGTGTCACCGATAAGGCAGGCAATAGCGTCAACCTCTCCGGCGCGCCCCTCCAGCCCGCCGGAACGCTTGTCGTCAGCACGACGTCGGCCAGTCAACGGACCACAGCACTCACCTCGTCGGCGACCGCTCTTGCGGCCCCTGCGACGGTGGCGTCCACTGTGGACCCGTCCGCTAGCAGCTCGTCGTCGACATCACCGACCGCCACAGACACCTCGCTTAGCACCACCAGCCAAGCGAAAAATCTGTTGGACCTGACGTTCGGTAGCCGCAAGACGGTTGGTTTCCCCGGCTTCCAGGATCAAGGCGCAAGCTCTGCGCCGTCCGACAGCTCGGTGACGCCCAAGCTTGCCCTGTTGAGTCAGTATGCGGCCTCGAGCTTCGCCGCGCCTTCGGCGACATCCAGCGCTGCTCAGATGCAGGGATGGTTGAACAACGTCGCCCAGACCCTGGCGAAGCCACACGCGTAAAGCATAGGCCCGAAAGGTGGAATCCCACCTTTCGGGCATCCGATGCGTCAACGATGACGCCGTGCGCCCGGAAGGGCGCACGGCGATCTGAAACGACAATCAAAATCAACGAAACACCGAATCTGGCGTCTTCGTATCAACGCGGCATGAGAGCGTTCTGACGCTCGTCGTGGTTTGCATGTGGGGGAACTCCCCGCGCATGCGTCAACGATTTATACGCGGGACAGAAAAGCTTGAAAAAGCCCGATAACGACACCCTTCCGTTGCCCGATGGCGGCCTGGCCGCGCTTATGTTCATCCTGAGCAGTCAGGGCGTGAGCGTAACCCCGGAGCAGATCCAGCATCAGTTTCCCGGCCGCCGCATCGGCGTCGTGGAGATGATCCGCTGCGCCAAAAGCCTCGGTCTCAAAGCCCGGTCTGTGACGACGAACTGGGAGCGCCTGGCGCATACGCCGCTCCCCGTCATCGCCGCCATGCGCGACGGAAGCTTCCTCCTGCTCGGACGATGCGGCGAAGACAGCATCCTCGTCCAGGCACCGAACGCCCCACGGCCGAGCATGATGTCTCGGGCCGAGCTGGAAGCGGCTTGGGACGGCCGGCTCGTGCTGATGACGAAGCGGGCTTCGCTGACCGATCTCGCCCGCCGTTTCGACGTCACATGGTTCATGGGCGCCATCCATAAGTACCGGTGGCTCCTCACCGAAGTTCTGGTAGCGTCCTTCTTCCTCCAGCTCTTCGGCCTGATCTCGCCGCTGTTCTTCCAGGTCGTCATCGACAAGGTTCTCGTGCATCGAAGCATGAGCACGCTGGACGTGCTCGCTTTCGGGCTTGTGGCCATCGCCGTGTTCGAGGTCGTCCTCGGCGCCTTGCGAACCTACCTGTTCTCGCACACCACGAACCGGATCGACGTCGAGCTCGGCGCGCGCCTGTTTCGTCACTTGCTGGCGCTGCCGATCGGCTATTTCCAGGCGAGGCGTGTCGGCGATTCCGTGGCCCGCGTACGCGAGCTCGAGAACATCCGTAACTTCCTCACCAGTTCAGGGCTGACCCTCGTCATCGATCTGTTCTTCACGGTCGTCTTCGTCGCCGCGCTGTTCTTCTATTCGCCGCAGCTGACCTGGATCGTGCTCGCGTCGCTACCCATCTATGTCGCGATATCCGCGGGCGTGACGCCGCTCTTTCGTCGGTATCTCGACGAGAAATTCGCCCGTGGCGCGGAGAACCAGGCCTTTCTGGTCGAGAGCGTGACGGCAGTCGAAACGCTCAAGGCCATGGCGATCGAACCCCAGATGCAACAGCGCTGGGAGGAGCAGCTGGCGGCCTATGTCGCAGCCAGCTTCCGGGTGTTGAGCCTGGGCAACGTCGCCAGCGAGACCGTTCAGCTCGTCAGCAAGATCGTGACCGCAGCGATCCTGTATGTCGGCGCGAAGCTGGTCATCGGCGGCAGCCTTTCGGTCGGCGAGCTCATTGCGTTCAACCTGCTCGCCGGGCGCGTCAGCGGCCCCGTGCTGCGGCTGGCGCAAATCTGGCAGGAATTCCACCAGACGCGGCTGTCGATCGCCCGCCTCGGCGATATTCTCAACACCACGCCAGAGCCGGCCTACAACCCCAGCCGCACGGCCCTTCCGTCGGTCCGCGGCGACATCTCCTTCGAGCATGTCACGTTCCGTTACCGGATCGACGGGCCGGAGATTCTTCGCGACGTCAGCCTCAACATTCCGGCCGGGCAAATGATCGGCATCGTGGGCCCATCCGGGTCCGGCAAGAGCACCCTGGCCAAACTCGCCCAGCGGCTCTACGTGCCGGAAAGCGGCCGGGTTCTGGTCGACGGGGTGGATGTCGCCCAGATCGATCCTTCCTGGCTGCGCCGTCAGATCGGCATCGTTCTGCAGGACAATATCCTCTTCAACCGCTCGATCCGCGACAACATCGCCTTGGCCGACCCTGCTCTTCCGGCGGAAAAGGTGATCGAGGCCGCGACACTGGCAGGCGCGCACGATTTCATTCTCAAACTGCCCGAGGGCTACGACACGATCGTCGGCGAGCGCGGCGGCAGCCTGTCGGGCGGCCAGCGGCAACGCATCGCCATCGCTCGCGCCCTGGCGACCAATCCGCGCATCCTGATCTTCGACGAGGCGACGAGCGCACTCGACTACGAGAGCGAGCACATCATCCAGCAGAACATGGCGCAGATCGCGCGCTCCCGGACCGTGCTTATCATCGCGCATCGCCTTTCCACCCTGCGGATGGCCGATCGCATCGTGACTATCGAAGGCGGCCGACTGATCGAGGATGGCACGCACGAAACACTGATGCGGACAGGCGGCCGGTACGCCACGTTGCACCGCCTCCAGTCCGGATTGCCGGAGGCCGGAAGCACGCCGGCGGCGGCGAGCCAAGCGGCCGCGCGATCCGCGACCACGAATACCATCGAGACAACCGCTCTTTCCATAGCCCAGGGGACTCATGCGGCGCGCTGATTTCCCGGAGGGAAACAGCCGCGGCGAAGCAAACGCCATGCACGCGCTCACAAACGATCAGTCTGGCCTTCTTGCTCTGGAGATGCTGCTGCGGCTGCGCGGCGTCGCTGCCACGGTAGAAGAGCTTCGCCGCCATATCGGCAACGGCGCCGTCGGCATCGCCGAGATGCTCCGAGGTGCTCGGGCATACGGCTTCGCAGGGCGGTCTCAGTCCGTCACCTGGGACAAGCTCGCCGATCTTCCGCTGCCCTGCATCGCAGAGCTTCGCGGCGGGGGTTTCCTGCTGCTTGGCAAAGTGAGCGAGGAAAAGGCGGTTGTCGTGGCCTCGAACATCACGCAGCCCACCTTGCTGACGCGGGCCGAATTCGAGGCCCAATGGGCGGGGCGTCTCGTCTTGCTGAAACAGGCCGAGGAAGTCGCGGGGCTCATGCCGCGCTTCGACAAGGCTGTCGCGATCCGGGCACGCCAGGCTCTGACGACGACGGCACAATGGGGCGAGCGCAGTACCCGCGCGGCGGTGACGGGTCTAGCGACCCGCTCGCAAGCCCTTCAAAAGGCAATTATCGCACGATCCATGAATGAAAATCGTATGAGATCCCAGGAGCTTGCGTTCCTGCCGGCTGCGCTCGAGATCGTGGAAACCCCGCCTTCACCTTTGGGGCGCACCATCGGCCTGAGCATCATCGCCGTCTTCGCCGTCGCGTTGGTCTGGGCGTGCATCGGCACCGTTGACATTGTTGCCGTCGCACCCGGGAAAATCATTCCCAGCGGCCGGACCAAAACGGTCCAGCCATTCGAGACCGGCGTCGTACGCGCGATCCGGGTCCATGACGGCCAGAGCGTCAAGGCCGGCGATGTGCTGGTCGAGCTCGATACGACCACCGCCGATGCCGAGCTCGGACATCTGCAGAGCGACCTGATGGCCGCGCGCCTCGATATCGCCAGGCTGCAAGCAGGGATCGCCAACAAGGACGACCCGCTTTCGGCATTCAACCCGCCTGAGGATGCCCCGGCCGATCTGCTCCGGATGTACCGTGGCTTCCTTGTTAGCCAAAACGGCGAGCAAAAGGCCAAACTCGCCGCCATTGACGGTCAGCTCGCACAAAAGGGAGCCGAACGCGATACGATTCAAGCCTCCGTCGACAAGCTGAAGTCCACCATCGTCCCGCTCCAGCAACGGGTCGAAATTCGCGAGCAGCTTTTCCAGAAGGAGCTCGGATCCAAGGTGACTTATCTCACCGAACTGCAGGATCTCGTCGGCCAGCGCCAGGACATCCTCGTTCAGGAGAAACGCGGCAACGAGACAAATGCCGCGGTTACCGCACTGATGGAGACACGCACGAAAACCATCGCCGAGTACGAGCGGACCCTTTTCGACGAACTGACCAAAGCCCAGCAGAAGGCAGCTGGCCTCAAGCGGGATATCGTGAAGGCCGAGCAGCGCAAAAGCCTGCAAAGGCTGACGGCACCGGTCGATGGCATCGTGCAGCAACTCGCGATTCACACGATCGGCGGCGTCGTGACGCCCGCACAGTCGCTGATGTTCGTCGTTCCTGCGGAAAACCGGCTGGAAATCGAGGCGATGATCTCGAACCGGGACATTGGCTTCGTGAGCGCGGGCCAGGAGGCCGCCATCAAGATCGATACCTTCAATTTCACACGATACGGCCTGCTTCGCGGAACCATTCTCAGCGTTTCGCAGGATGCTATCGCGCGCGACAAGATTCCCGACAGCTCAAGCGACAAGACGTCGGGCGCGAACAATGACAGCAGCGAGCCGCGCGGCCAGGAACTGCTCTATTCTGCGCGCATTTCCCTCGACCGCACGCAACTGGCGATCGAGGACAAGCAGGTCAATCTATCGCCCGGCATGGCTGTGACGGCGGAGGTCAAGACCGGACGGCGGCGGATCATCAGCTATCTGCTCTCGCCGCTCTCCCGCTATCAGCACGACAGCTTGCGCGAACGGTAAGCGCGGCTGTCTCGCCAGAGCTCCGGGCGGGAACTTTCAGAGAGCCAAGAACCATATCGCCGGAGCTTACCTGCTCCGGCGATCAAAAAAACCACCGCGTGGAATCGCCGCCCTGATGGCCGACCATGACCGCGCGTGTCTGACTATCGGAACCGATCTCGCTGACGCTCTCGATCGCAAGCAGCGCCGCGAGTCGCGAGCGGGCTCGGTTGATCCTGCTCTTGATCGTTCCGGTCGTGGTGCGGCAAAGCGTGGCCGTATCTTCGTAGGATAGTCCGGCCGCGCCGACCAGCAGGAGCGCCTCGCGCTGGTCGAACGGGATTTCTCTCAGAGCCGCGCAGAACTCCTGATATTCAAGCTGGCCTTCCTGCTCCGGCGCCGAGCGCAACGCCTCGGAATAGCAGCCGTCCGCGTCCTCCACCTCATGCCGGCGCCTCCGGAGATCGGAGAGGTAGCAGTTTCGCAGGATCGTCGTCAGCCAGGCGCCAAGGTTCGTGCCCGGCCGAAAGGTGTCGATTTTGCTGATGGCACGCAGCAGCGTTTCCTGCACCAGATCGTCGGACCTGTCTGCGCTGCGACTGATGGACATGGCGTAGGCACGTAGCTGCGGCTCAAACGCCAGCATCTGCTGCTGAATGGAGGGCCCACCAGCTTCCTTCGTCTTCCCGGAACCATTGTCTCCGAAGGCCATCGTCGATCTCCCACTCACATCCACGGGACGCAACAATCCATCACTCGCAAGCGAAACGAGGCCGGCTCGCGGCTGCGCAGATCGCGCAGCCGCGCTGCTACTGCTTGACCCGGGCAGGAACCATGACGTTGGTCTGTTCAAGCGGACCGATACCCAGGCCGCCCGGAAGGATGCTCCTCTGGACCCTGAGCACATCTCCGGGCAGGAGTTCGGTGCTCTCCAGCGCGTCGATCGTCTGCGCCTTCCCGTCCTGCATGCGCACGACCGTCAAGCTGCGGGTTTCGACAGCGCCGTCGGAATTGCCGACCAGGGTCGGGATCGTCACTTGGGCCTCGACCAGAAGACTCCTGTTGGTCTCGAATTTGACGCTGATGTCGTCGAGATCCATCCGAACTTTCTGCACTTCGGCAGTCAGGGACGCATTCCGTTCGCTCTTCAGGTCGAAGATCCTCTGATCGGCCTGCGTGATGTTCTGGCGCGCCCGCAAGATCAGCGTCTGGAAGCCCTGCTCGTTCATATCGAGCTGGGCCTGCATCCGTTCGAGGTTCGTCAAACGGCTCAGGGTCGACAGGCCACGCTTGACCAAATCCCGAACTTCCACGAGCTCCTTTTCAACGCTCGCATATTGGGCCTTGGTCGCTTGGATCTGGAGCTTGATCGCGTCGATCTCGCGTTCATACAGGCCGCGATTCCGCTCGACGCTATCGATCTGGGTTTTGAGCGCGTCGACGTGAATGTTCAGAAGCGAGCGCTCTTCGTCGATCAACTGCCGTACCCCCGTGTCGTTCTGCGACCGCGACACGAGATCGGACGGAAACTGGATATCGGCCTTCATCACCAGCTCGGCGTTCAGGCGAGCCCGGCGCGCCGTCAGCTGCTGATACCGTCTGACGAGAGTCCGCATTTCGCCGGTTATGTTGATGCTGTCGCGATCCAGCCGCATCAGGCCGGGATCGTTGAACCGCAGCCACCCGCCGGACAGGCTGACGACCTGCAGAACGGTCATTCCCGGACGGAATGGATACTCACCGGGCTTCTGCACGTCGCCCAGGACATAGACCGGCCGTGTCTCGAGAATCTCGACCGACGCGCCGGGCTTGTCGGAAATGCCCGCACGGATAAAGCGGTCGGAAATCTGGTTCGCGATCTCCTTGGCCGAAAGGCCGTCGACCGGAATATCTCCAACGGGAGCGATCGAAATCGTACCGTTCGCGCGAACCGTGTATTCGCCGCTCAGCTCAGGATACTGGAAGATCTTGATCTTGAGCTTGTCGTTGGCACGAACACTGTAATCGGATGTCGCACGGACGGCACTTCCGCTGAGGACGCACAGAACCAAAGAAATTGATCCGGCGACGTTAACCCATGAACGGTTCTGCTTCATTGTAGCACCTCTCCGATTCATGATTACACGGCGGCAGGCTCGGCTGGCATCGCCAGTCCGAAGGGGAGCCGTCGGGTAGTCGTTGCTGCTTCCGCCTCCCAGAGCTTGTCTCCGAACTGTCCGATCATCCGATCGTCGACCATGTTCAGGACCGCTCCGATGAAGTCCGATGGCATAGCGCCAGATACTGCGAAGGCGCGCTCGACCCGTTCCGTCTCCGTTTCACCCCACTTGATAACCAGCAGGATTCCGTCGAGGTTCTGCGCGGCCATGCGAAATTCGGCTCCGCGTTCAAGCGGGGGCAAGCTGACGACGATAAGGTCATAATCGACCGAGAACTTTTGATTGCTGTGCATCCACCAGTTTGCGGCGCCGTCGATATTGTCCGAGACCGCAGTCACGAGAACATCGGGGCCGCTTCCACGGTTATTCTGGAGGCCGCCGTCAAGCGGCCGCACGTTCGTATCGGAAGCAGCTGCCCCCCCGGGCGGCACTTCTTGAGAAGGGGTGCGCGACGTCCGGTTCCGATCGAGCTCCACAAGCAACACTCTCCGCTGGCTGCGAGCGGCCAGGTGCGCGAGCTGCCTTGCAACGGTCGTCGCCCCCTCTCCTGCTATCGAAGAAGCAATGCCGACGACGCGCGCCTTCGATGCTTCGATCGCCACCGTCATCCGAAGCAGCGTCTGGTTCAGCAGCGGAGCGGGCAGAAATTGATCGTCCCTGGCCGACTCTTTTGTCGAATGGAGCGACCTCGAAACCGCCGGACCGCCGCTTTTCAGCAAAGGGATCGCGCCTATGCATTCCAGGCCGAAATCTTCAACCTGCGCGGCAGTGCGGATCGTCTTGTCCTTGAAGTCCAGCAACAGAGCCAACACCGATCCGACGGCAAGCCCGGCAATGACGGCCGCCAGGATGACGAGAATCTTCCGCGGCCCGCTCGGCTTGTCCGGAGCAAGGGCCCGCGTCATCACATACACGCTGGGACCCAACCCCTGCAGCCGCTCCCGCAGCAACGGCGACCTGCTGCCGTCCTCCGCGCTGACTCGCGCCTGAAGCATGATCTGGCTGATGCCGTTCGCGATCCGCTCGGACTTCTCCGGATCGGAGGTCGTTACGTCGACGAGAATCGTGTGGCTTGTTCCAACCCGCTTCAGTTCGATGCGCTTGGCGAGCGTGTCGACGGCGAGCTCCTGTCTGCCGCGGCTTTCATCAGGCGTCGCCGACGGCGCGCCAAACAGCCGCTGCGCGATGCTATGAAACGGCATCGCGGTCGGAACGAATTCGGGATCCTCGGACAAATTCAGCGATTGCACGACCTTGGTCAGGGTGCCGCGCGAGCGGATAATCTCGATCTCGTTCTCGACCTGCGTCAGATCGGCACGCCCCAGAAATATGACCAGATCCGGACCCGGCTGAACTTCCTTCACATAGATCAGGAGTTGGGTTGATGCGGTATAGTTCGCTGGCTTGAGGAAAGCGAAAAACAAGCCCAGCATCATGGACAATACGACACACGCACCAACGAGCTTCCAGCGGCGACGGAGGCTGCCAAAGCCGAGCGGTGTTAAAGATTGGCGCTCTCCAATATAATCCGGCATCGGGCTTCCGATCTTTATCTACCCGCCATCCGATGCCCGCGCGGCGATGTCGTCTCTTGAAAAGACTGCATTAACGCCCTCACTCGACTTCGGTACGGCAGAGAACGAATAAAAAACAACCGCAACAATTGTCACTGCAACTTGGCCGGCAGCGCCTCGAAGCTCTGAGCGGCAGGAGCGTTGGACAAAGTGAGCTCTACCCGTTCGGAATCCACGATCCGCGCGGCCCTCATCCAGACGAAAGCCCGGTTCCACACTTCCCAACTCATTCCTTCCATGATGCTCTCGTAGTCTTGCGGGCTGAGACGACGAAGAATCAGTTCAGCCACCATCCGGGCGCGGTCGCCGCCCGCATTGCTTCGCTTCTCCTCGGTCCTCCTCAGAAGTTCGGGCTTGGAGAAGAATGACGAGGCAATCTCTTCGCGCACCGGGCGATCACCTGCGTCCACCTTTTCCTTCGTCCTTGAATCCGAAACCTGAGAATAAATATCGCTGCGCGACACGCGCTCGCCGCTCTCGAGCCGCTTCAGAATGGTGTTACGGACCGCAGGCGGAGTTTTCTTGGAGAGGTAGACGCGAAGCGTCGAGGGGACCATCAGCGCGACAAGTTTCGTATCGGACTCTGCCTCACGCGCAAGCTTCATCAAGTCCTGCGCGGTCCTTATCTTGAACTCGCACGCCTTTTCGACCCATTTAACGAAAGCGCCATGGGGCATCTTTTCTTTAATGCAGAGAAGTTCACGCCCGATTTCGACAGCGTGTTCAGTCGCCGCCCGTCGAAGTGCCTTGATCCTCTGTGCGGCATCATGCAATTCCGTCGCGGAGATTTCTGCGTCCGATGCCACGATTACATCCTCACTACTCAACCCACGAGAGCAATGAGCTTACGCTTGGAGCAGTGCACAACGAAGCGAGCAAAGGGATTCCCGCCCGCACAAATGAGGTAGCCCTTCTGGATTACCTCGAAATTCGTCGCGTATGCTCTGAAGATAAGGCGAGGCGCCGGATGAGGCCATGGCGGACGTGATATAGAGGGATGCGCCGACCGCGGAGATCACATCCCGGCGTCATTCCCGGGCCGCCGGGCGCGCCAGATCCAGACGAAGAGCGCCCTACAAACCCTCGGGCTGAACGGCGAGAGGCGAGCCCATCGCGTTTGGCTTTCGCGGCTTGGTCGCCGGCACCTTCAACGACGAGGCAGCACGAGGGGCTTCCTCGATTCCCGCAACAACATGACTCGTTGCTTTCAGCAATTTACGCCACACACCGAATCAATGGCGCGGTCTACGGGAATCGAACCCGTCTTCCCAGCGTGAAAGGCTGGTGTCCTAACCGATAGACGAAGACCGCTTTGTCTCGAACCGTGTGGATCCGTGCCGAAGCGGGGCGAGGTATAGTGGCAGGCCTGCCGCTCTGCAAGCGCCCGTTCACAAGAAATGTGGATGACGTGCCCTGGCAGGCAGGCGGCTAGACCGGGCGAGCAAGATCGAGGATGCGCAGCTCCGCCGTTTCGTTGCCGCCCCAACGGTTGAGCGAGAGCGTCGCGGCCAGATGCACGGTCTCGCCCCGTGCCGCCAGCAGGGCTTGCCCCAGCGGCTCCTGGGCCGCGCGGAAAGCGATGCCGCCAATGCTGGCGCCATCGCCCGAGCGCAGCTTGATGCGGACATGGCCGCCGCTGCCGATCTCGATGGCGTCCGTCAGGCGGTGCGCCGGAAAGACGAAGACCGGCTCCGGGCTGCCGGAGCCGAACGGTCCGGCCTTATCGATCTCGGCGATCAGGCGCGGGCTGGCACCGCCCGCGCTGAGTGCGGCATCGACGAGGAGCGCCTCTGCCTCGCCGGCGGCGCCGACCTCGCGAGCGAGATAATCGTTCAGGAACGCGTGGAACGGCGCGGCCTGCCCGCTTGCCAGCGTGACACCGGCCGCCATGGCATGGCCACCGCCCTTGATCGCCAGACCGGCCTCGACGGCTGAGCGCACGGCCCGCCCGAGATCGACGCCTGCGACCGACCTGCCGGAGCCTGTTGCCCCCCCCTCACCGTTCAGCGCGAGCGCAAAGGCCGGGCGGCGGAAGCGCTCCTTGAGCCGCGCCGCGACCAGACCGACGATACCGGGGTGCCAATCGGCGCTGCCTGCGAGCAGGACCGGCAATTCGGCCATGCCGGCAAGCTCATGCTCGGCCTGCGACACCGCCTCCAGCACGGCGAGCCGCTCGATCTCCTGACGCTCCTGGTTGAGGCGGTTGAGCTCGGCGGCGATGCCGCGCGCCTCCACCTCGTCATCGCTCAGAAGCAGGCGCGCGCCGAGCGCGGCGTCTCCGATGCGTCCGCCCGCATTGATGCGCGGCCCGAGCAGGAAGCCGAGATGCCAGGGCTGGATCGGGCCGTCGAGGCCCGAGACATCCATCAGCGCCGCTAGGCCCGGCCGGGCGCGGCTGCGCATCATCGCCAGCCCCTGCCGCACGAAAGCGCGGTTGAGCCCCTGCAGCGGCACGACGTCGGCGACCGTTGCCAAGGCGACGAGATCGAGCACCGCCAGCAGGTCGGGCTCGCCGCCGCGCGCCGCCCAATGGCCCTGGCGGCGCAGCGCCCGGCTGGTGGCGACCAAAGTGAGGAAGACCACGCCGGCGGCGCAGAGATGGCCGAGCCCGGAGAGATCGTCCTGCCGGTTCGGGTTGACCAGCGCCTCGACAGCCGGCAGCCGCTCGGGCGCCTGGTGGTGATCGAGGACCACGACATCGAGGCCGAGCCTGCGGGCCTCCGCCAGCGGCTCCTCGCTGGTCGTGCCGCAGTCGACCGTGACGAGGAGGGTCGCGCCCTCGCCTGCGAGCATGCGGATCGCCTCGCTGTTGGGGCCATAGCCCTCGATCAGCCGGTCGGGGATATGGATCCGCGGGCGGGCTCCGCCTTGTGTCAGGAAGCCGGCGAGCAGCGCGGAGGAGCAGGCGCCGTCGACGTCATAGTCGCCGAAGATCGCGACACGCTCCCCCTTCATCGCCGCCTGGGCGAGCCGCGCCGCAGCGGGCTCCATGTCGGTGAGGACGGCCGGGTCCGGCAGCAGATCGCGCAGCTTCGGCTCGAGGAAGCGCGCAGCCTCGGCGGGCTCGACACCGCGGGAGGCGAGCAGGCGCGACAGGATATCGGACAGCCCCTCGCGCTGGGACAGCGCCTCCGCCCGGCCGAGACCCGCGGTATCGAGCCGGTCGCGCCAGGGGCGGCCAAGCGCCGAACGGGTCACACCAAGGAAAGCGCGGGATTGCTGCATCGGACTCATCGTCCCAACGGCGTCGCGCAAGCTGGGCGCAAGGTCAACCGGCGTCGACCTTGGCCCGGCTCTCTACCGCCGCCATACTGCCACCAAGCCGCCAGCCAAGGCGGCGCCCGGGGCGGGTCATGCAGCACGAAACCGATGTGGCGATCGTCGGCGCAGGGCTTTCGGGCCTCGTCGCGGCCTGCGAGATCGCGGAAGCCGGGCGCAGGGTCGTGCTGCTTGATCAGGAGCCGGAGCAATCGCTCGGCGGTCAGGCGTTCTGGTCGCTGGGCGGGCTGTTCTTCGTCGACAGCCCCGAGCAGCGGCGGCTGCGCGTCCGGGATTCCCGCGAACTGGCGCGGGACGACTGGTTCGGCTCGGCGGGCTTCGACCGGCCGGAGGATGAATGGCCGCGGCGCTGGGCCGAGGCCTACCTCGAATTCGCAGCCGGCGAGAAGCGCAGCTGGCTGCATGCGATGGGCATGCGCTGGTTCCCGGTCGTCGGCTGGGCCGAGCGCGGCGGAAATCTCGCGACCGGCCATGGCAATTCGGTGCCGCGCTTCCATGTGACCTGGGGCACGGGCCCGGGTGTGCTGGAGCCCTTTTTGCGTCGGGCGAGGGAGGCGCAGGCAAAGGGTCTGCTCTCCTTCCGCTTCCGCCATCGCGTCACCGGCATCCCACGCCGCGGCGGTTCGATCGACGGCATCGAAGGCGAGGTTCTGGAGCCGAGCGACGTCGCGCGCGGCAAAAAGAGCGGGCGCGGTGTCACCGGCTCCTTCAAGCTGAAGGCGCAGGCCGTGATCGTCACCTCCGGCGGCATCGGCGGCAATCACGAGCTCGTCCGGGCGCATTGGCCGGCGCGCCTCGGAACGCCCCCTGCCCGGCTGCTCTCGGGTGTGCCCGACCATGTCGACGGCGCGATGCTCGCCGTGGCGCAGGCTGCCGGCGGCCGGCTGATCAATGGCGACCGGATGTGGCACTATGTCGAGGGCATCGCCAACTGGGCGCCGATCTGGCCGCGCCACGGCATCCGCATCCTGCCCGGCCCCTCCTCGCTCTGGTTCGATGCACGCGGCAACCGCCTGCCAGTTCCGCTCTTCCCGGGCTTCGACACGCTCGGCACGCTCGAGCACATCATGAAGACCGGCTACGACTATTCCTGGTTCGTGCTGAACCGCAGCATCATCGCCAAGGAATTCGCGCTGTCGGGCTCCGAGCAGAACCCGGACCTGACAGGCAAGAGCTGGCGGCAGGTGCTCGGTCGCGCCGGCGGAGGCGTACCCCGCCCGGTGCAGGCCTTCATGGACAAGGGCGAGGATTTCATCGTCGAGAGCGATCTCAGCCGCCTCGTCGAGCGCATGAACGAACTGACCGGTGAAAAGCTGATCGACGAGGCGTATCTGCGCGGGCAGATCGAGGCGCGCGACCGGGCCCTCGCCAACCCCTTCGGCAAGGATCTGCAGGTCACGGCGCTGCGCGGTGCGCGCAACTATCTCGGCGACAAGCTGATCCGCACGGCCAGGCCCCATCGCATCCTCGATCCGGCCCACGGCCCGCTGATCGCTGTGCGTCTCAACATCCTGACCCGGAAATCGCTCGGCGGGCTGATGACGGATCTGTCGTCGCGCGTGCTGGACGCGGCGGGTGAGCCGGTGCCGGGGCTCTATGCCGCTGGCGAGGCCGCCGGCTTCGGTGGCGGCGGTGTCCACGGCTATCGCGCGCTGGAAGGCACCTTTCTCGGCGGCTGCATCTTCTCGGGCCGAGCCGCCGGGCGCGCGGCCGCTGCGGCCATAGCCTGAGGGCGCAATCCCTTCCATCAACAACTTACGGTGGTGTATTTCCGAAAAGCCGCGCCACGGCTTGCGCGCGGCTGCGGGCACCGAGTTTGCGCTTGGCATTCTCGACGTGGCTGTGGGCGGTCGTCTGCGCGATGCCGAGCTTTTCGGCGATCTCGCCATCGGACAGGCCATCGGCGACATAGGCAAGGCAGTCACGTTCGCGTTGGCTGAGGCCAAGCGCAAGCGGGGCGGGCATGGCGGTGAACCGTGTCATCCGCTCATGTGTCATCACGGCAGCCAGGGCGATGACCTGAATGTCGCGCGGGGAGAAATCGAAGCGCTCGAAGCTGATACTGATGACACCGACGCGCCCGTCCGGCTCGTGACAGGGAACGGCCAGGCCATCCTCGACGCCGATCTCGCGCGCAAGCTCGAGGCCGCGCCAACCGGTCAGCTCCGGAAAGCCCGGCGCGCTCCAGCGAAAGGGCGAGACGCGTCTTGCCGGCGCGAAGATCACGGGGTTTCCCCGATCGAGCCCGCGCCTCATATATTCGTCCAGCCAGCCGGGCGGCGAGAACTGCGCATAGCGCCGACCGCCGGCAACGATGCGCTCCAGGGGCAGCGCTGGAGACGCGGGAAACGACCCCGCAAAGAAACCGCAACTTCCAAGCGGAGACAGCGCCTGACGTAGAATAAGCCCTGCAGCCATCGGCGACGCGGCCCGATCGAGGCCGCCGACGAGGTCGATAGCTCGGGCGAATGCGGGCAAAACAAACCCCGGAAAGATTGCTTTCCGGGGCTAGCACAAGTTCCGCTAGGTTAGAATGTCATTCGACATGTGAAACCCGCTCAGTCGAGCTGGAACTTCGAGAACTCGCGGTGCTCGCCATAGATGCGGCGGACCGTGCCGGTGATCGAGCGGTAGACCAGCGTCTCGGTCTCGATCATGTCCTTGCCGAACTTCACGCCCGAGAGGAGGCCACCATCGGTCACCCCCGTGGCGCAGACGATGACGTCGCCCGAGGCCATCTCCGACATGTCGTACTTCTTGTTCGGGTCCTTGACGCCCATGCCCGCCGCACGCACGCGCTTCTCCTCGGTGTCGAGGATGAGGCGGCCCTGCATCTGGCCGCCGACGCAGCGCAGGGCAGCAGCAGCCAGAACGCCCTCGGGCGCGCCGCCGATGCCGAGATAGAGGTCGATGCCGGTCTTCTCCGGCTGGGTGCAGAAGATCACGCCGGCGACGTCACCGTCGGTGATGAGGCGGATCGAGCAGCCGGTCTTGCGGACTTCCTCGATCAGCTTGGCATGGCGCGGGCGGTCCATGATCAGCGTCGAGATCTCATGCGGCTTCACGCCCTTGGCCTTGGCCAGCGCGTTGATGTTGTCGGCCGGCGAGGCATCGAGGTCGACCACGCCCTTGGCATAGCCCGGGCCGATCGCGATCTTGTCCATGTAGACGTCCGGGGCATAGAGCAGGCTGCCGGCGCCGGCCATCGCCATCACGGCGATCGAGCCCGGCATGTCCTTAGCGCAGAGCGTCGTGCCCTCGAGCGGATCGACCGCGATATGCACCTTCGGGCCCTGCTTGTTGCCGACCTTCTCGCCGATGAAGAGCATCGGCGCCTCGTCGCGCTCGCCCTCGCCGATGACGATCTCGCCGTCGATCGGCAGGCGGTTCAGCTCGCGGCGCATCGCGTCGACGGCCGCCTGGTCGGCGGCCTTCTCGTTGCCGTGGCCGCGCAGGCGGGCGGCGGAGACGGCGGCGCGCTCGGTGACGCGTACGAGTTCCATCGAGAGATAGCGCTCGATGATCTGATCGGGGGCGATTTGAAGAGCGACGGACATGAAATGGTTTCCCCTTGCAATGCTGCGGGTGGAATCGACCCGAAGGCCTATTCCCGCTCTATGCGGATAACTTGCGGCGGTTCCGCGACATGGCCGTCCGCGGTGACCTTTTCGAGCGCGGCACGGATGGCTGTCTCGCTCGTGGCATAGGTGATCAGCACGACCGGAACCGGCGCGCCGGAACGGCCTCCCGGATCACGGTTGGCGGCTTCGGGCGAGCGGCGCTGGACAATGCTCTCCAGCGAGATGTCCGCCTCGGCCATGCGGGTCGCGATCGCGGCCGCCGCACCCGGCCGGTCCGCGACGGCGAGGCGGACATAGTAGCCGCCTTCATGACGCTGCATCGGCGCGCGCTTGGCCTCCTCCAGACGGGCAACCGGCAAACCGAACGGCAGGCCGGCCGTGCCGCGCGCGACATCGGCGATGTCGGCGACCACCGCGGAAGCGGTCGGATCGCCGCCAGCGCCCGGGCCGACCAGCGTGATCTCGCGAACCGCATCGGCATCGACGCTGACGGCGTTGAGCACGCCCATCACCTGCGCGATGGCGGAGGATTTCGGCACCATCGTCGGGTGCACGCGCTGCTCGATGCCGGTCTTGGTGCGCTCGGCGACGCCGAGCAGCTTGATGCGGTAGCCGAGCTCATCGGCCATCTTCAGGTCGAGCGGCGTGATCGCGGAAATGCCTTCGACATGAATCGCTTCGGCATCGATCTTCGTACCGAAGGCGAGGCTGGTCAGGATCGCCAGCTTGTGGGCGGTGTCGAAGCCCTCGACGTCGAAGGTCGGATCGGCCTCGGCATAGCCCAGGCGCTGTGCGTCCCTCAGGCAGGCCTCGAAGGTCAGCCCCTCCAGTTCCATCCGCGACAGGATGTAATTGCAGGTGCCATTGAGGATGCCGGAGATCCGGCCGACATTGTTGCCGGCCAGCGCCTCGCGCAGCGTCTTCACCACCGGGATGCCACCGGCCGACGAGGCTTCGAAGGCTAGCGCTACGCCCTTGCTTTCGGCCAGTTCCGCCAGTGCCACGCCATGGGCCGCGAGCAGGGCCTTGTTGGCGGTGACGACGTGCTTGCCGGCCGAGAGCGCGGCTTCGACCGCCGCCTTGGCCGGGCCGTCCGAGCCGCCCATCAGCTCGACCACGCAATCGACGTCGTCGGATTTCGCCAGCGCGACCGGATCATCGAACCAAGCCAGGCCGCCAAGATCGACGCCGCGGTCGCGCTTGCGATCGCGGGCCGAGACCGCAACCACCCGGATCGACCGGCCGCAGCGTGCCGCCAGCGCATTCTCCTGCCGTTGCAGGATCTTCAGCACCGAGGCGCCGACCGTGCCGAGGCCGGCGAGGCCGATGCGCAGAGGGGACGATGAAGCTTGCGGCAGGGTCGAGATCATGGCGCCGGGTTGGCATGCGGCACGGGGCAAGTCAACGGAGAGCAATGCTGCACCGCCCTCCGAAATGTCGTCGGCGCTACTCGCGCTGGGCCGAAACAACGAATGCGGCGATGCCTCCCTCGATCGGGCCGGAGCCGAACCGACGCTCCAGCGCCTTCGCCACAGCCTCGGTCGCAGCCATCAGCCCCGGCGCGCCCCGCGCCTCGATTTCGCCGCGGATCGGCGTCCCCTGGCAGAAGCCCGTCGCGACATCGATCGCGGATTCGGCGCGGGAGCGCTTCTCGACACGCTCGATCACCGGCCGCGCGAAGCCGCCGGCCAAGAGATCGAGTTCTATCGTTCCGACGTCGTGATAACCATGCGGCGTGCGCTCGATGAAGCGAGGAGGATCGGCCGGGAATGTCTCCGCCAACGCGTCCAGCAGCACCCCCGCGAAGTCGTTGCTGCCGACCGCGTCCCAGACATTGAACAGATAGCGGCCGCCCGGCCGCAGAACGCGCCGCACTCCGCTATGGCTTTTCGGCTTGTCGGGAAAGAACATCACCCCAAACTGGCAGGCTACGACATCGAAGCTCTCGTCGGCGAACGACAGATCGAGCGCGTCCGCCTGCTGCCAGACGACCCTGTCGTCGCCCGCCAGCTGCGCAGCGGCAAGGTCGAGCATCGGCTGATTGAGATCGGTCGCGACGATGCTCGCGCCATCGAGACGCGCAGCCATCGCGCGCGTCAGCGCGCCCGTCCCGGCTGCAAGTTCGAGAATGCGCGAGGGCCGTGAGGCCATGACGCGAGCGGCCAGATCCTCGGCATAGGGTCGAAAGATCAGAGGTACGAGCAGCCGGTCGTAGATCTGCGGAATGGGACCGGCGAAAACCTTGTCCGTCGCTTCCATGGCAGCACCTGTTACAGCACCCCTCGGACAGGATAGCTCAGCGACTGACGTAACGAAACCGCATTGTTCAAGCCACCGCGCGCATGCGCGCGGTGGTGAAGCACCGGCCCGAAGGACGCGGCGCTTCAGCGATCTCCGCAACCTGTCTCAGCCGAAATGGCAGACGACCTCGGCAGCGACGCGCTTCACCTTGCCGTCCTCGAAGCCGAGATAGATGCGCAGCAGGTTGCTGCCGAAGGCCGTCGCCTTGATGGTGTGCAACGCCTCGATGGAGTTGCCTTCGGAAACCGTGCTGTTTTCGACCGCCGGGGTCCAGAACCAGGGCTTCGGCGGATCGATCGTGATCTCCGTGAGCTTGCGCTCGGCCTCGGCCCGCTCCGTCCCGACGGGGATGAAACGGGAGACGATCTCGGTCGCGTCGCGGGCGCATTCACGCCCGTTCGTGACCGACAGCACGTCGGAAACCAGCGCCGAGCGGGTCTGTGGGATGCGCCCCTTCGAGTAGTCATAGGTCGCAACGAGGCAGACCAGGGCGAAGACGGCAAAAGCGACGCCGAGCAGGCGGCCTTTTCGGAGCATGGAGACGGGCCTCGGACGCGGTGCGGAGCAGGCTGTCCGCACCGCATCGGTTCCCATGTTTTGCGCCCCCGTGTCCAGAGGCCGCAGCACCACACCCTCCGGAGATCCGCCCTACCCCGCCTTCGGCATCTGGATGACGTTGTGCAGCGTGGCGTCGGCGCCCTTCAGGAAGCGGCCGACATTGCGCGCCGCCTGGCGGATGCGCTGTTCGTTCTCGACGATGGCGATGCGGACATAGTCATCGCCATGCTCGCCGAAGCCGATGCCGGGTGCGACCGCGACCTCGGCCTTCTCGATCAGGAGCTTGGAGAACTCCAGCGAACCCAGATGGCGGAACTTTTCGGGGATCGCGACCCAGGCGAACATCGAGGCTTCCGGCGCTGGAAACTCCCAGCCCGCCTTGCCGAAGCTCTCGACCAGGGCGTCACGGCGCTTGCGGTAGATGTCGCGCATCTCGCGAATGCAGTCGTCGGGCCCGTTAAGCGCAGCCGCGGCCGCGACCTGGATCGGCGTATAGGCGCCGTAGTCGAGATAGGACTTCACCCGCGCGAGCGCGGCGAGCAGGCGCTCGTTGCCGACGGCGAAGCCCATGCGCCAGCCGGCCATGGAAAAGGTCTTCGACATCGAGGTGAATTCGACCGCGACGTCGATCGCGCCCGGCACCTGCAGCATCGAGGGCGGCGGGTTGTTGTCGTCGAAATAGACCTCGGCATAGGCGAGGTCCGACAGCAGGATGATGTCGTGCTTCTTCGCGAAGGCGACGAGGTCACGGTAGAAGTCGAGCGTCGCGACATAGGCCGTGGGGTTCGCGGGATAGCAGGTGACGAGCGCGATCGGCTTCGGCACCGAATGCGCCATCGCCCGCTCCAGCGCAGGGAACATCGCCGGGGTCGGCTCGGCGGGAACCGAGCGAATCACGCCGCCCGCCATCAGGAAGCCGAAGGCGTGGATCGGATAGCTCGGATTCGGCACGAGCACGACATCGCCCGGGCCGGTGATGGCCTGCGCCATGTTGGCGAAGCCCTCCTTGGAGCCCAGCGTCGCGACGACCTGCGTCTCGGGGTTGAGCTTCACGCCGAAGCGGCGCTCGTAATAATTCGCCTGGGCGCGGCGCAGGCCGACAATGCCCTTCGAGGCGGAATAGCGGTCTGTGCGCGGCTTGCCGGCCGTCTCGACCAACTTCTCGATCACATGCTTCGGCGCCGGCAGGTCGGGATTGCCCATGCCGAGATCGATGATGTCGACGCCCTTGGCGCGCTCGGCTGCCTTGATCTTGTTGACCTGTTCGAAAACGTAGGGCGGCAGGCGCTTGATACGGTGAAAATCGGTCATTTCGAACAGGTCCTCGGCCGGCGGCGCCGGCAGTGTCTTTTCGGGCGCATGTCACTTCTTTGCGCAGGAGGTGCTTAGCACCGCATCTTTCGTCCGCACAGAACAAAAAACGCAATATTTTGCCACTGCGACGAAATGGCGACACGAGCGCTGAACACCCCCTCTCTTCGCCGAGGCCGAAAATCAGTTCTGAGGAATCTTCGCAGGCTGAGGAGCGGGCGTCTCGCCCAGCGACTTCGCCTGAGTGCCGGCGCTTTCATTGGCCTGGCGCTTGGCCTCGAGCTGAGACTCGATCTTCTGGAAGTCCGAGCGCTTCTTGCACGGGTCATTGGGGCCGCGGGCCGGCTTCGGCGCCGCAAAGCGGGCCGCCTGCCCCGTCGGCACATAAGGAGCCGGTGGATTCGGCCCCGGGCAAAGCTGATCGACCCCGATCGTGCTGCCGACGGGGATGTATTGCGCATCCGCAGGGCGCGTCTCGCGGACGAAGCTCTTTGCCTCCTGCGGCGTCGTCGCCATGCCGGCCGCTTCCGCCACGCCCTTGACGCCCTCATCCCCGGCGCAGCCCGCCAGGGCGATGCCAGCAGCGGCCATCACCACCGCAATCCGAAGCGGCTTCCTCGCAGGCATCTCGATCGGCATGGGTTCTTCCAGCAAGTTTGTCGAATGTGCTTGGTAAAGCACAGCGGTTGCGTCCTTAATAGGACCAAAGTGGGAAGCCATGCGCTATCCTATGACGACAAGGGGGAAGACGACTCATGAACCGCCATGTCGACGACCGAGCCAAGGACCACAAAGGTTCCGCCGAGTCTCCGGTTCCTGACTTCGACCAGTTCGCGCAGAACATGGGACGGCTCGTAGAGGAATACGGCAAGGTCACCGCCGCCTATCTGAAGCCTCTGGAACGCGGCCAGACCAAGACCGGCCAGGCCGACGAGGCGAGCGACATGGTCAAGACGCTGGGCCGTGTCGCCGAGCAGTGGGTCAACGACCCCGCAAAGATCATCGAGGCGCAGGCTTCGTTGACCCGCGACTTCATGAATTTGTGGAGCGCGGCGCTGAAGCGCGCCAGCGGCGAGGAGGTCGCCCCGGTCGCCGAGCCCGACAAGCGCGACAATCGCTTCAAGGATCCGGACTGGACGAACCTCCCGACCTTCGACTTCATCAAGCAGGCCTATCTCATCGGCTCGCGCTGGGCCGAGACCATGGTCGAAAAGGCCGACGACCTCGACCCGCATACGCGCAACAAGGCGCGTTTCTACATCAAGCAAATCGCCGGAGCGCTCTCGCCGACCAATTTCGTCGCGACCAATCCCGAACTGCTGCGCGAGACGCTGCGGCAGAATGGCGAGAATCTGGTGCGCGGCATGAAGATGCTCGCGGAGGACGTCGAGGCCGGCGGCGGCGAGCTCAAGATTCGCCAGTCCGACGCCAAAGCCTTCGAGGTCGGCGTCAACATCGCGATGACGCCCGGCAAGGTGATCTTCCGCGACGACGTCATGGAACTGATCCAGTACACGCCGTCGACGCCGCAGGTACTGAAGCGACCGCTGCTGATCGTGCCGCCCTGGATCAACAAGTTCTATATCCTCGACCTCAACCCGGAAAAGAGCTTCATCCGCTGGTGTGTCGAGCAGGGGCTGACGGTGTTCTGCATCTCCTGGGTCAACCCCGACGCCCGGCATGCCACCAAGGATTTCGAAAGCTATATGCATGAGGGCATCTTCGCCGCCCTCGATACGATCGAACGCGCGACGGGCGAGAAGCGCGTTTCGGCCATCGGCTACTGTGTCGGCGGCACGCTACTTGGCATGACGCTCGCCTATATGGCCGCCATCGGCGACAAGCGGATCGAGAGCGCCACCTTCTTCACCACGCAGGTCGACTTCTCGCAGCCGGGCGAGCTTTCGGTCTTCGTGGACGAAGAACAGATCCACGCGATTGAAGAGCAGATGGCCAAGACCGGCTATCTCGATGGCTCGCGCATGTCGGGCGCCTTCAACATGCTGCGGCCCAACGACCTGATCTGGTCCTACGCGGTCAACAATTACCTGAAGGGCAAGACGCCCGCTGCCTTCGACCTGCTCTACTGGAACTCGGATTCGACCCGGATGCCGGCGGCGAACCATTCCTTCTACCTGCGCAACTGCTATCTCGACAACAAGCTCGCCAAGGGCGAGATGACGATCGACGGGAAGAAGCTGAATCTGCGGCGTGTGACGATGCCGGTCTACAATCTCGCCACGCGGGAGGATCACATCGCCCCGGCGCAATCCGTCTTCAACGGCTCGCAATGTTTCGGCGGCCCGGTGGAGCACGTCGTCGCGGGCTCCGGCCATATCGCAGGCGTCGTCAACCCGCCGAGCAAGGCGAAGTACCAGTACTGGACGGGCGGCCCGGCCAAGGGAAGCTATGCCGACTGGCAGGCGAAGGCCGAGGAACACCCGGGCTCGTGGTGGCCGCATTGGTTCGCATGGCTCGAAGCGCAGGCACCGAAGAAGGTGGCGGCGCGCGAACCGGGGGGCGGCAGGCTGCCGGCGCTCGCGGATGCGCCCGGCACCTATGTCAAGGTCCGGGTCTGAGACGGTCCGAGGCGTGCCATCATCGGCGGATGGGCCGATACGCTGCGCAAGCCCGCGCCGCCTCGTCGAAGTCATCGAGAGGGCCAGGCATCGGAGCCCCGGAATAAGCAGGTGGATTGGCGCGCTCGCGAGCAGATGAACGAGCGGCCGATCCGCGCCTGCGGCTGAAATATCGGCCTGAACCCTTCGGGGCGGATCGCCGCCAACGACCTTGCCAGCATCGGAAACAGAAAAGCCGGCCCGAGGGCCGGCTTTTCGAGCACGTTCTGCGCTGAAGTCAGTACTTGCGAACCACCGGATGGACCGGGACGGTCTGAGTCGGGTCGTCCCAGCGATAGGTGATGCCGACCGAGGCAACGTGAACATAGGGCTTCGCTTCGGCGGTGTAGAACACGGCGCCCTGCTGCGGGTGCGCGCCGTCGTAGTTCACCTTGGCCTTCTTCACATCGATATAGGTGTAGCCGAGATCGAGCTTGATCTTGTCGGTGAGTTGGTAGCTCGCGCCGGCGGAGAGCCAGAGCCGGTCGTTGTCGGAGATGAAGATCGTGCGGTTGCGGTCGTTGACGGCCGAGAGCTCATAGCCGACGCCAGCGCGCAGGGTCAGCGCGTTGCTGTACTTGTATTCCGCGCCGAGCGAGAAGAACCAGGCATCGTCATACTGGAAGTTCAGGCTCGTCGCTGGGATGCCGGCCTTGCTGACGACCGGGATGTTGCGGAAGCGGCTCCAGTTCGTCCATTCGACGCCGGCATGCACCTGCCACTGGTCGTTGATGACCTGCGAGACGCCGAACACCACCGAATCCGGCAGGTTGAGATTGGCCCTGACCGGGATGACCGCAAGTGGGGTGCGCAGCGTGCCTTCCAGCGTCTGGCGCACTTCCGAGCGATAGGCCAAGCCGATGTTGGTGCCCTGGAACGGCGTCAGCGTGAAGCCGAAGCGGTAGCCGAAATCGATCGTGTCGCCTTCGATGATGATCGGCGGTGCCGTCGGGCCGATGCCGGCTGCCTGCTTGAGGCTCGTATTGAGGTACTGGACCTGCAAAGCGGCACCGACGGAGAGCCAATCATTGACCTGGTAACCGATGGTCGGCGAGACGTTGATGGTCGTGACCTTGGCGGAACGGCCATAGATCTGAGCGGCATTCACCTGATCCTCGGCCTTCGAACGCAGGCCATAGGGCGCGCCGGTGTGCATACCGATCCAGAGGCGATCCGTGAGCTGCCAGGCCGAATAGGAGGCCGGGATGAAGCCGCCGTCACCGCCGATATTGCCCGTCCCGTTCTGGATCGGGCTGGCCGGCCCGAATGGCGAGCCGAGGCGTGTGACCGAAGTCGGATCGTAGCTGGCATTGGCGTTGAGGTAGGTGAAGTTCCAGTTGCTGGTGCGCCCCGGGAACATGGTGATGGTCGCCGGGTTCCAGGCCATCGCGCCCATGCCGATGCCGCCGGACGCCGCGCCGGCAAACGCCATGCCGAGGCCTTCGGCGCTCTGTCCGCTGCGGATCGCAAAGGAGCTCGCCGAAGCAGCGCCAGCAGCAAGGAGAGCAGCAAGCGAAACCGTGGCGGCTGCGGCAGTACGAACGAGGCCCTTCATCGAATCCATCCCGGCTGAGGTTCTTCGAGGTTACGCGCCCTCGCTTGATTCGAAGCATGCCGCGAGCGGTTTCCTGCCGCAATCCCGCCGGCATCGCCCAAAAACGGCCTCTCGATTTCCTTATTCGCGGTTGCGAGAGGCCAAAAATGGCCAAAAGCGACCGATTTCGCGATATCGCTCGCTCGATCGTTCAGAAAAGGATGGTTTATATCAGAACTATTGCCGATTTTGCGCCGGCAGCATCTCCCCGGCCTGCCGCGCACTCATCGTTGAGAAAGTCGCTTTGGAGCGCGTCGTTGCAATCGGGCAACATCTTGGGCACCCTGCTGCCGCGGGCGGGCCATGCACGGAGACGGACTTGTGTTTCGCCGTCACATCCGTTCAGAGTCGAAAACCCATTTAGATCGTTTGAAACGGGGGAAACACCTTGAAACTGCTCCGCTACGGCGCGCTCGGCCAGGAAAAACCGGCCCTTCTCGATGCCCAGGGCAAGCTGCGCGACCTGTCCGGCGTCATCTCCGATGTTGCTGGCAAGGCGCTGACCTCGGCCTCGCTCGCCAAGATCAAGGCGGTCTCGCCTGAATCGCTGCCGCTGGTGTCGGGCTCGCCGCGCATCGGCGCCTGCGTCGGCGATGTGCGCAACTTCATCGCCGTCGGGCTGAATTTCGCCGACCATGCCGCCGAGACGGGCGCGGCGATCCCCAAAGAGCCGATCCTTTTCAACAAGGCGCCGAACTGCATCGTCGGCCCCAATGACGACGTCATCATCCCGAAGGGCTCGAAGAAGACGGACTGGGAAGTCGAGCTCGCGATCGTGATCGGCGACGGCGGCTCCTACATCGAAGAAAAGGACGCGATGGCCGCGATCGCCGGCTTCTGCGTCTGCAACGACGTCTCCGAGCGCGAATTCCAACAGGAGCGCGGCGGCCAGTGGGCCAAGGGCAAGGGCTGCCCGACCTTCGGGCCGCTCGGCCCCTGGCTGGTGACCGCCGACGAGATCAAGGACATCCAGAACCTCGGCATGTGGCTCGAGGTCGATGGCGAGCGAGTCCAGAACGGCTCGACCAAGACGATGATCTTCGGCGCCGCCTATCTCGTCCACTATATCAGCCAGTTCATGCGCCTCGATCCAGGCGACGTGATCACCACCGGTACGCCCCCCGGCGTCGGCCTCGGCTTCAAGCCGCCGCGCTTCCTGAAGGGCGGCGAAGTGGTGACGCTCGGCATCGAAGGCCTCGGCGAGCAGAAGCAGAACTTCGTCGCCTACAAGGGCTGAGTTCTCGCGCGGGACGCGCCAGGCGCCCGCTCAGCGACAGCATGAGACGCCGGCCATTGCCGGCGTCTTTTTGTTTGATCGATGGAAACGCGGCAAGCCATCCGATGGATGCGCGGCGCAACCGGTGGCCAGCGCGCATAAAAAACGCCGCCAGAGCCGCTTGACCCGGCCTTGACGGCGCAAAGTTACGTTCGCTGACGGCCACGCCGTCTTTGCCTCGCCACTCTCACCCGCTTTCGACGGGCTTACATCCCCCAAATGGGGGGTCCCGCACTCAACGCGGCGGCGCGGCCGTCTTGAGCAGTCCGACGAGGTCCGCCTGCCGGCGTGAGCCCGTTTTTGCCAGAATGCGCTTCAGCGTCGTGCGGGCCGTCGCCTCGGTCACGCCGAGGCGCTGCGCCGCTTCGCGGGGCGTGTGCCCGCCCGCGATCGCAGCCGCCAGACGCGCTTCCGCCGGCGTCAGATCGAAGAGCCCGCCGATCAGCCCGGCCTCAGGCCCGGCCCCCGCCGTTACCGGCGTCGCGACCACGATGGCGCTGGCGAAGGAAAACACGTCACGGGCCTGCCCGCGTACCGGCGAGAGATGCAGCACCATCGGCGCCCCGCCACGGCGTGCCGGTATCGGCAGAGACCGTACCGGTTGGGGCAGATCAGGCCGCGACAGAGCCGCAATGGCGGCAGCCAGCAGATCGTCCGCGGGAGCATGCGCCACGGCAAGGCGTGCCGCGCGATCCTGGAAGACACCGGGCATCAGATCCTGAAACAGAGCGTTGGCATCGATCACCTGCCCCCGCAACCCAAGGACGGCGGCGGGAAGCCCCATCACTTCGAGGGCCTGCGAGGCGGCTCGCGCCCGCTCCATCGCCAGCCGACGCCCAAGCAAACCAGCGCGCGCGAAATGCGACCGCAGGCTGTCCAAGGCGGATATGCCCCTGGCGTCGACATAGCCTTCGGTCAAGGATCGCTCGCAATGAACGATCGTCATGTCGCCTGAAGGCGCCGCGATGGCGGTCGCGACAGCGGAACCATAGCCGGCCGGAATCAGGATGTCCTGATAGAGCGGCGCGCTCGCGATTTCGTCCGGGCTGAAAACGTCCTTGTCCGTGATGAAGCCATGCCGGCCATGGACGAGCAGACGTTGCGCCCTCTCGTTGACGCCGAACGGGATGCGCCGCAGCACTTCCTCGTAAGCCTCGCCAAACTCGGGAGAGGACGCGATCAGGCGCGCGTCCTCATCAAGAACGGTGCCGAGCAACGCTTCCTTGCAGCCGGCGAGTCTGGCCGTATCCCGCAGGACGCGAGACCAGCCCTCAGGCACGATCGCGGCTTCATAAATGCCGTCGATCAGCGTGTTTTCGAACTCACTGCCCGCCACGATTTCCCTCTGCCCAGGAGGGTAACCTTGCCGCAGCAAGCTGGCCTCCCCCAATTGGGGGAGGCCAGCTTAGCCTTTAGACGTAATCGGCGGTCGATAGCCCTCGGCGCGCGCTCAGCCTTCCGGCAGGCCGAGCATCAGGCGGATGTTCTGGACAGCCGCGCCCGAGGCACCCTTGCCCAGATTGTCCAGGCGAGCGACGAGCACGGCCTGGCCGAGATCGTCCTGCCCGAAAACGCGCAGCTCGAGCTTGTTGGTGTCGTTCAGCGCTTCCGGCTCGATCTTGCCGCCCATGCCGTCCTGGGAGTGCACGCTGACATAGGTCGAGCCGGCATAGCGCTCGGCCAGCGTATGGTGGAGATCGCCGACGCTCGGCCGCCCCGGCAGCGTATCAAGATGCAGCGGAACCGAAACCAGCATGCCCTGCCGGAAATTGCCGACGGAGGGCACGAAGATCGGCCGCCGGGTCAGCCGCGCATAGGCCTGCAACTCGGGCAGGTGCTTGTGGCGCAGGCCGAGCCCGTAGAGCTCGAAGGCCGGCGCGATACCGGTCTCGAACTCCTCGATCATCGACTTGCCGCCGCCGGAATAGCCGGAGACGGCGTTGACCGTGACGGGATAGTCATGCGCCATCAGCCCGGCATCGACGAGGGGGCGCAGCAGCGCGATGGCGCCTGTCGGGTAGCAGCCCGGATTGGCGACGCGATCGGCCTTGGCGATCTTCTCGGCATGGCCCGGCTCGAGCTCGGCAAAGCCGTAGACCCAGCCCGGCGCAACGCGATGGGCGGTCGCGGCATCGACGATCTTGGGCGCGTCCGTGCCTAGCTGGTCGGCAAGCGCAACCGATTCCCTGGCAGCTTCGTCCGGCAGGCAGAGCACCACGAGATCGACGCTCGCCATCATGTCCTTGCGGGCAGCCGGGTCTTTGCGCTTGCCCGGGTCGATGCTCTTGACCGCAATCTCCGGCACGGCCGCCAGCCTCTCGCGGATACCGAGACCCGTGGTGCCGGCTTCGCCGTCAATGAAGATGGTTTTCAGGTTCTGGCTCATCAGGACCCCCGATCGCTGGACACGCGCGTCAATGGATGGGCTTCAGGCATAAAAAAACCGCGCTTCACGGCGCGGTCGCGGGCGTTCGGTCACAGGCCGAGCGTCATCGCGGGCGCGCCGGAGCGGCCGGAAACGAGCGACGTCGGGAAAGGTTGCTGACCATAGGCTCGATATGAGGGAGCCACCGCCCCCTGTCAATAACGACACGGCGCAGCCTGAAGCATAACGGCACCGCGCCATGTTCGCGGCGGCTCCGGTGGTCGACGGCGGCGCTCGTCTTTTCCGAGTCGCTGCAACGGCTTGCAGGCGCTGGCTCCGACTTCAAATCCGCGGCTTCGCAAACTGATTCAACCCGCGTTCTTCAGCGCCAGCGACTGGATATGGTGCTGTGCGATGGTCGCGGCGGCGATCGCGGTGATGTCGGCATGGTCGTAGGGCGGCGAGACCTCGACGACATCCATGCCGCGGATGTCGAGCTCGCGGAGCGCCCAGAGCATACGCAGGGCCAGATCCGCGCTGAGCCCGCCCGAGACCGGCGTGCCCGTGCCGGGCGCGAAGGCCGGGTCGAGCGCATCGATGTCGAAGGTGAGGTAGGCCGCCCCCTGCCCCACCCGCTCCCGGATGCGCTCCGCCGTCCCGGCGACGCCGAGCGCATGCGCATCATAGGCGTCAATCCTGGCGATGCCGCAGTCGCGCGGTGCGACCGTGCGGATGCCGATCTGGATCGAGCGCTCGACATCGATCAGCCCTTCCCGGACCGCTTCCAGCACGAAGCTGCCATGACCGATCCCGCCGGGACCGTCGTCCCAGGTATCCTGATGGGCATCGAACTGGATCAGTGCCAGCTTGCCATGGCGGGCGACATGGGCGCGCAGCAGCGGCAGGGTGATGAAATGGTCCCCGCCCAGCGTGACGAGATGGGCGCCAGTGGCGAGGATGCCAGCAGCCTCCGTTTCGATCGCCGCGGCACAGCCCGGCAGATCGCCGCGCGGCAAGGCGCAGTCGCCATAGTCGACGGCCGAAAGCCGCGCGAAGGGGTCGATACCGGACGGGTATTGCGGATCGCCGTCGAAGATCGCGCTGGCGCGCCGGATCGCCTGAGGCCCGAAACGCGCGCCCGGCCGATTGGTGACGGCGATGTCGAAGGGTACGCCCCAGATCACGAGATCGCAGCCCGCGACGTCCTTGCCGTAAGGCCGGCGCATGAAGGACAGCGCGCCGGCATAGGTCGGATCCGCAGCCCCGCCGCGCCTGCCGCCAGTGAAGGCGTGATCGATAGGCGGCTTGTCGCTGGCTTCGGTCATGATCGTCCTTCGAATCAGCGGCGCGCGGTGAACCAGACAAACAGGCACCAGGGCAGGATCAGCGCGAGCGCCGTCAGCACGAGCCGGAACATCGTCCAGGCGTTGGGATTGTTGAGCGCGCGGCCGTCCAGCTCCGGCACGCCATGGATGAAGCCGAGCGCCACCGCCGGAGCGAGGAAGATGGCCAGCGCCCGGCCGATGCGCCGCGCACGCGGCATATCCTCGCGCGCCAGCATCAGCAAAGCCGGCACCGCAATCATGCCGAAGGCGATGAGAGTGAGAATGACGCGCATGGACTCTTGCTACATCAGGGGCGAACAGCGCGCGAGAGGCAGCTCTCTCCTTCACGCCCGAGCGCAATTCGTAAGCCTCCGCATAATAAGGAAGCACATGATTGTGATCGCCGCCTCCAAAATGCCACGGATCAAGCCGCAGGAGCGTCTCTTTCCCGGAAGCATCCTTCGGTGTTCCTGCAAGCCTGCGGGAACGAATAACCCTTGCCTATCAATGCAGTGGTTTCGGAGGCAGCTTATGAAGACGACACTGGCCGCAACGGCGTTCGCCCTGACCCTCGCCCTTGGAGGCATCGCCGTGCAATCGGCTGCCTCAGCCCATCCGGCAGCACCAAATCCGACGCTGATAGGTACCGGGGGCCTGGTCACCACCGTAGCCGCCAAGGCGCATCAGCCGGCCGAGAGCAAGCTCTCTCCGCAAACCCAGCAGGAGCCGCAGGAATATCCGAAGTACCACGACCAGGCGACGGACGCCTATTACTCGCCGCCCCTGAAGGCCAATCCCTGCCGATTCACGCAGGCTCCCATCGATGGCGTGATGAAGCAGGTCGAGGTCTGCGACTGACGATCTCGAGTTGCTCGGGGCCATCCTTGCCCCGCACCGAGTTGTTGAGTGTAGCGTTGCGTTGCGTAGCGTCGCGAGCGGGTCATCCGACCCGCTCGCTCCGAGGCCCGGATCACGAGGCCTGCGCGCTTCGAAGCCGCCGAGCTACAGCCTCCGGCGGAAGCCCGCGCGGCGACATCAGCGGCCGCCCGAGACCTTCAGGATCACGCCCGTCGTGTAGCTCGATGCTTCCGACAGAAGAAACAGCACCGCCTCGGCGATCTCGTCGGCAGTCGCTGCGCGCTTCAGCGGGATCAGCGGCGCGATGCGCGCGACACGGCCGGCCTCCCCCGTCGAAAGCGCGTGGATTTCCGTCTCGGTGATGCCGGGCGCCACCGCATTCACGCGGATGCCATGGCCCGCCAGTTCCTTGGCGAGGCCGATGGTGAGGGAATCGACGGCCCCCTTCGAGGCGGCGTACCAGACATATTCGCCGGGAGAGCCCAATTCCGCCGCGACGCAGGAGATGTTGACGATCGCCCGTGCCGGCGCCGCTTCGTTGGCGAGAAGCGCCCGGGCCGCCTCGCGCGCGACCAGAATCGCACCGGTCACGTTGACGTCGATGCACTCCCGGATCACGGCGGTATCAGCCTCGGCCAACGAGCTCGACTTGCCGGTGATGCCGGCATTGTTGACGACATGGGTGAGCGGGCCGAGCGCTGCCTTGGCTTCCGCGAAGATGCGAATGATGTCGGTTGCGCTCGCCATGTCGCCCCGCAACGCGACAGCTTTCGCGCCGGCGGCCTGGCAGGCTTCGACGACCTCGGCCGCGGCCTTGTCGTTGCTCTGGTAGTTCACCGCGACATCGTAGCCGCGCCCCGACGCCATGATGCAGGTCGCTGCGCCGATGCCGCGGCTGCCACCGGTGACGAGAAGGACGGGGCGGGTCATGGCGGGCTCCAGTTGATCGGTCGAAGAGGCGCCAGAGAATACGAAAAGGGCGGCTCTTGCGAGCCGCCCCTCCGCATATCGGATGATCCGGAAACGATCAGCGCTTCGAGAAATAGAATCTTACATTAACGAATAGCGTCGCGCGCGAAGGTCAATCACGCGTTCGTCGCACGGCCTTCGACACGAACCGCCTGAGCGCTCCCACCGGTCGAGACGGTCAAGGACGTGATGTGACGCGTTCGAGCCAGATCTCGTGCCAGAAGATCAGTTCATTCTGGGGGCATAGCCCGAGATATTCTCCGGTCGCGGCCACACCTGCAAGGACAATGCAAGCACTGCCCATCGACAACATTTTTCCGCTGGCCTCGTCGACAATGGTTCGCACAACCGACGCGACGCGAAACTCCCCGCCGCAAAACCGATGCATTTCGCGATCGAACCACAACCCACGATTTTTCGACAGGTAATTCAACGTTTGTTCGATCTCCAATCGCGTCTTCACGCGCACGATTTCTCCCGGCTGGAGATCGAGCACTTCCTTTGGACTGGTCTTGCGGTCTGTCGGCTCGCGGTAGGGCGCCTCCGCACCGCGGAGTTTGCGCTGCACGGTGTTGAACAGCGCGAGTGCGACGGCCACGATGAACGGACCGAGCCGGACATTGCCCGAACGCAATTCACGCCAGTAGTGCCTCGGATCACGCCAACTCAATCGTGCTGTCGCCGTCGGCAGCTCGGTCATTTGACAAGCGTACCGCTCCTCGCCATCGGCCGATCTGACCTTCGTGTATGTGTTCAGCCTCGACGCGTCGGCCGCTTCCAGCGCGGGCAAATCCACCTCGGCGCTGTCGCTGGGGGCGAGCCAAGCCTCTTTCCAGATGAGTTGACAACCGGCCTGGCAGCCACCGTGTCCTGCGCCATCACACCGCAATTCGTCCAACAGCACCGCGTCCTGCAAACGCCGCAGATGAGGTGCCGTAGGGCCGTAATAATAGTGGATCTTCTCGACACGCCGAAAGACGCGGAGACGTTTACCGCAGTGGCGCGACATCTCGGGCATGAACGGCAGGCCGTCCAACCGACCTTCGTCATCGAGTGTCGCCGCGATTTCCGCGAAGGGCCGGACCTTGACCCACTCGCCCGGCCGGAGCCGCAATCGAGTCGGCGAGCCGGGAAGCAGGCTTAGCAGCTTCCGTCGTAGGTGAACGAAAGCACCCGCGGCGCATTCGCGCGGACGCTTGGAGTAGTAGGGTTGGCCGCGCAGTTCCATCGCGTCACGGGACAGACCAATGAGTCCGCCAAACACGACGAGACCAGCGAGGGCTGCGGCCGCCAAACAAAACACGAAGAACAGGATCGCAATGAGCCAGGGAACAGCAAAGGCTGCACTTCCGGCCAGTATCGCTATTAAAAAAAAGGCCGATGCGGCCACAGACGTCCTTTGGTAACTGCTCCGATTGTTCGACATGCAGTTGGCGCCCCGTTAAAAATTCATAAAAATCTCTCTTTTTAAGACAACTACACGGCTTAACTTGATTTATATGTCGATATAATCGGCTTATAACAATTCATCGTAGTTTCAACCTATTACATTCCGTAACTGACTTCAAGTTTCCACTCTGTCGAACCCGGTTGCCGGTCTTCTCGGTCAATTTGCGAAAACTGGAGCGCCTGTGAAAGCCAATCAGAGCCGGTACCGGCGCTTCCAAAGATTCTGCCATCTTATATTTCCCGCAATCCCTCGGACGCATTGACGTGCCCCGCCCGAATTCCAGTCATCGACAAGCTTGGTCCATCGCACCGGAGATGGACCGTGCGGCGCGATCGTTTCAATGTGGAGATGTCAAAAACCGAGGCTGGAATCCCGGCCCCGTCAGGGGCGTTTCCGAGCCTATGTCAATAAAAAAGAGGGTTGGCATTTCTGCCAACCCTCTGATTTTGAAACTCTTTTGAAGAGTGTAATCAGCGCTTCGAGAACTGGAAGCTGCGGCGGGCCTTGGCCTTACCGAACTTCTTACGCTCGACGACACGCGAGTCGCGGGTCAGGAAGCCTTCCTTCTTGAGCGGACCGCGAAGCTCCGGCTCGTAGAAGGTCAGCGCCTTGGAGATGCCATGGCGCACCGCGCCGGCCTGGCCGGAGAGGCCGCCACCCTTGACCGAGACGACGACGTCGTACTGGGTCACACGGTCGACGAGCTGCAGCGGCTGCTTGAGCACGAGGCGCAGCACCGGGCGAGCGAAGTAGATCTCCTGATCGCGGCCGTTGACGGTGACCTTGCCCGAGCCGGGCTTGATCCAGACGCGGGCGATCGCGTTCTTGCGCTTGCCGGTGGCATAGGCGCGGCCCTGCGCATCGACTTTCTTGACGTGGACGGGAGCAGCGGGCTGCTCAGGCTTGGCGACGTCGCCGAGCTGGGCGAGAGACTGAAGAACTTCGGCCACGGTCAGACCCTCTTGTTCTTGCTGTTGAGCGCGGCGACGTCGAGCGCCTCCGGCGACTGGGCAGCGTGCGGATGCTCCCCGCCCTTGTAGACGCGCAGGTTGCCGAGGATCTGGCGGAAGAGCGGGCCGCGCGGCAGCATGCGCTCGACAGCCTTCTCGACGATACGCTCCGGGAAGCGACCTTCCAGGATGAACTTGGCCGAACGCTCCTTGATCCCGCCCGGGAAGCCAGTGTGGTGGTAGTACACCTTCTGGTCACGCTTGCGGCCGGTCAGGGAGACCTTCTCGGCGTTGATGACGATGACATTGTCGCCGCAGTCGACGTGGGGGGTGTAGGCGGCCTTGTGCTTGCCCCGCAGACGCATCGCCACAACGGAGGCGAGACGGCCGACGACGAGCCCGGAGGCGTCGATCACAACCCACTTCTTTTCGACATCGGCGGGCTTGAGCGAGACGGTCTTCATCGCGGTACCCCTTCGGTTGCGTAAAAAAGGACAAGCCGCCGGAGAGCCCGGCGGCGGTGTGGCGTCGGGATAGGGGCAAGGAAGCCGGCTGTCAAGCGTTGCCGTCGACACTCAAAAGCAGAAAACGCCGATTTTTCAATTGCCTGAGAAAAACGGTATCATGATACCGCATTAATTTGTGCACCCCCGTCATTGCGAGCGCAGCGAAGCAATCCAGGAGAGCCGGGCCGAACGGTCCCAACCAGTCCTCCTGGATTGCTTCGTCGCTTCGCTTCTCGCAATGACGGGATAGGCTTCCAGAACGGACATCGACTCACCGCTCCGCCGGGATCGAATAGGTCCCCGTCGCATGGCAGACCATCTCGGTCTCCCCCTGCGAATAGAGGCGGACTTCGCCGACGGCGAGCCGCTTTCCGAGTTTCAGGAGCTTCGCTTCGCCGATCAGGGCCGCCTGCCCGGGCTTGCGCAGGAAGTTGAAGCTGAGGCTCGTCGTTACCGCGAGGCCGACCGGGCCGATCTGGGCGAGGATCGCCGCATAGAGCGCTAGGTCGGCCAGCGCCATCATCGTCGGCCCCGAAATGGTCCCGCCCGGGCGCAGATGCTTCTCGTGGTAGTCGCAGCGCATCCGGGCCGTCATGGGCCCGACCTCCTCGATGAAATAGGTGCGGCCGCCATGGTGGAGCTGCGGGAATACCTCGTCGAGATAGCTCTCGATCTCGGCGGCGCTCATACGGATCGTCATGCGAAAAACCGAAGCCTAAGGCGGAAGTTCTCCCCTTGCAGCATGGTCGGCCGCCCCCGACAATAGGGCAAAATACGAAGGCGGCTCGCGCAAATATGGCGGCGCGGGCGGTATCGGGAAGGATCGTCATGAACGCGCATCACCAACCGGACACCGCCATCCTCCTGCGCGAGGATGCCGAGGGCATCGCGACGCTGACGCTGAACCGCCCGCAGGCTCGCAATCCTCTGAGCGAAGCAATGCTGGCCGCGCTGAGCGAGGCCTTCACCGCCATCGCCGCCGACCGCTCGGTGCGGGCCGTCATCCTTGCCGCCGCAGGCCCCGTCTTCAGCGCCGGGCATGATCTGAAGGAAATGACCGCCCATCGTGCCGATGCGGATCGGGGCCGCGCCTATTTCGAAGATATCCTCGGGCGCTGCTCGGCGATGATGCAGCAGATCACCGCCCTGCCCCAGCCGGTCATCGCGGCCGTCGAAGGCACCGCCACCGCCGCAGGGTGCCAGCTCGTCGCGAGCTGCGACCTCGCTGTCGCAGGCAGCGACGCCCGTTTTTGCACGCCGGGCGTCCATATCGGCCTGTTCTGCTCGACGCCGATGGTCGCACTCTCACGCAACCTCTCGGCCAAGCACGCCATGGAGATGCTGCTGCTCGGCGAGATGGTGCCAGCCGACGAGGCCTTGCGGATGGGGCTCGTCAACCGCGCCGTGCCGGCGGGCGGAGCCCCGGCGGAAGCCCGTCGGCTCGCCGCGACCATCGCCGCGAAGTCATCAGCGACGGTCAAGATCGGCAAGCGCGCCTTCTACGAGCAGCGCGAGATGGGGCTGAAGGCCGCATACGACCACGCTTCGGCGGTCATGGTCGAGAACATGCTCGCGCGCGACGCCGAGGAAGGGATCGGCGCGTTCATGGAAAAGCGCGCGCCGATCTGGGAGTCATAGCAGGCCCGGCACGTCGACTGCCGGGCTTGTCCTGCAGTGTATTCAGACGATTTCCCGATAGTGGTGTTCCACGACCGGTGCAGGCGTGGCGGCCTCGCCCTCACGAGCCGGCTCCGCCGGCAGTTGCAGGACTGTGGCGCGCTGGCCCTCCACCAAGCTCGTCACCATCACCAAGCGGCCGTCCGGCAGTTCGAGCGCATCGTGATGGACATAGGGCTTGTCGAGATCGACCTGGCGGAAACGCGCGACCCTGGCACGATATCTCCGGTTGGGCAGCAGCCCCATGCCGCGATCACACTCGATATCGGCCGCGAAGGCCAGCTCCGTCCCGGGCATGACGCAGACGGCCACGTCCGCCCGGCCGACAGCGCAGAAGCCGCGGGTGCTCGCTTGCGGAAAGCGGGTCGAAACCAGCTCGTCGCCGACCTTGGCTGGAGTGGACATCACATTGTGCAGGCTATAGTCGCACATGGCAGGCCCTCCTTTTCACTGACAGGTCGGGGGCCATCCCCGACGCATCAGCAAAGCACGAAAGCATGGCGGGCCTATGTTGAGCGTGCCTTGACATGCCGCAGGAGCGTTTTGATACCCTTCACTTTTCTGCGAGTGCCCGCAATTGAGCCACGATTCCTACGACGATGCTGCGATCCGTCGCATCCTGCGCGAAACGAAGCGGATCGCGCTGGTCGGCGCCTCCGCGAATGAGGCGCGCCCAAGCTGGATCGTGACGAAATACCTGCTCGACCGCGGTTACGATGTCGTTCCGGTCAATCCCGGCCTCGCCGGGCAGACCATCCTGGGCAGGACGGTCTACGCCTCGCTCAAGGACGTCCCCGGCCCGATCGACATGGTCGAGATCTTCCGCAACTCGCAAGCCGCCGGGCCGATCACCGACGAGGCATTGGCGCTCGATCCCCTGCCCAAGGTGATCTGGATGCAGCTCTCGGTGCGCAATGACGAGGCCGCGGCCCGCGCCGAGGCGAAGGGCGTCACCGTCATCATGAATCGCTGCCCGAAGATCGAGTATGGCCGGCTGTCGGGCGAGATCGGCTGGCAGGGCATCAACTCGCGCATTCTTTCCGCCAAGAAACCGGTACTGGCCGGCAAGGGCTTCCAGAAGCTGACGATCAATCGGCCGGGGACATAAATCCGAGATTCTCGGGTCAAGCCCGAGAATGACGCGCAAGGGAGAGGCAGGACAATGCGCGAGCTCGCGACGACCTGCTGCATCGCCGGCGGCGGACCGGCCGGGATGATGCTGGGCTTCCTGCTGGCGCGGGCCGGCGTCGACGTGACGGTGCTGGAAAAGCACGCCGACTTCCTGCGGGATTTCCGCGGCGACACCATTCACCCCTCGACGATGCAGTTGATGCAGGAACTCGGCCTGCTCGACGACTTCCTGAAGCTGCCGCACACCGAGGAACGGCGCATCGTCGCGCGCTTCGGCAATGAGGACGTGCCGATAGCGGATTTCAGCCATCTGCCGGTTGCGGCGCCCTACATCGCCTTCATGCCGCAATGGGATTTCCTGGATTTCCTCGCCGATCGAGGCCGGGACCTGCCGCGTTTCAACCTGCTGATGCGGGCGAAGGCGACCGGGCTCATCCGCGAGGATGGGCGCGTCACCGGCATCACCGCGGAAACGGAGGACGGCGAGACGACGATCACGGCCGATCTCGTCGTTGCGGCGGACGGGCGCCATTCGGACCTGCGGCGGGCGGGCGGCTTCACCGTCAACGAGATCGGCGCGCCGATGGATGTGCTCTGGTTCCGCCTGTCCCGGCGCGAGAGCGACGCGGCGCAGACTTTCGGGCAGGTCGCGCGCGGGCGCTTCGCGGTGATGCTCAACCGCGGCGACTACTGGCAATGTGCCTATGTGATCCCAAAGGGCACGCTGGAAAAGCTTCAGGCTGCCGGCCTCGACGCCTTCAAGGCGAACCTCGCCGAACTGCTGCCGATCCTGGCTGATCGCGCCGGCGAGATCGCGAGCTGGGACGATCTCAAACTGCTCTCGGTCGCCGTCGACCGGTTGGAGCGCTGGTGGCAGCTGGGGCTGCTCTGCATCGGCGATGCCGCCCATGCGATGTCGCCGATAGGCGGCGTCGGCGTGAATCTGGCGATCCAGGATGCTGTGGCCGCCGCCAACCAGTTGGCGGCCCCGTTGCGGGAGAGACGAGTCTCAGACAGCGACCTTGCCGCCGTGCAGGAGCGCCGGACCTTCCCCACGAAGACGACGCAAGGCCTTCAGGTCGCGATCCAGAACCGCGTCATCACGCCTATCCTCGCCGGTAGCGGACCGGTGCAGCCGCCCTTCCTGCTCAAGCTCCTGCAATGGTTCCCGCTGCTGCGCCGGATACCGGCACGGCTCGTAGGCATGGGTTTCAGGCCCGAGCATATCGGGACGGAGCTGGCGCCGCGCGCCTGAATTGACGCTGCCGGCAGCGTTCGTTAAATCGAACGAACGGTTTCATCAAAAGTGTCAGGGAGAACGCCATGTCCGATCGTGCACCCGGTTTCAGCACACTCGCCATCCATGCCGGAGCGGCTCCCGATGCGGCAACGGGCGCTCGCGCCACGCCGATCTACCAGACAACCTCCTTCGTCTTCGACGATGTCGACCATGCCGCCTCGCTGTTCGGCCTGCAGGCCTTCGGCAACATCTACACTCGTATCGGCAACCCAACGAATGCGGTGCTGGAGGAGCGCGTCGCGGCGCTGGAGGGCGGTACGGCGGCGCTCGCCGTGGCCTCGGGCCATGCGGCCGAGTTCCTGAGCTTCCACGCTTTGCTGCAGCCGGGCGACGAGTTCGTCGCGGCTCGCAAGCTCTATGGCGGCTCGATCAACCAGTTCAACCACTCCTACAAGAACTTCGGCTGGAACGTGATCTGGGCCGATTCCGACGATATCGAGAGCTTCGCCAAGGCGGTGACGCCGAAGACCAAGGCGATCTTCATCGAATCCATCGCCAATCCCGGCGGCGTCGTCGTCGACATCGCTGCGATCAGCGCGATCGCCAAGAAGCACAATATCCCGCTCATCGTCGACAACACGATGGCGACGCCCTATCTGCTGCGCCCCTTCGAGCACGGCGCCGACATCGTCGTGCATTCGGCCACCAAGTTCCTCGGCGGCCACGGCAACTCGATCGGCGGGCTGATCGTCGACGGCGGCTCGTTCAATTGGGTCGGCGACGACCGCTACCCGATGCTCTCCAAGCCCCGGCCTGAATATAACGGCATGGTGCTGGGCGAGACCTTCGGCAATTTCGCCTTCGCCATCGCGACCCGCGTGCTCGGCCTGCGCGATCTCGGCCCGGCGCTCTCGCCCTTCAATGCCTTCATGCTGCTGACCGGCATCGAGACCCTGCCCTTGCGCATGCAGCGCCATTGCGAGAGCGCGCAGAAGGTCGCCGAGCATCTTGCCAAGCACCCGGCGGTGGAATGGGTCAGCTATCCCGGCCTGCCCGGCGACAAGTACCACGAGCTTGCCAAGCGCTATGTGCCGAAGGGCGCGGGCTCGGTTTTCACCTTCGGGCTCAAGGGCGGCTACGACGCCGGCGTGAAGCTGGTCTCGAACCTCAAGCTGTTCTCGCACCTCGCCAATATCGGCGATACGCGCTCGCTGGTGATCCACCCGGCCTCGACCACCCACCGCCAGCTCACCGACGAGCAGAAGGCGGCATCAGGCGCCGGCCCGCAGGTCGTCCGCCTCTCGATCGGCCTCGAGGATGTCGAGGATCTGGTCGCGGATCTCGATCAGGCGCTGGCGTGACGTCCCGCGTCATTCTCGGGCGGCGCCATGCGCCGACCCGGGAATCTCCTGCTGGAAAGGGCGCCCTTCCGCGCTGGCAATCGGGAGCTCACCGTCAAGAGATGCTCGGGGCGAGCCCGAGCATGACGAGCCTCATGCTCCCGCCACCCGCCCCGTCCGGGTGACATGGACCACCGCCATCGCCAGCACTGCGAAGGCGAGCGCCTGATGCGCCAGCCCGGCCCAGAGCGGCACGACCAGCAGCAAGGTGACGATGCCGAGCGCAGCCTGCGCCGTCATCAGGCCGGCGATCGCCGTCGCGCGCTTCGCCGCGCTCGATTGAGGGCCGACCCGCCGCAGGTGAACCGCCTGCCAGAGGGCGAAGGCGAACAGCACATAGGCGCCGAGGCGGTGGTTGAACTGCACCAGCGCGACATTGTCGACGAAGTTCTCCCAGAACGGCGTCTGGGCGAAGAGCAACGAGCCGGACGGCACAAGCGCTCCGTCCATCAGCGGCCAGGTGTTGAAGGTGAAGCCCGCCTTCGAGCCGGCGACGAGCCCGCCGAGCGCGATCTGGACAAAGGTCAGCGCAAGGAGCAGCCAGGCCATGGCGCGGCTGCCGACGGTTTCGGGCCGGCGCAGCGGCGTCAGCCATGTCGCGAAGGCGACGACCGAGCCGAAGAATAACCCGGCGAAGGTGAGGTGCAGCGTCAGCTTCACCGGCGCGACGGCGACCATGCCGGGCTGCAGGCCGGAAGCCACCATGATCCAGCCGATCGTGCCCTGCAGGCCGAGCAGCAGCCCCATGCCGAACAGCGTCGCGATCTGGCGCGCCGGCAGCAGGCGGCGCAGCGCCACGACGAGGAACCCGGCGAGATAGACGAGCCCGATGAAGCGGCCGAGCTGACGATGGCCCCATTCCCACCAGTAGATGAACTGGAATTCGCCGAGGCTCATGCCGTTGTTGAGGATCTGGTATTGCGGGCTCGCCTGATATTTGGCGAACTCCTCGGCCCAGGCCTGTGCCGAGATCGGCGGCAAGGCACCGGTGATCGGCTTCCATTCGGTGATGGAAAGGCCCGAACCGGTCAGCCGCGTCGCGCCGCCGACCACGACCATCACGAAGACGAGGCCCGCCACTGTCCAGAGCCAGCGGCGGATGCCGGCATGATCGGCCTTGGCGATATCGCCGGCAGTCTGGTTGAGCGCAACGGTCACGGGTGCGGGGCTTTCGGTCGCAGAAGCTGGCTGGCGCTTCACAAGCGCCTTCGCCGGTGACATAGACCCCTCGCGACGGCGCGACAACGCCCGCAATGCCGCAGCAGCCGCGTCCGCGCGGCGGAGAGTCTGATGAAACAACGCAACCGCAAGCTGCTCGGGACGGTGCTGATCCTTGTCTTCGTCTGCGTCTACGCGCTGGTCGCGATGGCGCTGGCGCAGGGACGGATCACCGAGGCGCCGAAGCTCGTGCAGACGATCGCCTATATCGCGCTCGGCCTCGCCTGGGTGCTGCCGCTGCTGCCGCTGATCAAGTGGATGGAGCGCAAGGACCAGGCTTGAGGCCTCGCCTCACCCGACATCGAGGCTGCGCCCGCGGTTCCGCAGCCAGAACGGCAACCCCGACAGCAGCGCCCGCAGCGCCGTCTCGTTCTGGTGCAGCCCGTTAAGCGAGACGCGCGGCAGCGCGTGAAAATGGCTTGCATGGTCCGGGAAGAGATGCCCCGGCCGCGTCGTCACCGCACTGACGAACCCCGCGTCCTGCGCCAGCGCGAATTCGCGCGGCCCGGCGGAGCCGGGATCGCCGACGGGATAGGAGAAATGCAGGACTGGCATGGCCAGCTCCGCCTCCAGTCGCGCCTTGCTTTCAGTGATCTCGCGGCGTGCCGTCCCGGCATCGTGCTTGGCCAGCATCGGATGCGTCAGGGTATGAGCGCCGATGGTAACGCCTGGCGCGCCGGAGAGCGCGCGCAGCGTCTCCCATGGCAGGCATTCGCGTTCGACGAGTGCAGCCGGATCGATGCCGGCCCGGGCCGTCAGTTCGGAGGCTGCCGACAGCAGGACCGCTTCCGGCCCCTTGCGCAGGCGCCAGTAGATGCTGTCGAAGGCACGGTTCTTTTCGGCGTCGGTCTCGGTGCGGGCGGCGAAGGGGCCGTCAGGCAAGGCGATGTCGAGGCGCGGCAGAGCACGGATCGCCTTTTCCAGCTCCAGCCACCAGAGCCGCGCCGTACGATCGGCGAAGCCGGGCGTGACGAAAAGCGTCCAGGGCACGCCATGCTTCGCCAGCACCGGCCAGGCGTGCTCGACATTGTCTCGGTAGCCGTCGTCGAAGGTCAACGCCACGAAGAAGCGCCCGCGCTTCGGCTGCCGCAGTCGCAGGATGGCCTCGTCGAGCGAAACGATGTCGTAGCCCTCGGCCTTAATAAGGCTCAGAGCCTCGTCGAGGAATTCGGGCGTGATCTCCAGCAAGGCATTTGGTGCGAAGCCGCGCGCCATCTGCGGACGCACATGGTGCAGGGTCAGGATCATCCCGGCGCCTTGCGCGAAGCCGCGGCTCCAACGATCGGCCCCCGTCGCCGCCATCAGCTTGAATGCGGCCGCGATGGCCTTGTGACGTCCGTTCATCGCCAATCCATGCAACTGCCCGCTAACGCTGTTGCGCAATAGCGCTGCCTGGCCGAACGATCATGACCGATCCGTTCACAATGGCGGGTTAAGGAGGACGGCCTCAATCCTCCAAGGGGCCGAGGGACCATGCCCGCCATTGCCGCCGAAACATCGCATCCCAGAACCGCGGCCATGGACAGTCGCGCGGGCGAGCGCGCCTGGGCGTCGATCGCCATCGAAAGCGATATCCGGTCGCTCGAAGACATCTGGCGGCCCTTCGAAGCAACGGCACTGGCGACCCCCTATCAGGCCTATGGCTGGATCCGTCCTTTCGTGGAGACGATGGGCGCCGCCCACGGGATGACGTTTCGGTATTCGCTCCTGCGTGATGCGCAGGGCACCCTCTGTGCGCTGCTGCCGCTGGTCATCACCCGGCGCAGCGGTATCCGCTTCGCCGAAATCATCGGCGGCAAGCATGCCAATTACCATATGGGGCTCTATGCTCCCGCCTTCGCCGCCAGGCTCGATGCAGCGCTCGCACAGCAGATGCTGGCCGAGATCGGCGCGGCGATCGGCGGCCTCGATGCACTCGTCTTCGTCAACCAACCGACGCACTGGCGCGGATATCTTAATCCGGCCGCCCTCCTTGCAGCCGGCCCGAGCCCGAGCCGGGCCTACAAGCTCGCGCTGATCACGGGTGATGGCGATGCCACGCTGAAGCGTTCGATGAGCAGTCATGCGCGCAAGAAGCTCAAGAACAAGCACAGCCGCTTCAGGGATTTCGGCCCGTCGGCGATGAACCGAGCGAGGACGCCCGATGAGATCGAGCGCGTTCTCTCGGCCTTCCTCGAACAGAAGGCCGCGCGCTTTCGTGCGATGGGCGTGCCCGATCCCTTCGCAGAGCCGGCGGTCCGCAGCTTCCTTTCACGGGCGGCGAGCTGCGAGGGCAATGCTGCGCCCGCCATCGAGCTCTATTCGCTCGATCTGGTGGGAAAAAGCACCGCCACCTATGTCGGCGCCACACTGGGCGAGCGGTTCTCGGGAATGGCGACCTCGTTCGACATGGAGAGCGAGACCGTCCGGACCAGCCCGGGCGAGTTGCTGCTGGCCGAGCTGATCCGGCAGAAATGCAATGATGGCTCGGCCGCTTTCGATCTCGGCGTGGGCGAAGCGCGCTACAAAACCACCTTCTGCGACGACCACGACGATCTGGTCGACACCTTCCTGCCGCTGACCTTCAAGGGCCGGCTCTTCGCCATGATGGCCCGGGCGAAACGCGAACTGAAGCGGCGGATCAAGGCCTCGCCCGTCGCGCTCAAGCTGGCGCAGCGAGCCTCGGGCTGGCTGCACCGCAAGGAGCGGGACGAAGACTGAGGCCCGCCGGGGCGACTACGCCTCGGCCGGCACCTCGGTGCGCGCCGAAGGCGCCTTGGGAACACCGCCTTCGGCGTCGAGGATGAGCGTGACCGGCGCTTCGGTGAGTTCGCTCAGGCGATAAGCGGCTTCGAGGGCGTGACCGTTGCCGAACTGGCCGCTCATCACCAAGCCACCCTGGGCGCGACGGGCGACGGGGCTCAGCATGGCGCCATCGTCGCTGGAGGCAGCGGCAACCAGCACCCAGTCGTAGGTCTCGCAGAGCGCATCGAGGGCAATATCCACGAGGTCGGGCGCCGCCAGCACGGCAGCGCGCCCCGCCCGGCCGGGACCGATGCTGTGCAGACGCGAGCCCGGCGCGCGCATGATGATGTCGGAGAACAAGGCCTCGCCTGCAAGGAGTTCAGAGAAGCCCGGCTCGTCGTGCTCATCATCCACCGTCAGGTCGACGAGAATGCAGCGGCAGCGCTGCGCAAGCAGCTTGGCGAGGTCGCGCGCGTTGGCAGCCCCCTCCGCGCCGCCATCGAGCACGAGCATCATCGGGGCCATGCCGCGCGGCGCCTCCTGCGTCCGCTCGGCGATCTCCGCGAGGGTCCGCTCCGGCCGGTCGAGGTCGAGCCGCAACTGGCCCAGGCGCCCGGCATGGGTCAGCAAGCCGGCGACGCGCTCGTGGCGGGGCTCCTGCGGCGCAGGTCCAGCCTGCTCCGTCTCGTCCTCGTTCTTGCCGGCAGAGACCCAGCGCGGCCGGCGCGGAGTCTCCGGCAGCGGCCGGCCCTGGCCGTTGAGCAGCTCGCGCGTGACGATCGTTGCCAGCGCGACCAGGAAGGTCGCGAGCGTAGCGACCAGCATGACGGGAACCTTCTTCGGGAAGGACGGCTCGGTCGGCTGCACGGCACGCGAGATGATGCGGGCATCGGCCGGCGTGGCATTCATGGTGTCCCGCGCCACCGCCTCGCGATAGCGCTGCATGTACTGCTCGAGCTGGTCGCGCAGGGTGCGCGCCTCGCGCTCGAGCGCCCGCAGCTGCACCTCGCTGTCATTGGCGGACGAGACATTCTTCTTCTGTCCGTCGAGCGCAGCCTGGAAACTCTCGACGCGCTGGCCTGCGATCTTGGCTTCGTTCTCCAGCGTCCGCACGGTCCGCTCGGCGGCGGCGCGCAGCTGTCCTTCGAGGTCGAGAAGCTGGGCGTTGAGCTCCTTGATCCGCGGGTGCTCGGGCAGGAGGCTGCGCGACTCCGCCGCGATCTGCGCGCGCAGATTGACGCGCTGCTCGATCAGGCGGCGCACGAGATCATTATTGGCGACATCGGGGATCTCGAAGGTCCGACCCTGCTTGATCGCATCGCGTATCAGCCCTGCCTTGGCCTGTGCCTCGGTCTGCTGGCTGCGCGCCGCCGAAAGCTGGCTCGAGAGATCGGTGAGCTGCTGCGAGGTGATGGTCGTGTTGTTGGAACCGACCAAAAGGCCGTTCTTGGACCGGAAATCCTCGACTTTCGCCTCGGCCTCGGCCACACGCTTGCGCAGCGGCTCGATCGTGGTCGAAAGCCAGTTCGAGGCGCTGCGGGCGTTTTCCTGCTTCGCCGCCTCCTGGAACTCGAGATAGGTCTCGGCGATGGTGTTCGCCGCCTTCGCCGCAAGCGCCGGATCGACCGAGGTGAATTCGATCGACACGATCCGTGAACGGCCGACGGGGAAGACCAGCAACCGGTCGTAATATTTTTCGAGGACGCGGTCCTCCGGCGAGCGATCGGCAGGGTGCCCACCCAGCCCGATCATAACCGCCAGCTTGCGTACGCTGCTGAGCGCGCCGACGCCGGAATCGAACTCGGGGTTGCCGACGAGTCCGATGCGCTTGATCGCCTCGCGGGCCAGATCGCGCGACATGATGACCTGGACCTGGCTCTGCACCGCTTCAGCGTCGAACTGACCGGAGGAATCCGGCAGCGACTGGCCCGGCAGTGCGTAGAAGGTGCCGCGGCTTTCCAGCAGCAGCCGCGCCTCGCCCGTATAGCGCGGCGTGACGATATTGACCGCAAGGAACGACAGGCCGAGCGCCGCAAGCGTCGGCCCGATGATCCAGAGCTTGCGGCGCTTGATCGCGGCCCACAACGCGGAGAGGTCGAGCATGTCGCCCCGGCCATCGCCGGCGCTGCGCGCTTCAATCCCTGCCTGAGCGGTCATGACACACCTCTGGACGCAAAACTCATGCATCCCGGACAGGGACGCGGGCGTCATTGAAGCCTCAGTAAGGTTATTGCCCGGTTAAGACGGTTCCTGAGCGGTTACCGCTGGCCACCGGGAAGCCTTTGTTAACCATATGACGCCTAAAGCTCGGGGGTATTCTGCACGGATAGCCTTTGTGATGAGTCGACGCCTCGCCTCTCTCGCCTTGGCCGCCGCCATGCTGGCGGGCGCATGCGCCCCCCGATATGTGGCGTCGGACTATACGCTTGCCGAGCCGGCGGGTCCCTACAGGCTCGCCAGCGGCGACAGGCTGCGCATCATCGTGTTCGGGCAGGACAACCTGTCGAACATCTATGCGGTCGACGGCTCCGGCCGGATTGCCATGCCGCTGATCAACACCGTCGAAGCGCAGGGCCGCACCACCCAGCAGCTCGCACAGGCGATCGAAGCCAAGCTGCGTGGCGGCTATCTGCGCGAGCCCAAGGTTTCGGTCGAGGTCGACACCTATCGTCCGTTCTTCGTGCTGGGCGAAGTCACCAATTCCGGCCAGTTCCCCTTCGTGAACGGCATGACCGTGCAGACGGCGGTTGCGATCGCCGGCGGCTTCACTCCGCGCGGACAGCGTTCCTCGGCGGAAGTCACCCGGCAGATCGACGGCCAGACCGTGACTGCGACCGTGCCGATCACCTACCCGGTCCAGCCCGGAGACACGATCGTCATCAAGGAACGCTGGTTCTGAAGCCCCGCGGATTCCTGCCATGACGGACGCCGCCGGCACGCGCCCCTTGCGAATTCTGCACGTCTTTCGCGCCCCCCTCGGCGGGCTGTTCCGGCACGTCCTCGATGTAGCCCGCGGGCAGGTGGAACGCGGCCACGCCGTCGGCATCTTCTGTGACTCGAACACCGGCGGCCAGAGAGCCGACGAAGTCTTCCAGGAGCTGTCGGGCCAGCTGGCACTGGGCGTGACCCGCGTGCCGATGTCTCGCTATCCGAGCCTGACCGACGCCAAGGCGCAGCTCTCGGCCGTCGCATTGCGGCGCAAGTTGGCACCCGACATCGTGCACTGCCATGGCTCGAAAGGCGGGGTCTACGGCCGGTTCCCGGCACTGCTCTCGCCCGGACGGCGCTATGTCACCGCCTATACGCCGCATGGCGGCAGCTTCAACTACAAGCCCGGCAGCCGCGAACACAGAGTCTACATGGCGGTCGAGCGCCTGCTCGAGGGCGCGACGGACATGTTCCTGTTCGAAAGCCGCTTCATCGCCGGGCGCTTCGAAGCGCATATCGGGCACGCACCGCGGACCGGCCACCGCGTCGTCCTGAATGGCGTCTCGAATGCCGAGTTCGAGCCGATCGACCATGCGCAGGCGCAATTCGACCTGCTCTATCTCGGCGAACTGCGCTCGGCGAAGGGGGTCGACACGCTGATCGATGCGCTGCAGCTGCTGCGTCAGCGCGACGGGCTGAGGCCGCGCATCCTGATCGTCGGATCGGGGCCGGACGAGGCCGAGCTGAAGCAGATGACGCGGGACCGCGGCATCGCCGATCAATGCGTGTTCGAACCACCCGGGCCCATCCGCAAGGCGCTGGCGCAAGCGCATGTGATGGTGATCCCGTCGCGCGCCGAGTCCCTCCCTTACGTCATCCTCGAGGCCGCGGCCGCGGCGCAGCCGCTGATCTCGACGGATGTCGGCGGGATCGCCGAAATCTACGGAGCGCGGCACCGCGACCGACTGATCAAGACCGACGATCCGCAGGTCCTCGCCGGCGCGATCCGCACCATGCTCGAAACACCGGAATCGGAGCGGCTGGCCCAGGCTGTCGACCTGGCCGCACATGTCCGGCAGAATTTCTGCATTGACGCAATGGTCGACGGCATCATCGCCGCCTATCGCGACGCAATGGTCGCGCGCGGCATGGCCTGAAGCGGCGTCAGACCAGCTTCAGCGCGGCGACGCCGGCAACGACCAGCACGATACCGAGCCAGCCGACCGGCCGGATGCGCTGACCGAAGGCCAATGCGCCGACAACCGCGGTGATCACCAGCCCGGCACCGCCCCAGACGGCATAGGCGACAGCCAGATCCATGCCCTTGATCGCCTGCGCCAGGGCGGCGAAGGCCCCCATGACGAAGACGATGCCCCCGGCGCCGACCACGCGGTGGCTCATGCCGTCCGACAGCTTCAGCAGGTAGGTGCCGGCGATCTCGAAAGTGACCGCCAGCAGCAGCCAGAGGAAGGGAGCGGCCTGAATGAACGAGGCATTCACACAAGCCTCCCGCCAGCGAGCGGCTCGTCCTGCTTGCGGCCATGGCCGACGCCATTCTCGATGAGAAGGATGCCGACCAGGATCGCAGCGAAACCGAGCATTCGGCCAACTGTGAGGTGCTCCCCGAAGAGGAGATGGCCGATGACGGCGATGCCGACGATGCCCGCCCCTTCCCAGACGGCATAGGCCACCGCCATCGGGATGACGCGCAGCGCAATGCTGAGCAGGATGAAAGAAAAGCCGATCAGGACCAGCGGCAGCGTGCCGATGAGCCAGGGTGCGGAGACGACCGACTTCAGCGCGGCCGTCGCGACGATCTCGACGGCAATGGCCGCGAGCAGAACCAACCAATGAAAAGACATTTTGCACACGGGCGAAGCCGACGCTGAACATCGCAGATGCGACGCAGGGACAGCCAAGCAATCGTTAGAGTTTTAAATCGACAGATCCGAAAAGAAGCAGTTGCAGAGGCTCGACCTCGACAATCGGCGTCATGGGAAAAACAACGATCCCGACGCCATGCCCCAAGCGGGCGATATATGCTTCTCAGACACTCATCGAAGAGGAATATGCCGCCACCCTCGGCTAATGTCAACTCTCGATAACTTGCAATAACAACGACTTACGGGAAACCGACTGATTTATACGTAGCTTTACCCCCGAGCAAGCCATTGGCCCTCCAAGACAAAATCAGCATTTCACGCCATGTTTTTTTAAGCCCCGCGCTCAGGCATTTTCGAGGTCCGGAACGCCTCGGTTTTGCCCGATCCCTTACTGATCCTGCGAAACAAGACGCGGTCGGGTTAAGCGTTCCGAGAGCAATTTCGGGTAGACCGCGACCGGGACCGCCGCGCCCGGCGCTGCGATCCGGCTTGAGGATTGGACGCTATGGGGACTTTCGATGTCCGCGATATGATGAAGGCGGACGCGGCCGCCTCGGCAACGCCGGCGATGTTCGGCGGAGCGGAAGCGGGCCCGACGCGGCGCTTTCATCCCCTCGCCGAGCGCATCGCCGCCATCCCCGTCAAGCCGACGCTATCGCCCGTGATGATCGAAGGAGTCGCCCGGCTTGTCGATGCGCTCGCGGTGATCGGAACGGGCGCCCTGATCTACTGGCTCTACGTGGCGGGCAAGGACGAATACGCCCTGCCCTATCAAATCGCGATCCCGACGCTGGCGGTTACAGCCCTCGGCACCTTCCAGGCGCTGCAGCTCTATCCGATCGGCGCGCTGCGCAACCTCATCGCCAGTGCCGTCCGGCTCCTGACCGGCTGGACGATACTCTTCCTCATCACGATGGCGGTCTTCTTCATCCTCAAGATCAGCGATCAGGTCTCCCGCGGCTGGCTGATCGGCTTTTATTTCGCTGGCGCCGGCGCTCTCTTGAGCGGCCGGATCGTCGTGATGCTCGGCGTGCGTCATCTGACCCGCAACGGCCGGCTCGAGCGACGCACGGCGATCGTCGGCGGCGGCGAGGCGGGCGAGGCCCTGATCCGCGCCCTGGAAAGCCAGAAGGACACCGGCCTGCGCATCTGCGGCGTCTTCGACGACCGCAATGACGAACGCTCCCCCGATCTTGTCGCCGGCTACCCCAAGCTCGGCACGATCGACGACCTCGTCGAATTCGCACGCCGAACCAAGCTCGATCTGGTGATCTTCACCCTGCCGATCTCGGCCGAGGCGCGGCTCCTGACCATGCTGCGCAAGCTCTGGGTACTGCCGATCGACATCCGTCTGTCGGCGCATCTCTCCAAGCTGAGGCTGCGGCCGCGCTCCTACTCCTATTTCGGCACCGTGCCCGTGCTGGATGTCTTCGACCGGCCGATCGCCGACTGGGACATCGTCGTCAAATGGATATTCGACAAGGTCGTCGGCGTGCTGGCGCTGATCGCGCTTTCGCCGGTGATGCTTGCGACAGCCATCGCCATCAAACTCGACTCTAAGGGGCCGGTTTTCTTCCGCCAGAAACGCTACGGCTTCAACAACGAGACCGTCGAGGTCTTCAAGTTCCGCTCGCTCTACCACGACAAGAGCGACTTCAAGGCGGCCAAGCAGGTGACGCGAGACGATCCGCGCGTGACGCGCGTCGGCCGCTTCATCCGCAAGACCTCGATCGACGAACTGCCGCAACTGCTGAACGTGGTCTTCAAGGGCGATCTGTCGCTGGTCGGGCCGCGCCCGCATGCCATCCACGCCTCGACGGCCAACCGCGCCTATGAGCAGGTCGTCGACGGCTACTTCGCCCGCCACAAGGTCAAGCCCGGCATCACCGGCTGGGCCCAGATCAGCGGCTGGCGCGGCGAGACGGACACAGATGAGAAGATCCAGCGGCGCGTCGAGCACGATCTCTACTACATCGAGAACTGGTCGGTGCTGCTCGATCTCTACATCCTGTTCAAGACGCCGCTCTCGCTGCTGACCAAGAACGAGAACGCGTATTGAGCACCGTCGCCGAGCACCCGTCGCATGAGGCGCCGGGCCCCCGGCTCGCGATCTCATATGCCGCGATCAAGCGCGGGACGCTCTGGCTCCTCGGCGCGTCAAGCGGCTTCGCGCTAATAGAGCCCTCGCCCTACGAACTCGTTTTCCTGCTGACGCTCTTCGTCTTCGCCGTCACCGGGATCCGCTTCTCGCAGAAGCTGCTGCCGCTGGCCGTGCTGCTGCTCCTCTACAATATCGGTGGCATCTTCTCGCTGATACCGTGGATGGACGAGGGCGATTCGGTCCGCTTCACGGCCGTTTCCGTCTATCTGATGATCACCGGCATCTTCTTCGCGGCGATCATGGCGGAGGATGCGACAGGCCGGTTGGAAACCCTGTGGCAGGGCTATCTCTTCGCCGCCTGGTACGCGGGCATCGCAGGCGTGCTCGGCTATTTCGACGTCGCCGGTCTGGGCAGCAGCTTCACGCTCTATGGGCGCGCGTCCGGCACCTTCAAGGATGCGAACGTGCTGGGCCCGTTCCTCGTCCTGCCCATTCTCTACGTCCTGCATCGCATCCTCACCGGGCAGGCCGGGCTGGTGCGCGGCTTAGCCTTGATCAGCATGCCGCTGTTCGCGCTGTTCCTGACCTTCTCCCGCGGCGCCTGGGGCAATCTGGTAGCTTCGGCCCTGCTCATGATCGGGCTGGCATTCCTGACCGCCCCGAATGCCATGCAGCGCGGTCGTATCGCGCTCCTCACGCTCGTCGCGTTCATGGCGGCGGCAGCCGCGCTTGCCGTCGCGCTCTCCTTCGAGAACATCCGCGACGTCTTCGAGACCCGGGCGAGTCTCGACCAGAGCTACGATCAGGGCGTGACGGGGCGCTTCGGCAACCAGCTTCGTTCGATCTCGCTTCTGCTCGAAGCGCCCAACGGGTTCGGGCCTCTGCGCTTCCGCTGGCACTTCACGGAAGATCCGCACAACGTCTACATCAACGCCTTCGCTTCCTATGGGTGGCTGGGCGGCGTGGCGTGGCTCGGGTTGATGGCCGCGACCTGCTATGTCGGCTGGCGCCTCGTGTTTCAGCGCCGGCCGTGGCAGCAGCATGCCGTCGTGCTGTGGCCGGTGTTGTTCGTGACGATCCTGCAAGGCCTTCAGATCGACACCGACCATTGGCGCCATCTCTATCTGATGCTCGGCCTGATCTGGGGTCTGGCTGCCCTGCCGAAGCCCACCTCGCGGACAGAACGCGCCTCTCGATCCGAACTCGGCCGCGATCAGGGATGACGCCGGTGGCCCCGCGGGCGCCGGCATGGACGCAGGCCGCCGGGCCAGCAGCTCAGACCCCGGCTGAACCGCATCCGATCGGGTCCGCCACGATGACGCGGCTCGTCTTGCGCGCCTGCTCCGCCCGCAGAGCCAGATCGATGTGACGGCGATACTCTGCCCAGGAGCCGACCCTGCGACCGCAATTGCCGCATGAAACGATGCTGGCATCGGTGAGAGCCTGGGGGATCGAAACCCCCGGCGAACCGCAATCCTCGCAATGGAACCAGTCCTGCCTCAACACGGCCTCGCCTGCATTCATTCTCGCACGGCGACGGAGCGTCGACCGCGACCGCATCAAAGGCGACGGCAGATGACTGATTACTGAACGGTCGCTTGGCCGGCAAGAGAACCGGAGGCAAGCCTATTCGAAGGACCGCGACGGCCCGTCGCCTCCGCAAGTCGCCTTGAGGTGTTGGACGTTGTCGTTGGAGAAGACCAGCCGAAGCTTGGGGCGCGCGGCCTCCAGAGCCCGAGAGGCGTCTTTCCTGCTAGCGGCTGCGCGGCGAATCTGTGCGCGCCGCACGATCAGCGACATCTGATGCCTGCGTTTCATGGATACCAATTCCCGCGCCGCGCAATGATGATTGCAGCGGGGAGCATGATCGACACCCCCCATTTGGGGGACGCCATTCATATTTGTCGCACCGCAAAACGAGGCGGGGGGCCTTTCCGCACAAGTCGTTCCACGAGAGCGAGCAAGATTGCAGCGAAGCGCATTGCATCTGCTGCGGCCCGCCACTATAAGCCGAGCCGTCGGAGCGTAGCGCAGCCCGGTTAGCGCACTTGTCTGGGGGACAAGGGGTCGGAGGTTCGAATCCTCTCGCTCCGACCATAAAACCTCACAAAATCAATATGTTGCCAGCCACCCGTTTTCTGGTGCCGAAGAACAGATCGGCACCGAACGGGAGGGAATCGGCCATAGCGGGACAAAAAGTCCCGACAGATGTTCTGCTGACGTTCTTGGCGCCCCTCCCCTCCACAGTGGAGGGACGGCCGTGGGTGAGCGGGCGATGCTCACGCCGGGACCGCTTACGATCCATCATCAGGCCTCTGCACGATCGCGGGGTTCCACCATTTGACTGCGGCCGGCAAGGATCGGTGCGCCCTCGCCTATGTCCATTTGCGCGAGGATGCGACTCGCTATGCCGCCGCGCCGCAGTTGCCGCTGCCGCCCCCGCCTTCCGGTGAAGCTGGGATACTCGCGGATGCCAACTCCAAATCCCTCAACCCCACCCTCTCCAAGGATCCGGAGATAGTCGGGCTTAGGGCTGCGTTGGAGCGCATCTCTCGCTGGGAGCGCTATGGCGGCGAAGACAGCAAGCCGCTTGTCCTACCCCGTCGATATCGCCAAGCAAGCTCTGGCGGCCCTTAGGGAGGCGTGAGGGATGGGCAGGCTTCTGCCAGAAGACATCAAGGTTAAGGTCTACCCGATCCCCGGCATCCACCAGAAGAGCGGGCAGCACGTCGGTGTACCGAACAGCGTCTGCATCACGCACACCAGCGGTGTCGCAGCATATGGCGACATCGGTCGGCCAAGAAGACGAAGCACCGCAAGGAGAAGCGGAGCCATCTCAAGCCAGAGCGAGAGCGGTCGGTCAGCGAGATCGAGATGCTCGCCGACGCCCGGAGCCGATCTGGTGGAAAAGGCCAAATGACATGGCCTCGCCGCTTTATCCATGGCGCCGCACCATCCGACCTCCACGGATGGAGCATCGATCACCAATCTCGATGCGACGGGCGATCCTTGCGCGGTCGGCCGCTTTCGCTGGATTGACGCAACGCGACGTCACGCTCCATGAATACGCGCACCCGGTGGCGCTGGAGGGTGAAGTGAGGCTTCTTCTCGCATTGGCGGTCGTGCTTGCGGCATGCGGTCCGGCTGCGGCTGAGAAAGTCCAGGCCGGCAAGCGCGGCGGGTTCTGGTGCGCCGATATTAATGACTTCGAGAAGACGCTGAAGGGCGAATACAAGAATGCCCTCGCGGCGGTCGGCCCTTCTTGCAAGATCATCGACGCGAACGCGACCGTCGAGGCGGATTCGACGGACAAGGGCGGTCGTCTCTTGTACGGCCTTGGCCGGTTTGATGGGAAAACCGCCGTGCCATTCGTGCTCTACCAGGACGATGTCGCTGCCCCGCCGCCGGCACCAGCAACGCCGGCCCGGGCACCTGCCTCGCCTCCCGAAGGGGCCGAGAAACGCACCTATAAGCGTGTCAGCCCGAGAGACCTGCGCAATGCGCCGGACAAATGGCAGGGGCGCGATATCGAATTTGCGAATGTTCAGGTCTATTGGACTGACGATGATGACGTTCGGATCACCGCCAACACCAATGTCATGCTGCTCGCGCGGAGCGTCAGCTCAACCGATGCCCGTTTCCTGCGCAGCGAGTGCAAGACCGAGTTGGAGGCCAGCATGCGCAAATGCCGGGTCACGGCGCGCTTCCGGTTAGATCGCTACGGCGAGGACAAACCAGTCGGGATATTGAAGCGGACCGTCCTGGTCGCGCGTGACGTCGAGCTGATCCGGGCCGGGAAAAAGCGCTAACCCTCGGAGCGAGTGCTGGCTTGTCGCCATGCTGAAACATGCGACACTTCCAACGAATGTCGGCTTTGTCCTCATTCCAAACTCCAAAGCTGTGTTTCGTTACTCGCTCTGGACACAGCGTCTGCAAGAACTCCGAAATCACGCGCAAGTGAGCTGGTTCGACAATGAACCTCTTCCTCCGCCCGATATGCGCGAAAACCCCTTTCTCGGGCATCTGAACGAGCAGATCGACCACACCGTTCGAGAGGGGTACGATCTGCGTCAGATCGCTCTGTCTGAAATCGCAGAGCGAAAAAGCTGGCAGGCGGAGCTAGCTGGTGATTAGACTGGTCAGAATACCCCTGCGCCGGCCGCACGTCCTTCTTATCACCGCGTCTTCGGGAATAGCCCGAGCTCGGCCGTGCCAGGTAAGTGCTACTGGAAATAGTCGATACCAGCCCGCTCGGTACTGGCTCCGGCCGTCGACGACCGCCAGCAAGCGGCAACAAGCCGCCTTTGACTCCGAGGACGCCAGCAGTGGATTGTCACACCTTCGGAACGGGAGAAAACCCATGGCTGAAAGCAATGAGATTCCCGCAGTTCGGGTAGCCGGTTTCCAGGTTTTCCGAGGGCCGGACGCCATCGCAGTTCGCTTCGAATTGATGACAGCGCCGGGCACCAAGGAGTCGGTCACCATCGCACTGACACCGACTGGGGCGCAGGAGTTGGCCAAGCAGCTCGCGCAGGAATCTACTGCCGGAACCACGGGAACAACGCCCGACACCTCGCGCCAGTAGCCACAGCTCCAGTCGAAGTCGTCGATCCCCTTGCGGCCGGCGCCCTGGCGCGGCTTGCTGCGAAGGGCCACCGCTCAAAGGAAGGCCGGCCTTATCGTCTGGCAACCATCCGGGCGCAGGGAAGTAAGGCTCCCGTAAGGACGAGCACGCTTAGATCCTCTGATCGAGTCCGTGAAACGCAATGCTTTGCGAGGGAGCCTGATCATGAGCGATGACAGCGACAAATCTGTTCCGTTGAACGATGCCGAACTCGACGCCGTTGCGGGAGCCGGCAGCATGGCCCGCACCACCATCAGCACCTTTAGCATGGTGGGCGGAGCTTTTGTGAAGTTGGCAGGATCGGTGCTTGGAAACGAAGGCATGACCCAACATGGTCGGGAAATGATTGCCGAGGCATCAGCCCGCTTGACCGCGCCCGCCAAAAAAACCTGACGTAGTGAGACTCGTCGGCGTCTGGCGGCTAGCACGGTTTCGCTAGAGGAGACGGCCGCTAGATCGGGCCGCGGCGGCCTCAAAAGCCTCTCTCGCATCAGAGACCGGCAGTAGATCTTTCATGGCAGCCATGCAGGTGGCGACAGCAAGGCGCCAGGCTGTTCGCCGCCTTGCTCGTTCCAACTGAGCAGGAATTCTGCGGCACGCTCGACGTTGGGGACGGCATACCTCACCCCCGCGTTCTCGGCCGCGATGTAAACCGGAGGCGTGAACCAGTGGAGCGGCATGCCGCGACTACGCGCGTCGCGGCGAGGGTTCCGACAGATCAAGGAGGCCTGCGCCGGCCGCTCAACCTCCGGGTCTCCGCCGTCCATTTTCACACCGCTGGCGACGATGTTCAGCGAGCCATCCGGCAAAGGTCGCTGCGGCGCCCACGCCTGTTCCCACGGCGCCGTCATCCAGGTTTCGCACTCCTCCGGCGTCGTGAGGATGACCGGCATCGCCTTGGGATGGATGGCCTTCACCTCGGCATTCGGATCGGTGGTGAGGAAGGCACAGAGATCGGCCGTTACATCGCCCTCCTTCACCTTCCGCACGCTCCTCCACTGCGCGTGCCGGCGAAAACCAAGCACCACGTGCTCAATGAGGGCGAGCGGCTTGGACGCACGACCGAAGGCTTGGCGGTCGTSCATGTSGTCGCGGATGATGAGACAGGYGAAGTYGCGTCGATCGATGTCCTCGCCCGACACGGCGACATTCCGGAGGAGTTCGAAGAGCAGATCAGAGCACGATGAGACCGAACCTCACGCTGCGCCGAACCTACAATGGCCACCCCAGTCCAGCCGACGACGACAGGTTCTGGTGTGTGGATTGCGACGGCAATTACGTCGGCTCCCTCGTCCAGCACTGAGGCCGCTCAGACGAGCCTTCAGAGTGGCAATGGGCCATCCACATGCATGCCGGCCGCTTCGGCAATGGCGTTCGGCGGGTCACTGCGGTCAGCGGGCGAGCCCAAAGCCGAGAAGCGGCCCTGCCAGACATCCGCCAAGCCATGGAATGCTATCTTGAGTCCGCCGACTGCTGCTCCCCTCGGCGCAAGCGAGCCTTCTGATGTTCCATGTAGTCGCGCGTTAATGGCACAGCGTCCTGCCGCCTGGCGATCTGCAGTTGGAAAACCACAACATCCTGATGCTCGAAAGCGGCCTGGCTCATCGCCAGGTAGAATTCCCACATGCGGCAGAAGCGCTCGTCATACAGAGCCGCAGCCTCCGCCCTGCGACTCATGAAGCGCTCGCGCCAAGCCTGCAGTGTCTTGGCATAGTGAAGTCGCAGCACCTCAACATCGGTGACGATCAATCCGGCTTTCTCCACCACGGGCACGATTTCCGACAGGGCGGGCAGATAGCCGCCGGGGAAGATGTAGCGATTAAGCCAGGGATTGGGATGGTTCGGCCCGTCTGAACAGCCGATGGTGTGAAGCAGCATCACGCCGTCTTCCCGTAGCAGCCGGTGGCAGTTTTCGAAAAACATTGCGAAGAAGCGCGGGCCGATATGCTCGAACATGCCGACGGAGACAATGCGGTCGAATTCGCCATTCACGTCGCGGTAGTCTTGCAAGGCGAAGCGTGCCCGCTCGCCAGCTCCAGCCTCTTGCGCCCTGCGATTTGCGACTTCGAGCTGCTCGCGCGAAAGCGTCACCCCGAGAGCTTCGCGGGCTTGCGCGACCTCGGTGAGGTAGAGGCAAAGCCCGCCCCAGCCACAGCCGATATCGAGGACTCGATGTTGCGGTTCGATCAGGAGCTTGGCGGCAACATGGCGCTTTTTGGCTAGCTGCGCTGCGTCCAGATCCTGTTCCGGCGTCTCGAAATAGGCACAGGAATACTGCCAGTCCTGATCGAGGAAGAGCGCATAGAGCCTGTCGTCGAGATCGTAGTGATGGGCGACATTCTCGCGCGAACGGCTTCGGGTGTTGCGTGTCGTCAGATGCCGCAGCAGGAAGCGGCCCCGATCGAGCGCGCCTTCCCACCACCCCGGCGGCTGCTCGCGCGCGCCGGCCAATATCAAGGCGAGGAAGCCGTGAACCGAACCTTCTTCCACGCAAAGGCGCCCATCCATGAACAGCTCTCCAAGCTTCATTTCTGGGTCGGCCAGGAAAGCCACGATCGCGCGGGCATCCATGAAACGGATCGCAACCGGATCGCCGCTGCCGTCCCCGCATCTGAAGCTCCTGCCGTCTGGTCCGGTCACCTTCAATGTGCCGCGCGAGACCAGTTGGGAGAGGACGGAGCGAAGTATAGAATACATTATTGGATCCTGAGCGTCCGCATCAGCGCAAGGAGCATGCACGGCGCCGAACGATGCTATGGCAACTCCCTAACCTGCGCGATAGCGTCGCGGACGGCCAGATCATTTCGGACAGCACTCGAATCTGCACGGCCGGCGCACGCCCTACCCGCCTGTTCTCCATCCTCTCCGGCCGCGAGGTGTCCACGTGGTCCGAGCAATGGAAGCACGAGTGTGAAATCCGCTACTTCGCTGGCATGAAGTTCGGCGACTGCAACGAAGCTCTGGACGGCGTGAAGGATGGCCTGCGCGGCATCAAGAGCACCGCTCGGCTCGTTGTCGATGACCAGCTACAATATCGGCCCGGAACTCAACCTGCCGTTCAGCGCGGAGGGCGTCGCCGACCTTCTTCAGGATGTGCCAGCGGACCAAACGAACAACTGATCGGCAGAGGAACGCAATATGGGCAAGGAAGCCGGCTCCAATGCCAGGATCAGCTCGAAAATTGAGTCGAGTACCCGGATTTCACCCACTTGCCTCAGGCCGTTAGTGAGAAGTTCGAGGCCCTGCCGACGAAAGTGAACTTCTTCCGGATGCTGGGGGTCAAAGCGCAGGCACTCTCATACCTGTCATCGATCTGACCAACGCGATCTTCAAGAATCTGAGGCTGTCCGACTACCACAAGGAGATGTTCGTCCTGCTCGTGGCCGGCGAGATCCAGCCGGAAACGGCACGCGGATTGTTCGAGTCATGGGCTGAAAAGCACGATCTTCTCGCGCCCGATGTCGCTGCGTTCATCGGCTGCCGAAGGGAAGGTTCACGCGGCCGTGCCTGATAAGGTGCCCGGCGCCGCCTAGCGGCCCGGGCCATTCGTCAAGCCCGGAAACGACTTCGCACCGGGCGGCTGTGGGCTGGGCGTTTGCCGTTGGACTTGTGCTTGGCTTCTGGGCAGCCAGATAGCGTTGTCCGCCTCGAAGCGCCTGCTGATACCGATCTGAAGCGGCTGAGCATTGATATAATTTTCTCTGAATAAATTCCCCGAAAAGGATAGTTTAAACCGTCACACTCGAAAGAAAAATTCGATCATTTGATAATTATCTTGCATTGATCGGCGATCTGGGGTAGGAATGTTTCTATCGAGATTGCTTGGACGGCCGTTGTTATTTTCGCGCTTTGGCGCGGCTCTGATAAACTCCCCCCTTTCGAAATCGTTCTGAACTCGTCGAACATTCTGTCGGCGAGCGACAGGTCTTGCCAAAAGGAGGGTTTCTGATGACCACCGGCACAGTGAAATGGTTTAATTCCACCAAGGGGTTCGGCTTCATTCAGCCAGATGACGGCGGCCAGGATGTGTTCGTGCACATCTCCGCTGTCGAACGCGCTGGAATGCGGGACCTGCAGGAAGGCCAGAAGCTTGGATTTGAGGTCGCACGCGACAACAAGTCAGGCAAGATGGCCGCGGAACAGCTCCAGACTGCGTGATTTGGCAATGGTCGCCGCTGACCACGGATGTACTGGCACCAGCGACTACAGCCACTCTAAAGGCCGGGCATTCGCTCGGCCTTTTTGCATTCCATCTGGATCCGAACGGAAACCATGTGATCGAACTCTCGAAGCAGCGCTTGGCCGCTGACAACCAATTCTTGAAGATCCAAACCCGGTCGATTTCTCACGCCAGAATCGTCTCCGAAACGGAGAGGCTGATCCAGCAGCGGGCAGACAACATGCTCAGGCAGCGTGGGCTGCGATTGGCCAAGGAGGCTTCCGACAGGCAGGCAGCACTCGCGGCGCAGGTCAGCATGAAAGCGCGGCGGAGGCCTGGCTTCAAGTAGCACCGGACTGCGCTCGTCGATCTGAGAATTAAGAGCACCGATGGTCTGAATCGCGATGGCAAGGTGTTTCGCGATCGTCCGTCTTGGCTGTGGGTGGCGAACCACTTCGCTTCGGTCACTGGCCGGCGAAGCTCATATGGCGCCCTCTTGTCGTCCTCGGCGAGCACGACGTATTGGGGCCCCGGTGCGCCATCCCGCTGAGCTATGCTCTCGCGGTTCGCGAAGTGATCAGCCCGTACGACCTCTCCGGCATCGGTTTGTCGCACATATTCCGGAAAAGAACGCCCGGCAGCACTTCGACATAATTGCCTCGCAAGCCGGCGCGGCGCTGCCCCGCCCACGACCGCTTTGCGGCTGCCATTTTGCCTCAAGCTTTGACGCGGACAGACATCGTCGGATTGGAATCATTTTCTCCGGCTCACCGCCAGCGCGCTACTGAACACTTCACACCCCGACGTCGTATAAGGTTCGAATCCTCGCTCCAGCCATAAAATCTCTGATTTTCAGCAGTTTGCAGGACGCCCCCATTCTGTGCGGCGACCGCAGCTGCGCGTTGACGGAGTTGGCTTCGTTCGCTTCTCGCCGAATCCCGCGCTCCGCCGGACCCGAATCGGCCCTTCCTCGGAATCCAGCGTTCCGGCCATAACGAAAAACCCCGCGACCAAGGCCGCGGGGTTTTTCGTGTTTGGAAGCGAAGACCGAACTCAGCTGCCGAGCGGGTTGAACTTGGTAACGCCGCGGAAGAGGTTCCGCAGGAAGCTCTGCTCCTCGCCGCCGGTCGCGGTCGTGCGGCTGATGAAGTCGAAGATCACGCCGTCCTGCAGGCCATAGCGAGCGATGCGCTCCACCTTGAAGCCCTTGTTGAAGTAGATCACCAGCACCTGCTGGTCGATGACCTGCGGATCCTGGAACTGGAAGCGACGCCGCATCGTTTGGCTGATGTAGTAGAAGGTGCGGTTGCCGACGGTCGAGGTCGTCGAAGGCGTGCCGAGGATTTGCAGCACCGACTGGACGTCCATGCCCGGCTTGATCTGCGCGACCAGCCCGTCATCCATCACGAAGCCGCGGGTGAAGGTATCGTTCATGCCGGTCGAGGTGGGCAGCACGAAGCCGCCCGCATCGGGTCCGCAGCCGGCAAGCAAAAGGGAAGAGGTCGCGAGGGCTCCGAGCAGAGCCGTGCGGCGGGTGATGTGGGTCATGCGGGCACGATCCAAGGCAGCACGGCTCGGGAAAACCCCAAGCCGCTTGTCAAAAGGGTGAGGGTTGGCGTAACGCCCGAGGATGGCTTTGGCAAGGCGAGGACGCCCGCATGAATGGCGGGCGGAGGCAAACAGGTGATTTTCGGGTTGTTTGGCAAGCGCGCCCAGCGGCGTGCACCTGTGGAAGCGTTGTTCGGGCGCGTTGCCGAAGCGTCGCGCCAGCCTGGCCTGTATCTGGCCGGCGGCATTCCCGACAGCTTCGAGGGCCGTTTCGAATCGCTCGCCCTGCATGTCCTGCTGGTGCTGCGGCGCCTGCGCGAGCTGCCGCCCCCGGCCTCCGAGCTGGCGCAGGAGCTGGTCGACGCCTGCTTCTCCTATCTCGAACTGGGCTTCCGCAATGGCGGCGTCAGCGACATCGCGGTGCCGAAGCGGATGAAAAAGATCGGGCAGATGTTCTATGGCCGCGTCCAGGCCTATGAGGCGGCCCTGGCTGCTCCCGGGGTCGATGCCCTCGCCGAAGTCTTGCGGCGCAATGCCTGCTCGCCGGAGGGCGCCCCGTACCTCGCCGCCTATGTCCGCGAGGCGCAGGCAGCCCTCGCGCGCTTCGATCTAACCGCGATTCTCGAGCGCGACACCTTGTTCCCGGCCTTTCCCCATGAGGAGGCTCGCCATGACCCCTGAGCACGCGCCAGCTTCGCCACTGCGCCATCCCATCCGCGTCGAGACGATCCGCCAGCGCGGTACCGAGATCATGGTCCGAGCCGAGCCGGAGCAGGTCGCCCCGATCGCGCGGCTGCTCGGTCTTGCCTCGCTCGAATCCCTGGAAGCACGCTACCTGCTCTCGCGCAACGGCGACCGGGTGAAGCTCGAAGGCCGGATTGCAGCACGGCTGCATCAGACCTGCGTCGTCACGCTCGAGCCCTTCCCGGTCCAGCTCGACGTCCCGGTGAAGCTCGACTTCGTGCCCGAGGCAGAGGCTGCTGAGCACCGCGCAGAACGGGACGATACCGAAATCGACATCGAGGTGCTGCTCAACGAGGACGATCCGCCCGAGCCGTTCGTCGACGGCATCATCGACCTGGGCAGCGTCACGCTCGAATTCCTGGCACTGGCGCTCGATCCCTATCCGCGCAAGCCGGGCGTGAGCTTCGAGGCGCCCGCCGGCGAGGCCGGTGCGGAATCGCCTTTTGCTGCCCTCGCGAAACTGAAACGCGGTGACTGAAACGCTCACTGGCCCTTGCGCTTCTTGCGGCATCCGTCCAAGTCGCTATTGTCCGGCCGGCTGTGAGCCGCCCCGGATCGAAGGTCGGCCATTTCCGGGATACGCCAGAACTCCATGACAAGACCGGTTACAATCGCGCTCGATGCGATGGGCGGGGACCACGGCCCCTCCGTCGTCATTCCCGGCGCTGCCCTGATGTTGGAGCGCCGCCCGGACGCCCGCTTCGTGATCTTCGGCGATGAGAAGCAGGTGCTGCCGCTGATCGAGCAGCATCCGAAGCTCAAGGCGGTGACGACGTTCCATCACACCGAGGTCTCGGTGAAGATGGATGACAAGCCGAGCCAGGCGCTGCGCTACGGCCGCTACAAATCCTCGATGTGGCGGGCGATCGACGCGACCAAGACCGGCGAGGCCGATGTCACTGTCTCGGCCGGCAATACCGGCGCGCTGATGGCGATGTCGAAGTTCTGCCTGAAGTCGATGCCACAGGTCGATCGGCCGGCGATCGCGGCACTGTGGCCGACCCTGCGCGGGGAGAGCATCGTGCTCGATGTCGGGGCCACAATCGGCGCCGATGCACGCCATCTCGTCGATCTCGCGGTGATGGGTGCGGCGATGGCCCGCGTCGTCTTCGATCTCGACCGGCCAACCGTCGGCCTGCTCAATGTCGGCGTCGAGGAGATCAAGGGCGTCGAGGCGGTGAAGGAGGCCGGCCGCATCCTGCGCGAGAGCAACCTGCCGCACCTCTCCTATCACGGCTTCGTCGAGGGCGACGATCTCGGCAAGGGCACGGTCGACGTCGTGGTCACGGAAGGCTTCACCGGCAATATCGCGCTGAAGACCGCCGAGGGCACCGCCCGGCAGATCGCCTCATACCTGCGCGCGGCGATGAACCGCTCGCTCATGGCCAAGATCGGGTATATCTTTGCGCGCGGCGCCTTTGCAGCCTTGCGCGAAAAGCTCGATCCGCGCAAATCGAACGGCGGCGTCTTTCTGGGGCTCGAAGGCATCGTCATCAAGAGCCATGGCGGCACTGACGCTATCGGCTTCGCCAGCGCCGCCGAACTCGGCTATGAGATGGCGCGAGAAGATCTGATGGCGAAGGTCCGCGAGATGGTCGCCGCAAGCACGCGCCCCGAGCTGCCCGCCGCGCAGCCGGCCGACGCCGAATAGGGAACGGTTTCCTTGTCCATTCTGCGCTCACAAGTCGTCGGCTGCGGCTCCTATTTGCCCGCCCGCGTCGTCACCAATGCCGAGCTCGCCGAACAAGTCGACACCAGCGACGAGTGGATCGTCCAGCGTACCGGCATCCGCCAGCGCCACATCGCCGCCGATGACGAGCCGACGTCGGTCATCGGTCTGAGGGCCGCGCAGGCAGCGATCACTGACGCCGGCATCGACCCGTCCGAGATCGACCTGATCATCGTGGCGACGGCCACGCCGGACCACACCTTTCCGGCGACCGCCACCCAGATCCAGGCGGCGCTCGGTATCCATGGCGGCGCCGCCTTCGACGTGCAGGCCGTCTGCTCGGGCTTCGTCTTCGCGCTGGCGACGGCCGACAAGTTCCTGACGACGGGCGGAGCCAGGGCCGCGCTCGTAATCGGCGCCGAGACCTTCTCGCGCATTCTCGACTGGGAAGACCGCGCCACCTGCGTGCTGTTCGGCGACGGCGCCGGCGCGGTGGTGCTCAAGGCGGTGCCGGGCGAAGGCACCCTCGCCGACCGCGGCATCCTGACGACCCATATCCGCTCGGACGGACGCTACAAGGACAAGCTCTATGTCGATGGCGGCGCGGGCTCGACCAAGACGGTCGGATTCCTGCGCATGGAAGGCAAGGAAGTCTTCCGACACGCGGTGACCAATCTCGCCGAGACCGTGCGCCATACCTTCGCGCAGACGGGCCTTTCCGGCGCCGACATCGACTGGTTCGTGCCGCATCAGGCCAACAGGCGCATCATCGACGCCACGGCCGACAAGCTCGGCATCAGCCACGACCATGTCGTCGTCACCGTCGACCGCCACGGCAATACTTCCGCGGCCTCGATCCCGCTGGCGCTGGCGGAGGCGCATGCTGACGGCCGGATCAAGCCGGGCCAGCTCGTCCTCATCGAGGCGATGGGCGGCGGCTTCACTTGGGGCTCGGCCTTGATCCGCTGGTGACGCTGCGGCAGCAAATTCGCGAAAATTGTCAGATTTCATCGCCAATTTGGGTTGATTCAGGCCAAATCCGGCCCGGCAAGGCTGCTGGAGGATTGACCCGCGCGGCGCGGACGCCTAGCGTCCGCCATCCGTAATGGCGACAGGCCGGCGGTTGCCGCCGATGCCTGCAATACGCCTTGGAGGATATGAATGGCGGGGCAAACGGTCACTCGCGCGGATTTGTGCGAGGCTGTCTACCAAAAGATCGGCCTGTCGCGGACGGAGTCGTCAAAACTCGTCGAAGCGGTGCTCGACGAGATCTGCGATGCCGTCGCGCGCGGCGAAAATGTGAAATTGTCCTCGTTCGGCTCCTTCGTCGTGCGAGACAAAGGCGAGCGAATCGGGCGTAATCCGAAAACGGGCGTTGAAGTGCCGATCGAGCCGCGTCGGGTCATGGTTTTCAAGCCCTCGAACGTGATGAAGGCCCGCATCAACGGGCAGAGTGGCGAGGGTGAGACTGAGTGAATCTGGAGTTCCACGCCGGCGAAACCGAGGCCGAATTGGACACCAAGAGCCCAGATGCCTTCCGAACCATCAGCGAGGTCGCCGAAGACCTCGACATTCCCCAACATGTGCTCCGTTTCTGGGAAACCCGCTTCAGCCAGATCAAGCCGCTGAAGCGCGGCGGCGGACGCCGCTACTACCGGCCTGACGACGTCGCCCTGCTCAAGGGCATCCGGCGCCTGCTCTACGGCGAAGGCTATACGATCAAGGGCCTCCAGCGCATCCTGAAGGAACAGGGGCCGCGCCATGTCCAGGCGATCGGCCGCGGCGCGCCCATCGGCGCCGCCAGCGGAGCACTTGCTGCGGCCGCGGCCGAGCCCCCGTCCGCCATGCCGCCTGACGAGGCGGCCGGCTGGGTGCCGCCGCGTGCGCAGGTCGTGCCGGAAGGGCTCGACGACATCACCGTGCTCACCGCGGTCATGAAGGAGCTCGGCGAGTGCCGACGCATCCTCGAGCGCGCCCTGGAGCCGGCCGCCGACGCTTCCTGAGCAGCACTTGCGATCCAGCCTGAGGCGTTTGCATTCGCGCAGGTGCAGCCGTCCTTGATCACAGCGCCACGAGCCATAGCTTCAAGGCCCGAGGACGACCTCGGACAACTCCCCTATCGGGCACGGACGACCGCGCCCCATCGTCAAGGAGCGCCGGAATGGCTTGGCTCTATCTCTTTGTCGCGGGCCTGTTCGAGGTCGGCTGGGCGATCGGCCTGAAATATACGCAAGGCTTCACCCGGCTGGTGCCGACACTGTTCACGGCGATCAGCATGATCGTCAGCCTCGGACTTCTCGGCCTGGCATTGAAATCCCTGCCGGTCGGCACTGCCTATGCGGTCTGGACCGGCATCGGAACGATCGGAACGGCGATTCTCGGCATCATCCTGCTCGGCGAGCCCGCGGCCGTCCTGCGGCTCCTCTGCATCGGCTTGATCGTGGCTGGAATCGTCGGGCTCAAGCTGGTTTCGCCGTGAGGGTCCAACTCAGCGTCGCCAGGCCTCCGGCCAGTAGCCGCCGCGGTCCAGCGCGACGATCAGGATGACGACCGCGAGCGCCACCACGATCGTCATCAGCTTCGCATTCCACGGCACGCCCCGGCCAATCAACCAGATCAGGCTCAGGCCGATGATGAGAGGGATCAGGATCTCCATGTCGGGATCGTAGCCCGCCCAGCGGTCGCGCGGCAATCGCCCACCGCTTTGAAGTGCCCTGCCCCTCCGATCAGGCGCCTGCCTCTGCAATCGGCTCCTTCGGCGGCGGATTGCGCCCGATCGGGAGTTCGCCCTCAATCAGCGGCCGCAGCTTCGCGACCCCGACCGCAAGAAAATCGAGGAACAGCCGGACCCTCGGCGTGTGTCGGAGATCCGGGTGGGTGAGCAGCCACAGATCGGCCGAGAGGTCAGGATCGGGCGGCGCCAGCCGCGTCAAGCCCGGGCGGGTGTCGCCGATGAAACAGGGCAGGAAGCTGACACCGATGCCCGCCTCGACCGCTTCCGCGAGCCCCAGCACCGTGTTGAGCTTGTAGACCACGCGCTCGGGCGCAACGTGGCGGGCGAGATAGCGGACTGCGCTGAGCATGGTGAACTGCTCGCCGAGCGAGATCCAGCTGCGCTCCCACAGGCTCTCCACGCCCGGCAGCGCGGCATCGGAAAAATCCGCGGCACGGCCATAGAGCGCCCAGGCGATCCGGGCAGGCTTGCGGCCGATCAGTGTTTCCGGCGGGTTGTCGGTCGCGCGGATCGCGACATCGGCGTCGCGCTTGGACAGATTGGCCGCCTGATTGCCGATCAGCACGTCGAGGCGGATATCCGGGCATTGCCGGAGAAACTGCGCGAAGAGCGGCGTCAGCAGGTCGACCAACAGGGAATCGTTGGTGGCAACGCGCAACTCGCCGGCGGGCTTGATCTCCTGCCCGGCGAGCTTGCGGGCAAAGGCAGTGATGTCGTCGTCGACGCGCCCCGCAAGCTGGACCATCTCCTCGCCGGTCGGCGTCGCGACATAGCCGCTGCGGTGGCGCTCGAACAGCCTGACGCCAAGAGCCTCCTCGATCTGGCCGAGGCGGCGGAAGACGGTGGAGTGATTGACGCCGAGCGCTGCGGCGGCCGCCGGCAGCGCTCGTTTCTCGGCGATAGCCTTGATCAGGCGAAAATCATCCCAGGCCAAGGGTGTCGCGGATTGATTCATCCGCGCACTCTTGGCCAAGCTTTCGGTCCCAGCAAGTGCCGCTTGCTCAGGCAATGGCGGGCTTGGCCTGCCAATCGCTGCGGCCGGACTTCAGCGCCAGCGCGCCATCGCCGATCAGGGCATGAGCGAAGGCGGTGAGCGCCAGGAAAGCAGGGTATTCCCAACCACCATTCGGGGCGTTGAAGACCCAGCCGTTCGGGGCGTGGACCGAGAGTGCGCCGAGCAGGATCGGGATCAGCGCCAGCGAGACATAACGGCCGTAGAAGCCGACGAGGATCGCGATACCACCGAGAAGCTCTGCCAGCATGATCGGCCAGGCGAGGAAGGCGGGCAGGCCGACCTGGCCGAGGAAGCCGGTGAAGCCGGCGGGGGTGAAGATCACGAGCTTGAGATAGGCATGGGCGATGAACATCAGGCCGAGCGCGACGCGCAGGCCAAGAGCGCCATAGGGAGCAAGACGAGAGTCGATCATTGGTGCCTCCAGAAAACGGGACCGGTTGGTCTCGAGGCAGAATTTCGGAGAAGCATAGACGCAAATCAAATTGTAATTTGACGCATCGTACATTGCATTACTGCAATGAAATCCCTCTGGCACTTTTCCGCTTCCGGGCCAATCTTTCGGCCAACAGGGCAGCGGCCCACAGTTCACGGAGGATCCAAGCCATGCAGATCAACGGCATTCACCACGTCACCGCCATCGCCGGTCCGGCCCGCCGCAATCTCGATTTCTACAATCGCGTGCTCGGCCTGCGCCTCGTCAAGAAGACGGTGAACTTCGACGATCCCGGCACCTATCATCTCTATTTCGGCGATGCCGATGCGGCGCCGGGCTCGATCCTGACCTTCTTCCCGTGGGAGCATGCCGCTCCCGGCCGGCTCGGCGTCGGCGAGACCCAGGAAACGGTCTTCCGGGTTCCCGAAGGCTCGATCGGCTTCTGGACGCACCGCTTCGTCGAGCTTGGTGTGCCGCATGAGGCGCCGGCCAAGCGCTTCGGCGAAAGCGTACTGAGCTTCCGCGATCCGGACGGGATGAGGCTCGCCCTCGTCGGTCTGCCCGGCGTCGAGAAGGAGCCGGCTTGGTCCGAAGGCGGCATCGCGCCGGAGAACGCCATCCGCGGCTTCCACAGCGTCAGCCTGCTGCTGGCCGATGCGGCCCCGACGGGAGCGATCCTGAGCGATGTCTTCGGCTTCACCGAAGCGGCCCGCGAAGGCACGCTGATCCGCTACAAGGCCAAGGGCACCGCGATCGGCGGCGTGGTCGACCTGCGCGTTGCGGGCGGCTTCCTGCCGGCCCGCCAGGGCGCCGGCTCGGTCCACCACATCGCCTTCCGTGCCGGCGACGATGCCGCGCAGGAGGAGATGGTGCGCCGTCTCGCCGAGAACCACGGCATCCAGACCACGGAGCAGCGCGACCGGAACTACTTCCGCTCCGTCTACTTCCGTGAGCCCGGCCATGTGTTGTTCGAGATCGCGACGGATGTCCCCGGCTTCGCGGTCGACGAGCCGGCCGCCGAGCTCGGCCGGGCACTGAAGCTGCCGGCGGGTCTCGAGGCCCATCGCAAGCAGATCGAGGCGGTGCTGCCGGAGCTTGCCTGACCACACCCTGACGCCCGGTCACCACCGGCGGGCGGCAGCGGACCACGCGGGCCGGATGGACCGGCCCGCACGCCGACCGTTCTGGCCGCCGCTTCGGGGGCAGAACGGCTCCGCTTTACGAAGGGAGAAATGACCATGAGCGACATCAAGACCGATGCGGACTTCATCCACGTCTTCGAGCAAGGCAGCGACCCGGCCCGCAAGCCGCTGCTGCTCTTGCACGGCACCGGCGGCGATGAGCGCGATCTGCTCTCGCTCGGCCGCACGGTTGCGCCGGGGGCAAGCCTGCTCTCGCCACGCGGCAAGGTGCTGGAGGGCGCTGCGCCGCGCTTCTTCCGCCGGCTGGCCGAAGGCGTCTTCGACGAGGCCGACCTGCGCCGCCGCACGGACGAACTCGCCGATTTCGTCCTTGAGGCGCGGGAGCGCCACGGCCTCCCCGCCCCGATCGCGATCGGCTTCTCGAACGGCGCCAACATCGCGGCGGCGATACTGCTGCAACGCCCGGAGGTGCTCGCCGGCGCCGCGCTGCTGCGGGCCATGATGCCGTTCACGGACGCGCCGCGCAGCCCCCTCGACGGCAAGCCTGTGCTGGTGCTGTCGGGCGCGCTCGATCCGATTGTGCCGGCAGCCAATGCCGAGGGGCTCGCTTGCCAGCTCGAGGACAGCGGCGCGCAGGTGGAGCACCGCGTCCTGCCGGCCGGGCATGGCCTCGGCCAGGCCGATCTCGGCCTGCTGCGTGACTGGCTGGCGCGAGTCTGACAAAGGCGGCGGGTTCTCCCGCCGCCGCTTCCACGGATATCGTCAGCCCGTGAGCGGAACGATGATCGCCAAGGCCACGGCAACGACGACGAGGGCGCGCAGCAGCATGGCGCGGTGGCTCGAAAGCGGAATATCCGATGTACGCGACAGAGCGTGCATGACCGACTCCCATCAACGCGACAATGGCTGATGGTGACCTAGCGTTAGGGCAGTTGGCAAGCAGTACCGTCCCGGCAAAGGTGGATAACCGTGTTTTCAGGCTGTTGGCGTCGCCAGAATGGCCGCCTGCGGCTGCGTCAGCCTCTGTCCTTGCGGACCACGGCATAGGCGTAGGTCGTGACGAAATTCCAGCCGGTCCGGGCCGCAAGCGCGTTGAAGGCGTGATCGAGCTGCTTCAGGCCGGGCATCCGATCGAAATAGCCATGCCCCCAGAAGCGCTGAATGTGGACGTCGGTGAACCCGGCCCGGTTGAGCATCGGGGTCAACAGCGCCGGATTGCCGCGGCACCAATCATAGAGCGCCGGAAATTTCGGGTCGCCTCCGCCGTCGCGCCGTGTCGGAAAGAGCGCGTGAACAATGGCCCGTGACGCCGTCTCCGGCAGGATATGGTTCAGCGCGAAGACCGGCGCCCATAGCGTCGGGAAGAACGCAAGCGCGACACCGCCGGGCGCCAGCAGCGCGTGGATGTTGCGCCAGGCCTGCTCGACGCCGTCGATGTGCTCGAAGACCATGCGTGAGACCATCATGTCGTAGCTTCCGCGCGCGACATCCGGCTCCGAAAGATCGCCAGCGATATCGAAGCATGCTGTCTCCAGACCCGGGGGCGTCAAGGCAAGCTCGCCGGCATCGATATCGTTGACGATGAACTCGATGCCGGCGGCCACCGCCTGTTCCTTGGTGAAGAGTGGATCCCGCCCGCCGCCGATCTCGCAGACGCGGCGCAGGCCGAGCTGGCGCGCCAAAGCGAGGATCGTCGGCTCGTAATTGTCCCATGCCCATTGCGAGTGCCAGTCCGGCACAACGCGGTCAAAGTACTCGGCCATGGAGCCCGTTGCGGGCCCGAAAACCTGCGAGGCCGGCTGCAAGCGAGCCGGCGCCATGCTTGCCAGGGACATGCTTGCTTTCGCCTCCGAGTGCCCACGCTTCGGCATGTAAAATGGCCCCGACCTCAGACTCCCGCAATCGTAGCCTTAATCCAGGGTTAATCGAAGGGGCGCCGGTCACCTGCGGGAAGGCCTCTCCGCATGAGGTATCCCACCCAACGAAAGGCATAGCTGGGCTCAGCGCGGGGTGTCCGCGCGCCGTTCGGGCAATGTCATCGCCACCACTCCGAGCACGACGAGGCCCAGGCCGATCCAGGCCGTGGAACTCAGCCTCTCGCCGAGGAAGACGATGCCGATGGCCACGCCGATCGGCACGCGCAGATAGGACACGGCCGTCGTTCCGACCGAACCGAGCGTGCGGATCAAGCGGAAATAGATCGCGAAGGCGAGAGCAGTCGAGAAGACCGAGAGCGCAAGCAGCGCCAGGATCGAATCCTGCGATGGCGCAAGCGTCCAGGGCCGATCAACGACCAGCGCCGCCGGGATCAGCAGGGCTGTGCCGGCCAGCATCGAGCCGGCGGCCGGAAGCAGCGGGTCCATGCCGGCGAAATTTCGTCCGAACAGGGCGGCGCAGGCATAGGCGATGGTCGCCGCGACGATGGCGAGCTGCGGCAAGACCGCATGGCCGAGACCCGAGAAGGCATCGACGCCGACGATCAGACTGACGCCTGCGATGCCGGCCACGACTCCGAGTCCCTTGCGCCAATCCGGGCGCTGGCCCGGCTTCAGAACCAGCGAGATCAGGAAGACGAAGACCGGCGTGGTGCCGTTGAGGATCGAGGCGAGGCCAGCATCGACGCTGCGCTCGGCCCAGGCGATCAGGGTAAAGGGTACGACGCTGTTGAGCAGGGCCTGCGTCAGAAAGCGCCGCCAGGCGGTCGCGTCACGCGGCATGCGCAAGCCACGAAAGCGAATGACGGCGAGCAGGATCAGACCTGCGATCAAGGTGCGCGCGGCGATCAGGCTCAGCGGTGGAATCGTCTCCACGCCGATCTTGATGAAGGTGTAGGAGCCGCCCCAGAGCGTGGCGAGCAGGAGCAACAGGGCGAGTTCGGTGCTGCGTTTCGGCACTGCGGCCGGGTTGTCGAGCGCTTGCGTGGACATGGTCTCTCCTCGGGTTGGCGAGACCATGCCAGCAACGCCGCGCGACAGCATGCGGCAACACTACGGTTTCGGCCGTAGGTTCAGAGCGTGATTCAAGCGCCTGTGGAATTGATTCAATCCCGCCTGATAAGCCGTTGTCACAAAAGAGGAACCCGCGGCTTTCGCCGCGGGTTCCGTCATTTCACGACGACGCTTCCGATCAGGAATGCGCCAGGATCGCCAGCAGCAGCAGGGCGATGATGTTGGTGATCTTGATCGCCGGGTTCACGGCGGGGCCCGCCGTGTCCTTGTAGGGGTCGCCGACGGTGTCGCCGGTCACCGAGGCCTTATGCGCCTCCGAGCCCTTCATATGGCGTACGCCGTCCTTGTCGACGAAGCCGTCCTCGAAGCTCTTCTTGGCGTTGTCCCAGGCGCCGCCGCCCGACGTCATCGAGATCGCGACGAAGATGCCGGTAACGATGACACCCAGCAGCATGGCACCGACGGCAGCGAAGGCCTGGTTCTTGCCGGCGATGGCGTTGATGACGAAGAAGGTCACGATCGGCGCCAGAACCGGCAGCAGCGAGGGGATGATCATCTCCCTGATCGCTGCCCGCGTCAGCATGTCGACGGCGCGGCCGTAATCCGGCCGGTCCTTGCCCTCCATGATGCCGGGCTTCTCGCGGAACTGCCTGCGCACCTCTTCCACCACCGAACCGGCGGCACGTCCGACGGCGGTCATGCCCATGCCGCCGAAAAGGAAGGGGATGAGGCCGCCGAGCAGCAGGCCGACGACGACGAAGGGGTTCGACAGCGAGAAATCGACGGTGACGCCCTTGAAGTACTGGAAGGTGGTCGCCCCCGCCTTGTTGGCCTCGGCCACGAAGAAATTCAGGTCCGAGGTATAGGCGGCGAACAGCACCAGGGCGCCGAGGCCGGCGGAGCCGATCGCGTAGCCCTTGGTGACGGCCTTGGTGGTGTTGCCGACCGCGTCGAGCGCGTCGGTGGAGTGGCGGACTTCCTTGGGTAGGCCGGCCATCTCGGCAATGCCGCCGGCATTGTCGGTGACCGGGCCGAAGGCATCGAGCGCCACGACCACGCCGGCCAGCGCCAGCATGGCGGTGGTGGCGATGGCGATGCCGAACAGGCCGGCCAGGCCGTAGGCGACGATGATGCCGGCGACGATGACGATAACCGGCGCCGCAGTCGATTCCAGCGAAACCGCGAGGCCCTGGATGACGTTGGTGCCATGGCCGGTGACCGAGGCCTGGGCGATCGAGACGACCGGGCGCTTGCCGGTGCCGGTATAGTATTCGGTGATGACGACGATGCAGAGCGTCACGACAAGGCCGACCAGCGCGCAGCCGAAGAGCTTGCCCGAGGTGAAGCTGACGCCCTGCACGGTGGTGAAGGAGGTCGAGAAGCCGCCGAACATCAGCCAGTTCACGGCCGCGATCGCCCCGATCGAAAGCACGCCGGCGGCGATGAAGCCCTTGTAGAGCGCGCCCATGATCGACTGGTTGGCGCCGAGCTTCACAAAGAAGGTGCCGATGATCGAGGTGACGATGCAGGCCGCGCCGATCGCCATCGGATAGAGCATCATCGTGCCCAGCACCGGCTGGCCGGCGAAGAAGATCGCCGCGAGCACCATGGTCGCGACCAGCGTCACCGCATAGGTCTCGAACAGGTCGGCCGCCATGCCGGCGCAGTCGCCGACATTGTCGCCGACATTGTCCGCGATGGTCGCGGGGTTGCGCGGGTCGTCCTCCGGGATGCCGGCCTCGACCTTGCCGACGAGGTCGGCGCCGACGTCAGCGCCCTTGGTGAAGATGCCGCCGCCGAGACGGGCGAAGATCGAGATCAGCGAGGCGCCGAAGCCCAGCGCCACCAGCGAGTCGATCACCGTGCGGCTGGAAGCCTCGAAGCCGAGATAGGAGGTCAGAACACCGTAGTAGCCGGCGACGCCGAGGAGCGCGAGGCCAGCGACCAGCATGCCCGTGACTGCGCCGGCCTTGAAGGCGACGTCGAGCCCCTCGCCCAGCGACTTCATCGCCGCCTGGGCCGTGCGGACGTTCGCACGCACCGAGACGTTCATGCCGATGAAGCCGGCCGAGCCCGAAAGCACCGCGCCGATCAGGAAGCCGATCGCCACCCATTTGCCCAGAAGCCAGGCGAGCGCGACAAAAAGCACGACGCCGACCATGGAAATCGTGAGATATTGGCGCTTGAGATAGGCTTTCGCGCCTTCCGCCACCGCGCCGGAAATTTCCTGCATGCGCTGGTTGCCGGCATCGCGCTTCATCACGTCGCCATAGGCCCAAATGCCGTAAGCGATGGATAGTGCACTCAATATGATGATGATAAGCAGAGCTGACATTCGATTTCCTGACCTTGAGCTTCCGAGCCGTCGGGAGCGCTGTCGCTCCTCTTGCAGCGTTGGACGTCAGGCAGCGAAAAAACGGGCCCTGAAGACTAAAAGGCCCGCTCCGCGTCGCCAGTGTCAGGCGAATTTGTGGCAAGTTTCGTCGAAGAGCGCAAACGGCGCGCCTAACAAATTTTGTCGGATGTTAGGCGAGCCCTGTCGCAGCTCAGAGCGCGATGTCGCGGTTGACGTTCTTGTAGAGCAGATAGCAGGCGTCGTCGTGGCCGGTCGGATAGAATTGCTGGGGGCAATAACCGCCCATCCAGATGAAATCCTGCGCCCAGATCTCGTGCCATTCTTCGCCGAGCAAGTAGAGCCCCTGCCCTTCCAGCATGTAGAGGCCATGCTCCATCACATGCGTCTCGACTGCCGGGAAGCAGACTCCCGGCTTGAACCACATCAGGTTCATCTCGAAGTCGAACCGCATGTCACCATAGGGCAGCAGGAACTGGAAGCCGCGCCCTTCCTTGCCGGTATGATTCGTCATCGGCACGGCATCCTGGTGCGACAGGATCGGCTCGGGCACGGCGAGGCCTAAGGCCGGCTCGTAGCGCTTGCGGAGCGCAAGGACGCGGGCGGGCTCGCCGCTCTCGTTGCGCAGGGTGAACCGTGTGGCCGGCGGCAGGTAGGCGAAGCCGCCCGCGGCCATTCGCTTCGGCGCCGCTTCCGCGATTCCGAGAGCGACGTCGCCCGACAGGACATAGAAGAAATGCTGGACGCCGTCCTCGCTGAACGCGGCCGGCATGCCGCCGCCCGGCGCGATCTCGAGAACATATTGGGCGAAGGCGGCACCGAGGACAGGTGCGGCGAGAACGCGGACGATGGTGTCCATATATTGCGGCAGGCGGCTGATCAGCACGCCCTCCGGCGGCATGAACGCATAGTTCTGCCGCACGACGCCGCGGTTATGGCCAATCGCTCCCGGCGGTACGCGGCCGGTCGCAGGTGGAAATGCACGATTGGTCATCGAAAACTCCCGGAAGAAAGCGCCTGGCCCCTCAGGCGACGGCCGGACGCTGGAAACGCGCCCAAGCTACCATCGCCAGCGCGATAGCAACCGGCGGGAAGACGAGCCAGTTCACGCTGTCCCAACCGCCATGGCTGAGCAGACCGCCCGCCGAGAACGAGGCGATGGCGACCGAGCCGAAGACGAGGAAGTCGTTCGCCGCCTGCACCTTCACCCGCTCCTCCGGCCGGTAGCAGTCCGTCACCAGTGCGGTCGCACCGATGAAGCCCAAATTCCAGCCGAGACCGAGCAAGATCAGGGCCAGCCAGAAATGTCCGACGCTGAGGCCGGTGAGGCCGACGACGGCGGCAAGTGCCGTCAGCACGAGCCCGACCGAGGTGATCGTGCCCTTGCCGAAGCGGGCGATCAGCCGGCCGGTGAAGAAGCTCGGCCCGAACATCGAGAGCACATGCCACTGGATTCCGAGCGCGGCATCGCCGACCGAATGGCCGCAGGCAACCATGGCCATCGGCGCAGCCGTCATGACGAAGCTCATCAGCCCGTAGGCGACCAGCGAAGCCGTGACCGAGGCGATGAACTTCGGCTGGCGCATGATCTCGCCGAGCGGACGGCCCCCACCGGAACGGACCGCCCCAACCCGCGGGGCACGCAGGCGGGAGACGATCAGGATGGCGATCAGCGCCAGAACACCTTGCGCGAGGAAGCTCGCGGCGAAGGGAGCGGAGGGCGTGAGATCGCGCGTCCAGTAGACCGATTGCGGCCCGATAATGCCCGCCGCAAGACCGCCGAACATCACCCAGGAAATGGCGCGGGGCCGAAATTCCTCGCTCGCCGTATCGGCGGCGGCGAAGCGATAGCTCTGGACGAAGGAGCCGTAGAGCCCGCAGACGAATGTGCCGAGGCAGAACAGCCAGAACAGACGCAGCGTCGCACCGCCGGCGGCGAGGCTCGCTCCCGTTGCACCGACGAGCGCGCCGATCAGATAGCCGCTGCGCCGCCCGATACTGCGCATCACCATCGCAGCCGGGATCACACCGACGGCAATGCCGAGCTGAAGCAGGCTGACCGGCACCGTGGCGAAGGCCTTGTCGGCCACCAGCTGCGCACCGACGATGCCGCCGAGCGAAACGACGATCGCGGGGTTGGCGCCACCCAGCGCCTGCGCCCCGGCTAGGACCAGCGCATTACGTTTTGCGAGCCTGTCGCCATCAAGGACCGGAACATGCTGGTTCATCACAACGCGCCTCGCGGTCGCCGCGACGCGCCGCTGTCAGAAGTGAGAGAAGGAGCCTTGCGCGAAACTGCGCAACCCACCCTTCTCGCGATAGGTCACCACGCCGGCCTCTGCGGTGATCCGCCCGATCGGCGTCAGCGGAAGCATTACCTCCTTCGCCGCCGCAATCAGAGCAGGATATTCCCCTTCCGAGGCCGTACAGAGAATTTCGTAGTCGTCTCCGCCGGTCCAGGCCAGTTCCGCCAGTGCGGGATCGGCCATGACCGCCGCGCGGACCGCCGACGAGAGCGGGACGGCATCGAGAGCGATCTCGGCACCGACACCCGAGGCCTTCAGCAGCTTGGCGAGATCACCAACAAGACCGTCCGAGACGTCCATCGCGGCCGAGGCGTGGCGCTGCAACGCTTCCGCAAGCGCATGGCGGGACTGCGGATGCAGATAGCGATCGATGAGGAAGGCGCGGTCCTCGGCGCCGAGCGCGGCAACCCAGCCCGGTTTGTCCGGGCCGTGTACCTTCAGGCCAAGCGCGCCGTCTCCAATAGTGCCGGAGACAAGCACGACATGCCCCGGCTTCGCGCCGGAGCGCCTGACCATCCGCCCTGCCGGAACGGTGCCGAAGGCGGTGATCGACAGGGTGAGCGGCCCGGTCGTCGAGACGGTGTCGCCGCCAATCAGCGGGCAGCCGGCGGCTTCGGCGATGCGGGCCAGCCCTGCCACGAAGCCGGCAAGCCAAGCTTCAGTCCAGCCGCGCGGCAAGGCGAGCGTCAGGACGAAGCCCTCGGGCTTCGCGCCCTTGGCGGCGAGATCGGAGAGATTGACGGCCAGCGCCTTCCAACCGATCGCCTCGGGCGGATCGTCGGGGAAGAAGTGCACGCCAGCGACGAGTGCATCGGCCGTCACGACGACCTCATAGCCGCGGCCGGGACGCAACAGCCCAGCATCGTCGAGGAGGCTCAGGCCACCTGGCCCGGCGATCGGCGCGAAATAGCGGGCGATCAGCTCGAACTCGCCAGGGCGCTGATTCTCGGCCATCGTTCAGCCAATCTCCGCATCTGCTCCATGGTCATCCCGGACAAGCGGCGCAGCAGCGCCGATCCGGGATCCATGCTGAACCTTATCCGGAAGCGCTCCGGCATGGATCCCGGGTCTCGCTTCGGTCGCCCGGGATGACGGTTGGGGTTCGCGTCTACGCCGCCGGAGCGTCGAACTCGTCGGCGCGGAAATCTCGGGCCATGCGGTCGAGCACGGCATTGACCATGCCGATTTCCTCTCCCGAGTAAAAGGCGCGCGCGACCGCGACGTATTCGGAGATCACGGCCCGAGCCGGCACGTCCTTGCGGAAGGCGAGTTCATAGGCGCCGGCGCGCAGGATGGCACGCACCACGGCCTCGACCCGCTTCAGCGGCCAGTCCTTGGCGAGAAGGTCGTCGACGGTCCGGTCAACCAGGCGCTGCTCGCGGACGACGCCGCCGAGAATGTCGCGGAAGAAGGCGATTTCCGCCTCCGGCAACTCGATCTCCTCGACCTCCTTGCCGATCCAGAAGGCCTCGAACTCGGCCATGGCTTCGACGACGCCGCGGCCGCCGATTTCCATCTCGTAGAGCGCCTGCACGACCGAGAGCCGCGCTCCGCGCCGCTTCTCGGCGCGGCTCATTGCGACGGCTCCGCCAGGGAGCGCTTGTAGCGCAGCACGGCGAGCGCCGCTTCCGCAGCGCCGCCACCCTTGTTCATGTCCGAACGGTTGGCGCGGGCCCGAGCCTGCGCCTCGTTCTCGACGGTCAGGATGCCGTTGCCGAGCGGCAGGGCGAAGGCGACCGAGAGATCCATCAGCGCACGCGAGCTTTCGCCGGCGACGATATCGTAATGGCCGGTCTCGCCGCGGATGACGGTGCCGAGCGCGACGACGGCCTCGTAGGGATCGACAGCTTCGTCGGCGGCGCGCAGGCCGATGACGATGGCGGAGGGGATCTCCAGCGCGCCGGGGACGGTGACGACGTCGACGCGGCAGCCAGCCTCTTCCAGCACCGCCACGGCGCCGGCCAGCAGCTCATCGGCGAGCTTGTCGTAGAAGCGCGCCTCGACGACGAGGACGCGGGCGCCGTCGATCTCGACGGCCGGAGTTGCGGCCTTGTCGGCCGAGGTCTGCCGGGGTCCGGCCATTTCTTCTATCCTTCTTGCACACGGCCCGGTCGACGCGACCGGGCCGCACAGCCCTCGTCACGAGGAGCCATTTCGACAGAAATGGCGTCTCGAAGGATGGTCCAGAGCGGGCTGGATCATCCTTCGAGACGCCGCTTCGCGGTTCCTCAGGATGAGGGCTCGAATTCTTGAGTTGGTGCAGGCTCTTACCCCTGCGGGCGCGCCTCCGCAAGCCGTGCGGCATACCGCGCCATCAGATCGACCTCGACATGAACGGCGTCGCCCTCCTTGCGCTGCCCCCAGGTCGTGACAGCGAAGGAGTGCGGAATCAGCAACACGGTGAAGACGTCATCCTCGACAGTGTTGATGGTGAGCGAGGTGCCGTCGAGGCAGATCGAGCCTTTCGTCGCGATGAAGCGCTCCAGCCCCTGCGGGGCGCGGATGTGAAAGCGGGCGGTCGCTCCCCAGGGCTCGTCGGGATCGGGCTCGATCGCGTCGATCTTCAGGATGCGGCCGGGACCGTCGACATGGCCGACGACGAGGTGGCCACCGAGTTCGTCGCCCACCTTGAGCGAGCGCTCGAGATTGACCAGCGTGCCGGGCTCCCACTCGCCGACCAGCGTTTTCGCCAGCGTCTCGGCCGCGGCCTCCACCTGGAAAATGCAGCCGGGCTCGCCATCCGCGCGGGGGCGAAGCGCGGTGACGGTGAGGCAGACGCCGGCGCAGGCGATCGAGGCGCCGATGGCGATGCCTTCCGCCTCATAGGGGCAGGATATGGCGAGACGCTTGAGACTCGGCCCCTTGCGCTCGGCCTCCACGACCTCGCCGATGGCGGTGACGATGCCGGTGAACATCAGCCTCTCCTCACGAAATGCTCGAAACGGTCCTGACCGATCAGCCCGGTCTCGGCAAGGGCGTATAGATCGGGGTCGGCCAGCAGGCCGGCAAGCCCCGGCCGCACGGCAACGATGCCGGGCTGGCCCAGCGTTTTTGGCGAGGTCGAAACGATCACCTCGTCGGCGAGGCCGGCCAAGGCCAGCTTCTCGCCGATGCGCGGGCCGCCCTCCGAGAAGACGCGGGTGATGCCGCGCGTGCCGAGCAGCGTCAGCGCCTCGCGCAGATCGAGACGGCCGTCGGCTCCGGCCGAGACCCGCATGACCTCGACGCCGGCCGCGACCAGCGCCTCTTCGGGCATAACCGGTGCGGTTTCGGCCGCGATCACCCAGACCGGCACCTCGCGCGCCGTGCGGACCAGCTTCGAGGCCAGCGGCAGGCGCAGATGCGTGTCGAGGATGACACGGATCGGCGAGCGCCCGGCCAAACCGGGCAGGCGAACGGTCAGCTTCGGATCATCCGAGAGCACCGAGCTGACGCCGAGCATGATCGCATCGTGATGGGCGCGCTGCAGATGCACCCAGCCGCCCGCGACCGTGCTCGATACGGCGATGGGGGTGCCCCCCTCCCCGCCAGCATAGCCGTCCGCCGTGCGGGCGATCTTGAAGGTCACCATCGGCCGCCCCTGCGTGATGCGCAGGACATGACCGCGATGCGCCCGCTGGGCTTCAGCTTCAAGAACGCCCGTCGTGACCTCGATGCCGGCAGTCCGCAGCAGCGCATGCCCCAAACCCGCGATGAAAGGGTTGGGATCGGACATGGCCGAAACCACGCGCTTCACCCCCGACAGGATGGTGTGCTCCACGCAAGGGATGCCGCCGCGCACCGAACGATGCGAGCAGGGCTCGAGCGTCACATAGAGCGTTCCGCCCATCGACGCTGCCCCGGCCCGGGAGAAAGCATGCGCCTCGCCATGCGGCCGCCCGCCGGGCTGGGTCAGTCCACGCGCGACGACGACAGGCCCATCGGGGGTGTCGCGGGTAACGATGGCGCCGACAGAGGGATTCGGCCAGGTCGCCCCGAGATTGCGGGCGCCATAGGCGAGCGCCTGGCGCATGAAGGCGCGGTCGACCGCGCTGCGGTCAGTCATCGCTGCGTGACTGCGGGGCGGAGACGCCCTCCTCCTCAACGGTACCGAGCTGGCCGAGCAGGTCCTCGAAATCCTTGGCCTCGCGGAAGTTCTTGTAGACCGAGGCGAAGCGGACATAGGCGACGTCGTCGAGGCCTTTCAGCCCCTCCATCACCAGCTCGCCGATGGTCGAGCTCGGAATCTCCGCCTCTCCCGAGCTTTCGAGCTGGCGGACGATGCCGTTGACCATGCGCTCGATGCGCTCCGGCGCCACGGGACGCTTGCGCAGCGCGTGTGCGATGGAGGTTTCGAGCTTGTCGCGGTCGAACGGTGCACGTCGGCCCGAGCGCTTCACCACCGTCAATTCGCGCAGCTGCACCCGCTCGAAGGTGGTGAAGCGGCCGCCGCAATCGGGACAGACCCGGCGGCGGCGGATCGAGGCGTGATCGTCGGTGGGACGTGAATCCTTCACCTGCGTGTCGAGGGAGCCGCAATAGGGACAGCGCATTCCGGTTCGCCAGCCTTTCTCAGAGCCCCTTCGAAACCATCCTCAGTAGATCGGGAAGCGCGCGGTCAGCGCCTTGACCTTGGCCGACACCGCCTGCTCGACGGCGGCGTTGCCTTCCTCGCCATGGGCGGCAAGGCCGTCCAGCACCTCGGCGATCAGCTCGCCGACCTGCTTGAACTCGGCGATGCCGAAGCCGCGCGAGGTCGCAGCCGGGGTGCCAAGGCGGATGCCGGAGGTGGTCATCGGCTTCTCGGGGTCGAAGGGGATGCCGTTCTTGTTGCAGGTGATGTGGGCGCGGCCGAGCGCGGCTTCCGCCGCCTTGCCGGTCAGCTTCTTCGAGCGCAGGTCGACCAGCATCAGGTGGTTGTCGGTGCCGCCGGTGACGAGGTCGAAGCCCTTCGACTTCAGCGTCTCGGCCAGCGCCTTGGCGTTGGCGACGACGGCGTGCGCGTAGGTCTTGAATTCCGGCTGCAGCGCCTCCTGGAACGAAACCGCCTTGGCCGCGATGACATGCATCAGCGGGCCGCCCTGAATGCCGGGGAAGATCGCCGAGTTGATCTTCTTCGCCAGCGCCTCGTCATTGGTCAGGATCATGCCGCCGCGCGGGCCGCGCAGGGTCTTGTGCGTCGTGGTGGTGACGACATGGGCGTGCGGGAATGGCGAGGGATGCGCGCCGCCGGCGACGAGCCCGGCGAAATGGGCGATGTCGACCATGAAATAGGCGCCGACCTTGTCGCAGATCTCGCGGAAGCGGGCGAAGTCCCAATGGCGGGCATAGGCCGAGCCACCGGCGACGATGACCTTCGGCTTGTGCTCGATGGCGAGGCGCTCCATCGCATCATAATCGATCATCTGGTCGACGACGCAGACGCCGTAGGAAACCACGTTGAACCACTTGCCGGACTGGTTGACCGGCGCGCCATGGGTCAGGTGCCCGCCGGCGGCGAGGTCGAGGCCCATGAAGGTGTCGCCCGGCTGCATCAGCGCCATGAACACGCCCTGATTGGCCTGCGAGCCGGAATTCGGCTGGACATTGGCGAACTTGCAGTCGAACAGCCGGCAGGCGCGCTCGATAGCGAGCTTCTCGGCGATATCGACGAACTGGCAGCCGCCATAGTAGCGCCGGCCCGGATAGCCCTCGGCGTACTTGTTGGTCATGACAGAGCCCTGCGCCTCGAGCACGGCGCGGGAGACGATGTTCTCCGAAGCGATCAGCTCGATCTCGTCGCGCTGACGACCGAGCTCCAGCTCGATGGCGCGGGCGATCTCCGGATCGGCGTCGGCCAGCGAGGCGCCGAAGAAGGAGTTCGAGAGGTGCTTGTCGGCGGCGGCGTCATGGCTCATGGCGGGGCTCCATCGGCGCTGTATCGTCGCCCACCAACGGCGTGCGACCCTGCGCGGCATGCGGTGCGAAGGCTTTGCGGAATCCGCGCGCGCGATCCCGCTGTCGCGGGTCCCGTAGCACTCGGGGCGCGCCTTTCCAAGCGTGAAGCGGGTGCCATGAGCGCGGGCAGCTCAAAAAATCCAAGGCGCCTCTCCGGCCGACCAAGGAGCGCGGTCCCGGGCCGCGGTGAAGGCCGGCCCGGAACCATGCCGGGAAGACGAACGCCCTGCGACTTTATGGCGTCGCCCTGCTCGGCCGCAGCGGTTTCAGCACGAGTCTGCTCACGGGCGCGCCGGCTTTCGCCGACAAGCCCGAATCGGACAAGGCCACCGGGCCGCCCGCTACCAGGTCGCGCGCAATCCCGCCGTTACGGCATGGGCGGTGTCGTCCCCGTTGAGACGGACGTCGTAATCGGCGATGAGTGTCACATTGCGACCGGCCCGCGTCGACAGGCCGATGCCCAGGATTGCGCTGTCGCGCGGCACCCGCGCGCCCTGCACGGCGAAGCTTGCCGCCGACGCCCCGATGAAGGCGGTGTCGAGGACGACCGCATCGTCGAGGAATTCGTGCTGCCAGCGGCCGCGCGCCTCGATGGCGATGCGGTTCGAACCCAGGTCGAACTGCCGGGTGAGACGCGCGCCGACGCTGCCGAGCAGGCTCGACGCCGATTGCCAACCGCTGGTCAGGCCGATGCTGCCGGCGCCGGTCTCGGCAAATCCATCCTGCCGCAGATAGGTGTAGCGCAGCCCGGCGAGCGGCTCGATCGTCGACCAGCCGAGTTCGACGGCATAGGCCGCCTCGAGCGCGCCGGTGAAGCGGTCGGCGCCGTAATCGGCGTCGGCTCGACGCGAGATGCTGCCGAAGCTGATGCTACGCTGGCTCTCGAGGTCGAGGCGGCCATAGCCGAGGATGCCATCGAGGCGCAGCGGCCCGCTCGCATAGCTGCCGTAGAACGCGCCCTCATAGGCCTTGATGCTGCCCTTGCCGGCGAACTGCCGGAAATCGACATCGGTGGTGGACAGACCGAGGCTGAAGCCGAGCAACAGCGAGGGCGTGACCTGCCGATCGAAGCCGCCGGCCACGCCGCCGCTGCTGTAATCGGCTCCGCCGGCGTTGGCATCGCCGCCGAACCTGCCGACGACGCCATAACCACGCAGCCAGGTATTTTGGGAGACCCCAGCCTCGCCCCAGGGTGCAGCCTGGCCGGAGGGCAGCCGCGCCAGCAGCGCCGCAGCCGGGCTGCTAGCCCCGCCCGGCGCATAGGCCATCGCCGTATGCCCCGCCGTCGGCTCGACCTGGCCGGAGCGCAGATCGGTCAGGCGTTGCGCGATCATGCCGCCGAAGGGCGCGAAGCCGCCGAGTGCGATCGTACTGAGGCTGGCATGCGCCGCGCCCGAGAGGCCGGACAGCGCCGCGCGAGCGCCATCGCGCGTGCCGGCAGCCTGGAACAGAGTGGCCACCCCGCGCAGATCGGCATCGGCGCCGGCAAGGCCGCGCTCCAGAGCGGAGCCGGCAGCGCATTGATTGGCCGAGGCGCAGACGCCGGGTGCGTCGAAGGGCAGCGTGCGGATGTCGAGATGCGCCGTGTTCGGCTCGTAGCGCAGGCTGGCCTGGACAAAGGGTGCCGAGCCGTCGCCGAAGGGACCCTCGACGCCTTCGAAGCGACCGATGAGACCCTGCCCCGCGGTGATCACCGGCATGGTCAGGAAACGTGGCAATAGTTGCGGGCCGCCGGCCAGCGCCACCTGACCGGCGAGGCTTGCCGTTCCCGTCACGGCGAGACGATTCTGCCCGCCTGTCGTGTCGAACTGCTGGATCAGGAATCCGCCGGCCTGCTGCACATAGCTGCCGTTGACGGTCAGCGTACCGATGCCGCGGTTGTTGCCGGCCCAGACCGCGCCGGCATTGTCGACATCGCCGTTGATGACGCCGGTGCCGGCGAGCGTGCCCGCCGGCGCGACGCTGGTGGCCGAGGCGATGCTGCCCATGACGGTGAGAAAACCGCCCTCGACCCGCGTCGCGCCGTCGTAGGCGCTGTGGCCGGTCAGGACGAGCTCGCCGTCGCCGCGTTTGACGAGGCCGCCGGCGCCGACGATGTCGTTCTCGAAGAAGGCGACGCCGCCGGGCTGCTCGACAACGAAGTCGCCCCAGTCGAAGCGGCCGGGGCCGAGTACCGCCTTGCCGACATCGAGCAGGCCGTAGCCGAAGATCTCGTCGACGCCCGGCGGCCCGATATCCTTGGCTGTGCCGAGCAGGGTCTGGCGCACCTGGTCGGCGCTGAAGAACGGAAACATCTGCCAGACCAGCGCCGCTGCGCCGGAGACATGTGGCGCGGCGAAGGAAGTGCCGTTGACCTTGGAATAGCCGCCGCTCTTGTTGGCCACGACAATGGGATCGTCAGGATAAGGGTCAGGATACCACCAGTCGCCGCCGCCGGGGGCCGCGAGGCACCAGTTCTTCGCCACACCGCAGCGGTTGGTATAGAACGGCTCATAATTCGGTCCGAGGGCCATAACCGCCAGCCAGCCGCGCTCCAACTCCGGGAAGAGATTGGGCAGCCCGGCCTCGGCGCTCGGTTGGTTCCGGCCCTCATTCGCCGTGCCCCAGATGCTGAGAATTCCTGCGGCAACTGCGCGCCGATAGGCGGGGATGCCTGACGGATGCTCCGCCTCGTAGCTGCCGCTCGTGAATGCCGTGATCGGGCGTTCGTCGCCGTAGCTGTTATTGATGATACGGACGCCGCGCGCCTGCAGATCGGCATAGGCTCTCATCGCGAAAGCCGTTTCCGTATATCCCAACTCGACTTCCGCTCCGGCGACGACGAGCGAGGCGCCGGGGGCGACCCCGTGCACGCCCTTGCCGTCACGGTTGGCGGCGATGACCGATGAAACGCTCGTGCCGTGCCCGCCGCGATCGATCGGCTGCGCCGTTTCGGTGGGATAGTCGTAACCTCCGGCATATCGGCCGATGAATTCAGGATGTGCGGCAAAGATGCCGGAATCGATGACTCCGATCAGCACGCCCGCGCCATCGACGCCGCGCGCATAGGCCTTCGCAGCGTTGATATAGTCGAGCCCCCACTGGGCCATGTATTCCGGTGTGCGCCAGCTCTCGGGATCGGTGAGCGGGCCGCGCGACTGGGCCGCGGCGAGATTCGTCAGAGCCGTCGACAGCAGAACGGCTGCAACGGTAGGCTTAGCCAGGAAATTCACGCAGCCCCCGAGACATCGGCGCGAGGCTCCATCCCAACGCGCCGGCTAAGAACCTGCCCACAGGCGGCGGGAGGGTCAACGCGAACCAGAAGCCGGCGGCTAGGCCGACAACGCATGGCCTCGGTTAGGGCTGCGGGAGCGCCTGGTGCTTTCCGTCGTCAGGGTCGCGGTATCCCGCATTGGCTCCGGCCAGCAAAAAGCCCGCCGTTTCCGGCGGGCTTCATCGTTCTCGAGAGCCTTGCTCGGCCGTTCAGATGTCCTGATCGCCCTGCAGGGCCGCGACCGGCGCCGGGCCGAGTCCGTCCTTGTTGTAGATGTCGTCGCGGAACTGCACGCCGCCATCGGCCGTCGCCCACGCCGTGACGTAGACCCAATAGCAGGACACGGGGTCGGAAATGCGGGCGTTGACGCGCTGGCCGGACTGAATCACCTCGTCGATCTTGGCGCGATCCCAGCCGGGGGTGTTCTTCAGCAGCCAGGCGACATAGTCGCGCACGTTCTGGACGCGCATGCAGCCCGAGGAGACGAAGCGGTAATCGTCGCCGAAGATGCCCTTCGACGGCGTGTCATGCATGTAGACGCCGTGCGGGCTCGGGATGTTGATGCGTACGAAGCCGAGCGAGTTGAAGTCACCGCCCGGATCCTGCCGGAAAGTGTAGCGCGTCGCCTCGTCCGAGTTCCAGTTCACGCTGGCGGGCGAAATCTCGCCACCGCTCGGCGAGATGATGCGGATCTTGTTCTCGGCGAGGTAATTCGGCTCCTTGCGCATCTTCGGGATCAGGTCCTTGCGGATGATCGAAGCGGGAACCGTCCAGGTCGGGTTGAAATTGACTTCCGGGATCTTGGTCTGCAGCAGCGGCGACTGGCGGTCGATCTTGCCGACGCCGGCAGCGTGACGCGTCGCGACATGGCCGTTCTCGACAGTCTCGACCATCGCAGCCGGGATATTGGCGACGACATAGCGGCCGCCGAGATTGCCGGACCAGCTGCGCAGCCGGACGACGTTGGTCTCGAGCTGACGGATGCGGCGGTCGATCGGCACGTTGAGGGCAGCGACGGTGGCGCGATTGATCGAACCCGTGGTCGACAGGCCGACGCGCGACTGGAAGCGGCGCACACCCGCCTCGACATAGGAGTCATAGACAGCGCTGTCGCCCGCGGCAGCATCGAGATCGCCGGTGACGATCAGGCGCTGGCGCAGGGCCACCACGCCCGGCCCCTTGGCACCGACGCCCATGCGCTCAGGCAGCTGCACCTGCGGCCAGCCACCCCGGCCGGCGAGGTCGCGGTAAGCGGCGATCGCCGCTTCGGTGGCCTGCAGCGATTCCGGCGAGAGCATCGGCGTCGACGAGCGGAGGACGGCATTGCGCGGACCCGCATCGTAGCTCTGGCGCCACTCTGCCTGCTGGGCGAGCGCCGGGGCTGCTGCAGCCGTGGCGGCGCCCGACAGCAGGGCCAACACGGTTTCGCGGCGGGTCAGGCTCAGTTGCGACATCTCTTCCCTCATCAAGACTTCACGCATGCAGACTGGCCGCACAAAAACGTCGCCAAAAAGGCGACGTTCGCGCCGGACTGCCGCAATAACCTCATGGCCGATGACGGTGTCCTAGCACGGTTAACGAGGCGTGATGACAGAGGCGAATTTAGGGCATGGCATGGTTTTGCCCGATGCATGGCAACAAAGTCACAGTCGATACTGAAGCCCGCGGCGAGTCGCGCCGGCGCGGCCGGGACTGGCCCCAGCCGCGCAACAGGCAGGCAGATCGGCGAAACGGCCGGTAAGCGACGGATTTCTCAGAGCTTGTAGCGGATCTGGTCGGTCCAGAAGCGCTCCAGGCGCAGCAGCGCATTGTTCATGCGCTCGAAATCGTCGGCCGCGATGCCGCCGATCTGCTCGACCGTGCGGACATGCTTGTCGTAGACGCCCTTCACGATATCGTGCACCTCGGTGCCCTTGTCGGTCAGGCTGATCCGGACCGAGCGGCGGTCGATGCGCGAACGGGCATGGTGGAGATAGCCGAGCTCGACCAGCTTCTTCACATTGTAGGAGACGTTCGAGCCGAGATAGTAGCCGCGGGTGCGCAGCTCGCTGGCGGACAGCTCGGCATCGCCGATGTTGTAGAGCAGCAGGGCCTGCACGCTGTTGACGTCATCCCGGCCGCGGCGCTCGAACTCATCCTTGATGACATCGAGAAGCCGGCGGTGCAGCCGCTCAACCAGGGTGAGCGACTCAAGATAAAGAGGCTTCACGTTGAGTTCGGCCTCTTTAGTCTTGGCAACATCCAAAGTCTTGACGCTCGCTTTCATTGTATATCTCGCCTGTTGTGTGTCGGCCAGGATTTGTCTCCTGGTCCGCTTCTGAAAAACACCATAAGCGGCGGCGGATGAAAACGAGTTTAAATATCAGGATGAATCAGGGATTTACCCCTTTGGGTGAATCGTAAGTGAAGCCAGAAACGCTTAAGCTAAAGCGATTCTTACCATGACTCGACGCAATCGAAGCGCCGCGCGTCGGGCATGGCACACTCCGAGAGCATGGTCCGGGGCGAGACCGCAGCGGCGATCGAACGCTACTCCGCCTCGTTCTCCGCCGCCCACGTCGCGAGGAAATAGACCGCCATCAGCCCGATATAGAGCGCGACCAGCCATGCCGTCATCGGCACGAAGCGCGGGAAGAAGAAGCTCAGCAGCATCTGGCTGATCGCCGCCAGAAGCCAGAGCACGCCCCCCCAGGTCGACGTCAGCCAGAGGCCCACCGCGGCGACGAGGTCGATCACGGCGAAATAGACGATGATGGCCTGATAGCTCAGCAGCCGGTTTTCGAAGGGCGGCTGAGGATTGCCGGGCAGGCCGAAGATGACCGCCCAGGCGGTCAGCCCCTTGGCGAGCCAGAAGGCCGAGAGCAGCCGCAGGAACCAGACGAGCAGGAGACGCCAGCGCCCCTGCCGCTTTTCTCCGTCCTCGCCGGTCCTCGCACCACGCAGAGCCTCGCCATCGCCACCCAGCCCCAAGCTCAACCCTCCAGCTTGAGTTCGTCAGCGCCGAGCGGCGCGAAATAGGCGTCGATATCGGCCTGTCTGATGGCGTCGAGCGTTGCTGGCTGCCAGCGCGGCGCCTGGTCCTTGTCGATCACGACGGCGCGCACGCCCTCATAGAAGTCATGGCCGCGCGCGATGCGCGAGACGATGCGGTATTCCGTGCGCATCGCCTCGGCGAAATCGAGACCGGCGCCGCGCCGCATCTGCTCGAAGGCGATGGCGACGCTGGTCGGCGATTTGGTGGCGATGGTCTGCAGCAGCTTGCCGGCGAAGCCGCCGCCGCCGGCAGCGGCCTTGTTCAGGCGCGCGATCACCTCCGGCAGGGTCTCCCCGCCGAAGGCATCCGCTATCGCCGCGCGCTCGGCCTGCAGGGGCCCCGGCCCGCGCTGGAGACTGAAGGCGGCGAGGATCTCGTCGAGCGCGCTACGGCCCGTCAGCGCATCGGCCAGTTCCGCGAACCGCTCGCTCGGCACGCCATGGGTCGCAAGCCCGACCGTAAGCGCGTCGGCCGCGCCGATCCGCTCGCCCGTCAACGCCAGGAAGCGGCCGAAGCCGTCGCTGAGACGCGGCAGCGCATAAGTCGCGCCGACATCGGGGAAGAAGCCGATGCCGACCTCCGGCATTGCGAAGAGATAGCGATCACCGGCGATGCGGTGGCTGCCATGCAGCGAGATGCCGACGCCGCCGCCCATCACGATGCCGTCAATCAGCGCGACATAGGGCTTGGGATAGGTCTTGATCCGGTGGTTGAGAATGTACTCCTCGCCCCAGAAGGCGAGCATGTCCTCATGTCGCCCGGCCTTGCCGCAATCATGCAGCCAGCGGATATCGCCGCCGGCCGAGAACGCCTTCTCGCTGGTGCTGATGACGACGATGCGGGTGACCTGCGGATCGTTCTCCCAGGCGTCGAGCGCGCGGGCGAGCTCGCGGACCATGCCGAGGCTCAGAGCGTTCAGCGCCTTCGGCCGATTGAGCACCACGACGCCGGCGGCGCCGCGGATCTCGCAGATGATCTCCTGGTCCTGCGTCATGGTCCGATCCTGCTTCCGTGGGCAGCGGTTCTGGAAGGCGGGGACAGGCTTGTCAACGCGACGGAACGGCAGGTGCGGCTTGGCCCCGCTGCACTGCCATATCCCGGCCGGACCTGCATGACGCTGGCAGCAGCCTTGCGACCAAGCGCCCTGTTTTGGAATGGTTCCGATGTGATATGTAAACGGCCTGCCGACATCGCCCGTTCGACGAATGCCGGGCCGTTTTTGTTCACCGCTTGAGGCACAGTTCATGGAATCCCGGGTCGTGCGGCCTTTCCCCGCTCCTCAGTCGCATCCGGACGAGGCGCACGGCGCTTCGTCGCTCGGGCTCACCCGCCGGATGCGCCGCAACCGCAAGGCCGAATGGTCGCGCCGGCTGATGCGCGAGTCGGCGCTGACGACCGACGACCTGATCTGGCCGATCTTCCTGATGGACTCGCCCGAGGCCCGCTCGCCGGTCGAATGGATGCCGGGCGTCGACCGGCTGAACATCGAGGAGGCCGTGCGGCAGGCTGCCGAGGCCGCGGCGCTCGGCATTCCGGCGATCGCGCCCTTCCCCTATGTCGAAAAGGCGCTGCGCGACCCGACCGGCTCGGAAGCGCTCAACACGAGCAACCTGATGTGCCGCGCTGTGCGCGCCATCAAGGCGGAGGTGCCGCAGATCGGCATCATCTGCGACGCCGCACTCGACCCCTACACCTCCCACGGCCATGACGGCGTCATGGACGGCGAGCGCATCCTCAACGACGCCAGCGTCGCCATCCTCGTCCAGCAGGCCCAGGCGCTCGCCGATGCCGGCGCCGACGTCATTGCCCCCTCCGATATGATGGACGGACGCGTCGCAGCGATCCGCGCTGCCCTCGACGGCGATGGCCATGAGGAGGTGCAGATCATGGCCTATGCGGCGAAGTACGCGTCCGCATTCTACGGCCCCTTCCGCGACGCCATCGGCACCAACGCCACGCTGGTCGGCGACAAGCGCACCTACCAGATGGATCCGGCGAATACCGACGAGGCGATCGCCGAGGTGATGCTCGACCTCGAAGAAGGCGCCGACATGGTGATGATCAAGCCCGGCCTGCCCTATCTCGACGTGGTGGCGCGGGTGAAGGACCATTTCCGCGTGCCGACCTTCGCCTATCAGGTCTCCGGCGAGTACGCGATGATCATGGCGGCGGCGAACAATGGCTGGCTCGACGGCGAAAAGGCGATGCTGGAGAGCCTGCTCGCCTTCAAGCGTGCGGGCGCCGACGGCGTCCTGACCTATTTCGCGCCGCGCGTCGCGAAGAAACTCAAGGCTGCTGGCTGAGGCCGGACGCTTCGGGAGAATGCTCTGGCTCTACCGGAGCATTCTCAAAACAACGACGGTGCGGTTTCCTTGCCCCGGCAGCGGCGCTACCGTCGCACGGCATGCGCCCGCTCATCCTGCCGATTCTGGCCGTTGTCCTGCTCGCCCTCGCGGGGTGCGGCGCGGATTTCGACACCGAACAGATGCGGCTCTGCCGGCAGGCGATCCCGCCGCTCAATCCGCCGAATGCCCGGATCGAGATCGAGCGCGCGACGAAGGGGCCGGTGCCGCGGGCGCTGAGGCTGCTGTACCGCGTGCAACTCGGCGACGATATCTCGCGCCATCGCAGCATCGACTGCCTCTTCGCCGGGGAAGGCGGCGGACCCGGCCGCGGCGCCCTGATCGGCATCGCCTCCGACGGGCGCCCGATGGCCGATGCCAGCTTCTACCTGCTGCGACGCTTCTATCTCGAGGACCGGGCCGAGCCGCCGCCTGACCCGGCCGCCCCCACCGCCGAGAACCTGCCGGCGATCCCGCGTTCGGTTGCCTACGGTTTCCAGCAGGGACTGAGCGCCCTGCCCTCGGCGGCGATCTACAGCCTGCTCGCCGCAGCCTATGCCCTCGTCTACGGGCTGACCGGGCGGATCATCTTGAGCTTCGGCGAGTTCGCGGCGCTCGGCGCGCTCGCCTCCGTCGTCGGCGTGGCGCTGCTGCTCTCGCTCGCGATCTCGACGCCGCTTTCGGGGCTCGTGGTCGCCTTCATCGTGGCGATCCTCGTTTGCGCCCTGCACGGCTTCGCCATGGGCCGCTTCGTGCTGCGTCACCTCAAGCGCGCCAGCGGCCAGCAGACACTCATCGCCACGATCGGGCTCGCGATCGCGATGTCCGAATATCTCAGGCTGGTGCAAGGCCCGGAATTGCGCTGGCTGCCACCGGTGTTCAACAGCCCGATTCCCCTGGCCCATTCCGGGACCTTCATCGTGACCTTGAACCCGCTGGCGCTGGCGCTTGCCGTCCTCGGGCTCGGCGTCACGCTCGGCCTCGTCGCGCTGATCCGGCGCACGGCCTATGGCCGGGCCTGGCGGGCCGTCTCGGACGATGCGCGGACTGCGGCGCTGTTCGGTGTCGATGCACGCGCCGTGCATGACGTCGCCGTCGTCATCGCCTGCGCCGTCTGCGGTATGGCCGGGGTCATCGTGACCGCGATCTATGGCGGCATGGGCTTCGCCGGCGGCTTCTCCCTGGGCCTCAAGGCGCTCGTTGCCGCCATTCTCGGCGGTATCGGCTCGGTCAGCGGCGCGGCGCTGGGCGGTCTCTGCATCGCCATATTCGAAGCCGCGTGGTCGGCGACATTGCCGATCGAACAGCGTGATCTCGCCGTCTACTCCTTGCTGGCCGTTGTACTGATCTTGCGCCCCGGCGGCTTCTTCGGCGATGCCGACCTGACACCGCGGCAGGTTTGACGACATGATACCGGGATGGAGCGCATCATGAGCGAAGCCTTCGCCATCACCCCCGAGGATATCGACGCGGCTGCAAGCCGCATCGAAAGACATGTGCTGCGCACGCCGCTGGTGCCGGCGCCGCGCCTGTCCGAGCTGACCGGCGCGACCGTGCTGGTGAAGTACGAGAACATGCAGGCGACCGCGTCGTTCAAGGAGCGTGGCGCGGTCAACAAGCTGCTGACGCTCAGCGAGAGCGAGCGGGCACGCGGCGTCATCGCCATGTCGGCCGGCAACCACGCCCAGGCGGTGGCGTACCATGCCAAGCGCTTCGGCATTCCGGCGACGATCGTGATGCCCGAGACGACACCGCTGGTGAAGGTCGAGAACACCCGCGCCCATGGCGCCCGTGTCGTGCTCCACGGCGAGACGCTCTTCGAATCCAGCCAGAAGGCGCACGAGCTTGCAGGCGCCGAGCAACTCGTCTTCGTCCACCCCTATGACGATGCTGCGGTCATGGCGGGCCAGGGCACGGTGGCGCGCGAGATGCTGGCCGACGAACCCGATCTCGACGTGCTGGTCATTCCGATCGGCGGCGGCGGCCTCATGGCCGGCAACGCCGTTGCCGCCAAGGCGATCAAGCCCGGGATCGAACTCATCGGCGTGGAGGCCGATCTCTATCCCTCCTTCTTCAACGCCGTGTACGCCCAGGACCGGCCGATCGGCGGACCGACGTTGGCCGAGGGCATCGCAGTCAAGACGGTCGGCCAGCTCACCCTGCCGGTAATCTCCAGCCTGGTCAGCGACATCGTCCTCGTCGGCGAAGACCTGATCGAGCGTGCAGTCAACGCCTATGCCAGCCTGCAGCACAGCCTCGCGGAAGGCGCCGGCGCCGCCGGCCTGGCCGCCATGCTGAAGGACCCGCAGCGCTATGCCGGGCGCAAGGTCGGGCTCGTGCTCTGCGGCGGCAATATCGACACCCGCCTGCTGGCCGCGATCATGGTGCGCGAACTCGAACGCGAGGACCGCATCGTCGCCTTCCGACTCACCAGCAACGACAGACCCGGCCTGCTCGGCAAGATTGCGAGCCTGCTCGGCAACGAAGGCGCCAATATCCTCGAAGTCAGCCATGGACGCTTGTTTCTCGACGTGCCGGCCAAGGGGGTTTCGCTCGACGTCACCGTGGAGACGCGGGGCGAAGCGCATTCGCGCGCGATCGAGGACATGCTTGCGAAAAACGGCTTCGCGCCACGGCGAATCCTGCCACGCGGCCTTGCGGAACCGACGCGCTGATCAAACATATCCGCCCGGGCGACGCATCCCGCGCGCCGATAGAGGATTGAAGTCTCGATGAGCGATACCCGCTACAGCCAGCCGCCGATAACGGCTCTGGAGCAGCGCCCGTACCAGAACGTCAGCGGCGTTCTCGGGTCTCGCCTGTTCGCCTGGCTCGTCGATATCTTCGTGCTGTTCTTCCTCGGCTGGCTGGTCGTCTTCCTGCTGGCCGTGCTCGGCATCGTGACCTTCGGCGCGACATGGCTGCTCATCCCGATCGCGACGGTTGCAACCGCACTCGGCTATGCGGCGCTGACGATCGGCGGCCGGCGCCAGTCCACCTGGGGCATGCGCATCGCGGGCTTGAGGGTCGAGACCATCGGTGGCGGCCGGCCGGATGGCCTGACGGCGGCCGTGCACGCGCTGCTTTTCTACGTTGCCGCCGGCACCTTCCTGCTCTGGCTCGTCGACGTCGCCTGCGGCTTCGCCCGTGCCGACCGGCGCATGGGCCATGACCTCCTGACCGGGCTGGTCGTCGTCCGGGCCTGATCAGAAGCGAAAGCGCAACAGGCGTGCCATCTGCGACAGCGCGGGAATCCATCCGAACATCTGGATGGTCGCCCGCGCCGTGAGCGACATCCGCGCGACCTGTCGTGGATCATACCCGTTCGCGCCGTAGCCCGTGAGCTCCTGAACGAGTTCGAGCCGGGGCAGTCGCCGCATCAACTCGCGGGGATCATCAAGTGACCAGTGCAGTGTCGCGCCGGTCGAGCGGATGGCAGGCTGCCAGGCGATCAGCGTGAGGCCCAGGCGACTATAGGCATCGAAGACAAATTCGCCGCCGGGGACGTGCCCCATCAGCCGCGCCAGCAGAAGCACCACCTCTTCCTCGGGCAGGTAGGGCAACAGGCCCTCGGCAATGATGAGAGCCGGCCGATCCCGCGGCACTGCCTCAATCCAGCCCGGCTCGATCACCGACGATCCCAGCAGCGTGCAATTCTCGCGGGCCGGGTAGAGGCGCTTCCGCAACGCGATCACATCGGGATAGTCGACGTCGAACCAGCGAATACTGGCGGGAGGCTCGAGCCGGAAGACGCGCGCATCCAGCCCGCAGCCGAGATGCAGCACCGTCGCCTTGGGGTGCCGGGCGATGAAATCCCGTGCCCAGCCATCGATGACATGCGCCCGCAAGGCGACGCCGACCATCAAATCGCGATCGATCCCGAGCCGCGCGAAGTCGTAGTCGATCCGCCCCATCGCCTCCGCGGCGAAGCGATCCTTCAGGAGCGAGTCGGGCAAACGGCTCTCGCCTGCCTTCGCGCAGAGCGTGATCAGGAGCGTTTCCTTCACTCCTCTTAGCGCCACCTTCTCACCGGGCATCTCACGCTCCCGAGGCCGATCCGTCCTCTGTGCAGTCGACGCCGGGAAGTTGTCGGCAGCAAGATCGCGCCACATGCCGCCTCGCGCTTGTTGCCGCCGCCACCGATGCTACATTGAAGGGCGCAGCTTTTCCGGAGCCCGCCCACGTGACGCGCCCATTGCGGGACGCCCCGCAATTCTATCTCACTTCCCCGACCGCGTGTCCCTATCTGCCGGGACGCGAGGAGCGGAAGGTATTTACGCACCTGGTCGGGTCCCGGGCGCGCGAGCTCAACGATGTGCTGTCGCAGGGCGGCTTCCGCCGTTCGCAGAGCATCGCCTACCGCCCTGCCTGCGAGACCTGCCGGGCTTGCATCTCCGTCCGGATCTGCGTCGACGACTTCCGCTATTCGCGCGGCTTCCGCCGGGTTCTGGCGCGCAACAGCGACCTGATCGGCGAAGTGCGGCCGCCGCAGCCGCGCTCCGAGCACTATTCGCTCTTCCGCGCCTATCTCGACGAACGCCATCCGGATGGCGGCATGGCGACGATGTCGGCACTCGACTTCGCGATGATGGTCGAGGATACCCATGTCGAGACGCATCTCGTCGAATACCGCCGGCGCGGTCCCGATTCGGGCTTCACCGGCCGCGGCGACGGCGACCTATTCGCAATGGCGCTGACCGACAAGCTGAGCGACGGGCTCTCCATGGTCTACTCGGTCTATGATCCGAGCCTGGAACTGCGCTCGCTCGGCACCTTCATGGTGCTGGACCATATCGCTCGCGCCCGGCGCCTCGGCCTGCCCTTTGTCTATCTCGGCTATTGGGTCGAAGGCTCGCCGAAGATGGCCTACAAGGCCCGCTTCCTGCCGCAGGAGCGCCTGATGCCGCAGGGCTGGGAGCGCGTCGACGGGAACGATTCAACCGATTGAAACGCATCAGCGACGCGCGGAAAACGCGCTTGCCGCACCTTGCTCCGCCCGACACTCTAGCGACAACAGCCATGGCAGCAGAGCCACGCGACAGGGGCCGATCGGGAGGAATGATGAGCCAGGAACTGACCGACAGGCTGGAGCGCTGCTATACCGGCATCATCCACGACACGATGCGGGCGATGGACCTGAAGGATTTCGTGCTGCCGCCGGAGCTGCGCCCGCTCCTGCCCGGCCAGAAGCTTGCGGGACCCGCCTTCACCGTCGAGGGCAAGACCGGCGAGTTCGACGCGCATGAGACGCTGCTCGGCTGGACCGGCCTGCTCTCCGCCGCCAAGCCCGGCCATGTCTGGGTCTGCCAGCCGAACACCGACGAGATCGCGCTGATGGGCGAGCTCTCGGCCGAGACGCTGAAGAACAAGGGCGTGCGCGGCTGCGTCATCGACGGGCTCTCGCGCGATACCGAATTCATGGTCGAGATGGGCTTCCAGGCCTATTTCAAGGCCTATACGCCGCGCGACATCGTCGGCGTCTGGCTGCCCAAGGCGGTCGACGAACCCATCAAGATCGGCGATGTCTGGATCCGCCCGGGCGACTACATCCTTGCCGACCGCGACGGCGTCGTCCGCATTCCCGCCGAGATCATCGAGGAGGTTCTGGAGAAGTCGGAAACGGCGATCTCGGCCGAAAACAAGGTCCGCAATGCGATCCTCGCCGGAACCGACCCGCAGCAGGCCTATCTGCAGTACGGCAAGTTCTGAGACGCTCCACCCGCGCCGTCATCCCGGGCGGAGCGAAGCGGAGACCCGGTTTCCGGAGCGCTTGCGAATGAAGTTCAGGCATGGATCCCGGATCGGCGCCGCCAAGGCGGCTCGTCCGGGATGACAGCCGGAGGGAAGGAAACAGGGCCATGACCCACGACCCGCGCCTCATCCTGCTCGATCCGCGCGACAACGTCCTGGTCGCGCGAATGCGGCTGAAAGCCGGCGACAGCGTCGAAACCGGCTCCGGTCCCGCAGCGCTCGACCGCGACATCGCGCTCGCCCACAAGATCGCCCGCCGCGCTATCGCCGCCGGCGAGAAGATCCTGAAATACGGCGCGCCGATCGGCCTCGCCACCGAGGCGATTGCCGCCGGCGCGCATGTCCATGTCCACAACATGCGCAGCGACTACACGCCGACCTATCACCTCGAAGACGAGCGCAATGCGGGGGCCTCGGCATGAGCGAAATGCGCGGCTATCTCCGCTCCGACGGGCGCAAGGGCATCCGCAACACCGTCGCGGTCGCCTATCTCGTCGAATGCGCCCACCATGTCGCTGTTGAGATAGCGCTGCCCTGGCGCGAGCAAGGCGTCCACGCCATCGGTTTTCCCGGATGCTATCCGAACCCCTATGCCGAGCGGATGATGGAGCAGCTCTGCACCCACCCCAATGTCGGGGCCGTGTTGCTGGTCTCGCTGGGATGCGAGAGTTTCAACAAATACGCGCTGGAGCGGGCGATCCGCGCCACCGGCCGGCCGGTGAAAACCATCATCATCCAGAGCACGGGCGGCACCCGCTCCTCGATCCGCGAGGGCCGCGCCTGGGTCGAGGAGCAGCGCATCGCGCTCGACGCGCAGGAAACCGTGCCGATGGCGGTTTCCGAGCTCGTGATCGGGACGGTCTGCGGCGGCTCGGACGGCACCTCCGGGATCACCGGCAATCCGGCGGCGGGACGCGCCTTCGACCAACTCATCTCGGAGGGCGCCGCCTGCATCTTCGAGGAAACCGGCGAGTTGATCGGCTGCGAGCACATCATGGCGGCGCGCGCAGTGACGCCGGAGCTCGGCGCCGAGCTTGAGAAATCGGTGGCCAAAGCGGCGCGCTACTATGCGACGCTGGGCTATGGCTCCTTCGCCGCCGGCAATGCCGAGGGTGGCCTCTCGACCATCGAGGAGAAGTCGATGGGCGCCTATGCCAAATCGGGGGCTTCGCCGATCTCCGGCCTGCTCAAGCCCGGCGATGTGCCGCCGCATGGCGGGCTCTACCTGCTCGATGTCGTGCCGGACGGCGAGGTGCGTTTCGGCTTCCCCAACATCAACGACAACGCCGAGATCGCCGAACTGATCGCCTGCGGCGCGCATTGCGTGCTGTTCGTGACGGGCAGAGGCTCGGTCGTCGGCTCGGCGATATCGCCCGTCGTGAAGATCTGCGCCAATCCCGAGACCTATCGCCGGATGTCCGAGGATATGGACGTCGATGCCGGACGCATCCTCGAGGGCCACGCCAGCCTCGACGAAGTCGGCCAGGAGATCCGCAACCTCGTCGTCTCGCTCGGCCAGGGCGGCAAGACGAAGTCCGAGGAACTCGGCCATCAGGAATTCATCCTGACCTACAAGAGCTTCGAGCCGCTGGGCCCGGCCTGCCTGCCGGCAGCCTGAAACTCAGGCGCGTCACGGTGCACGCTTCCGCCGCCGAGGCGGATCGGCTAAGCCCCTTCGCATGAAGGGGATGGCGGGACGAGTGAACTGGCACAGGAGCGCGCTCGCGCTGCTGGCGGTCTATGTCCTCGTCCTGCAGACGACGCTCGCGGCGCTTGCCGCCGGGCTTTCGGCCCAGCCTTCGCCCACGCTTATCCACCCGCTTTGCGCGCCCGGGCGGACGGCTCCCGCCGAGCCCGGATCGGATGGCGGCGGCGCCAAGCTACCCGACTGCTGCGCGAGCCTGTGCCTCTCGGCTGCGATCGCCCTGCCGCCGCCGACGGCGCTCTTTGCGATTGCCCAGCGAGAGCCGGCGTCGCACATCGCCGCCGCGCGGCCGGCAGCTCCCGCCACGCTTCCCGCAGCGCATGGCTACCCGCTCGGCGCCCGCGCTCCCCCTTCCCCGGTCTGAAGCCCTTTCCCTTCAGCTCAGACCAGGATTTTCCATGACAACCGTCTCCACGGCTGCCGCCGCGCCCGAGCGCGCGGACCGGCGCGCCGCCTCGCTCTACCGCGCCGTCTGGCGCTGGCACTTCTATGCCGGCCTGATCACCCTGCCCTTCCTCATCCTGCTGGCCGTGACGGGCGGCCTCTACCTTTTCCGGGCCGAGATCGACGGCCTGATCCATCGCGACGTCAAACAGGTCGAGGCCCGCACGACGGGCGAGCGGCCGCCCAGCGAGATCGTCGCGCAGGCCGTGAGAGCCTTTGCCGGCCAGCCCGTGAAATATGTGCCGCCGGAGACCGCGACCGCTTCGGCCGAAGTCACCATCCGCGGTGCGGGCGGGGCGCGGATGGTCGTCTATGTCGACCCCTATGAGGGGCGTGTGCTGGGCCAGATCCCGGATCGCGGCACGGTGATGTGGGTAATCCGCCAGTTGCACAGCCTTGCCTATTTCGGGCCGGTCGCGAACGGCGTCATCGAGATCGTCGGCGGCTGGGCGATCCTGCTCGTGCTGACCGGCCTTTATCTGTGGTGGCCGCGCAAGCAGAACGGCGGTGTCGTCACCGTGCGCGGCAAGCCGCGACAGCGCGTGTTCTGGCGGGACCTGCACGCGGTCACCGGGCTCATTGCCGGCGGCTTTATCCTGTTCCTCGCCATCACCGGCATGCCCTGGTCGGTGCTTTGGGGAGCCAAGGTCAATCAATGGGCCAATGGGCACAATTTCGGCTATCCGGCCGGCGTCCGTGTCGCCGTACCGATGTCGGACGAGCACCTCGCCCATGCCGGCCCGACCTCGTGGTCGCTGGAACAGGCCAGGGTCCCGGAATCGGCGGCAGCCGACGGCAAGCCGATCGACCTCGACGCGGCGGTCGCAGCCTTCGACCGCCTCGGCCTGAAGCGGGGCTATGCCATCAACCTCCCGAGCGGGCCGAGCGGCGTCTATACCGGCTCGGTCTATCCAAAGGACATGGCATTCCAGCGGGTGGTCCATCTCGACCAATATAGCGGCAAGCCGCTGATCGACATGAGCTATGCCGATTACGGCCCGCTCGGCAAAGCGCTGGAATGGGGCATCAACGTTCATATGGGCCAGGAATTCGGCCTGGCGAACCAGTTGTTGATGCTCGCGGTCTGCCTTGCGATCATCCTCCTTGCGGTCTCGGCTCTGGTGATGTGGTGGAAGCGGCGGCCACGGGGCTCGCTCGGCGTCCCGCCATTGCCGGCGGAGAAGGCGACGCTGCGGATCGTCCTCGGCCTGCTCGCGATCGGGGGACTCATCTTCCCGCTGGTGGGGTTGTCTCTGATCGCGATGGCCCTGGCCGATCATCTCCTGACCAGGAATTCGCAATCGATACGCGCATAATCCGACAAACTCGCCGATCGATAAGGGCGCATATCACCTGCAAGACGGCGGGGCGCTCCGCCCCGCTGTCCAGAAAAAGAACCTGTTGCCTTAAGAGTAAATCAAGCTGGTTCGGGCATGGTCTGGCCGCTACTTCGCCGTGGGGGCCTTCATGTTGCGTAACCTGACCCGGATGCCGGCCGACATGTCGTCGGATTCGCGCCGGCAGTTGCTTCATGCGGTCACGGATCTGTTCCTCCTCGATCAGGAACCGAGCGAGACCGTCAAGGAACACTACGGGGAGATCGCGACGACTTCGCTCAGCCACCTCGGCGACGATGAACGCAAGGGCTATGCCGACCGCGTGGCGAGCATGCCGACCCTGCCGAACAATGTCGCTGTTACCCTCGGCAGCGACAGCAACGCCGAGGTCGCCCGGCTCGTGCTGGTCCTCTCGCCGGTCTTGACCGACACCGATCTTGCGGCCATCGCCGTCACCCAGTCGCAGCAGCACCTTGTCGCCATCGCGGAGCGTGCGCGGCTTTCTGAAGGCGTCACCGACATCCTGGTCGAGCGTGGCGACCAGAAGGTGCTGCACACGGTCAGCGCCAACGAAGGCGCGGCCTTCTCCGACCGCGGCTTCGATCGGCTGCTCGAGCGCGGCCAGGGCGATGCCGATATCACCGGCGCACTGGCCCGCCGCTCGGACCTTGCGCCGAACCGTGCCCAGCGCGTCCTGCGGATCGTCGAGCAGTTCGCGGAAGGGGCGGCTCCCGGCGCGAGCACAACGCAGGAGGCCGCCTCCCTCGCCCGCCAGGCGCGCCAGCAACGCCTCGAGGTCAAGCTCCTGATCTCGGACCTGGCCGCGAAGGTCCGCGAGGTCGACGACGTGCTGACCATGCTGGCCGACGAAGATCGTGCCTATCATCTCGCCCAGGTCCTAGCGCAGATCGCCGATATCACGATCGAGCAGGCGCTGCGCGTGCTGATGCAGCGCGATGCCAGCGGCATCGCCGTCACCTGCCGCTCGCTCGGGATCGGCACCACGGCTTTCCGCGCCATCCTGCAATTGCGCGCGCGGCGGCTCTACTTCTCCTCCCGTGACATCGACGACGATGTCGACGCCTATGCCAAGCTGGACCTTGCGACCGCCGAGCGGACGCTGCGCTTCCTCAAGCTCCGGACGAAGATCGCCTGAGCGACCCGTGGCCACGCCACAAAACCGCGACATTCACCCCGCCTCATGCTAGCTTCCCGCAGGGCGCTTCTGCGCGAGGATGGCTTCGACGTGAGATTTCCGCTTCTTTCGGCTGCGGCGCTTTCGGTTCTTTTCGCGGGTGCGGCGCAGGCACAGACCTTTCTGCCCCTCACTGGTTTCGCCGCCCTGCCGTCCTTCGCCTGGGACGAGCCGATGATCTCGCCGCGATGGGAGGGCTCCTACGCCCGCATCTCCTCGGGCTTCCAGGTCACGAGCTCGAAGCATATGCGCACCAGCGCCGGGCCGACATTCGGTCTCGAGGCCGGGACGATGCGGCGCGAGGGCAACTTCGTCTACGGCATCRTCGGCGCGATCGACTATGCCCCGGCAATCGGCGGTTACGGCTATCCGGGCTTCGGCAATACGGCCTACACGCGCGACTTCGCGGGCGCCTTCCAGGTCAAGACCGGTGTGCTGGTGACGCCCGACGTCCTGCTCTACACCAAGGTCGGCATGTCGGCCGCCAACGAAAGCTGGCGCTACGGGGCGACGCCATTCTCGGCGCCCTTCAGCCAGAGCGAGATCGCCGTGCGGCCCGAGGCCCGGGCCGGCGTGGAATGGGCCGTGACCGACAAGATCACGCTCAGCCTCGAAGCCGGCATTCTCGGCCGTCCCATCCGCTGAGAGCTTGAGTCAAGCGGCTGCGCATTTGATTCCGCATCCGGGCATAAGTCATTGAGTCTTGCGTCATTCTCGGGCGTAGCGGAGCGCCGACCCGAGAATTTCCTACAGGATGGGGGCCAGAACGCCCGACGCCCGAGATGCTCGGGACAAGCCCGAGCATGACGCCTGGTCCTATCCCGAGGCTACCCCCCGAAAGTATTGCTCTTCGGGAAGCCCTTGGGCGGAAGGCGCCCGGCTTCGGCGCGGTGGCCCAGCCATTCCATGAGATCGGCCTGCGGCACGGTCCAGGTGCGGCCGGAGGTATCGAGCCAGGTCAGGCCGTCGGCGAGGTTGAAGGTCTTCGCGTCGGATAGGCCGCCATCCTTGTAGCGCTGCAGGCGCACGCCCTTGCCGCGGCCCATCTCCGCCACTTCCGAGATCGGGAAGCAGAGCAGCTTGCGGTTCTGGCCGATGATCGCGACATGATCGCCATCGGCCGGCACCGCCAGCATGGCGACCGTCGCGCCGTCGACATTCAGAACCTGCCGCCCCTTGCGGGTATTGGCGACGACATCGTCGGCGGGGGCGACGAAGCCCCGGCCCTCGCTCGTCACCATCAGCAGCTTCGAGGCCGGCTTGTAGGCGAAAGCGGAGACGATTTCGGCTGTCTCCTCCAATTCGATCATCAGCCGGATCGGATCGCCGAAACCACGCCCGCCCGGCAGCTTCGAGGCGTCGAGCGTGAAGACCTTGCCGTTCGAGGCGAGCACCAGAACCTTCGCAGTCGTCTCGGTGAAGAACGCCATCTGGAGCGCATCGTCGCCCTTGAAGGAGAAGCTGGAGCGATCCTGCACATGGCCCTTCAGAGCGCGGATCCAGCCCTTCTTCGAGATCACGACCGTGATCGGCTCACGCTCGACCATGGCCTGGGTCAGGTCGATATCGGCGGTATCCGGCATGTCCGCGAACTCGGTGCGGCGCTTGCCGATCGCCGTCTCCGGGCCGAAAGCCTTCTTCACCTGTCGGATGTCCCAGGCGATCGTCTTCCACTGGGTCGCCTCCGAAGCGAGCAATTCCTCGATCTGCCCCTTTTCCTTGGTGAGTTGGTCGAGCTCGGTCTTGAGCTGCATTTCCTCGAGCTTGCGCAGGGCGCGCAGGCGCGTGTCGAGGATGGCGTTGGCCTGGATCTCGGTGAGGTCGAAGACCTTCATCAGCTCGATCTTCGGCTCGTCCTCCTCGCGGATGATTTTGATCACCCGGTCGAGGTCGAGATAGACGATCAGCAGGCCGCGCAGGATTTCGAGGCGCTTCTCGATCTGGCCGAGTCGGAAGCGCGAACGCCGCTGCAAAACTTCGCGGCGGTGGTCGAGCCAGGCGCGCAGCGCCTCGGCGAGGCCGAGCACGCGCGGCACGAGACCGCCGGTCAGCACGTTCATGTTCATCGGAATGCGCGATTCCAGCTCGGAGAGCTTGAACAGCGATTCCATCATCAGGTTGGCGTCGACGTTGCGGGCGCGCGGCTCGATGACGACGCGGATGTCTTCCGCGGACTCGTCGCGCAGATCCGCGACCAAAGGCAGCTTCTTGTCGTTGAGCAGCTCGGCGATCTTCTCGATCAGCCGGCCCTTCGAGACCATGTAGGGGATCTCGGTGACCACCGCGAGCCAGGTGCCGCGGCCCTGATCCTCGACATGCCAGCGTGCGCGGGTGCGGAAGGCGCCGCGGCCGGTGCGGTAGGTCTCCGCCATCGAGGCGCGGGTCTCGACGATGATGCCGCCGGTCGGGAAATCCGGGCCGGGCACGAAGGTCATCAACTGCTCGGAGGAGGTCTCCGGGTGCTGGATCAAATAGAGCGCGGCGTCGCAGAGCTCGGCGGCATTGTGCGGCGGGATCGAGGTCGCCATGCCCACGGCGATGCCCTGCGAGCCGTTGGCGAGCAGGTTCGGGAAGGCAGCCGGGAGCACGACCGGCTCCTCGTCTTCGCCATTATAGGTCTCTCGGAAATCGACCGCGTCCTCGTCGATGCCGTCGAGGAGGAGGCGCGCGACCTCGGTCATGCGCGCTTCGGTGTAACGATAGGCGGCGGCGTTATCGCCGTCGATATTGCCGAAATTGCCCTGCCCGTCGACGAGCGGATAGCGCTGCGCGAAATCCTGCGCGAGGCGCACCAGCGCGTCATAGACCGACTGGTCGCCATGCGGGTGGAACTTACCGATGACGTCGCCGACGATACGGGCGCATTTCTTGTGGACTTGGCCCGGATCGAGCCGGAGCAGCCGCATGGCATGCAGGATGCGGCGGTGGACGGGCTTCAGCCCGTCGCGCGCATCCGGCAGGGCGCGATGCATGATGGTGGAGAGCGCATAGGCGAGATAGCGCTCCTCGAGCGCCGATTTCAGATCGATGCGCTCGGCTTCATCCTCCGGCGGCGGATCGACCGGTTTGCCCATACGTCTTCAGCCCTCGTCTTGTCGCAAACTCGCGTAGTCCCGATCCCGTCGCATTCGGGCGGTACGACCGATGCGAAAAACGTGATCGATTCTCAAAGCTCGGAGCATCGCTCCACGCGAAAAACCGGTACCCGCTTTTTCGCGCAATGCTCTATGGCACAGTGCGAATCGCCCCGCCAGAACAATGCAGGTACGCAGCCATGCGTGCAAACGCCCGGGCCGGCATTTTGCGCTCAATCGGTGGATGAATCCGCCGTAGGTGAATTCGCCGCGATGCGCGTGGCCAGCTCCACCAGCCGCGCCCGCTCCGGCGGCTCGCGCAGGCCGCGCGGCTCGTAGAGGTGACGGCGCAGGAAATACCCCGTCAAGGCGAAACCGGCCAGAAGCTCGGCCGAGGATGGCTCGCGCCCGCCCTGCCCCTCGACGAGGAAGGCCGGCAATGCCAGCAGCCGGTCGATATAGGGTTGCGCTGCCCGCCGGCTGACGGCCTTGCCCGATTTCGGCGAGACATGGCTGAGATCGTCGGGGGAGCCGGTCACGACACAGCGCGCCAGATCGAGTCCGAAGCCCAGTTCCGACAGCATGGCGAGTTCAAAGCGCACGACCAGCGGCGGCGTAAGGCGCAGTTCGTCGAGATGGGCGATGAGGACGGCGAGGCCTTCGTAGAGGCCGGGATGCGGGTCCCGCTCCGGCAGAAGCCGCAGCAGCCCGGCGATCGTGCCCAGCCCGTAGAGCGCGACCGGAGCCGCCATCAGCCGCGCCGCATGCGAGGTCAAAAGCTCGACCTTGTACTCGCCAAGATGCTCGTCGAGCCGGGCGCGCCAGGTCAGAGAGATGTGATTGCCGGGTTGCAGCTGCGGCTGGGCCTTCTGCGAACGCCCGCCCCTGACGAGGCCGAGATGGCGGCCATGGTCACGCGTCATCACCTCGAGGATCACGGCGCTTTCGCCGTGGGCCTTGAGGCCGATGATCGTGCCCTCGTCCGTCCATTCCATGGAGACAGGATTTAGGCCAGCCGGGCGCGGGAAGAAACCACGTCATGGTCGGGCTTGACCCGACCATCTCGGAAGCCAGCGAGCTGGTCACGAGATTCTCGGGTCACTGGAGTGCGGCGCCCGAGAATGACGGCAGGCCTCACGCCACGTACTGGGCGATCCCGCCGCCAAAGGACCAGTCCTCGCGCTTGACCTCGACGAGGTTGATGAAGATGTCGTCGGGCTTCAGACCGGGTTCGCGGGCCAGGTTCGCCGCGATGGCGGCATAGAGCTTCTTCTTCTGCGTGACACCACGGGTGTTGGCGACGGTGATCTGGATGATGACCAGACCCACGCTGCGATTGAAGCCGAAATAGTTGGCATCGAAGACGAACTCGCCGGCGTCATGTTGATGCACGACGGCGAAGAGGTCCTTCTCCGGCACCTCGAAGGTTTCGCGCAACGCCCTGTAGACGCCGTCGACGATCGCGGCGGGTTCGGAGGCTGGACGGCCGCGCCGCATCGAAATCCGGATCAGAGGCATGGTTCTCTCCATCAGCGGCGGCGTTCAGCCGCGGGTCGATGACAGGAATCTAGCGTTGATCCACAAAACAATAAACCGTATCATTATTGATATCATAAATATGGATTTTCAATCTATGAGCAACCCTGCCCTCGATGTGGAAGCGGTTGCGGCCTTCCTCCAGGCGGCCGAGCTATCAAGCTTCACCCGTGCGGCACAGGCGCTCGGCTCGACGCAATCTCTGGTCAGCACKCGGATCAAGCGGCTGGAGACAACACTCGGGAAGCTCCTGCTGCAGCGGCATCCGCGGCTGGTAAGGCTCACTTCCGAGGGTGAGCGTTTCCTGCCGGCCGCCCGCGCATTTCTTGTTGCCCACAACCGAGCGCTCGCGACGTTCAGCGAGGCAATGGAACGCATCGCCATTGGCATCAGTGAGCAGGCCGCAGGCGCCGATGTTCCAGCGCTACTCGCGCGACTGGCTGCGCACGACCCCGGTCTTGTCGTCAATCTGCGCATCGAGCCGTCGAGCCAACTGGAAACGGCCTATGAGGCGGGTGATCTCGATGCGGTCCTCACCCGCAGGATCGGCGCCGGCAAGACCGGCGAGGTTCTGCGCGAGGATAGCCTTGGCTGGTTCGCCTCCCCCGCTTTGACGCGTCAGCACGACGCGCCGTTGCCGCTCATCAATCTCGTCGCCGAATGCCGCTTGCGGCAGCACGCAATCAACGCGCTCGACCGGCACGCTATCGATTGGCGCGAAGCCTTCATCGGAGGCGGGATGGCTGCCGTACAGGCTGCGCTTGCGGGCGGCCTCGGGGTCGCGGCCCTGGCATCCCGGATCGCCCCGCCGGGCGCCGTCGATATCGGTACGGATTGGGGGCTACCTTCGCTCGGGCGCTCGCCGATCGTGCTGCGCAGCAATGCCGCGACCGTACGCGGCCGCGCCTTCGTGCGGGAGCTGGCGGCCGCATTCCGCGGCTAGAGCCCGCTGATCTCGCACGGAAACACGCCGCCATTCCGGGCCAGGCCCGGAGTGACGGCGGATCTCCGCTAAAGACCGCGCGCCCCTAGCCGACCACGCGCTCGACGCGGCTGATCACGCGCTTCTCACGCAGCTCGCTGATGATCGCCGAGAGGTGCTTCAGGTCCCACACGGTGAGGTCGATCGTGACATCGGTGAAGTCCGGGTTAGGACGATTCATCGAGACCGAGTCGATATTGCCGTCATGCTCGGCAATCGTCGTGGTGATCTGGGCGAGCGAGCCGGGCTCGTTCAGCGACTTCAGCGCAATGCGGGCGGGGAAACGCTGCGGCACCTTGTCGTCGAGATCCCAGCGCACATCGAGCCAGCGCTCGGGCTCGTTGTCGAAGGCGGCGAGCGCCGGCGACTGGATCGGGTAGATCGTCACGCCCTCGCCCGGCGTCAGGATGCCGACGATGCGATCGCCCGGCACCGCACCGCCCTGTGGAGCGAAGCGCACCGGCAGGTCGCGGCCGAGGCCACGGATCGGGATGGCGCTGTCGGAAGGCCCCTCGCCCGGAAGCTTGAACTTGAGATTCTCGCCCTGGCGCAGTTCGAACCAACCCTTGCCGCTGGCCGTAGCGCCAGGCTTGGTCTCGGTCGAAGCGCGCTTCTCCGGCTCGAGATCGGGATAGACCGCCTTCACGACATCGCCGGAATACATCTCGCCGCGACCGACGGCGGCGAGCACGTCATCGACCGTGTTGCGGGCGAGGCGCCTGAGCGCAGCCTTGAGCTTGTCGTCGGAGAAAGCGCGCTCGGCGCGGGAGAAGGCGCGCTCGAGGATCTGGCGACCCAGACCGGCATATTGCCGGCGCACGGCGGCGCGCGTGGCGCGCCGGATGGCGGCGCGCGCCTTGCCGGTGACGACGAGCGATTCCCAGGCGGCCGGCGGCGCCTGCCCCTCGGCGCGGGTGATCTCGACCTCGTCGCCGTTCTGCAACTCGGTCAGGAGCGGCGCGATGCGGCCGTTGATCTTGGCGCCGACGGCGCTGTTGCCGACATCGGTATGGACGGCATAGGCGAAGTCGATCGGCGTCGCGCCGCGCGGCAGGGCGATGAGCCGGCCCTTCGGCGTGAAGCAGAAGACCTGATCGTGGAAGAGCTCGAGCTTGGTGTGCTCGAGAAACTCCTCGGGGCTGTCGCCCTCGTTCAGCAGATCGACGGTGCGGCGCAGCCACTGATAAGCGCGGCTCTCGTCGCCGAGCTGGGTCGGCTCGCCGGGCCGGCCATCCTTGTAGTGCGCATGCGCGGCGATGCCGTATTCGGCGATACGGTCCATGGTGTCGGTGCGGATCTGCAATTCGACGCGGCTATGACCGGGGCCTACCACGGTGGTGTGGATCGAGCGGTAGTCGTTCTGCTTCGGCGTCGAGATGTAGTCCTTGTAGCGGCCCGGCACCATCGGCCAGGTCATGTGGACGATGCCGAGCACGCGGTAACAGTCCTCCGGCTTCTCGACGATGACGCGGAAGCCGAAGATATCCGAGAGCTGCTCGAAGGAGACCGACTTCCGCTCCATCTTCTTCCAGATCGAATAGGGGCGCTTGCGCCGACCGGAGACCTGGGCCTGGATGCCGCTGGCGGCGAGCTTCTCCTTCAGATCGCGCTCGATCTCGCCGATCACCTTGCCCTCACGCTCGGTGACCTCCTCCAGCCGCTTGGTCACGGTGGCGTGAGCTTCCGGCTTGATGTGGCGGAAGGAGAGCTCCTCCAGCTCCTCGCGCAGCTCCTGCATGCCCATGCGGCCGGCGAGCGGCGCGTAGATCTCGATCGTCTCCTCGGCGATGCGCAGCCGCTTCTCCGGGGGGACGAAATGCAGCGTGCGCATGTTGTGCAGGCGGTCGGCGAGCTTGACCAGCAGCACGCGGACATCGTCGGCGATGGCGAGCAGGAGCTTGCGGAAATTCTCGCCCTGCGCCGCCTTCTTGGAGACGAGGTCGAGCTTCTTGATCTTGGTGAGGCCGTCGACGAGCCGGCGGATATCCGGCCCGAACATGCTCTCGATCTCTTCCAGCGTCGCGGCCGTGTCCTCGACCGTATCGTGCAGCACCGCAGCGACGATGGTGGCATCGTCGAGCTTGAGGTCCGTCAGGATCGCCGCGACTTCGAGCGGGTGAGCGAAGAAAGGGTCGCCGGAGGCGCGCTTCTGCGTACCGTGCGCGCGCATGGCATAGACATAGGCCCGGTTGAGCAGGTCCTCGTCGGTATTCGGATTGTAGCTCCTGACCCGGTCAACGAGCTCGTACTGCCGCATTATGCCCATGCGGGCCTCTGCCTCGACATTCTCTTGTTGCAACTCATGATTATTTGCACAGGCTTGGGCGGCAGCAAGGCGTTTTCCGGATGGCGGGCATGAAAAAGCCCGGCATTGCCGGGCTTTAACTTCAAACTATGAACAATCGATTCACGCCGCGACGATCAGTCCTCGTCGTCGGCGCTCTCGGTCGGCGGAACGAGGCCGTCGAGGCCGCGCAGCAGGTCCTCTTCGCTCATCCGGTCGAACTGGATCTCGCTGTCGGGGGTGGCCGCAGTTGCGGGGTTGGCGAGCAGCGGGACGGTCTCCTGCTCCGGCTCATCGACCTCAACATGCTTCTGCAGCGAGTGGATCAGGTCTTCCTTGAGATCCTCGGGCTTCAGCTTCTCCTCGGCGATCTCGCGGAGCGCAACGACAGGGTTCTTGTCGTTGTCGCGCGCAACGAGGATCGACGAGCCCGACTGGATCATCCGCGCGCGGTGGCTGGCGAGCAGCACCAGCTCGAAGCGGTTCTCGACCTTGTCGATGCAGTCTTCAACGGTAACGCGAGCCATGGGCGGCTTCTTCCGATCTCAGCGATGCAGGGAATAGGTTGAGCAGGGCCTTACAGCCAAAGCCTCCGGGATGCAAGAAATTCGCGCTCAGGCCCGCATGCGCCGGACCATGTCGTCGAGGGTTGGCTCCAGCCGGCCGCCGCCCTCCGCCGCGCGTCCGCCCATCGCCGGCAGCTCATGCGGCTTCAGCTCGGCGAAACGCATCCGCATCGTGGTCGCAACGCCTTCGCCGAAGGCGATCGCCTCGCGGTTGCCGATCGAGGAGAGGAAATTGATCGTGCTGGCAGAGGCGTCGGAGATCGCCGAGCGGATGATCTGCTGGTCGCGCTCGTTGGCCAGCCGCATCGCAAAAACGGTCGAACATTGTGACAGGATCGTCGGGTCGAGCTCGCCCGGGCGCTGAGTGACCACGCCGAGATAGGCACCGTATTTGCGCCCTTCCTTGGCGATGCGCGCGATCGCCTGGCGGGTGGGCGCGAAGCCGAGCGCCTGGTCCGATGGCACATAGCGATGCGCCTCTTCGCAGAGCACGAGGACCTCGCAGGCGCCCTGGCTGGCCATGGCGAGATCGAAGGCGAGCCGCGACAGCACCGAGGCGACGGCATTGACCACCTCGCCCGGCAGGCCGCCGAGCTGGAAGGCGGTGATCGGCCGGCCATGCATGGGAATGCGGAAGATCTGCCCCAGGATCGGCGCCACCGTCTCGTACATATTGGCGCGGCCGAACATGAAGCGGTAGCGCGGATCGGCATGGAGAGATTCCAGCCGCACCTTCAGCGAGCGCAGCGCCGGCCTCGGCCAACGCTGCTCGTGCAGGCCGATCATTTCGTCGATAACGGCGAAGGCGTCCTTCAGGCGGTACGGCGTCGATGCATCGACGCCCCCCGTGGGCGGCGCCGGCTCCGGGCCGCTGCGCCCGACGCCGAGATCGAGCGGGCGCTTGAGCAGGCTCGATCCGAGGTCACGCGCCAATTCCTGGCCACTCGGAACACGGTAGCGGCCTCGGGCCGCCGCAATGACCTCCCGCAGGATATCAGGCTCGTCGTCCAACGCAGGCCGGCCGCGGAAGACGATATCGGCAAACTCTTCCTGCTTKAACATCCAGAACGGCAGGTCGAGCGCGTCACCGTCGATGGTGAGGGCGAGATCCGGAAAGGCGACGGAGTATTCATTGTGCGGATCCAGAATCAGCACGCGCAGGCGCGGGCGCGCGGCAACGGCACGGCGCAGCAACAGCGAAACGGCGCTCGACTTGCCGACACCTGTCGTGCCGACGAGAGCGAAATGGCGCGAGAGCATGTCCTGGATGCTGACGGTCGCCGGGATACTGGCATCCTGCGTGACGTGGCCGATCTCGGCACCTTTCCGGTCGCCAAGGTCGTGGACGAGTGCGAGATCGCCGGCCCTGATGCGGTGAGCGACGGCGCCGATCGGCGGATAGCCGGTAATGCCGCTCTGGAAGCGCATCGAGCCGTCCGATTTCTCAAGAACCTCGCCCAGAAACTCGACCTCGACCTGGATCGGGTTCTCGCCATCGGTCCAGGCCGGTTCGACCGCGTGCAGCTTGTAGACCAGGGCCACGATGCGGCTCTGACCGAGATTGATCGAGACCATGCGGCCGATCGCCCAAGCGTCGCTCGCCTGCCAGTTCCCGGTCGAGACTGCGCTCAGGATGGTGGCGCGCGAGCCGTCACAGGCGATGACTCGCCCGAGCGCACGCTCCGGCGGCTGACCGGCATTGCGACGGTCCGGCGTGATGTCCGTATGGAAGGCCGCGTTGTTCAAGGGGAGTTGCATAAATCCCGCTCGCTCAATCTAAGGTTTAGTAAATTTAAGTCTTGATGTTACAGCGCGCCGGTTACGATTACCTTCACGGAGAACAAACAACCATTTGCGGTTATCAAATAGCAAACCGCCCTCGCCCCCGCGGACGGCCTTACAGATCACAAATCGTGAGGCCGGCATCACAATCCCTGCATTGAGCCGATGCCGTGCTTTCGTCTAAGCACGGGTAGCTACAAAGAGGGCTTGCACCATGGCCGAAGGGCTGCGTCTCGGCATCAACATCGACCATGTCGCCACGGTGAGGAATGCACGCGGGGGCACCCTGCCCGATCCGGTCCGCGCCGCCCATCTCGCCATCGCCGCCGGAGCCGACGGGATCACCGCCCATCTCCGCGAGGATCGCCGCCATATCCGCGACGCCGACATGGAACGGCTCGCCGCCGAGCTGACCAAGCCGCTCAATTTCGAGATGGCCGCCACCGACGAGATGATCGCGCTGGCTGAGCGGCTGAAGCCGCACGCAGCCTGCCTCGTCCCGGAGAAGCGCGAGGAACGCACGACCGAGGGCGGGCTCGACGTCGTTGGCCAGGAAGCGCAGCTTGCGCCGCGCATCACCCGGCTGAAGGCGGCCGGATGCCGCGTCTCGCTCTTCATCGAGCCGGACGAGGCACCGATCGCGATGGCTGCCAAGCTCGGCGCCCCCGTCGTCGAACTTCACACCGGCAGCTGGTGCCATGCGGTTGCGGATGGCGAGACGGCCAGGGCAGAAACCGAGTTCCAGCGGCTGGCCAACGGTGCCGCCTATGCGGCCAAGGTCGGGCTTGAAGTCCACGCCGGGCACGGGCTCGACTACGACACGGCCCGCAAACTTGCCGGTGTTCAGGCCTTCGTCGAATTCAACATCGGTCACTTCCTGATCGGCGAAGCGATCTTCGTCGGGCTGGAGACCGCGATCCGCCGGATTCGGCAGGCGATGGACGAAGGGCGCGGCGCCGGGCGCTGACCGCGCAGGAAACCGGTTTCCACTTTCTCGGCCGATGCTCTAAACGCGAAGCATGATCCTCGGCATCGGCTCCGACCTCTGCGACATCCGCCGCATCGAGCGCTCCCTCGAACGCTTCGGCGAACGCTTCACCCAGCGCGTCTTCACCGACGGCGAGCGGACGAAATCCGACCGCCGCGCCACCCGCGCGGCCTCCTATGCCCGCCGCTTCGCCGCCAAGGAAGCCTGCTCGAAAGCGCTGGGCACCGGCATGCGGGCCGGCGTTTTCTGGCGCGACATGGAGGTGGTCAACCTGCCGGGTGGGCGCCCGACGATGCGGTTGACGGGCGGCGCGCTGGAGCGCGTGAAGGCCATGACGCCTGCAGGCTTCGAGGCGATCGTCCATGTCTCGCTGACGGACGATCCGCCGCTGGCGCAGGCCTTCGTCGTGATCGAGGCCCGGCCGGTCGCCTGAGACGGAACCGGCAGTCGTCGGGATCGGAACCGCCATCATCCATTCCGGGCTCACGCCTTGCGGCGCGCGCCCGGAGAAGGACAGTGGCGGTCCCGGCTTTCGACCGGACCTATTCGGCCGGCTGGGTGCCGCTGACGACGCCCTGCGGCTCATCGCTCAGCCAACGATAGATGACGCCGCCAAGCACGCCGCCGATCAGCGGAGCGACCCAGAAGAGCCAGAGCTGGCCGAGCGCCCAGCCGCCGACGAACAGTGCCGGGCCGGTGCTGCGGGCCGGGTTCACGGAGGTGTTCGTCACGGGGATGCTGACGAGATGGATCAGGCACAGGCCGAGGCCGATGGCGAGCGGCGCGAAGCCTGCCGGAGCCTTGCCGTGGGTCGACCCCATGATGATGAACAGGAACATCATCGTCATCACGACTTCCATGAGGAAGGCCGAGACGATATTGTACTTTCCGGGTGAGTGTTCGCCGTAACCGTTCGAGGCGAAACCGTTGGCAAGGTCGAAACCAGGCGCGCCGCGGGCGATCAGGTAGAGAACGGCCGCGGCCACGATCGCGCCGACCACCTGCGCGACGATGTAAGGAACGACCTGCCCCGCCGGGAAACGACCGCCCGCCGCGAGCCCGACCGTCACGGCCGGGTTGAGATGGCAACCGGAAACATGGCCGATGGCGTAGGCCATCGTCACGACGGTGAGGCCGAAAGCGAGCGAAACGCCGAGCAACCCGATGCCGACATTTGGAAAACCTGCAGCGATGACCGCGCTGCCGCAACCCGCAAAAGTCAACCAGAACGTGCCAATGGCTTCGGCGACATATTTCTTCGTGCTCATGGTGATTCCCCCAAAGGTCGGAAACAAGCGAATGCTGTTCGTGAAACACGATATCGTCAACGCATCGAAGTGGGTATTCGCCCTGCGAATTCGGCCCAGCTCCCGCCGTTTTCTCGCATTGTAATTGTTGTGATCATGTATTCGCCATCCGCCAGCGTCATCCCTCCGGACTGCTCTTGCGCGTTGTCGCAGACGCGATAGTCGGCTAGACCGCGCTGGATCGCAGTCCCAGGAGCCCCCCGCGTGGCCAACGAAGTCGAAAGCAAGAACAAGACGGCCAAGGACGAGGGCGGCGTCTTCGAGACGATCAAGGTCGTCGTCCAGGCGCTCCTCATCGCGTTGGTCATCCGCACCCTGCTGTTCCAGCCCTTCAACATCCCTTCGGGCTCGCTGATCCCGACGCTGCTGATCGGCGACTATCTCTTCGTGTCCAAGTACACCTACGGCTATTCCAAGCACTCGATCCCGTTCAGCCCGCCGCTGTTTTCGGGGCGCATCTGGGCCGCCGAGCCCAAGCGCGGCGACATCGCCGTCTTCAAGCTGCCGACCGACAACTCGACCGACTACATCAAGCGCGTCATCGGCCTGCCCGGCGACCGCATCCAGATGATCGACGGCATCCTGCACATCAACAACCAGCCGGTGAAGCGTGAGCGCATCGCCGACTATGTAACCAGCGACAATTGGGGCCGCAGCGTTCCGGTGATCCGCTATATCGAAACGCTGCCGAACGGCGTCCGCCATGAGATCATCGAGCGCGAAGGCGACACCGGCACCTTCGACAACACGCAGGTCTTCGTCGTGCCGCCCGGTCATTTCTTCATGATGGGCGACAATCGCGACAACTCGCTCGACTCGCGCGACCGCAGCGTCGGCTATGTGCCGTTCGAGAACTTTGTCGGCCGGGCCGAGATCATCTTCTTCTCGATCGAGGACGGCGCCTCGGCCTGGAAGATCTGGGAATGGCCCTATACGGTTCGCTGGAACCGTCTGTTCAGCACCATCAAGTGAGCAAAAGCAGCGAAACCGCGCGCAAGGCGCCGGACACAGCGCGGCTCGAAGCCGCGCTGGAGCACGATTTCAGCGACAAGTCCCTGCTGACGACGGCGCTCACCCATATGAGCGCCGAGGAATCGCGGCTGGCGAGCTATCAGCGCCTCGAATTCCTCGGCGACCGGGTGCTCGGCCTGTCGATCGCCGACATGCTGTTCCGGCGCTATCCGCAATCCGAGGAAGGCAATCTTTCGCGCCGCCTCGCCGATCTCGTGCGCAAGGAGACCTGCGCCGAGGTGGCGCAAGGCTGGAATCTCGGGCAGTTCATGCGGCTAGGCGATGGCGAGATCCAGGGCGGCGCCCGCAAGAACAAGGCGATCCTGGCCGATGCCTGCGAGGCGGTCATCGGCGCGGTCTTCATCGACGGCGGCTACGAGGCCGCCCGCGCCCTGGTCGAGCGCGCCTTCGGCGAGCGGCTGATAAAGCCGGTCCGCCCGTTGCGCGACGCCAAGACCGCACTGCAGGAATGGGCTCAAGGCAAGGGCTATCCGACGCCCACCTATAGCGAGCGCGGACGTTCGGGGCCGGACCACGCACCGGTCTTCGTCGTGGCGGCAAAGATCACCGGGCTCGCGGACTCCGAGGCGCGCGGCCCCTCCAAGCGGCTGGCCGAGCAGTCGGCGGCCGAAGCTTTCCTGCGGCGTGAAGGCCTGTGGAACGACAACCCGGAAGGCGACAATGTCTGAAACCGATCAACCCACGCGCTGCGGCTTCGTCGCGCTGATCGGCGCGCCGAATGCCGGCAAGTCGACGCTGCTCAACCAACTCGTCGGCGCCAAGGTCTCGATCGTCTCTCGCAAGGTGCAGACGACGCGCACGCAGGTGCGCGGCATCGCCCTGTCCGGCCCGGCGCAGGTCATCTTCGTCGACACGCCCGGCATCTTCGCACCCAAGCGCCGGCTCGACCGCGCCATGGTGACGAGCGCCTGGGGCGGCGCGACCGACGCCGACCTGATCGGCGTGCTGATCGACGTCGCCCGTTTCGATCATGAAGAGAATACCGCTCTGCTGGAGAAGCTCGCCGAGCTGAAGCAGCCGAAGTTCCTGATCCTCAACAAGATCGACACGGTGGCGAAGGAGAAGCTGCTCGAGATCACCACCAAGGTGAACGAGCGGGGGCAGTTCGAAGCCACCTTCATGGTCGCGGCCCTGACCGGCTACGGCGTCAAGGACATCCTGACCTGGCTGGAGAAGCGGCTGCCGCCCGGCCCCTGGCTCTATCCTGAAGACCAGATCTCGGACGCTCCCTTGCGCTTCCTCGCGGCCGAGATCACCCGCGAGAAGATCTTCGAGCGGCTGCACGACGAATTGCCCTACCGCTCTACGGTCGAGACCGAGAGCTGGCAGCAGAAGCCGGATGGCTCGGTCAGGATCGAGCAGACGATCTATGTCGAGCGCGAGGGGCAGCGGAAGATCGTGCTCGGTGAAGGCGGCCAGACGATCAAGGCGATCGGCCAGAGGGCTCGTGCCGAAATCGCCGAGGCAGCCGAGGCCAAGGTCCACCTCTTCCTGTTCGTGAAGGTCCGCGAGAACTGGAGCGACGACCCGGAGCGCTACCGCGAGATGGGGCTGGAGTTCCCCAAGGGCAAAGGCTGAGCACGCGGAAGACGGCGATGCGCAGCGAGAAGGAGAAGATGCTGGCGGGCGAGCTCTACCGCGCCGACAGCCCGGAGCTCATCGCCGACAACCGCCGCATCAGCGCCTGGATGGAGCACTTCAACGCCACCACGGCCGCGCCTGAGCAAAGGCTCGCGTTGATGCAGGAGGCGTTCCGCCATGTCGGGCGGGACGTCGCCATCCGCCCGCCCTTCCATTGCGACTATGGCTACAACATCAGCCTCGGCGACAATGTCTTCCTGAACTTCAACTGCGTCATCCTGGATGTCGTCGCCGTGACGATCGGTGACGGCACGCAGATCGGCCCCGGCGTCCAGATCCTCACCGCCGATCACCCGCGCGACCCGGCCCGGCGCCGTCAGATGCTGGAACTCGGACGCCCGGTCAGCATCGGGCACAATGTCTGGATCGGCGGCGGCGCGATCATCCTGCCGGGAGTCACGATCGGGGACGATGCGATCATCGGCGCGGGCAGCGTGGTCACGCGCGACGTGCCCGCTGGTCGCACGGCAGTGGGCAATCCGGCGCGGCTGCGGCCTTGACGCCGCGACATAACCCATCCGGCGGCCGAGACCATTCGTCAGCACGATCGTAGGACGGTGGGTAGCCTCACCGCGACGCTACTGAGCTGCGTCAAGACGCCACGCCCTTGTTTGAAGCCTGTCAAATTTCATTCATGAAAGACATTGTTCAAACGCCTTTTGCTTCCATCTCTAATAATTGAAGTCATTTGAGCAGGAGTGATTGCCATGAACGGCGCACCGCGCATCGCGCTTTTCATCGACGGCGCCAATCTCTACGCGACCTCGAAGCAGCTCGGCTTCGACATGGATTACCGTCGCCTGCTGCGGGAGTTCCAGAGTCGCGGCAATCTGATCCGCGCCTTCTATTTCACCACCCTCGTCGAAAGCGAGGAGTACTCCTCGATCCGCCCGCTGGTCGACTGGCTGGACTACAACGGCTACCGCGTCATCACCAAGGCAGCCAAGGAGTTCACCGACGCCACGGGCCGGCGGCGCGTGAAGGGGAATATGGACATCGAGCTCGCGATCGAGATGCTCGAGCTCGCGCCACATCTCGATCAGATCTACCTGTTCTCCGGTGACGGCGACTTCCGCCCGCTGGTCGAGGCAGTGCAGCGCAAGGGCGTCAAGGTCTCCGTCGTCTCGACGATCTCGACCAATCCGCCGATGGTTTCGGACGAGCTGCGCCGGCAATGCGACGAGTTCCTCGACCTCGCCCAGCTCATGCAGAAGGTCGGGCGCGATCCGTCCGAGCGCAGCCCCCGCAGCACCGCGCCCGGCGGCGGCCCAGCCGCACCGGGCAACCCCGCTCTGGAACGGCGCTACGGTATCCGGCAGGGCGATGAGCCGGTGGAAGGGTGAGTTCCACGGCAAGGTGTGGGGCGGCGCCTATTGAATAGGCTTCACCCACCCGTCTTCAAGAGCCGCTGCTTGTCGCGGTTCCAGTCGCGGGTCTTCTCGGTTTCGCGCTTGTCGTGGAGCTTCTTGCCCTTGCCGAGGCCGAGCTCGACCTTCGCCCTGCCCTTGTCGTTGAAATAGACCTTGAGCGGGATCAGAGCCATGCCCTCGCGCTGGACCGCGCCCATCAGCTTGTTGATCTCGCGCCGGTGGAGCAGGAGCTTGCGCGGCCGGCGAACCTCATGGTTGAAGCGGTTCGCCTCCAAATATTCCGGGATATAGGCGTTGAACAGGAAGAGTTCCTCGCCCATCGGGCCAGCATAGCTCTCGCCGATCGTCGCCTTGCCGCCACGGAGCGACTTGATCTCGGTGCCCTGCAGAGCGATGCCCGCCTCCAGTGTCTCCTTGATCTCGTAATTGAAGCGCGCCTTGCGGTTGTCGGCGGCGAGCCGGTAGCGGGCGGGATCAGGCTTCTTCATGCAGTTCCACTGAATCCATGTTTTTTCACCAGCGAGGCCATCGCCTGCGCGTCCGTTTCAGGATCGGCGCTCAGGCCGTTGAGGACGCCGAGCTTGTCGTCCTCCCGCCGGTTCTGGCTGAGTTTGAACTTGCCGATGATCGAGGCGATCTCGATCTCGACGCCGACGATACCGCGCGCCTGTGCCGCGATGAAAGGCTCCGGCGCGTCCGAGACCGCCCATGGCTCGGCGCGAGGCGCCTCCTGCTGCTGCGTCAGCGACTCGAGCTGGGCGCGCAGCCAGGCCGGATCCTCGATCACGCGGGCGGGGCCGCGGACTTGCACCGTGACGTAGTTCCAGGTCGGCACGACCTTCCCGGTCTCCCGCTTGGTCGCATACCAGGCCGGCGTGACGTAGCGCTCGACGCCGGTGAAGATGACCAGCGTCTCCGCCCCGGCCGCGATCGCCTTCCACTGCGCATTGGGACGCGCGAGATGGGCGCGCAGCACGCCGTTCTCGCCCTCATCGGCATGAAGGATGAAGGGAACGGGGTTGGCGATCAGCCCGCCCTCGCCCACTGTCACCAGCGACGCGAGCGGATGCTGCCGGATGACAGCGTGGAGCTGCGCGCGGTCCTCGACCTTGAAGTGACTGGGCTCGTACATCCCGGAATTCCCTGACGTCGGCCGGGAAGACCGGTCGAACGCAATCCTTACTTAGGCATTCAACAGCCCGGCGAAAACCATGGCCTCGCGGATGACCTTGCCCGTGGCCGGCGTCACCGGCAGCAGCGGCAGGCGGACTTCCTCCTCGATACGGCCGAGCAGCGTGAGCCCATGCTTGGCACCGGCCAGCCCCGGCTCCTTGAAGATGGCGTCATGGAGCGGCACGAGCCGATCCTGCACCTTCAGCGCCTTGGCGAAATCGCCCTTCAGCGTGGCGTCCATCAGATCGGCGCAGAGGCGCGGCGCGACATTGGCGACGACCGAGATGCAGCCATGGCCGCCGGCAGCCATGTAGGCCAGCGCCGTCATGTCCTCGCCCGAGAGCTGGATGAAGTCCGGCCCCATGGCGTGGCGCTGCTGCGAGACGCGAGCGAGATTGGCAGTCGCATCCTTCACGCCCGCGATGTTCTTGAGCTCATAGAGCCGCGTCATCGTCTCGACCGACATGTCCACCACCGAGCGCGGCGGGATGTTGTAGATGATGATCGGGATGCCGACCGCATCGTTCACCGCCTTGAAGTGCTGGTACATGCCCTCCTGGGTGGGCTTGTTGTAGTAGGGCGTCACCACAAGGACGGCGTCGGCGCCGGCCTTTTCGGCGTGAACGGCCAGGTCGATCGCCTCGATCGTGTTGTTGGAGCCGGCGCCGGCGATCACCGGAACGCGGCCCTTGGCCTGATCGACGACGATCTCGACCACGCGCTTGTGCTCGTCATGGGAGAGCGTCGGGCTCTCGCCGGTGGTGCCGACGGGGACGAGGCCGGTCGAACCGCTCGCGATCTGCCATTCGACCAGCGCGCGCAGCGCCTCCTCATCGACCTTGCCGGCTTTGAAGGGGGTGACCAGAGCGGGCATCGAGCCGGTAAAGGCAATGTGCTTGGTCATGGGGCAGATCCTGAAGCGAAACACGGGTTGTCGGGCCGCCACACATAAACCGTCGTTTGGTCAAGGCAAAGCCGGCAATGCATGAAAATCCGTGGCCTCATAGTTAAGCCTTCATCAAGACGAATTTTGCCAACCGCTTGAGATCACTCAAGGCGCGTTGAAAAGCATCGCCGGAACAGCGGTGTACGCAGCCGGAACAGGCGAGAACACTGAAAAGCGTTCCCCCTCTCCCCGGAGTGCTGGCCGTGGGTGAGCGCAGCGCGATCGAGTGGACGGACGCGACCGTCAATTTCTGGTGGGGCTGCACGAAGGTCGGTCCCGGCTGCGACCACTGTTATGCAGAAACGTGGTCTGGCCGCTTTGGCGAAAGCCTCTGGGGCGTCGGCGCCGCGCGCCGCAAGATCAAGGGCGCGCCCGCCCTGCTCAATCGGCTCGACAACGATTATGCGTGGTGGGCGGCCGACGCGGAGATCGGCGGCTATCACCCCAACTCGCGCCGTCGCGTCTTCATCCAGTCCATGTCGGACCTTTTCGACAATGAGGTGCCGATCGAGTGGTTTGCCGAGGCATGGGGCAAGATCGTCCAGTGCGATCGGGTCGACATCCAGATCGTGACGAAGCGGATCAGCATTGTCGAGAAACGGCTGGCTGCCATCGGCGTCTCGACGTGGCCTCAGCATGCCGGCCTGCTGATCTCTGTCGTGAACCAGGAAGAGTTCGACAGGGACGTGCCGCGATTGCGCGCTCTCAAGCGACGCTTGTCGTTGCCATGGGTTGGCCTCTCGGCAGAGCCACTCCTCGGCCCGATCGTCGGTGACTTCACCGATCTCGACTGGGTCATCGTCGGCGGCGAAAGCGGATCAGGCGCTCGTCCGATGGAGGACGCATGGGCCGAGAGCATCGTTTCGCAGTGCAGAGACTCCGGGACTGCAATCTTCGTGAAGCAGATGGGTGGTTCGGTGAAGGCGCGCATGCGACCGATTCCGGCCAACCTCATGGTTCGGGAATTCCCGAAGACGCCCAGCAGCGGCGAACTCGCTAAGGCCTCGCTCGCCAAGCACCCCTCTCCTTCGCAGGAGTCCAGCCGTGGGTGAGCGGGCAAGCACGAAGGAGATGATCGTCGGTTACCCTGACGGCGGCATCACCGGACCAACCGCTGCAAGCGTGGAGGGGCCGACTTGCGCCGGGCGCGAGTGGCCATACGAAATCGTCACCAGCGGCGCGGAGACGGTGGCGATCTTCCCAGCGCAAGTCACGGGCGGCATCGAAAGCGCACGAGAGAGCGCCGTATTGTTTGCGGCGGCTCCCGACATGTTCGAGGCGCTGTGGCAGTGCATCGGTGCGCTGAAGGCTCTCGGAGCGCAGGATGGATACGCCTCGACCGCTGCGAAGGCCGCCATCGCCAAGGCCGAAGGGCGCACGAACCACGCGGATGCGCACAAAAACCCCCTTCCAGGGGAGATCGCGCCATGAGCGGGGTCCACGCCTACTACAACGAGATTGACCCCTATGCGGCGCAGTGGCTCCGCAACCTCATCGCAGGAGGCCACATTGCGCCAGGCGACGTTGACGAGCGCTCAATTGTCGATGTTCGACCTGCCGACCTGGTCGGATACACACAGTGCCATTTCTTCGCCGGCATCGGTGGATGGAGCTACGCTGCGCGTCTTGCAGGGTGGCCTGACGACAAGCCGCTCTGGACCGGAAGCTGCCCTTGCCAGCCCTTCAGTGTCGCAGGCAAGCAGGAAGGCCAAGCTGACGAGCGCCATCTCTGGCCGGTCCTCTTCGACCTCATCCGAGACTGCAAGCCTCCCGTCGTCATGGGAGAGCAGGTTGCGGCAGCGGTTGGAAAGGACTGGCTCGACGGAGTGCATTCTAACCTGGAAGGCATCGGCTACGCCTGCGGGGCGTCCGTTGTCCCGGCTTGTGCCGTCGATGCGCCCCATCGGAGAGATCGCCTCTGGTTTGTGGCCTACAGCTCGGTGCGGGAACAACGGCGGATTCGGGAACCCGTCGCGGGCATCAGACCCAGGGAACTGCCGACTGGAGGACACGGCGGCTTGGTACCACGTCATGTGGACGACGCCGAGCGCTCGCGACTGGAAGGACACACCCGGGATGGCGACGGTCGCCACGGACGGGCGGAAGCGGCTGGATCAACTACCTCGGCAGGCTGCTCTGTATCCGACGCCGACCAGTCTTGCTCCAGCGCGCAACGGGAACAACGAAGCGGGGAACTCGGCTGGTCTGGTCGCAATTCGACGCATTGGTCTGGGGCAGAGTGGGCATCCGGAGCAGACGGGAAAGCCCGGCGCGTTGAACCCGGCATTCGTCTGCTGGCTCATGGGGTTCCCGCCCGAGTGGGAAAGCTGCGCGCCTACGGCAATGCCATCGTCCCGCAAGTCGCGGCGGAAGTGATCGGCGCGTTTCTCGACATGGAAAGGGCCGCGCCATGAGCGGGGTCGACATTGCAGGGCTCGTTGAGGAGCTGCGCGAGCGTTGGGAAGCGACTGACGCTCCTGTCGCGAAGAAGATCAATCGCCTGCTTCGCCTCGCCAAGCAGGCAGCCGACGCCCTTCTCGCACAGGCCGCAGAGCTGGCGGAGGCAAACCGCTGGGGCGAAATCCTAGAAGCCGAGCAGAACGCCATAGCGGCGAAACTCCCCGGCGTCCGCTTCATGGACCCGCCGGATGGTGGATCGCCGTCACTTGCCGAGCAGGTCAAACGGATGCGCGAAGCCTTGGACGCTGCCGAACGTGAGCGCGACGAAGCCCTAGCCGCCCTCAAAGCCTCGGAAGAGGCGCTAGACGAGCGTATCGATACCGCTTGGGCAGATGGCGCTCGGTTCGTAGTGAACGAACTGGATAGCCTCATCCCAGACAGCACGCTCGTGCGGGACAAGCTTGTCGACATCGACCAGATGATCGCGCGGCGCTACGCCGATGCCATCGCCAGTCGAAAGGAGCGCCGCGCCCGCTCGGTTCTGGAGAACAGTCCCGCAACCCCCGCGGATGCCACAAATAATCCCCCCTCCGATCCAGGGACGGAACAGAGGGAGGCGGGACGTGGCTGACCATTTGGACTTGTCTCCTATTCCGGCTCCGATGCAGGAGATGAACGAGCGTGCTGCTGCCCTGCGACGGGCGGCTCACCGGCTCGGGCTCGACCTGAATCACCCTGGAAACTGGGAACGCATCGGCGCCGAAGCCGGCATCAACCCGCCAGCCTCTACATGCCAGATCACCGACGCCGATGGCGTAACCCGCCGCCTATCATTCCAGATCAAGGTGTTTTGATGGGGGAGCTCGCGTCAACGCTCATTGCAGGGATGATCGAAAACCTCCTGCACGCTCACGCTTTGGCCAACATGCACAAGGCCAGCGGGAACGATGAATACCGCAAGGCAGCCGCCGATTGGCTCCCCCAGCTCGAACAGCAATTCAACAGCATTCGGCGCGAGCTGACGAAGCCAAAGGAGCCCCGCCCATGCCCCCCCCCTCAACCTCCGCGCAGTGGAAGCTGGTGCCGGTCGAGCCGACTGATGAAATGGTCGCGGCTTGGCCACGCTTCAACAAAGGCGCGGGTCACGAGCGCGACATCTACCGCGCCATGCTCACCTCCTCCCCATCCCCTGCCGCCTCGCCTGCGTCACCGAGCGGGGATGCGGTGCGTGAGGCTTTGACTTTCGAAGCGCTCCAAGCGGCCTATCTGCGGGGCGCGGAATGGGTCACGAAAATCGGCCGGTACACCGCAGTCGATTTACGGAAGGCGGCCTACGACTATGCCGACAAGATGACGCCCCTCGCCAGCGACGCCACCCCGGCCCCGACGAGCGGGTCGGAGGATGGGGGCGTGACCGACCTATGGTTCACAGACAGCGCGTTGCCAATTGTCGCGATCTCCGGCGTTGCTGAGAACGACAAGGCGATCGCTCTGCATTTCCGGCACACAGTCACGAATGAAGATCGGGACCAGATCATCGCCGATCTGAATGCTGCCCTCGCCAAGCCCGCCTCTGAGCCTGCGGGCGGGGGTGAGTCATGAGGGTCTACCGTCAACCTTTCGAGGCTTCCACGGCGGCGATGAGCGGCGTCGCGAGGTCAAAACGAAGCGAAGTAGTCGAGCTTCTGACCTATCTTTCATATGAAGCAGAGACAGGGATATTAACATGGGTAGGTGCCCCGAAAGCGACACCAAGCATCGTCATCGGGAGACAAGCCGGCTTTGTGCGGAAGGACGGGTATCACTACGTCCGTTTCAGAAGGACGGAATACCTTTCGCACCGGCTTTGTTGGGAACTCCACTACGGTGAGCAGCCCCGGTTAGCCATCGACCACATCAACGGCAACAAGCGTGACAACCGAATAGGCAACCTTCGGCTCGCGACCCATGCTCAGAACCTCCAAAATCGAGGCCCCTTCCGCAGAAATGCCTCGGGATACAAAGGCGTCAGCCTCAATAGGCGGAGCGGAAAATTCCTGGCTGCATTCAAGCACAACGGAGAAAAGCACGAGCTGGGCTACTTCGACAATGGTGAAGAAGCAGCCCGCGCCTACGACGCCGCAGTGTCGCGGGTCCACGGGGAGTTCGCTTACCTCAACTTTCCAGACGTTCCGGGAGATAAGGCATGACCATTCTGGACAATCCACCCCGGGAAGGCTCTCTGGTGCTGGTCGCTGAGTGGCTGGAAGCGGGATGCTGCCCGAACGCAGCAGCAGACGAGCTACGTCGCATCGCCGCCTACCGCGCCGCCCTCTCGTCCTCTGCCGGCCCTGCGGAGCCGGTGGCTTGGCATGACCTGCATGAGCACCCACCGAAGGAGCGCGCCGCGCATCCCGCGCCCGCCACGGTGGAGAGCTACCAGCAGCGCGTCAAAGCGGCCTGCGCCGTTCTCTTCGAAGGCGACCCGACTGATGTTGCTGAGCGTCGGGATCGTTTCGCCGAAGAGGCGCTTGAGACGTGCCAAGCCTTCGGCATGACGGGCGAGGATATGCACGCGCTGGTCGATTACACCTTCGGTCGCCCGGTCGGGGAGGCCGCCAAGGAAATCGGCGCGGCAATGACCACGCTGGCATCTCTCTGCGTCTATGCCGGCGGCGATCTCATGGCCTGCGCCGAAGCGGACCTTGCTAAGCTTCAGCAGCCCGAGACCATCGCCCGCATCCGAGCGAAGCGGGCAACTCGCCACGGACGCGGGTCTTTGCCGGGCCTATCCGCCGCCCTAGCGCCCGCGACCGAGATCGATGGGAGGAAGTCGTGAAGGGATCTGATGTGGCATCCGCGAGACTCCGGCCAGAACTCATAGAGCGCGTCGAAAGCGGCGAAGGGGCTGATCGGGAGTTGGACGGCGACATTCTCGACGCGCTCCACGACCCGTCCGCAGACAAAACCTGGCCGTTCGTCGAAGGGAGTTATGCCGCGAGCATCACGCCGCGCATCACGTCGAGCCTCGACGCCGTCGTCTCTCTGCTCGATCAGAAGCTGCCGGGGTGGTCGTGGAGCCTCGGACAGATGCGAGGGCGGCCAGAACGATACCGCTACCGGGGGTTCCTTTCTGACCACAACACCAGCGACGGCATTGCAGTTCGCTATATTGAAGCGGAGTGCCCAACTCCAGCACGCGCCCTGCTTGCCGCTTGCCTGCGAGCGATTCAAGCGCAGGCTCGGACACTCGCGGATGCGCACTCAAAATCCCCCTCCCGCCCCGCCATGCCGAAGGAGGAAGACACCCATGGGTGAGCTGACGAAGCTTGAGCTTTACGACAAGGCCGCTCCGACGAACCATGCCATCTTCGATTTCCGAGGCGGGCTCGACCATGCGGAGAACTGCCCACTGAATCACGGCAATTGCGCGCCAGATATCGGCCCGGACTGCCCTCACTTCATGGGCCACCATTTCAAAGGCGATGCGGCCTATGTCGGGCAGCGTGCCCCGGTGTGCTGCGAGGTGTTGCTCCGCCACAAGCTGCTCACCCGCCCCGCCAAGGAGAACGACCATGGCTGAGAAGCTGAGCGAGGAAGCGTGGCAGACAATCGATACGGCACCTAAAGAAGGGCAGAAGGTCTTGGCATGCTGGGCCGGCCGCACGAACAACATGATGATCGTCTGGTACGAGGACTGGACGTGGCACGCTCAGATCGGCGGCTGGCAGTCTATCGTTATGGACGAKCCCCCGACCCATTGGATGCCGCTGCCAGACCCTCCCCGCGCCGCCTTGGAGCCCCGCGATGAGCGCTGACACAGCCCCTGCCGCGATGCCGAGCGTCGAGGACGTGGCGCGGGCGATATGCCCGTTTCGCCCGGACGAATGCGTCCATGGATCGGGCAACATCGGGCCGTCTGGCTCGGAGTTCAAATGCTATCGCCTGCATTGGGAAAACTACGTCCCCGCGGCACAGTGCATTCTCGCCCTCTTCGCCCCGGTCGTGGCGGAGAAGGAGCGGCACGAGTGGCCGCCCTACCGCATCAGCGAGCCCGAGGGCGGATGGCGAAGCCATGGATCATTCAGCCCCGAGGAAAAGGCGAAGCTACGGCCCGTCGCGGAGACGCTCGCCATGCTCGACGGCAATGCCTTCTTCGGCAACGAAGCCAGCGCCGGGGCGGAATGGTACGAGCAATACCTGCCGGAAGCCTATGCTCTTTACGAGGGCAACGGCGGCGATAGCGGATGGGCCGGTGAAGCGTCATTTGCCAAGCCAGAAGCCAGCGCCCTAGCCGCCGAAGCCGCGCTCGCAGCGGCAAGAGAGGACGCGATCACGGCTTATGCCAGTCATATTGACGTGGCGATGCGGGAATACGACGACAACCTGCACCATGGCGATGATGCGCTCGGGCCCGAGTTTTTCATCGAGCGCGGCTTGGAACGAGCCGCCGCTGCCATCCGGGCGGGGGAATAGGCATGGCCGGTTTAGCGCTTCTATTGACCTTCATCATAACCCTGATCGCGCTCAACCCGGAGCGGCTCGGGAAATGGTTGGCTAAGGTCAGGTCAGGCTACGTTTCAGCCATCCGCTCTCAGGACACCCCATGATCCGCGCCAACGGCTTCACCATCGTCCTCGCCTTCATGGCTCTCGTCTTCGTTGCGGTCTATGGATGGCTGAGCGGGGCTTGGCGGTGATCAGACGAGCTTACCGCAGTCGCGCGCGGCCGCCTCAAAAGCTTTCCTCGCGTGCACTGCCGGAACTTCGCCCTTGAGCGCGGCCATGCATGTTGCGATCGCAAAACGCCACGTTTCTGCGCCAGATTGCTCCCGCCACGACAGTAGGAACTCAGCCGCACGCTCTACGCTGCTCACGGCGTAACGCTCGCCGACCTTAGTCGACTCGACATAGACGGGAGGGGTGAACCAGTGCAGCGGCATGTCGCGACTACGCGCGTCGCGGCGAAGGGTTCCGTTAGACCAAGGAAGCCTGCGCCGGCCGTTCAGCATCCGGGTCTCCGCCATCCTTCTTCACACCGCGGGCTACGATGCTCAACGAGCCATCCGGCAACGGTCGCTGCAGCGCCCACGCCTGTTCCCACGGCGCCGTCATCCAGGTTTCGCACTCCTCCGGTGTCGTGAGGATGACCGGCATCGCCTTGGGATGGATCGCCTTCAC
>NZ_JBFTKQ010000013.1:0-150066 GCF_056396025.1 Allobosea sp. 05T438
CTGCTTTCCACCGAAGGCAACCGCTTCTGGCAGAACGTTGCGGATGCTGAAGGCCGCCAACGCATGGTCTGGGTCCAGCGCGCCTTTCAGGGCATCCCGATGGGTGAAGCCGGGCCGCAACCGCCTGCCGTCCTGTCCGAACTCGGCGCTTTGACGGCGCGGCTCGACCTCGCCTTGCGTGATTTCGAGGTCACGGCAGCACCAGATGCGGCAAAGTGGGACCTGACGCAGGCCGGCTGGATCAAGCCGCATCTCGACGTGCTCGCAGGCTCGCGCCGCACGCTCGTAGCCGAGATCGTCGCCGCCTTCGAGGCGCTCAAGCCCGTGCTCGACCGGCTGCCGCACCAGACCCTCCACAACGACCTCAACGACTTCAACATCCTGGTCGAGCCGCGCCTCGGCGAGCCCGCGCGGATCAGCGGCCTGATCGACTTCGGCGACATGACCCATGGCCCGCGGGTCTGCGAGATCGCCATCGCCGCGGCCTATGCCATCCTCGACCACGAGACGCCGGAAGCGGCGCTCGCTGCTTTCGTCGCCGGCTATCATGGCGTCTCGCCGCTGAGCGCCGAGGAGATCGGGTTAATCTGGCCGCTTGTCCGGATGCGCCTCGCGGTCAGCGTCGTGAACTCGACGATTCAAGCCAAGGACCGCCCGAACGACGCCTATGTCACGATCTCGCAAGGCCCCGCCTGGCGCCTGCTGGAGAACCCCGCCATCGACGGCGAGCTGATGGCCGCGCGCCTGCGCAATGCCTGCGGCCTGCCCGTCACCGACGCCGCCGGCCGCATCGCCAGCTGGATCGCCCGGCAGCGCGGCAACTTCGCCCCCGTGCTCGGCCATCAGCTCGATGATCTCCCGGTCGGCTCGCTCGGCGTGGCCGAGGCCACCATCCCGCAGAACCCCTTCAGCATGCGTGCCGACGAGGCCCGCAACCTCGGCGCGGCCATCGGCATCACCCAGGAATGGTGGCTCGGCCAATATGGCGAGCCGCGGCTGGTCTATACCGACAAGGCCTTCCGCAAGGGCCGCTGGCTCGCCTCCAACCGCCGCACCATCCATATGGCCATCGATGTCTTCGGCCCCGCCGGCAAGCCGGTCCGCGCGCCGCTGGCCGGGCGCGTCGCGCTGGCCGAGAACCGCAAGGGCCATCTCGACTATGGCGGCGTCGTCATCCTCGAGCACCGCACGCCCGCGGGCGACGTCTTCCACACGCTCTACGGCCATCTTGCTGCGGACGGCGCCGCGAAGCTGAAGCCAGGCCAGGAGATCGCGGCTGGCGAAGCCTTCGCCAGGCTCGGTCCGGCCGAGGAGAATGGCGGCTGGGAGCCGCATCTGCACTTCCAGCTCGCGCTGACGCTGGACGGCATGGGCCATGACTGGCCCGGCGTCGCCGATCCCGACGACTGGGCACTCTGGCAGGCGATCTGCCCGAACCCCGCCGCCCTGCTCAACCTGCCCGACGACGTCGTCGCCTATCAGGCGATCGACGAGGACGCCCTGCTGGCCGAGCGCAAGGCCCGTTTCGGTGCCAATCTCAAGCTGAGCTACAAGCGCCCGGTCACCTTCCTGCGCGGCTGGCGCCACCATCTCTTCGACGCGATGGGCCGGCCCTATCTCGACGCCTACAACAACGTGCCCCATGTCGGGCACGCCCATCCGCGCATCCGGGCCGTCGCGATGGACCAGCTCGCGCGGATGAACTCCAACACGCGCTATCTCCACCCGGCGCCGATGGCGCTGGCCGAGCGCCTGACGGCGAAGCTGCCAGGGGAGTTGGAGGTCTGCTTCTTCGTCAATTCCGGCTCGGAAGCGAACGAACTGGCCCTGCGCCTCGCCCGTGCGGCGAGCGGCGGCTACGACATCGTCACGCCCGATCACGGTTATCACGGCAACACCACCGGCGCGATCGACATCTCCGCCTACAAGTTCAACAAGCCGAACATGGGCGGCCGCAAGCCCTGGGTGCAGCTCGTCGACGTCGCCGACGATTATCGCGGCCGCTTCCGCCGCGACGATGCCGATCGGGCGCTCCACTACGCCCAGCAGGTCGACGGCGCGCTCGCCGCCATCGCGGCACGTGGCGGCAAGGTCGCCGGCTTCATCGCCGAGACCTTCCCGAGCGTCGGCGGCCAGATCATCCCGCCGCCGGGCTATCTCGCGGCTGTCTACGAGCGCATCCGTGCCGCCGGCGGCATCTGCATCGCCGACGAGGTGCAGACCGGGCTCGGCCGCCTCGGCGACTATTATTTCGGCTTCGAGCAGCAGAATGTGCGCCCGGACATCGTCGTGCTCGGCAAGCCGCTCGGCAACGGCCACCCGATCGGCGCGGTCATCACCACCCGCGCCATCGCCGAGCGCTTCGCGGAAGGCCCGGAGTATTTCTCGACCTTCGGCGGTTCGAACCTGTCCTGCCGCATCGCCTCCGAGGTGCTCGACATCGTCGAGGAGGAAGGGCTCTCGGCCAATGCCAAGGCGATGGGCGACAAGCTGCTCGCCGGCATGCGCGCGCTGATGGCGGACTATCCCAGCGTCGGCGACGTGCGCGGCATCGGCCTCTTCCTCGGGCTGGAGCTGGTCACGGATCGCGAGACGCTCGAACCCGCGACCGACGCGGCGGCCTATGTCATGAACCGCCTGCGCGACATGCGCATCCTCGTCGGGCGCGAAGGCCCAGCCGACAACATCCTCAAGATCCGCCCCCCGCTCACGGTCGGCGCGGATGACGTCGAGATGATCCTCGACCGCCTCAGGATCTGCCTGCGCGAGGTCGAGGCCGTGCGCTGAAGGCGGCTCCGGCCCGTCCTCGGGGATGGGCCGGCATCAGCTGGCGGGACGACGCTCAGCCAGCCTTCGACTCGTCCTGCAGCGTGTAGCGGAAGTTGCAGTGGGTCGCGCCGCCCATGATCGTCTGCGTGCGTTCGAGGGTGATGCGCGGGTCATAGCCCGTGCAGAACACGCCGTCGCGGTTGCAGGAGAGCAGATGGCCGATCTTGCCGAGCCCCATCTCGCGATAGGTCTCGGCATAGCGACAGCGATGGACGTTATAGTCGAACTCGGTGTCCGTCGCCTTGACCACCTCGATGACGAGCGCATCGTCCTGCGTCCAGAGCGCCTGCAATTCCTGGAAGCTGCGCAGGCTGGTGCCGCCCGGCGTCTTGGCAGCGAAAGATTGGCCGGCTGCGATCGCCGCCTTGCGGATCGCCTGATCGAGGATCGATTGCGCCATCTCCTCGCCCAAGCGCTCGCGCATCTCCTCATAGATCGGCGCGATGATGCCGGCTTCGATCCGCCTGCGGGCCAGGATGCCGATCTCGCCGTCGAAGACCGGGTTATCGCCTTGCTCGGCCGGTTTCTCCGTCTCGCTCATCTCCCGCCTCCGTTTGTCTGCATGCGGCACCGCAAGTTTAGAATGAGTCGAGTTCGCCGGGAAACACGCTGATACCGCGATCATCGACCGCGGCGCGGCGGCGAGGGCAGGAAATCGAGCTTCTCCTCGATCACGGCGCCGTCGTCCGAGACGATGGCGAACCAGCGCCGGTTGCCGCAATGCACGGAGAGCCGCCAGCGGCCCCGGTCCTCGCCTTCGCCGCGCTCGACGCGGCTCGTCACCAGGCCACGCCGCTGCATGCCCAGCCATTCCCCCACCGACCAGCCGAAGCGCGCCGCAATGCGCTCGGCATCGAGCACGAAGGCACCGCTGGCGTCGCGAAGGATCGGGAGATCGGCTGGGTCAGCGCGCTGCTGTTCCATCTTCCACTTCCGGAGACGTGGCCGGCGGCGGCATGATCCGCAGCGTCTCGGCCAGACACAGGAAGAGATGATAGAGGACGCGGGACGGCAGCGATACCGGCAAAGGCCCACCGGCACGGTCGAGCTGGTTGTGCCAGAGCCCCGTCCGTGCATCGACGAAGTGGCGGAACATCAGCTCGATATGGCGCGGCAGCCGCAAGCCTGCATCTTCGTCGCCTGCGAATTCGAAACGCGCCCCGAGCGCCTTGATGAACTCGGTCTGCGGCCAAAGCAGCTTCGTCGGCGCAACGACAGCCCCGTCTGGGTTGACGCCATCGAGCACCAGCGCTGGGTACCCCGGATCACGGTCGAGCCCATGCGCGAGGCCGAAGCCGTAAAGCCCGTCGGCAAGCGCACGCGCCTTGTCCCAGCCGGTCAGGCGGTGATGGTGATGCAGCAGCCAGACCCACTCGAACTGGTGACCAGGCTCGCGCAACTGGCCAGCATCGCCGGCAACGGGCCGCCAGTTTGTGTCGAAGAACTCGCCGAGCGTGCCCTTGGCGTCGATGAAGCGCTCCGCTGCCAGCCGGACGATGCCGTCGGCTGCATCGAACCAGCGCTGGTCCCCGGTCGCTTCCGCTAGCGCATGGAAGGCTTCGAGCAGGTGCATATGCGGATTCTGGCGGCGCGGCAGCGTTCCCAGATCGTCTTCCGCATAGCCGCCGAACGGGGCGGCAAGCTCGGTCTCGATCAGGTCCATCGTCACCCCGGCGAGGCGGATGGCGGCAACGTCGCCGGTCGCCCGGTGGTAATGCGCGGAGCCGAAGAGCACGAAGGCAAGGTCGTAGAGATCGCGCTGCGGGACGCTCGCCGCACCATCGGGGAGGAAGCGCTTCGGCACATAGCCGTTGGCTTGATGCGCCTTCAGCAGAAGCGCGAAGCCGTGCTGCGCCGCCTCCATCGCCGCCTTGCTCCCGCTCAGCCGGGCGGCATGGCTGAAAGTGTAGGTCAGGCGCGCCGTCGTCAGCGCACTGCGATCGGGCGCGGCGACCGGCAGGCCATCCAGCGAGAACCCCTCGACGAAGCCACCCGCCGTGCGATCGACCGCGCGCTCGATCCAGGCCGAGATCAGCGTCCCATAGGTCCAGCGCTGCAGGCCGGCGGGCGACAGGTCGAGCATCGGCCGCCTCAATGCGCCTGTGTTTGCGCGTGCAGAATCTGGCCGAGGAACTTGCGCGTGCGCTCGTTCTGCGGCGCCGTGAAGAACTGATCAGGCGGCGCGACCTCGACGATCTCGCCGGCATCCATGAAGATCACCCGGTCGGCGACCCTGCGGGCGAAGCCCATCTCATGGGTGACGCAGAGCATGGTCATGCCGCTCTCGGCGAGCTCGACCATCACATCCAGCACCTCGCTGACCATCTCCGGATCGAGCGCCGAGGTCGGCTCGTCGAACAGCATGATCTTCGGATTCATGCAGAGCGAGCGCGCGATCGCGACGCGCTGCTGCTGGCCGCCGGAGAGCTGGACAGGGTATTTGTGCGCCTGCTCCGGAATATGCACGCGCTCCAGAATCTTGCGGGCGTTCGCCTCGGCTTCCGCCTTGGGAATGCCGCGCACCTTCATCGGCGCGAGCGTGCAGTTTTCCAGCGCCGTCAGATGCGGAAACAAGTTGAAGCTCTGGAACACCATGCCGATCTCGCGGCGGATGTCCTCGATGCCCTTGAGCCTGGCATCGACGGTCGTGCCGTCGATGACGATCTCGCCCTTCTGGTGCTCCTCGAGCTGGTTCAGGCAGCGGATCAGCGTCGACTTGCCCGAGCCTGAGGGGCCGCAGATGACGATGCGCTCGCCCCGCGCCACGGTGAGGTCGATATCGCGCAGAACATGGAAGTCGCCATAGAACTTGTCGACCTTGCGCATCTCGATGATCGGGGCGCCGATCTCGGCTTCGGTTGAGGCGATAGCGGCCATCTGGAAAACCGTTCTGGACTGGCTGGTGGAAGAAGAGCCCGGTCTATGACCGGGCGCTTCCGCTGTTACAGGAACCGATGCGATCGCGCTGGCTCGTACGTCGTCCCGGATTCAACCCGGGACGACGTCGTGGTTGCGTGTGCAATCAGAATTTTCCGGATTCGAACACCGGCATGGGCGGCAGCTTCGGAAGCGGGATGCCGAACCACTTCTGGTTGATCTTGGAGAGTTCGCCGTTGCCCTCGATCTCGGCGATGAACTTGTTCGAGAACTCGGCCAGCGCCGTGTCGGCCTTGCGGAAGGCCATGCCATTGGCCTGCTCTTTCAGCGTGATCTTCGGCTCGATGCCGAGCTGCGGATAGTCCTTGTTGAGCTGGGCGAGGATGGTGTTGCTCGCGCCCATCGCCTGGACCTGGCCGGAAATCAGCGCCTGCAGGGTGGTGGCGTCGTCGTCGAAGCGCTTGAGCGGCGTGCCCTGCGGGACGACGGCGCTGAGCGCGATGTCCTGCGTCGAGGCGCGCGCGACGCTGATGGTCACGTTCTTCAGGTCTTCCGGCGTTTTGATGCTGAGGCTCTTGGGCGCCAGCACATAGATCGTCAGCGTGCTGTAGGGGTTGGAGAAGAGCACCTGCTTCTGACGCTCGGGGGTGATGCCGAAGGTCGCGATCAGCAGGTCGACCTTGTTGGTCAGCAGATAGGGGATGCGGTTCGGGCCGGTGACCGGGACGAGCTCGAGCTTGACGCCGAGCGACTTGGCCATGAGGGCGGCGACGTCGGCATCGTAGCCGGCCGGCTGCTGGTTGGCGTCGGTGCCGCCGAAGGGCGGGTAGTCGGTCAGCACGCCGACCATCAGCTTGCCGCGGGCCTTGATCTCGTCGGGCGTCGCGGCCTGCGCCGGGGCGGTATTGAGCGCGGCGGCGGCGAGGCCGGCGAAGACCAGCGCGCCGAGGCTGCGGCGGCAAATCGATTTAAACAGCGACATGGACGTTCTCCTCTGTGGTGTAGGCTTGGTGTTGCGCAGCCGCGCTCAGCGCGCGGCGACGAGGAGCTTCTGCTCCATTCTCTTGCTGTAGGCCGAGAGCGGCCGGCAGATGACGTAATAGACCAGCGCGACGAGCGCGAAGATCGTGAAGGGCCGGAAGGTCGCGTTGTTGATGATCTGCGCCGCGCGGGTCAACTCGACGAAGCCGATGATCGAGGCTAGCGAGGTGCCCTTGATGAGCTGCACGAGGAAGCCGATCGTCGGGGGAATGGCGATGCGGACCGCCTGCGGCGCGAGGACGAGCACCATCTTCGGCCAGTAGCGCAGGCCGAGCGAGGTCGCCGCCTCCCATTGCCCGCGCGGCACCACCTCGATCGCGCCGCGCCAGATTTCGCCGAGGAAGGCGCTGGCATGGAGCGAGAGGCCAAGCGCGGCCGCCGTCCAGGGGTCGACCGACCAGCCGAACAGCCCGGGCACGAAGAAGGCGAGGAACAGCTGCATCAGCAGCGGCGTGCCCTGGAAGACCTTGATGTAGCCGGCCGAGGCGATCCTGAGCCACTTGTACTCGCCGGTGCGGGCAAGCGCGACCAGCGCGCCGCCGAGCGCGCCGCCGAGGAAGGCGACGAGCGAGAGCAGCAGCGTCCAGCGCACCGCCATGATGATGTAGATGATGTCGGCTGATCCGAGCGTGCGCATCGTCGTCACCTCACCGGGTTGGTTTGCGCAGGAAGGCGCGCTCGATCCCGGCGAACACCGTCCAGAAGAAGACGGACAAGCCGAGATACATGCAAGTGACGACGAAATAGACCTCGAAACTGCGGAAGGTGCGCGACTGGATGTCGCCCGCCACCGCCGTCAGCTCGCTCGCCGCGATCGCCGAGCAAACGCTGGTGTTCAGCATCAGCAGGATGAACTGGCTGGTCAGAGATGGGTAGATCGCCTGGATCGCCGGCTTCAGGATGATGTAGCGGAAGATCTGGAGCGGGCGCATGCCGAGCGACTTGCCCGCCTCGACCTGCCCCTTGTGGATGCTCTCGATGCCGGCGCGAATGATTTCGATGCCGTAGGCACCGACATTCACGACGAGCGCCAGCAGCGCCGCCATGTTCGAGGACATCTTCAAGCCCATCGAGGGCAGTCCGAAATAGATCACGAAAATCTGGATCAGGAACGGCGTGTTTCGGATCAGCTCGATATATTCGTCGATGATCCGCCGCAGCCATTTCGGCCCCGAAGTCTTGCCGAGCGCGCCCGCGATCGAGACCACCATGCCGATCGCCATCGCCAGCGCCGACAGCACGAGCGAATTGAACAGCCCCTGCAGCAGCTCGGGCCACGCCGCGAAGACGTCGGCGAAATCGAATTCATAGCTCATGCGAGCCGCCCGTTCCGTGGGGCGAAAGCCGAACCGCCTTCATGCGCCTTCCTCATCCAATCCTCCCGGCCGGCATTGTTCCACCAGCTCGGCCGATGTTGTCGCACCATCCCTACAATCGCGGAATCAGCAAGCCGCCATCGACGTTGATCACTGTTCCTGTTGCATAGGCGAATTGCCCGCTGGTCAGAGCAGCGACGCAGGCTGCGACATCCTCGCCTTCGCCCCAGCGCCCGGCGGGGATCAGCCCCTCGGCGATACGCGCATCGTATTTGGCGGCGACCTTCGCGGTCATATCGGTGCGGATCACACCCGGCCGGACCTCGAAGACCGGAATTCCCTCGGGCGCGAGCCTGACGGCAAGCGCCTTCGCCCACATCGAAAGGCCGAGCTTCGAGACGCAATATTGCGCGCGGTCGATCGAGACGAGTTCCGTGCTGGCCGAGGTGATGAAGACGATCGCGGGACGCTGCGGCTTGTCCGCGAGCATCGCCCTGGCGACCTCCTGGCTCAGGAAGGCGGCACCCCGCAGGTTGACGTCCATCACGACGTCGAAGCTCTCCGGCGTGATCTCCAGCATGTCGCCGCGCACCGGCGCGCCGATGCCGGCATTCGAGACGAAGAGATCGAGCCGGCCGAAGGCAGCCTTCACATCCGCGACGAGAGCGGCATGGCTGTCGATCGCCGAAACGTCATGCTTGAAGAACCGCGCTGCAGCGCCGGCCTCTTCGAACAGCTTCAGCGCCTCGCCAACCGCCTCGTCCTCGGCAATGTCGGTGAAGGCGACGTCATGGCCCGCCTTTGCGAGGGCGATACCGATGGCGCGGCCGATGCCGCGCCTTGCGCCGGTGATCAGGGCGACGGGACGCGTCATCTCACTCTCCCCGGTAATGCGGCGCGCGCTTCTGCTGGAAAGCGGCAACGCCCTCCTTCACATCCTCGGTGTAGGAGACGAGCGAGCTCGCCAGCGTCTCCATGATCGCGCTGCTATCCTCGTTCTCGGCGGCGTTGATGAGCTGCTTGACGACGAGGTTCGCCACCGGCCCGCGCTGGCTGACGCGCTCGGCCATGGCCTGCGCCGCCGCGAGCGCCCCGCCCTTATCGACCATCTGATCGACGATGCCGAGCGTCAACGCCGTCTCGGCGGTGACGATCTCGCCGGTCAGCGCCAGCCGGCGCGCGACCTGCCCGCCCAGCCGCTTCACCAGGCGCTGCGTGCCGGACCAGCCGGGGATCATGCCGAGCCCGGTCTCGGGCAGGCCGATCTTGGCCTGCACCTCGCAGATACGGATATCGGCGGTAACGGCGAGCTCCAGGCCGCCGCCCAGCGCATGGCCGTTCATCGCGGCGATGACCGGCGGCTTCATCCGCGCCAGCTTGTCGAAGGCGCGGTGGCCGGAGCGCACCCAGCCCTGCCCCATCTCCAGCGGCGACAGCCCGCCCCAGGCGACGATGTCGCCGCCGGCGCAGAAGGCCTTGCCCTCCCCGGTCAGGATGACGGCGCGCACCGAGCGGTCGGCATCGATCGCGTCGGCGAAGCGGCCGAGCAGCCCGACCATGACATCGTCGAGCGCGTTGAGCTTTTCCGGCCGGGCGAGCGTGATCGTCGCGATGCCGGAGGCGATGTCGAGGCGGACGGGGTCGCTCATGCTGCCCTCTTGGGAACGTTGAGGCCGATCAGGGCCTCGTCGAACAGCGCGGCATCCATCAGCTTCGGCGGCTTGGGCACCAGCAGCGGGAACTCGCTCTGGCTGAGGATGTCGCGCTCAAGATCGACGCCTGGCGCGATCTCGGTGACGACGATGCCTTCCGGCGTCAGCTTCATCACGCAGCGCTCGGTGATGTAGGTCACGTCTTGACCTTGCGCGACAGCGCGCGGCCCGGAGAAGGAGATGTGCTCGACGGCCTCGACGAGCTTCTTCACCTTGCCCTCCTTCTCGATGACGAGCTTGCCATCGGCGATCGCGAGCTTGGCCGCGGCGCTGAAATAGCCGGAGAAGACGATGCGCTTGGCCCGGGCGGTGATGTCGATGAAGCCGCCGGCGCCGGCCGTGACGTGAGGACGCACACCAAGCTTCGAGACGTTGACGCAGCCCTGCCTGTCGATCTGCAGGAAGGAGAGCAGCGACATGTCGAAGCCCGCCCCCTGAAAGTAAGTAAACTGGTAAGGGGAGGGCACGATCGCCTCGGCATTGGAGGCGCAGCCGAACTGGAATTCGAGCAGCGGCACGCCGCCGACAGCGCCCTGCTCGATCACCCAGGTCACCGCGCCGTGCTGGCCTTCCTCGATCAGGATGCGCGGGACATTGGCCGAGATGCCGAAGCCGATATTGACGGCATCGCCGTGGCGCAGCTCCTGCGCCACGCGCCGCGCGATCACCTTGGCGACGTCGAAGGCCGGGGTCTCGAAGCTCGACAACGGCCGGCGCACCTCGCCGGAGATCGCGGGGTCATAGACGGTCTGCGTCGTCTGCATCTGGTCGGGCGCGACCACGATCGCATCGACGAGGATGCCGGGCACGAAGACGGATTGCGTGTTGAGGCTGCCCGCCTCGACCACGCGCTTCACCTGCGCGATGACGATGCCGCCATTGTTGCGCACCGCCAGCGCCTGATCGAGCGGCCCGAGCAGGCCACCCTCATGCTCGTAGGACAGGTTGCCGCGCTCGTCGGCCGTGGTGGCGCGGATGATCGCGACTTGCGGCACGATGCTGCGGAAATAGAGCCAGTCCTCGCCATCGAATTCGACGCGGCTGACGATTGGCTCGGCCATGGCGCGCGCATTCATGGCGCAGCCCTGGTGCTTGGGATCGACGAAAGTGTCCATGCCGATCTTGGTCAGCACGCCCGGTCGCTTGGCGGCCGCCTCGCGATGCATGTCGAACAGAATGCCGCTCGGGATATTGTAGGCCGGGATCTCGTTGCCCGTGACCATCTTCCAGATCGCCGGCGGCTCGGCCGAGGACGGGCCGGAGGGGTAGGAGCCGCCCATGATCCGGGCCAGCAGGCCGGGCTTTGCGATGTGATCGACGCCCTTGACGCCCCACATGTCGCCGGCGGCGATGGGGTGCAGCGTGGTCAGATTGCGCGGATGGCCGGACGCATCGAAGCGCCGGCCGATCGCCGCCAGCACCGCGTCCGGGCAGCCAAGCCCCGAAGAGGAGGAGACAGTGACGATCGCGTCGTCCGGGATCAGCGCGGCGGCTTCGTCGGCGGAGAGGATGCGGGGAAAGGCCATGGTTTTTGTCTCTGGATGAACGTTTCAGCCGGCGGCAGCGAGCGCACGCTGATAGGCGCCGCAGGATTCGCGGATGACGAGGTTGGCGGGGCCGATGAAGCTTTCCGGCTCCGCGGCGGGATCGGCGATCTGCTTCAGCAGCAGCGCGGCGGCGCGTTCGCCGAGCCCAACGGGATCGACCGCGACGGTGGTCAGCGCCGGCGAGACATGGCGCGCCTCGCTGGTGTCGTCGAAGCCGACGATGGCGATGTCGCGGCCGACCACGAGCCCGTGCCGCGCCGCTGCCAGCATCGCGCCGATGGCGACGACGTCGTTATAGCAGACGACGGCGGTCGGCCGGTCGGCGAGCGACAGCACGGCGCTCATCGCGCCGAAGCCCCCGTCACGGGTCGGCATGCTCTCGAGATTGAGCGCCGGATCGACACTGCGGCCGGTCGCGTCCATCGCGGCGAGGAAGCCGCCATGCCGCTCCTGCCGGACGACCATCGAATGCATGCCCCCGAGATAGGCGATGCGCTCATGGCCGAGATTGATGAGGTGGCGCGTGACCCGGCTGGCGCCCGCGACGTTTTCCGGCACGACGAGACTCGCCTCGGCGCCCGGCAGGCGGCGAATCGCCACCAGCAGCGCGGTGCCGGCCGCCTTGACCCAGTCGAGATGCTCAGGCCGCGTATCCAGCGCCGGGCAGAGAATGATGCCGCCAGCGCCGTGCTCGCGCATCATCCGCATCACCTGCTCCTGCCGCACCACGCTCTCGGCGGTATTGGCCATGAAGGCGACATAGCCCGCCATCTGGAGCACCTTCTCCACCCCGATGGCGAATTCGGCGAAGAACGGATTGGAGAGGTCGTTGAGGACGAGGCCGACGATATGGGACTGCGCATTGCGCAGATTGGCCGCGCCGCGATTATAGACATAGCCCAGCCGGTCCATGGTCTGGAGAACCTGCTGGCGCGTCTCGGATTTGACGCTGCCGCGCCCGGTCAGGACAAGCGAAACCGTCGATTTCGAGACGCCGGCGGCGTCCGCGATCTCGATGATCGTCACCTTTCCCTTGCTGCCTTTCGGCTGCGGCATGGTTTCATCCCTGAAGTGGCGTACGCCATTCTTATCTTGGAACGTTCCATTATCAGTCTTTGATCACCCACGCAATCTCCCTCTTTCAAACGATTTTATCGCCATGTATAACGCCTCCAGCACGTTTCATTGATGGAACGTTCCAATAATCAAGATCGGAGGAAGCGATGGCCGAGATCACCCTGCCCCGCATGGACGGCAGCAGCGAGCGCTACAGGCTGGCCCCGCCCTCGCCATTTCCGCGCACCGCGCCGGCGAACGGCGTCCGCACCGTCTATGCTGCCGCCCATGTAGTCGCCGACCCGCTGAAGCTCCAGGAGCCCTGGCGCGTGCCGGCGGTCGATTGGGACGCCACCCTCACCTTCCGGCATCACCTATGGGGCCTCGGCTTCAAGATCGCCGAAGCGATGGACACCTCGCAGCGCGGCATGGGGCTGGACTGGCCGAACGCCGCCGAGTTGATCACCCGCGTCCTCGCCGAGGCCAAGGTAACGCCGGGCGCCGACCTCGCCTGCGGCGCCGGCACAGACCAGCTCGATCCGCAAGCCGCGCGCAGCCTCGACGACGTGATCCGCGCCTATGAGGAGCAGATCGGCCATATCGAGGAGCACGGCGGCAAGATCATCCTGATGGCGAGCCGGGCGCTCTGCCGCGTCGCCAAAAGCCCGGAGGACTACCTCTCTGTCTACAGCCACCTCATCCGTCAGTGCCGCGGCAGGGTGATCCTGCACTGGCTCGGCGAGATGTTTGATCCCGCGCTCGCCGGCTACTGGGGCAGCCGCGACTTCAAGTCGGCCATGGAGACGGTGCTCACCCTGATCCGTGAGCACGCCGCCAAGATCGACGGCATCAAGATCTCGCTGCTCGACGCCGGCAAGGAGATCGAGATGCGTCGCCTCCTGCCCGAGGGCATCGTCATGTATACCGGCGACGACTTCAACTATGCCGAGCTGATCGGCGGCGACGCGCAGGGCTTCTCGCACGGCCTGCTCGGCATCTTCGATCCGATCGCCCCGGCCGCAGCCGCGGCCTTCGCCAAGCTGGAAGGGGGCGACCGCGCCGGCTTCCACACCATCCTCGATCCGACCGTTGCGCTGTCGCGCCGGCTCTTCGAGGCACCGACGCAGCATTACAAATGCGGTGTCGTCTTCCTCGCCTGGCTGAACGGCTTCCAGAACCATTTCCGCATGGTCGGCGGCGCCGAATCTGCGCGCGGCATCCTGCATTATGCCGATCTCTTCCGCCTTGCCGACCAAGCCGGGCTCTTCGTCGATCCCGAGCTCGCGGGGCACCGCATGGCGCATCTCTGCGCCCTCAACGGCATCGCCTGAGGAGAAAGCCATGCACGCCCCTCTGCTCGACGCCGAGATCTACGACCAGATCCGTGAGACCGCCCGGCGCTTCGCCGAGGATGTCGTCAAGCCCGTCGCCATCGATCTCGACCGCGACGAGACCTTTCCCGCCGAGATCTACCGACGGATGGGAGAACTCGGCCTGTTCGGCATCACCGTGCCGGAGGAGCATGGTGGTGCCGGGCTCGACACCTTCGCCTATGCGATCGTGATGGAGGAATTGTCGCGCGGCTATTCCTCGGTCGCCGACCAGTGCGGCCTCGTCGAACTGATCGGTACGCTGCTTACCCGCTACGGCACACCCGAGCAGTTGCGGCGCCTGCCTGACATACTCTCTGCCAAAACCCGCATCGCCTATTGCCTGACCGAGGCCGAAGCCGGCTCCGACCTCTCAAACGTCCGCACCACCGCCCGCGAGACCGCTGAAGGCTACGTCATCGACGGCGGCAAGCTCTGGATCCACAACGCGCCGGTCGCCGATCTCGGCTTCGTGCTGGCCTCGACCGATCCCGCCGCCGGCCATCGCGGCATGAGCATCTTCCTGGTCGATCTCCATGCGCCGGGCGTCTCGCGCGGGCCGAAGGAGCACAAGATGGGCCAGCGCGCGAGCCAGGTTGGCGCGCTGACCTTCGACGGCGTGATCGTACCGCGCGAAGCGCTGCTCGGACCCAAGGGGCGCGGCTTCCACATCATGATGAGTGTGCTGGAGAAGGGGCGCGTCGGCATCGCCGCGCTGGCGACCGGCATTGCGCAGGCGGGGCTCGAGGCTGCGCTCGCCTATGCACGCGACCGGCGCCAGTTCGGCAAGCCGATCCTCGACAATCAGGGCCTGCAATGGATGCTGGCCGACATGGCCAAGGACATCGCCGCCGCCCGCGCCCTCGTCGAGCGCGCCGCGCTGCTGATCGACCACGGCAAGCCCGCGACCTCCGCCTCCTCGATGGCAAAGTGCTTCGCCAGCGACATGGCCGTGGCGCAGACCGCCAACGCCGTGCAGATCTTCGGCGGCTCAGGCTATATCCGCGGCTTCGAGGTCGAGCGGCTCTACCGCGATGCCAAGATCACCCAGATCTACGAGGGCACCAACCAGATTCAGCGCACCATCATCGCGCGGGAGCTGATCAAGGGCGCCTGACGGCGCCGTGCGCGCTGGAGAAGGGACGGGCGCCCCAGCAGAACTGGTCACGATCGGACCAGGGGCCGCCCGTGCTCCGCCATGCCTGAAGAATGCGTCAGGCCACCAGGACGACGACGTCGTCCTGCCGCGCATAAAAACTCTGCGAATGGCATCGCTTCAGATGTGCCTCGCGCAGCTCGAGCGCCGCATCGGACAGCTCGGGCGAATGGTGGACGCAGGCAAGGCGCTTCGCCCCGGCGGCCTCCAGCAGGCGCAGTCCCGCTTGCCAGGTCGAGTGCCCCCAGCCGCGATGCGGGTCGTAGTCGGTCGCTTCGTCCCACATCGCGTCGTAGACGAGAAGATCGGCGCCTCGGCAGAAGGCGGTGAACGTCGGGTCCGCATCATCGCCGGCATGTTCATGATCCGTCAGGATCACAAGTGTCTGCCCGCCATAGCGGAACCGAAAACCGGCCGCGCACGGATCATGCTGCAGCGCGATCGTCGCGACGTCGATGCCCGAAAGGCCGAGATCGCCACCCGCCGTGAAGCTCGAAAAGCGAACCCGGCTGGGAGCCTGGGCAAAGCTGACGGGGAAGAACGGTTCACTGAACAGAGCCGACAGATTCGCCTCGGCACGCGCTGCCGTGCAGGCCGGCACATGCATCGCAATCTCGCCGGGCATGCGCCAGAGCGGCGCGAATGCGGTCAGGCCGATGACATGGTCGAGATGGAGATGGCTGAACAGGAGCGTCGCATCACGCTCCCCGGCAGCTGCCATGGCCTGCCCGAGCCGGCGCAGTCCGGATCCTGCATCGACGATGACACGGCGACCGGCGATCCGGACCTCGAAGCACGTCGTATCCCCGCCGAAACGATTACAGGAGCGGCCGGAAACCGGAATCGATCCACGCGTTCCCCAGAACCGGATGCCGAAGCTGCAATCGAGCAACCGCGCCGTCTCAGTCACGCGCCGGGCCTTCGAGCTCGCGCTTGGAAACAATCGCGACATTGTCCTGCAATCGCTTGACCATCAGCCGCATGACGGAGAGCGTCATGTCCGGGAATTCTTCCATCAGGGCGATGAACACCTCCTTACGGAGCTTCAACGCGGTCAATTCGCTGGTCGCCCGGATGGTCGCCGATCTGACCTCGCCGGTGACGACTCCCATCTCGCCGACGATCGCAGGAGCCTCGATCCGGGAAACGCAAACGGCGTTCTCCGGAGGTCCGATCAGGACGTTCGCGGTGCCGGCTATCACGACATAGGCCGCATCGGATTCCGCCCCCTGCTCGAACAGCATGTCGCCGGCGGCGAAGACGGTTCGCTCGCTGGTGAAGGCCAGCAGCTTGATGCGCGCAAGATCGAGATTGGCAAAGATCGGCACGGCTCTTAGCGCTCTGACATCGTCACGCTCGCTGCCTACCTCGTCGATCGGTGCCCCGGCCGCCGCGGGTTGCAGGCCGGGAACCGGGCGCAGCCTGGCGCCGTCGAAGACGACGGAGAGGTCCATGGGAATATCACCGTCGTCATCACGCGCGACGACGATCAGGGTCCTGCCCTTCATCGCATCGCGAAGGCGCCGCAAGATTGCCTTGCCCTCCGTCGGGCTCAAGCTGCTCAAGGCGTTGTCGAGGATCAGCAGCGAGGGGCGCTTGATCAGGCAGCGTGCCAGAGCAAGCTGGGCTTTGACCGCCGGGAACAGCAGGCGGCCGGCATAGCCGGCCGGCTGCGCAAGGCCGATCCGGAAAATCTCGTGATCGAGCCCGAGCTCGGTCATGGCATCGCGAACGGCCTCGTCGACCCGCTCGCGGACACCGGCGCTCGCTTGCGTCACCCGCCCGAACAGGAGGTTCTCGCGGACCGATGCGGCTCCCCATTCACCGGAGTCGTAGAAATCGATGATCTTTGCGGCGTCCTGCGAAATGCGCGCGCGCAAGGCATGACGTGCCAGCAGGATGCGCCTTTTCATCCCCTCGTCGAGAAGGCCGAGGCGGTGCGGCGGCTCGGCGTAGAGAAACGACAGCCCCAGGAACCGGGCCCGATCAGCCTCGTCGATCTGCCCGGCCTCGGCCCGCGCCAGACGCTCGCGATAGACGGGAAACTCCTCTGCGGCGATGAAGGAAAAGCTATCGAGAAGGAGATGGTCCGGGGTCAGATCCGAGAAGATTTCGAGCATGGTCGCGGCGATGCGCAGACCGACCGTCGTCAGATCATCGCTCAGGGCAAGCGAGTCGAGAACGTCCCGCGTCAGCGCATGCTCGGCCAGCCTGGTTCCGCTGATCGCGGCATCGTTCGGAACGCCGAAGAGGATGTTTTCGCCGATCGTGGCGGTGTGGATGTACTGCGTCGCATCGTAGGGCTCGACGGCATCCTCCGCTCCTCGTGCAGCCAGTACCTTGCGGATATGCGCCCGGATTTCCCCCAGCCGGCCGACCAGAACGGGGACTTCGTCCGCGTTGGGTCTGCTAGCGAGGCCATAGCGGAACACGACGCCGGAAAGACCGACGATGTGCAGCGTTGCAGCCAGCTGAGCTGCCGACAGCTCGTCGTCGGCCGTTCCCAAGGTCTCGCCTTCCCTGGTCGGACCCACATCGCGATCTGTCTTCGAGGCGTGACCGCGCAGGCCGTAGACGATGTTGTCGCGCAGGGTTCCATCGAAGATCGCCGGCTCACTGCCCGCATAAGCGATGCAGCGGCCGCGAGCCGCCTCGGAAATCCTGTCGAGCGAGACATCGCCGATCTTGAGCGCGCCACCGCTCGGCGTCAGCCGTCCGCCGAGGATGCGCGCGACACAACCCGCGCCCTCTCCCATTCCCGACAGCAGGACATGCTGCTTCAGCGGCAGTGTCAGGGAAACCCGGTCGAGCATTCGGTCGCCCGTGGCGCTGACCGCGCTGAGCCCCTGCAAGGCGATCACGCCGGTCTCGGGGAATTGGTGGCTGACCGGCTCCCTTTGAGTTGACGGAGCGGAGAGTGCGAACTGCTCCGTAACCTGCTGAAACTTGGCTTCGACATCGAGACGCTGCTGATCCCAGTCGATGAGGTCCTTCACGGGCGGCGGCAGGTCGCGATAGGCCGCGATCACCGCCACAAGCTGGCCGATCCCGAGATTCCCGGTCAGGGTGGCGTAGCCGCCGATCGTGTAGAACAGGAACGGGGTGATCTGCGCCATCAGATTGTTGAGGGCTTTGACGGCGAATTTCCGCCCGTACAGCCGGTAGCGAATACCGAACAGAGTTTCGAGCCGTTGTGCGACCTGTCCGCGTTCAAGCGCGGCGGTCCCATGATTGGAAACCTCGTCCAGCGTCTCGACCACCTCCCCGATCTTGCCAGCCAAGGCGCGGGAAGCGATTTGGCGCTGCTTGCCAAGCCGGATCTGCTCTCGCCGCAGCCGCGGAATGACCAGAACCTGCGAGGAGATCATCGCGACGGCGACAAGGCCGAGCAGAGCATTCTGCATCAGGATGAAGATGAGTGCAGTCAGGGCCTGCCCGCCCAGGAAGACCGGCTGAACGAACGCATCTCCGACGAAGCCACCGACGGGCTCGACCTCATCCTTGATGATCGAGGCGGCTTCCGAAGGCTTCAAACGCTGACGCTGCTCGGGCGTCGACAAAAGCAAGGACGAAAACAGATCGAAGCGGAGCCGCTGCAGTAATCTCTCACCGAGAGCCCCCTTTTTCATGTTGATGATATACTTGAAATACCCATTGATAACGATCAATATAAGAAATAAAAAAGACAGAATGAAAAGATACGAAATACGATCGACCCTAATTCCGCTGGATCTTATTTCCGATCCGAACAGACTTACACCCGTATCGAACGGCATAAATATCGCATATTCTCTTCCATCCTCGAAAGCTTTTCCCTGCAATGCGCCAGATATGATATATTTCGGCAGTTCAAGAGATAGATAATAAAATGGCAGAGATAAAACAACAATCGAGATAATTCCCACCTGATCGCGGTAGCTATTCTTCCATATATAGGAAAAAAGCTGATTCACATGGGGCATTATTTTTCCCGCTTCGAAACGCACACGAGTCTTAGGCGCCTCAAGCCGTGGAATAAAACGCACTTCTATAAATACAAGGTCGAAGCGATACGATCCAGGCGGAGCATCTATAGAGTATTCAAAGCAAAAGAAGACGGGCTCCTAAGCCCGTCTTCAGGTCGTCAGCCCGTCGCAAGCTTCGCCGCGATCTGCGCGACGTGGCGACCCTGATAGCGGGCGCCGGCAAGCTCGTTCTCGGACGGCTGGCGCGAGCCGTCGCCGCCGGCGATGGTGCTGGCGCCGTAAGGAGAACCGCCGCTGATCTCGGCCATCGTCATCTGACCCTGGAAAGCGTAGGGCAGGCCGACGATGACCATGCCCTGATGCAGCAGCACGATCTGGGTCGAGAGGATCGTGCTTTCCTGCCCGCCATGCTGCGTGGCGCTCGAGGAGATGACGCTGCCGACCTTGCCGACAAGCTTGCCCTGGAGCCAGAGGCCGCCGGTCTGGTCGAGGAAGTTCTTCATTTGCGCCGGCATGTTGCCGAAGCGGGTGGGCACGCCGAGGATGATCGCGTCGTAGCCGGGGAGTTCGTCGATCGTTGCGATCGGGGCGGCCTGATCGAGCTTGAACCCCGATTTGCGGGCGATTTCCTCCGGCACGAGTTCCGGCACGCGCTTGACCACCGCTTCCGCGCCGGCCTCGCGTACGCCTTCGGCGACCGCCTGCGCCATCGCCTCGATATGTCCGTAGCTGGAATAGTAGAGAACCAGAACCTTCGTCATGAGAGCGATCCTCCTTTGGGTGCCAGCCGCCGGGGCCGCCGGCCCTGGCGGCAGCGGGTTAAGGAAGCAGCCTCATCGTCCGTTGACAAGGGCGCCAGGCGAGCCGCGCCAAACGTCGCGCAGCGTCGGCCCGCCCGAAAGCGTCCGGAGAACCGGCCGGCTATCACGCGGGCCACGATCGATCCTTGACTTGGCGCAAACAGCGCGCTTCATTCGCTACAAGCATCAACTCGATAAGTTGATGCATAGAGAGAATTGCTATGACCCAGACCACAGGTCCAGAGGCGTCTCCCTGGCTCGATGCGAAAGCCCTGATCGCGGCGCAAGCGCGCGCCAACATCATCGAAATGAGCCGCCAAGCCGAGGCCGCCGTAATCCAACCCCGCGATCCCGGTGGATTTCCCGCACAGTGGCGCATCGCGATGGCGGCGCGCATCGCGGCCCTGAACGGCCTGACGGATCTGGCCAAGCACTATCTCGCATTGATTGCTGAGCCGGCTTTTCATGACCTTGCCGATCCTGCCCAAACCGGCAGCGATGCGCGGGAACGGGCCGTCGTCGCCTTCATGGACAAGGTCGCCGCCGAGCCGCGTGCGGTCGTCACCGGGGATATCGACGGGCTGAAGTCGGCTGGCGTCGCCGAGGCCGACATCGTGCGCCTTTGTGAACTCAACGCTTTCATGAGCTACCAGTGCCGCGTCTTCGCCGGGCTCGCTGTCCTCAAGGGAGCTGCGGCATGAGCCGGGTCGTCCATCGCTTCACCCGCACCGTCCCGGAATGGCAGCCGCGGGTCACTCCGGTCGATCTGGCCAGCGCCACGCCCGAGCAACGCGACGCGCTGAAGACCACGCCGTCGAACACCAAGGTCTCGGACTATGTGCTCGTCCTAGCGCATGATCCGGAGACGCTGGCGGTGCGCTCGCCGCTGTTCAACGCGATCATGTACGATCCCGGCGGCATGAGCCGGGCCGAGCGCGAGCTCGGCGCCATCGGCGCCTCGATCGTCAATCGCTGCATCTATTGTGCCGCCGTGCATGCTTCCCGCCATGCTCAGCTCAGCAAGGACACGGCCGTCACCGACGAGCTCTTCGCGCGTGGCGAACAGGCAAAGCTTTCGCCGCGCGACCAGGCGATCTTCGACTTCTCGGTCAAGCTCTCGCAATCGCCCCCGGCGGTCACCGAGGCTGATGCCGCCAAGCTGCGCGAGGCCGGCATCAGCGAGGCCGAGGCGGTCGACCTCATCCTCTCCACGGCGCTGTTCGGCTGGGCCAACCGCCTGATGCACGTGCTCGGCGATCCCGTCCGTAACGACTGACGCAATGAGCCGCCTCAAGACCCTCGAGGCGTATCTGCAGGTTGCCTCACTGGGCAGCGTCACCGCGGCGGCGCGCCATCTCGGCGTGTCGCAACCTTCGGTGAGCCGGATGATCCAGGAGCTGGAGCGCGACCTCGGCCAGCCGCTCTTCGAGCGCGCCGGCCAGCGGCTGGTCCTGACGCCGAAGGGCATGGTGCTGCGCGACGATGTCGAGCGGGCGCTGGCCGGTTTCGTCAATCTGTGGGAGCGCGCCCGCGAAGTCGTCGGCGAGGCCGAGCCGCCTATCCGGGTTTCCGCAGTCTCAGCCCTTGCCTTCGGGCTGCTGACCGATGCCTGGAAGGCGATCGGATGCCTCGACGAGCCGCCGCGGCTCGCAATCGAGGTCGAGAATCCCGACCGCGTCCAGAACTCCGTGATGTCTGGCACGGCCCAGATCGGCGCGACCAGTGCGCCCTTGCTGCATCGCGATCTCACCGTCGAGTGGCTGGGCACCGCGCCTTGCGTCCTGGCCGTGCCCGAAGGCGACCCGCTGGCGCGTCGCGAAGGGCCCGTCGAGCTGCAAGCGCTCGCCGGGCGCAGTCTCGTCGGCATGTCGATGCGCCGCGGAGTGCCCGCGCGCATTCGCGCAGCCCTCAACGCAGCCGGCGTCGATGTTCGCGTCCGGGTCCGCACCACCTCGACGATCAATGCGCTCTCCTTCATCGAGGCCGGAGCGGGTGTCGCGATCGTCGAGCCGCTGACATTGACCGGCCGCCCGACGCCGGGCGTCCGCATCCTGCCGCTGGCGACGCCGATCCCCTATTGCTTCGGGGTGGTGACAGCACGCGGCGTCGCCGTCCCCGACAAGGCCCGCGAGCTGATCGCGGCGCTGCAGATTGCGGCGCAGGAGCGGCTGGACGATTTCACCCTGATCCCGCCCGAGGAGCACCACGCCCTCCTCGCCTCGCTGACCAAACAGGAGATGCGGCTGTGACAGCCGATCAAGACAATTTTCCCGAGGGGCTGGCAGCGCTGAACCGCCGCGTCGCCCGCGAACTCGAACTGCTGACTCTCCCGGCCGCCCACTGGGTGCCCGCGCGCAGCGCCGAGGGTGAGCCGCTGCTCGACGTCGCGGTCATCGGCGCCGGCATGGCCGGGCTGGCAGCGGCAGGCGCGCTGCGCAACATCGGCGTGCGCGCCGTCAACTACGATCGCCGCCCGAAGGGCTTCGAAGGCCCCTGGGCAACGACCGCGCGCATGGAGACGCTGCGTTCGCCCAAGACCCTGACGGGGCCGGCGCTCGGCATTCCATCGCTGACCTTCCGGGCCTGGTTCGAAGCGCAGTTCGGCACCGAGGATTGGGAGCAGCTCGACAAGATCCCGCGCCTGATGTGGATGGATTATCTGCGCTGGTTCCGCGACGTGCTGCGCCTCGATGTCCGCAACGGCCATGATGTCACCGCGATCCGCTTGCATCCGGACCATATCGCGGTCGAGATGGCGACGGAGAAGGGGCCTCGCCATGTGCGCGCCCGCCATGTCGTGCTGGCGACCGGCCGCGACGGGCTCGGCGGTCCGGTCGTGCCCGAGCTCGCCCGCAATCTGCCGCGCGAGCGTTGGGCTCATTCCTCCGACCCCAATGATTACACCGAGCTGCGCGGCAAGCGCGTCGCCGTCATCGGCGCTGGCGCCTCGGCGATGGACAGCGCCGGCACGGCGCTCGAAGCCGGCGCGGCGCAGGTCGACCTGCTGATCCGGCGTCGGGACCTGCCGCGCATCAATCGCGGCAAGGGCATGGGCCATGCCGGCGCCGTTGCCGGGTATCGCTATCTGCCCGATGACTGGAAGTGGCGGATCAACAGCTATGTCGCTCGCGAGCAGGTGCCTCCCCCGCGCGCCAGCGTCCTGCGCGTCTCCGGCCATCCCAACGCCTTCTTCCGGCTCGGCACCTCGCTGGTCTCGGCCCGGATGGAAGGCGATGAGGTCGTCCTTGAGACCAGCATCGGCCCGATGCGGTACGATTTCGTCATCTTCTCGACCGGCTTCAAGGTCGATTGGGGCAATCGTCCCTTCCTCTCGGAAATCGCCGCATGCGCCCGCAACTGGGTCGATCGCGGCGTTCCGCCCGATGCGGAGGAGAGCCTCGGCGCCATGCCCGATCTCGGCCCGGCCTTCGAGTTCCTGCCCAAGATTCCCGGCACCTGCCCCGGCCTCGCCCGTGTGCACTGCTTCTGCTATCCGGCGATGATGTCCCACGGCACCGTGTCCGGCGACATTCCGGCGATCAGCGACGGAGCCCTGCGGCTTTCGCAGGCCATCGCCGGGCGACTCTATGTCGAGGATGTGGAGAGCCATTTCCAGCGCGGGCAGGACTACGCTGAGCCCGAGATCTTCGGCGACGAGTGGGTGCCGATCCTGCCTGAAGAGACGGCGGTTCCGGTCTGATGCTTGGCTGGCTGCTCCAACGTATCGCGCAAGCGCTCCTCGTCATCGTGGCGATGTCGCTCGTCGTGTTCCTGGGCATGCACGCCATTGGCAATCCCGCCGACATTCTGCTTGCGCCTGACGCGACGCAGGCCGACCGTGCCGAGCTCATCGCGCAGCTCGGCCTCGATAGCCCGCTCTGGCAGCAATATCTCAGCTTTGCAGCGAGTGCGCTGCGGGGCGATCTCGGCCGCAGCTTCGTCTACAACGTCCCAGCTGTGACGCTGATCCTGCAGCGCCTGCCGGCAACGCTCGAACTTGCCTTCGCCGCGACGATCTTCGCGATCACCCTCGGCGTGCCGCTCGGGCTCTATGCCGGGCTCTATCCCGAGCGCCCATTTTCGAAGCTGATCCAGACCGGCAGCATCCTCGGCTTCTCACTGCCGACCTTCTGGGTCGGGCTCCTGCTGATCATGACCTTCAGCGTGTCGCTCGGCTGGCTTCCGGCAAGCGGGCGCGGCCAAACGGTGCGTGTCTTCGGCGTCGAATGGTCCTTCCTGACACTGAATGGCTGGCGCCACCTGCTGCTGCCGGCGATCAACCTGTCGCTGTTCAAGGTCTCGCTGGTGATCCGGCTGACGCGGGCCGGCGTGCGCGAGGTGCTGCCGCTCGACTATGTCCGTTTTGCCCGCGCCAAGGGCCTGCGCCGCGGCCGGATCGTGGTGATGCATATCCTGCGCAACATCATGATCCCGCTGGTGACCGTGCTCGGGCTGGAGCTCGGCTCGACCATCGCGTTCGCGGTTGTGACCGAGAGCATTTTCGCCTGGCCGGGCTCCGGCAAGCTCATCCTCGACAGCATCAACGCGCTCGACCGGCCGGTGGTCATGGCCTACCTGCTCGTGGTCGTGACGCTCTTTGTCGTCATCAATCTCGTCGTCGACATTCTCTATCGCATCCTCGATCCGCGCGTCCGCGAGGAGGCCTCGGCATGACGAGCGTTCCCGTCGTCACCGGCCGCCGCCCCGCGATCAGCGCGCTCATCCGCTTCCTGCGGGCGCCTGCGGCCGTGATCGGGCTTGGCCTGCTGACGCTGCTGATCCTTGGCGCCGTCTTCGCCGCACAGATCGCGCCGCAGAACCCCTTCGACCTCGCGGCCATCGACGTGCTCGACGCAAGGCTTCCACCCGGCTCGGCCTCCTCGGGCGGCGATCTCACCTATTGGCTCGGCACCGACGGCCAGGGCCGCGATCTCTTCTCCGCCATCCTCTACGGACTGCGCACCAGCCTCACGGTCGGCGTCGGCTCGGCGGTGCTGGCTGGCATTCTCGGCATCCTGCTCGGCCTGATCGCGGCCTGGAGCGGCGGGTTCGTCGATGCGCTGATCATGCGGCTCGTCGACCTGCTGATGTCGCTGCCCTCGATCCTCGTTGCGTTGCTGATGCTCGCGCTGCTGGGCCGGGGCATCGGCAATGTCGTGCTGACGTTGGTGCTGCTGGAATGGGCCTATTACGCCCGCACGGCGCGCGCCCAGGCACTGGTCGAGCGCAAGCGCGATTATTTCGAGGCGGCGCGGGGCCTGGGGCTTCCGACCTCGCGGATCCTGCTGCGCCATGTCCTGCCCAATTGCCTGCCGCCGCTGCTCGTCATCGCCGCCTTGCAGGTCGCGCGCGCCATCACGCTGGAGGCGACGCTCTCCTTCCTCGGCCTGGGCGCCCCGGTGACGCAGCCCTCGCTGGGCCTGCTGATCGCCAACGGCTTCCAGTTCATGCTCTCGGGCGAATACTGGATCAGCTTCTTTCCGGGCCTGACGCTGCTTACCGCCATCGTCGCGATCAATCTGGTCGGCGACCGCCTGCGCGAGGTGCTCGATCCGAGGGCGCTGAAATGACGGCGCCCCTGCTCGAAGTCCGCAATCTGCGCACCCGCTTCCGCACCGATCGCGGCGATCTCGACGCCGTGCGCGACGTCTCCTTCAGCTTGCGGGCCGGCGAGACGCTCGGGCTCGTCGGCGAGAGCGGCTCGGGCAAATCCGTCACCGGCTTCTCGATCATGGGGCTGATCGACCCGCCCGGCCGGATCGTCGGCGGCGAGATCCTGTTCCGCGGGCAGGACCTGACAAAGCTCGACGAGGAGAGCCTGCGCCGCCTGCGCGGCAACCGCATCGCCATGGTCTTTCAGGACCCGATGATGACGCTGAACCCGGTGCTTCGGATCAGCACGCAGATGATCGAGACGATCCGCGCCCACGAAACGATCGACGACGCCTCGGCCCGCATCCGCGCGCGGGATCTGCTGGGCGCCATGGGCATCCCGAGCCCGGAGGCGCGACTCGACGCCTATCCGCATCAGCTCTCGGGCGGCATGCGCCAGCGCGTCGCCATCGCCATCGCACTGATCAACCGGCCCGACCTGATCATCGCCGACGAGCCGACGACCGCGCTCGACGTCTCGATCCAGGCGCAGATCCTGGCCGAGGTTCAGCAACTGACCCGCGAGAGCGGCACTGCGCTGCTCTGGATCACCCACGACCTCTCGGTCATCGCCGGCATCGCCGACGAGATCGCCGTGATGTATGCCGGCCGCATCGTCGAGCAGGGTGGCGTCGACGCCGTGCTCGACCGGCCGAGCCATCCCTATACGGCCGGGCTGATCGGCAGCCTGCCGGGGGCAAGCGCACCGGGCTCGATGCTGGTCCAGATTCCCGGCACCACGCCGGACATGGTCGACCCGCCTGATGGCTGCGCCTTCGGGCCGCGCTGCGCGCGCCGTGCCGATGATTGCGCCCGCCAGCCCGCCTTCACGCAAGGCGAACACAAGCTGCGCTGCTTCCACCCTCTCTCCGGCCCGGCTTCGCTCGCCGAGGTGGCGGCATGACGACGATCGCTTCCTCTTCCGCTCCCGCGCTTGAGACGCGCGACCTGAGCCGCCGTTTCGGCCGTGCGGACGGGCTTGCGGTCAAGCTGCATCTCGCCAAGCGTCAGCCTGTCATCCATGCGCTCGACGGTATCGACCTCACCATCCCGACCGGCGAATTCGTCGGCCTCGTCGGCGAATCCGGCAGCGGCAAGTCGACCCTGGGTCGCATCGCCGCCGGACTGCTGCCGCCGAGCGGCGGCGATGTTCGCGTCTTCGGGCGCGATCCGCAGGGTGACCGCTCGGTTCATCGCGACGTGCAGCTCATCTTCCAGGACCCTCAGGCGAGCTTGAACCCGCGCATGCGCGTCGCCGCGGCGATCGGCGAGGCGCCGCTCGTCCACGGCATGGTCGGTCGCTCCGAACTCGACGACTATGTCTGCGCGCAGATGCGCCGGGCCGGGCTCGATCCCGCCTATCGCCAGCGCTTTCCGCATCAGTTCTCCGGTGGGCAGCGCCAGCGCATCTCGATCGCCCGTGCGCTCGCCATGCAGCCGCGCTTCCTGGTCTGCGACGAGTCGGTTGCCTCGCTCGACGTCTCGATCCAGGCTCAGATCCTGAACCTGTTCATGGAGCTGCGACGCGATCTCGACCTGACCTATCTCTTCATCAGCCACGATCTGCGCGTGGTGCAGCACATCGCCGACCGCGTCGTCATCATGTATCTCGGTCGCATCGTCGAGGACGCGCCCGCCGCTCGGTTCTTCGGCAGTCCCAACCACCCCTATACGCGCGGGCTGCTGGCGGAGATCCCCAACCTGAAGCAGCGGCGGCGCGTCTATGCGCCGGTGAAGGGCGAGATCCCGAGCCCGGCCGCGCCGCCGCCCGGCTGCCATTTCCACCCGCGCTGCCCGGCCGCCTTCGAGCGCTGCCGTGTCGAAAAGCCCGTCCTGCGCGCGATCGCGCCGAGCCACCGTTCCGCCTGCCACCTCAACGACGCTTCCGCGGTTCCAGCCCGCGCGCAAACAGGAGAGATCGCATGACCAAACTGAGTAGGCTTGCCCTGTCCGCGGCACTGATCGTCGCCGCGGGGACCGCCCGGGCGGACGATCTGCGCATCGGCTTCGCCGATCCGGTCTCGGCCATCGATCCCCAGCTCAACAACTATGCCGGCGACCATTCGGTGGCGCAGCATTTCTGGCCCGCCATCGTCGCGCAGAAGACGATCGGCGGCCTGGCCCCCGGCCTCGCCTCGGCCTGGAAGAACACCTCGCCCACCACCTGGGAATTCAAGATCCGCGACAAGGCGGTCTGGACCGACGGCCAGCCGGTGACAGCCGAGGACATCGCCTTTTCCTACGAGCGCGCCCAGAACGTGCCGGGCTCTGCAGCGAGCTTCAAGAGCTTCCTGCGCAGTGTCGCCAAGGTCGAGGTCAAGGACCCGCATACGCTGGTGATCACCACCAAGGAGCCGGACCCGCTGCTGCCGATCAACATCTCCAGCATCTACATCGTCAGCAAGCATATCGGCCAGAAGGCGACGACCGACGACTACAACAGCGGCAAGGCAATGGTGGTCGACGGCCCCTATGCCTTCGTCAGCTACACGCCCGGCGACCGCGTCGAGATGAAGCGCAACGACACCTACTGGGGCGAGAAGGCCGAGTGGGACAAGGTCAGCTACCGCTATATCGCCAATCCGGCGGCGCGCACCGCGGCGCTGCTGTCGGGCGATGTCGACGTGATCGACAAGGTCTCGTTCTCCGACATCGAGAAGTTGGAGAAAAACCCCAAGGTCAAGGTCTGGTCCTATCCCGGTCTGCGCGCGCTGATCCTGCAGCCGAGCTTCAATCCCGCACCGTCGAAATTCCTCACGGACAAGGCCGGCAAGCCGCTCGACAAGAACCCGCTGCTCGACGCGCGTGTCCGCCAGGCGCTCAACATGGCGATCAACCGCGAGGCGATCGCCGACCGTGTCGCGCGAGGCGGCGTGACGGTCGCGACGCAGTGGATGCCGGAAGGCACCTTCGGCTACAATCCCGACTACGCCAAGATCGCGGTCGATCCGAACAAGGCGAAGGCTCTCCTGGCCGAGGCCGGCTATCCCAACGGCTTCAAACTGACCATGCATGTGCCGGGCGAGCGCTATCCGCTGGCGCCCGAGACCGCGCAGGCCGTCGCCCAGTTCTGGACCCGCATCGGCGTCGAGACCCAGGTCGAGGTCGTGCCCTTCTCGGTCTATGTCGGCGGCGCCAACAAGAACGAATACGCGATGAGCATCATCGGCTGGGGCAACGGCACCGGCGAGGGCACCTATGCCATGACCTCGATCCTGGCGACCGTCGATCCGGCGAAGGGGCTCGGCGCCTCGAACTGGGGCCGCTACAGCAATCCCAGGCTGGACGAGGCGCTCGCCAAGGCCGGCGCCGAATTCGACGATGCCAAGCGCGAAGCGATCATCAAAGACGCCGTCAAGGTGGTGATGGACGATGCCGGGATCATCCCGCTCTACCATTACAAGAACATCTGGGCGAGCCGGCCGGACCTCAAGGTCGTGCCCTGGAACAGTGACCGTACCGTCGCCATGCAGGTCAGCAAGGCGAAGTGACGGTCGCAGCCATGGCCGTCGCGCTGATCGTCGAGCCCGCCGTCGAACTGATCGACGTGCCCCGCCGGATTGCCCTCTCCGGGTTGCCGGCGGGCGCCGAGGTGATTCTCGCAGCGGAAACGCTGCGGGGAGACCAGCTCTGGCGGGCAGAGGCGGTCTTCATCGCCGGGGCCGATGGGACCGTCGACCTGATGCGGGATGCGCCGTTGCGCGGCGACTATGCCGGCGTCGAGCCAATGGGGCTGATCTGGGCCCAGACCGGGACCGGCGACCTGTTCCATCCCGACATGGCCCGTCCGCTGGAGACGACGCTCTCCGCCCGCCTCGGCGGCAAGCCCGTTGCCTCGGCTGGCTTCACTCAGGTTCTGATGGCCGAGGGTGTCGCGCGCCGGCCCGTGTCAGAGGATGGGCTCGTCGGCACGCTCTTCCTGCCGGCGGGGGATGGGCCGCACCCGGCGATCATGATCCTCAACGGCTCCGGCGGCGGCATCAACGAACCGCGCGCGGCGCTCTGGGCCTCGCGTGGCGTCGCGGCACTGGCGCTCGGCTATTTCGGCGCGCCCGGCCTGCCGAAATACATCTCGAACACGCCGCTTGAATATTTCGCTGGAGGACTCGACTGGCTGCGCGCCGCGGTGCGCCCGAAGAACGATTTCGTCGCGGTCGCCGGGCAATCACGCGGCGGCGAGCTCGCGCTGCTGCTGGGCTCGACCTTTCCCGAAAAGGTATCGGCGGTGCTGGGCTATGTGCCGAGCGCCTTCGTCCATGGCGGGCAGGCTGCCTCCGACCCTGCTCCGGGACTCGGCCGCGACGGCCCCTGCTGGACGCTGGATGGCAAGCCGCTCGTCCATCAATGGCAGGGCAATGCCACGGCGAGCTGGAAACCTTCTGACGAAGCCGCGGGTGTGCGCCGCAATGCCGATGCGATGCGCACGGCGCTCGGTGATCCCTGCGCAATGGCGCGCGCACGGATTCCGGTCGAGCGGATTGCCGGCCCGGTGCTGCTGCTCTCAGGCGGGGATGACGGTGCCTGGCCCTCGGACCTCTATTCCCTCATCGTGCAGTCGAGCCTGATGGCTGCCGGCCATCCGCATGAGGTCGTCTGGGAGAATTGGCCCGAAGCCGGGCATTCCATCCTGTTCCCCTACACCCCGGCCACGCGCATCTCCCATCGCCACCCGATGAACGGGACCTCTTCGACCATGGGCGGAACGCCCGCCGCGAATGCAGAAGCCAACGCAGGCGCCTGGGCCAGGGCCTATGCTTTTGTGAAGCGTCACTCCGGGCTGGCCAGCTGAGGGCAATGAGCGGAGCGGGTGCGCTTGCGCCGTGCCGCTTTGCTCTTGATGCCAGGCACACGCGGCGCCGGGCTTCGCCGTCTGCATCATACCGCCCCCCTGCCCTCGCCCTTCGGACGCTGACTGGCGCAAGCCTTTTCGTAAGGCGCGGTTGAGCCCTCTTTTGCCCGCCCAACATTAGATCGATGGCTTGCTCGCATTCAGGCGCCATCCCGCTCGAGTCCGCGGCAACGCCCTGCGACGTTCGAGACGGATCAACAGTCGCTGTGGCTAGCCCGATGACGAGCTTGCCCCCAGAACGCAGTTAAGTTTCATTAACCATGCAGTCGGGGGGCTTCATGTCGACGCGTCCTGCCAGATCGAGGTTGATCATGACCGGGTCGAACGTGGAGCTTACGGACTCGGCCGAAAGGCCGCGAGTGCGCGAGGCCCAGCTTACGTCAACCGCCGCACGGGAGACACCGAACCGGCAAACCCCGTCGGAAGCGAGTTGGCCATCAACCGATGTGGGCACGCTGCTGCTGCATTGGCTGACGGTGGGAGCCGTGATGGTGAGCCTCGCCACCGGATTGCGCATTTCCGCCGATGCGCTCGATGCCGTGATTTCGCGATGGATGGCGCCGATCTTGCCGCAGGGCGAGATCTGGAGCGTCCATATCATCGCCGGCCTCACGCTATTCGGGGCATCGACGGCCTATCTCGCCTATATGGCGCTCAGCGGCCTCGGCAATCGCGTCGCTCTTCGGCGGCTGAAGATGTGGCGGATGGCCACCACGTCAAAGCTGCGCTGGATGAGCGCGAACATCCTGCTCCATTGGCTGCTCTATGCCCTCGTCGTCGTGCTCACCGTGACGGGCATCCTGCTATATCTCGGCTTCGGCGGTTGGGTTGTTTCCGTCCATGTGACGGCGGCGATGAGCATGCTCGCCTATACGCTCGTCCACATCCTGTCGCATTTCGGCTATGGCGGCTGGCGCCAGCTGCTCCGGATCTTCAGGCCGGCCCGGCTCATGCCGGCAGCGGGGCGACGCAGCCAGCGGCCTTTGCTGATGGCCACCGTTATCGCAATCCCGGTCACCGCCGCTGCGGTCGGGCTCGATTTCGGTAGCCGCGACGAACTGGTCGTCGGGCAGGCGCGAACCCCGCCGACGCTGGATGGAGTGCTCGACGAAGACGTCTGGCGCAACGCGCGGCCGGTTCGGGTCAGGACGCAGCAGGGGGCCAATCTCGGCGGATCGGGCGAGTCGACCGTCGAAATCCGCGCCGTGCACGATGGCGCCAAGATCTATTTTGCGTTCCGCTGGCAAGACCCGACGCGCTCGCTCGCCCGGCTTCCCCTGCTCAAGCAGCAGGATGGCTGGCATGTCGTCGGCACGCATGCCGGCGAAGCCGATGTGGTCGATTTCTACGAGGACAAGTTCGCTGTCATCTTCTCGCGCTCGGATGGCTTTGGAGCCGGCGGCGCGACCCATCTCGGCCCGAAGCCGCTCGACGACAAGCCCTCTTCGCTCAATCAGCGAGGCCTCCATTACACCGGCGATGGGTCGGTCATCGACATGTGGCAATGGAAGGCCTCCCGCGGCGGCCTGCTTGGCTACATGGATGATCAATATATCGGCCCCCCGCGCGAGCCCACGGCCGACGAGGCGGCCAAGCGGGCACGTTACCAAGGGGGGTACTGGAACGATCCCGGCCGAGCCTTCTACAGCTATAATTTCGGCTTCGAAGGGCCTGGCGGCTATGCGGGCCCCGTCACGCCGAAACGGTTGCCCAACGATCCCGCCGCGACCATGGCCGCTCTTGGCCGGTTCGACGCAAAGAACCCCGAGCTGATTCATGATGAGGGCACCCGGTGGTGGCTGACCGAGACCGACAGCGCCCCCTACAGCGCGGAGGCCGATGCACGCATACCGGTCGGCACCGTCATGCCCGGCGTGGTGATCCTGGGAGCCTATGAAGGAGATCGCGCCCAGATCCGTGCCGGAGCGCGCTGGAAGGATGGGTACTGGACCCTGGAAGCCTCGCGCGATCTCAAAACGGGCAGTGCCTACGATGTCGATTTCGAGCCTGGAACGCCCGTTTATCTTTGGGTGGCAGTGTTCGACCACACGCAGACGCGGCATACGCGGCACGTTCGCCCCGTCACCCTCAAGCTGCGCTAAGGCAGCGGGACACTTTTCGGAGAAGGCGCTCACACAAAGGCCTGGATCGCCACCTCGCATCCGATAGGACGCGCGGCGATCCAGCCAGGGCAGGTCGCCTCGATCAGCACCGCAAACAGAGCAGGCCATGGCTAAGCAGGTTTCCCTCGTCGTGAATGGCAAAGCAGCCGCGGTCTCGCGGGGCGACAGCCTGCTCGAAGCGGCCATGGGCGCGGGCATCCTGATTCCGCATGATTGCTGCACAGGCCAGTGCGAGACCTGCCGCGTCCGGGTCTATGCTGGCGAAGTCGATGCGCAGGGAACGCAACAGGGCGATACGGTGTTGGCTTGCCAGGCCCGCGTGATCGGCGACGCCGTCCTCCAGTTCGATGCGGTTCCCGAGGTTCGGAAGCTGGCCGCAACAGTCTCGGCCATTCGCCCGCTCTCACCCGACATCATCGAAGCCACGCTCCTGCTCAGGAGGGATTTCACCTACCTCCCGGGCCAATACGTCAAATGCAAATTCAACGGGTACCCGAGCCGCGACTACAGCCCGACCTTGCGCACCGACGGAACCGGGGAGCGCAATGAGCTGATCCTGCAGATCCGCCGGCAGGTCGGCGGGGTCGTATCGCCGGACCTCGGCACACGCATCCGCCCAGGGCACAAGGTGACCGTGCAGGGGCCTTACGGCAGTGCATTCCATCGGACTGGCGCCGGGCGTATCGTTCTGGTTGCTGCCGGCACCGGCTGGGCTCCCATCTGGGCCATAGCCCGCGCAGCGCGTTACCGGGAGCCGTCAAGGGAGATGGTCGTGATCGTCGGTGCGCGCGACCCCCGCAATCTCTACATGGCCGACTCGCTGGCCTGGTTGGCTGAAACCGGCGTCGCCAGCATCATGCCCACCAGCAGCGGCGCCAAGGCAGCCGGCATCCTGAGTGGTCGGCCCACCGATCATATGCCGGCGCTCCGGCCGGATGACACGGTCTACGTCGCCGGCTCCTTCGAGATGGTGGCGGCGGTGCAGGCGCGTTGCGAGGCTGCCGGCACGACCTGCTACGCCGACCCATTCGTAGCCTCGGTGGCAAAGCGGACGATCAGGGACAGGATCGCGGGCTTCTTCTTTGCGCGCTCTGCAAACTGGCCCAAGGCGCCGCAGACCCAGTCGACTGAAAACCTCCGCCCCTGAAGCAGCGCTGTCTCGCCGCGCTCAGGGCGCTGTCGGAATGGCGCCAAACTCCCGGATCACGCTGCCCGCATCTGGGATGCGGGTGAAGGCGATGAACTTCTCCGCCTCCGGCGTCAGCGCTCCTTCCTTGTAGACATAGGCTATTTCACCGCTGCTCGAATAGCGCGGATCCAACGGATGGAGGCCGTCGACCTTCAGCACCTGTGTGCCGATGTCGAGAAGCCGGCTATACGGCCCGAAACCGATCGTGCCCTCCGTCAGGCGAACCGTCTCGACGGCCTCCTGTGTCGACGTCGCCGTCTTCGAGCGTTCGGTGATCTCGAGGTTTCGCCAACCCGGCATGGTAGCCCGCAAGGTCGTGAGCGTGCTGTCCGCCTCTTCGCGCCGGACGACGCGGATACGCTGGTCGGCTCCGCCGACGTCCTTCCAGTTGGAAATCCGGCCCGCATAGATGCCCGTCAATTGCTCTCCGCTCAGCTGCGTAACGCCAGCGCTGGGATGAACGAAGAAGGCGCAGGATATCTTGGCCACCGGCACGTAGATCAAGCCGCGTGCTCGCTCGGCATCGGTGAGCACACGGGCGACGCGGGCCAGCTTCGCCGTTCCGGAGCCGACCGCGGCAATGCCGCCGCCCGAGCCGATACTGGGAGGAATCTTGACCTCTATGGTCGGTTCGACGTCCCGGAAGCGCTTGGCGACGGCCTGAAGCATCTCCACGCCATCCCCCGTGCCGACCACGATCAGCTCGTCGGCCCTGACGGGATTGCAGAGAGCCAGAAGACCAAAGATCAATGCAGTCGAGCGGGATGTCATAGATCGATAAAATCTTCCGCTAAAGGATGATCAGAATTGCCATGACCGCATGAACAATTTCTAACCGAAAACGTAAAAATGATAGGATTTTTCTTCTAGTTTTGAATTTACGTAAGCTTCAATGGTTGCTGCCAGGATGGACGAAAAATTTCCGTCGTGGAGTGGGCTTCGTGCCGCAGGATCAGGCCAGCGCCAGGCAGATCGATAAACCTGGCCGCACGGATGGGCGTTCCCTGCGCCATGTATTAAGGTCCATGGGCGCCCGGAGGTGGCGCCTGCGCTCAGCTTGGCGTGATTGGATTTCGACGGCTCATATCGGAACCCATCTTGCCTTCGTGGTCATGGTGACGGGAGCCGGAACCTTTGCTGTTGTTGGGCTCGTTGCCCTGTTGCGCCTCAGTGAGGATGCCGTCGAACAGGCGCATGCGCTGGCACAGCTGTCCCGCCAGCAGATCGCGCGCAGGCTCGACGCCGAAGCCTTGCTCGCCCAGGCGCGCGTCTCGGTGCTGCTCGGCGAAGCGAGTCGGCAAACGCGGTATCTCGCCCAGCGGCTCGACATCGTGAAGGCAGTCGATTCCGCCAATCATGTGGCCATTCAGGAGTTGCTGGCTCCCGCCAGCGTCACCGGCGAACTCGACGCTTTGCTCGTCGCCGATGCGACCGGCTCCGTCATCGGCGGCAGCCGCGTGTCAGACCTGCTCGCCGCTTCAGAAGCTCTCTCGGCACTTGGCGTCAAGGAGGCCATCACTTCGATCTTCAAGGACAATCGCCGCCTGGTCCGATGGTCTCATCACGCAACGTACCGGGTGTCGGAAAGCTTCAATGCCGCGGTAGGGCTCCCGCAAGGCCGAACCATCGCACATCTCGCGATCGAACCCGTCTTTGACGACTTCGGCGATGTGGCGGGAGCGCTGGTGGGTCTGAGAACGCTAGCCCCTTCGGAGAAAACTCTCGAGCTCTTCGCCGGAATTGTGCAGGCCGGCGTCGCTGTCGTGGATGGCGACAAGATCATCTCCGCCGGCGGTGAGCCGCCGGTCGGCCTCAAGCCAGCCGCTTCGCAAACACCTGACGGTCTGCTCACGATGGACGGGAGCAGGCGCGTGGCGCGTTGCGTCCCCGATCAACTCGGCCTTCTGGTCTGTGTCCATGTCGATGCCGCGCAGGTCGAGGAAACGCAGAATGAACTGCAGCGCATCAGCGAGCGTCAGGCCGGCACCCTGTTTCGATGGTTCCTGTTTCTTGCTGCTGGCGCGCTCGGCGTGCTGGTGCTGGTGGTCTTGATCAGCGTCAAGCGCGCCACCCGCGGTCTGCCTCAATTGGCGTCCGCCGCGACGTCGGTGGCGCGCGGCGACCTCGATATCCCGTTCAACGCATCCGGTATCGGCGAGGTGCGCAGCCTCGGGCAAGCCTTCGAAGTGATGCTCTCGAACCTTCGCGAGAGCCTTGGCCGCATCCGGCAGCTCGCCTTCTTCGACCAGATGACGGAGCTCGCCAACCGGGAGAAGATCCGCATCGAGGGGATGAGCACCTTGCTGAGCGGCAAGGATGTCGTGGCCTTCTTCTTCATCGACGTCGACCGCTTCAAATCGATCAACGACACGTTCGGCCACAAGACAGGCGACGTTCTGCTTCGGCAGTTGGCCTCTCGCCTCAAGCAGTTCTTCGAGGAGCGGCAGGAGGCTGGAGACTTCCGTCATTTCTCGGCCGGGCGCTTGAGCGGTGACGAGTTCCTGATCATTCTGAGCGGGCCGCTGACCGTTGATGGCCTCCGTGCTTGTGCAGAAGCTCTGATCCAGAGATTGAGCGAGAATTACGTCATCGATCGCACCCATATGACGATCGGAGCAAGTATCGGAATTGCGATCTCCGGCCGGGACGGCGTCAGATATGACGAACTTCTCGTCAACGCCGATGTTGCGATGTACGAAGCCAAACGGAAGGGGCGGAACTCTTTCGCGTTCTTCACCGCGGAAGCGGCGGAGCTCATGCATGAGCGGAGAGCGCTCGAGCAGGACCTGCGAACCGCATTGCGGGACGGCTCGCTCGATGTCTTCTACCAGCCGATGATCTCTCTGGCCGACAACGGAGTTGTGGGGGCCGAGGCTCTGGTGCGTTGGGCGCATCCCTCGCGGGGCGCCATTCCTCCCGGAAAGTTCATCAGCGTCGCGGAAGAAGCAGGCTTGATCGCCGATCTCGGCCAATTTGTCCTCGCGCGGGCGATAGAGGAGCTTCGCCAAGCGGGCGAGATCAGAATCTCGGTCAATGTCTCGGTCCTGCAACTGGAAGATCCGACTTTTGCCATCTCGGTGGAGAACTGCCTCCTGAAGGCAGGTGTGCCGCCCTCGCGCCTCGAGTTGGAGGTGACCGAGTCCGTGGCCATGCGTGCTTCGGACGTTGTTCAAAGACAGCTGAGGCAATTGCGGGCGCTTGGCGTCCGCTTCTCGATCGACGATTTCGGAACCGGCTACTCCAATCTCTCGATGCTCGCCCGCCTGAAGTTCGATACGCTCAAGATCGATCGTTCGCTGGTTCAGGGTGCGCGAGCGAGCGTCGAACAGCAGGTGATCGTCCGGACGATTCTGTCGTTGTCGCGCTCGCTGGGCTTCGGCACCATTGTCGAGGGCATCGAGCAGGTGGAGGATCTGGCCTTCATGATGAAGGAAGGTGCCGACGTGGCTCAAGGCTACTATTTCAGCGAGGCACTTCCGATCCGGAGCTTTGAGGCCTTCGTGAATGCAAGACGCCTGCGCCAGATCTCCAGGTCCGGCAAAATGCTCCTGAGCCAGCTTGAACCTTATCCGGATATCAAGCGCTCATCGCGATAGGCCCAGAACGCTCTGGCTCGCGACCTCCCTGACAATGGCATCGGGTCCGATCTTGCGCGGCAGCTGATTTGGGCAGTGCGGGGCGCGGCGATCCCCGTCCGTATCAAACGCTCCAGGTCCTTGGGTCGGTCCGTCGGAAGAAGCCCTTCCGCTCGGTAAATCGAGCAGTCGCGGTTTTTCAGCGGCCGTTTACCGGAGCGCGATAGTTCATCATGCATGTATTCCCGTCCAGTGACGGAGGAGCCGCCGTGCCGCCCAAAGCATCTGCCCCACCCGGCGGCTTCGAGCCTCGCCTGCATCGTTTCATGAGCGTGACGCTGGAACTTGCTCCTGGCGTTCTCGTGCCGCGTCAGGAAACCGAGCTGCTCGGAAGGCGCGCGATCGCGATCCTTCACGATCGCGCTCCGGGTTCCACGGTGATCGACATGTGCTGCGGCTCGGGCAACCTTGCTCTGGCAATCGCAGCCGGAGTTCCATCGGCCCGTGTCTGGGCGGCGGACATGACCGACAGCACGGTTGCGCTGGCCCGGAGCAATGCCGAGCGCTTGGCCGTTCAGGACCGTGTCACCATCCGGCAAGGCGATCTGTTCGGCGCCCTGGCAGAGGACGGGCTTGCCGGCGCGGCCGACATGATCGTCTGCAACCCGCCTTATATCTCGACCGCACGCCTCGAAGGCGAGAGTGCTCATCTGCTGGAAGCCGAGCCGCGCGAGGCCTTCGACGGGGGGCCTTATGGCATCTCGATCCATCAGCGGCTGATCCGGGACGCAGTCGATTTCCTTAAGCCGGACGGCTGGCTGCTGTTCGAGTTCGGGCAGGGGCAGGACCGCCAGGTCACGGCGCTGATAACCAGAACCAAAGCCTATGAGCCCGTGACATTCGCCGCGGACGAAGACGGAATGCCGCGCGTCGCGCTTGCTCGCAAACTGCGGAACGGCGCGCCCGCGACCGCATCTTCGGCTGGTTGAGCATGAGCCAGGTTCGCCCCCTGCAGGTCGCGGATATTCCGGCTGTCGCCGGGCTCTTTCAAAGAACCTTCCGGGACGACAGGAAACCGCCTCCTCCGGCGCTCGAAGCCTATCTGCGCCGGCTGTATCTCGAAGCTCCGCTGTGCGATCCGGATATCGCGTCGCTTGTCCATGTTGCGAGCGAAGGTGACATCTCCGGCTTTGTCGGCGTGAATGTGCTGCCGATGAGCCATGGCCCTCGCAAGCTGCGTGCTGCCATCTGCGGTTCGCTGATGGTCGAGCCGCGGGCGAACAACCCGATGGCCGGCGCAAGGTTGCTCAGAACATTCCTGGCCGGGCCGCAGGACATCTCGTTCAGCGAGACCGCGAACGCCCTGTCGACGCAGATGTGGACGAGACTGCGCGGAGTCGCCCTGCCCCAATACAGCCTGGATTGGCTCCGGGTGATCCGGCCCTCCGCCTTCGTGCTCGACCTGGCGTCGAGACGGATCGGCGCCGCCCGCTTGTTCGACCCGCTCGCGCGCGGGCTCGATCGCTACCTGCGCGGACGGATGCAGGAGAATGAGCTGCGTTGGACCGGAGTTCCGGAGATCTGGACCAGCAAGGGCCTCAAGGTCACCGAAACCGATCGGGCCGGCTTTGCGGCCCTCATAGAGCCGCTGACGCGGCAGTTCGCCCTCCGCCCCGACTGGAACGAAGAGCAGCTCGCACACATCCTCGCAGAGGCGTCCCGGAAGCCGGACTACGGCGAGGCGGTCTTCGCATCCGTCTCCTCCGCCAACGGGGCTCCGATCGGCGCCTTCCTCTACCATGCCCATCCGGGCCGGGTCGCGCGCGTCCTGCAGGTTCTGGCTATGCCGGGGCAGGCTGGTTCCGTTATCGACTGCCTGATCGGCCATGCGGCGCAGCGCGGCGCTGCCGGTCTGCGCGGCCGGACGCAGCCCGCCCTGCTGGCCGCGATGCTGGGTCGGCGGGTTGCCTTCACCCAACCCGCCTCGACCGTCGTGCATTCGCGCGACGAGGAGTTGGTGAACGCGTTCGTGAACGCGCAGGGTTTCTTCAACGGGCTGGCCGGTGAACACTGGAATCGCCTGGCCGGGGAGCCGTTCGAATAGCCGGCGCCTGGTCGATCGCCGCGCTCCGCAACGACGACGATAGGCCCAACCTCGGCGCCGGTCTCAGCCGGCGATTTCCGCGACAGGGCGGACGAGTTGCGGTCCAAGGTGGAGATAGCGCGTCGCCCTGCGCTTGGCCGCGATATCGGCCCAGACCCGCTCGACCTCGACCGCCGTCAGCTTCGCGGCGGCGCCGACTTCTGCGGCCGAGATGCCGTTGTTGAGGCCGAAGAGGCAAAGATCCATGCGGTCATAGGGCAGGGAGAAGTAGAACTCCTCCTGCGTCTGCGCGAGGGAATAGGTGTCGGTCGTCGGCGGTCGCCGGCGGATCTCCTCGGGAATGCCGAGATGGGCGGCGAGCGCATAGACCTGGCTCTTGTAGAGATGCGCGATCGGCTTGACGTCAGCGGCGCCGTCGCCGTTCTTCACGAAGAAGCCCTGGTCGTATTCGAGCCGGTTCGGCGTACCCAGCACGGCGAAGTTCAGCCGGTCGGCGTGATAGTATTCGACCTGCTTGCGCGTGCGCTGCTTCATGTTGGTCGCAGCGACGATGCCGAGATAGGCCGCTGGCGGCATGCGCAGCTTGATCTGGCGGCCTTCGGGATCCTGAACCACCAGCGAGGAGATGTTGTAGCCGTCGCCTGCGAGCGAATTGGCGATGACGATCTTCGAGGCCCAGCCAGGCCCGTAACCGGGCACCAGCTCGCGGATGAAGGCATCGCGCCGCTCATAGCAGTCCATCGCCTGCAGCGTCGGCCCGATATCCTCCACCACCGCCTCGACGCCGAAGGTCTGGGCGACCATTCGGCCGAGGCGGAGACTCTCGGGATCGGAGTCGCTTTCCGGCATGAACAGGCAGAAGACGTTCTTCGCGCCGACGGCGCGCACTGCCAGCGCGACCGAGACGCTGGAATCGATGCCGCCGGAAAGACCGAGCACGAGCCCGCGCTTGCGCATGCCGCGCAACTGCTCGCGCAGCCCGGTCACGATGCGGTCGGTTTCCGCGGCGTCATCGAGCGTCAGCGTCTCAGCCGAGAAGGCAGGACGGCTCGAGGCAGGCGAGATGTTCATTCCGCCGCTCCCAGCGTTTCGGCCGCCAGCCTTCGGCTGACCTTTCCGGTATCCGTCTTCGGCAGTTCATGGCGGAATTCGATGAGCTTCGGCACCATGAAATCCTCGAGATGAGCGGCGCAGTGGCGGATGATGTCCCGTTCGCTCAGGGCCTCGTCCGAGAGCACGACGACGGCGGCGATGGCGTGGCCAAGCACCGGGTCCGGCACGCCGGTCACCACGGCTTCCGCGATGCCGGGATGCGCGTGCAGCACCGCTTCGACTTCCTTCGGGGCGACCTTTTCGCCGCGCGTCTTGATGATGTCGTCCTTGCGGCCGACGAAATAGAGGAAGCCTTCCTCATCCGTCCGAAACAGGTCGCCGGTATGGAGGCGCTTCTCCCAGGGATGCGGACCAGAGCGCAGCCTCTGCGCAGTCGCGACTTCGTTGCGCCAATAGCCCTGCATGACATGCGGGCCACGGATGACCAGCTCCCCCGCCACGCCGGGCGGCACGCGGTTGCCGTCATCGTCGACGACGATCGCTTCCGTGTTGGGGATGGCGATGCCGACGGAACCCGGCCGCCGGTCCAGTTCCTCCGGCGGCAGGTAGGTGCAGCGCTTGCACTCGGTCAGGCCATACATGGAATAGATCCGCACGCCGGGGAAGAGTTCGCGCAAGCGGGCAATGTGCGGGGGCGGCAGGGCCGCGGCGGTGTTCGAGATATAGCGCAAACTCGGCAGGAAGCCCGGTTCGAGATCGCGCATCTGCAGGATCAGCGCCGCCATCGTCGGCACGAGCGGGAAGCCGGTGACCTGCTCAGCGCGGATGCGCTCGAAAATCGCCTGCGGGAAGGCAAAGGATTTCTCGAGGACGAGGGTCGCACCGAGCCGCATCGCCATCAGCAACTGATAGAGGCCGTAGTCGAAAGCCAGAGGCAGGACGTTGAGAATGACATCGTCGGGGGTGTTGCGCAGATAGGTGGTGATCGACTCCGCGGCAGCATCGATATTGCGATGCGTCATCATCACGCCCTTCGGGCGGCCGGTGGAGCCCGAGGTGTAGATCAGCATGGCGAGGTCGATGTCGATCCCGCCATGACTGACGGACCCGGGCGCGACGTCGAGACAATCCTCGAAGGAGGCGGCGCCATCCGGCGTAAGGCCCGATGGCGCCTGCGTCGACGCAACGAAAAGCGGTCCGTCCGACAGCGCACGCGCCTGCGTCACGACGGGCATCAGCTTCGCCTGGGTCAGGATCGCCGCAGCCTCGCAATCGCCGATGACATAAGCAAGCTTGTCGACCTTGGTGGAGGCGTTGATCGGGCTGAAGGTCGCGCCCGTCTTGAGAACCGCGAAGATCGAGACGACGGCTTCCCAGCAATTATCCATGAAGACGAGAACGCGGTCGCCGCGCTGCACGCCATTCGCGGCGAGAGCAGCCGCGAGCCGGTTCGACAGGTCGTCCAGCTCGTCATAGCGCAACCGCTTCCGGTCGGTGACGAGCGCCGTCTTCGCGCCATGCGCGGCCGCGCTTGTGATGAGGAATTGCTCGACCCGCATGAACCCAAGACCTGTGCTGCTAGCCGTCAGGCCGTGACGAGCGATGCCGTCTTCAATGCGATGAAGGCCGTGATGCGCGCCAGTGAATCGAGATTGGCCGGCACGATATCGGCATCCGCGACGGTGATCTGGTAACGGTCTTCGATGAAGGCCACGAGTTCCAGAACGCCGGTCGAGTCGATGATGCCGTTCTCGATGAGGGAGTCCGTATCGGCGATGGCGTGGGTGGTGTCGCCGAACAAAAAGTTCTCGATGACAAAGGCCTTCACGGCGTCCCGGATCGTATCTGTCATGTCTTTCCCTCTCTTGGATGGTGTCAGGCGGCCTTGGCGCTGCAGCTGCCTGTGCCGGTGAAGGCCTTCAGCCAGAGTTGCGTCGACAGGATGCCGACGAAGGCCGCATTGTCGCGAAAGCCGGAGGCCGGGTGGCGACTGCATTTCTCATGCAGCTTTGCCACCGCCTTCGGATTGAAGAGCCCGCCGGCGCCGATCTCGGCTTCGCTCAGCGCCGTCCGGACATAGTCTCTCGCCCCCGCCCCGACGAAGGATTGGCTGTCCGGTGCACGATAGGGTTGCTTGGGTCGCCTGCCGATCGCAGGCGGCAGCAAATCCTTGGTCGCTTCCCGAAGAATATGCTTCTCCACGAGCCCCTTCAGCTTCATCTCGGGAGGAAGGCCGGCAGCGAACTCGACCAGACGATGGTCAAGGAAGGGAAAGCGGCCCTCGATGCCATGGGCCATCGCCATGCGGTCGCCCTGGCTCGACAGGATATAGCCGGGCAGAAGGAAGCGGGCTTCCAGATATTGCGCCTGGTGCAGGGGGTGCCAGCGGGCGAAAGCCTCGGGCAGCCGCGCGGCGAGGTCCTCGGCCGCATCATATCCCGACAATGTCGCACGCAGGTCGCCCGAGAAGAACAGTTTCGTCGCCGCCGTGCCGTCGAGCCGCGCGCGATGGGAGAACAGCGGGTCGTCGAGCCCCGTGCCGCCCGCCCCGAAGAAGGATGCCAGATATTCGGCCGATTGCTGCCTCAACCCCGGCAGATAGGGGTAGAGCTTGCGGAACAGATGCGGCCGGATGCGGGAGCCGGGCTGCCTGGCGCAGAAGCGACGAACCCGGGCCTCCTTGAAAATGTCGTAGCCGGCAAAGATTTCGTCGGCGCCTTCGCCGGTCAGTACCACTTTCAGGCCGGATTCGCGCACGAGGTGCGAGAGCTTGTAGAGCGGCGCGGGGGCGGTCCTGAGGATCGGGCGCTCGGTGAAGCGGATGACGTCGGGAAACACGGCGGCGATATCGCCTTCCCCACAGGCGACGGCGCTATGATGCGTGCCGAGCGCGCGGGCCATCTCGAGCTGGAAGGCGCTCTCGTCATGTTCAGCGCTGTCGAAAGTGACCGAGAAGGTTCTGAGCCCCCCCGGCGCCATGCCCGCCGCCAACGCCGATGTGATGGAGGAATCGAGGCCGCCCGAGAGATAGGAGCCGACCGGCACATCGGCGCGCATGCGGATACGCGTCGCCTCCGTCAGCAGGGCGCGCAGTTCCTCGGCCACGGCGCGCTCGTCCCGATGCCGGGATGGCGCGTCCCGGTCGGGATAGGCCAGACTCCAATAGGACCGCGTCGAGACGCTACCCTCCTGCACGATCATCAGGCTTGCGGGTTCGAGTTCGTAGATGTCGCGGAAGGCCGTGCGCGGCGCGATCGGCGCCCAGAGCGTGAAGATCTGGTCGAGCGCGACCGTATCGAGCTCCGCCACGACGCCCGGGACCTGGAGCAGCGCCTTGACCTCCGAGGCGAAGTAGAGACGCTCGCCCCGCCGGGTATAGAAGAGCGGCCGGACTCCCATGCGGTCGCGCGCCAGGACCATGCGGCGGCGGCGGCCGTCCCATATCGCAAAGGCGAAATCGCCATTGAGCATGGAGACGCAATCCTCCCCCATCTCGTCATAGAGATGCAGGATCACTTCGGTATCGCTGGTTGTCCGGAACTGGCGGCCTTTGGCGCGAAGCTGCTCGCGCAGTTCCACATAGTTGAAGATCTCGCCGTTGAAGGCGATCGTCAGCTGGCCCGTTGCGTCGGACATGGGCTGCTGGCCATCGCCCAGCCCGACGACGGACAGCCGCGCATGGCCGAGGCCGGCTGCTTTTGCAGTGAAGAACCCCTGCTCATCGGGGCCGCGATGCGCAATGGCGGCCGTCATCCTCTCAAGGAGCGTCCTTCCATCCGGGACAGTCCCGAAATAGCCGCCAAAACCACACATGCCGAGTTATTTCCAAGTCTATCAGCGCGACTCGGACTATAGCCAGCAAGACACCGAGAGGCGTTAAACATCCCGGACTATTCGCAGGAATGGTAAATTTTGACGCGCCGTCACAGCGCTTTTTCTGCGTATGCGCAGGTCTGCCAAGAGGTGTCGTCCAGGGCAACGCAAAGGAACATGGTTCTGTCGCGCAAGCCGCGTCTTCGCATTTGGAGGCGCAATGCGCGAGGCCGCGCGCGGGACAGGAACCATCAACTCGGAACCGCCAACCGGCGATGGACCGGAGGACCGCGCGTAGCGACCTCATTCATATCCCCATGGCGCGGGGCCTCATCGATCCACCGGCTGTCGCCGACTGGTCAGCCGCCAAGGCTGGCTTGGCAGCTGGCGATCACCATGGATGTCGCCGTCCGCGTCGAGACGGTCGAGGAGGATATGCCCCCTTCGGCAGGCCTGAATCTTCAAGGGCCATCAAGGCCCGCGGCTTGCCGGCGGTAAGTTCATCGCCCTGCTGATCGCTCCCGGCATCAAATTCGCTTCCACGGCAAGGGCCTGACTCGACAGCGTCTTCGTCGAGCGCATCCGGAAATCGGCCAAATACGAGGAGGCTTACCTGCGCGCATACACCCGCACGCTCGGGATTGTGATGCACATACTACTCGAATTTCGATATTTAATACAAATTATCAGGCGCCGATTTTGGATGTCTCCTGACGAAATACTCAATAATTACAAATTTGAATCGAGCATTAATTTATATATTTGATATGTATTTAGGATATATACGTGGATATTATCAATAATACATTCATCAATATCAACCTTCCTGCAGTTGAATCCGAGGATCTGATCTTATCATACGAACGCATATTGGGATATCACTTTCGAACTGAAGAAAACGCGGACAGATCCGGTAGCAACAAGCTCCTATCGATCAAGATCGCCAACACGACGATCATGCTGTCGAGGGTGTCGCAGAGCCTCGAAGGAGCCTTCGTCGATTGCCCGGACAACATCACCGCCATCTTTGTCCTATCGGGGGATGTGCGCCTGGAGGTCCAAGACGGGCTCCTGACTTGTCGCAGGGGCGACGGAGTTGCGTTGAACACCTCCTTGGCGCGGCGAGTGACCTTCTTGGCGGGAACCGAGTTCTGCATGTTCAAGGTCCGGATCGATGACATCGTTCCGCTCTTGGAAAGACTGGCTGGGCGCCGGCTCGATGAGCAGCTTCAGATCGCCACCAGCTTCGACATCCGTAAGGGGACGGGCTATGTGCTTGCCGCGATTCTCGCTGCGACCGTCGCCGGATCGTCGGGCGGCAGAACTCCGGCGATCTCGCCCTGCGCCGCCGATTTCCTGCAATCGAGCTGGGTCGCGCTGGTGCTGGAAAACCTTCCCCATAATTACTCGCGGGGCATGTCGCACGGGGGCACGCAGAATGCTCCCCTGCAGATCAGGCGAGCTGTCGACCACATCCTCGCCCATGCTCACGAGGACATTACGGTCCAGGATGTAGCCCACGCGGCGGGGGTTGGCCTTCGAACGTTGCAGCAGAGCTTCCGAAAGGTCCTGCGGACGTCGCCGCAGGAATACATCAAGGCCGCCAAGCTCCACGGCGCGCGCCGCGAGCTCGAGGATCCGCATTCGCAACGCTCGGTAGAGGAGATCGCGCGCCGGTGGGGCTTCGCCAACCGCGGTCATTTTGCCGCGCAGTATCGCCGACTTTTCGGCGAGTTGCCGTCAGAGACTCGTCGCGCACGGTGAATGCTGTTGCCCACCGAAACGGGAAGCCCCGGCGGCTCCGACGCCCAAATTGCACCTATGGTAAACGCGGAGTTACGCAACTACTCCACTGCGACTCCGGGAGCGCACGCACGACTCGCTCGGCGAATAACCGTAAAGAATTGTATAATATTCGTCGCAACTCCCTTAATATGTCATCAATCTAGTTCGTAAGACATGTGCATCCGGATGATGTTTTCATTGGGAGAGCACTGAGTATGCCGCAGGCGATACCGGAATCGATCGCAACACCGGTTCGGCTCAGCATGCCGCCGGATTGTTCGATCAGGGGCGTAGGCGCCGTCGCGGAGAGGATGCGCGACCTGCTTGCCGCAGGCCAACCCGCCGGAATCGACTGCGCGAACATCGAGGCCGCCGACGTCACCTTCGTTCAGCTCGTCGTCAGCGCCCGCTGCAGCTTCGCTGCGCGCGGGCTGCAGCTGACGATCGAAGGGGCCTCCGCGGCCGTTGTTTCGGCCTTCGCCCGCACCTGCGTTTCACTGGCGTAAACACCCGCCTTCTTTCCGGAAAGTGATGATTATGGCCAGCGTTCTGACGGTGGACGATTCTCCAAGCATTCGGCAGATGATCAAGCTCGTCCTTGGCGGCGCCGGCCACCAGGTGGCCGAGGCTGGCGATGGCGCCGATGGGCTGGCCAAGGCGAAGGCGCAGCGCTTCGACCTCGTGATCACCGATCTCAACATGCCTGTGATGAACGGCCTGGACATGATCCGCGGCATGCGGGCGCTCCCTAGCTTCACCGGCGTGCCGATCGTCTTCCTGACGACCGAATCCAATGAAGTGATCAAGCAACAGGCCAAGGCTGCCGGCGCGACGGGCTGGATCACCAAGCCCTTCAAGCCCGAGCAGCTTCTCGCGGTCGTCGCCAAGCTGGTGCGCTGATGCACGAGCTCGATCCGGCAGAGATCTTTCGGCAGGAAGCCGCCGAACTGCTCGAGACGCTCGAGACGGTGCTGCTAGACCTCGGTCAGCGACCAAGCGAAGGCCATCTCGTCGATGCCGCCTTCAGGGCCTTGCATACCATCAAAGGCTCCGGCGCAATGTTCGGCTTCGACCGCGTTGCCGCCTTCACCCATGATTTCGAAACCGCCTTCGACCTGATCCGCAAGGGCCGGATCGAGGCGAACCATGACATCGTCACCGTCGCGCTCTCGGCCAAGGACTACATCCGGATCCTCATCGAGGATCCCGACTCCACAGACGAGATCATCGGTGAGGCTATCGTAGCGGGATTGCACCGCCTGGTCGCAGGGCTCGGCGACACTCCGGCGGCGGCGAATGCGCCGACCGCGCCTGATCTGGCGCCGGGTTGGCTGATCGACATCGCTTTCCTGCCGGACGTCCTGCGCAACGGCACCAATCCGCTCAACCTGCTTGATCAACTGCGCGACCTCGGCCCCTGCTCGGTCACCGCCCATCTCGACGATGTGCCCGATCTTGCTGCGCTGGATCCGGAAGGCTGCTTCATCCGCTGGCGGGTCGCACTGAGTGCTCCGTGCCCGCGTGAGGCGATCGAAGACATCTTCACGTTCGTGCGGGACGAAATGACGCTCGCGATCACGCCGCTCGACGCCGGCGCATCGCAGGGGACGGTGACTGCGTCCGGCGCCGTCAGCGATGCGGCGGCAGCTCCCGCATTGGTCACGCCCACCCCCTCGGCAGCAGCCACGGACAAGCCGGCGGCCGGGAAGACCGAATACAACCGCCGGGCGGACGACAAGAGCTCGACCGTGCGCGTCCAGGCCGAACGGCTCGACGAACTCATGGACCGTGTCGGGGAGCTGGTCATCGCCCAGGCTCGCCTGTCCCAGCTGGCCCATGCCAGCGAAGACCTTGCGATCAAGGCCATCGCCGAGGAGATCGAGAGGCTCGCCTCCGGCCTGCGCGATACGACCATGGGCGTGCGCATGGTGCCGATGGGCTCGCTCTTCGGGCGTTTCCGGCGTCTCGTCCACGATCTCTCGCGCGACCTCGCCAAGCCTGTCGAGTTCGTCACGGTCGGCGAGGATACCGAGATGGACAAGACCATGATCGAGCGCCTCGCCGACCCGTTGGTCCACCTCATCCGCAACGCCATCGACCACGGCATCGAAAGCCCCGAGCGCCGTGCCGCGATCGGCAAGCCGGCGAGCGGCCGCATCGAGCTCTCCGCACGCTATGTCGGCGCCCAGGTCCTGGTCTCCGTACAGGACGATGGCGGCGGCCTCGACACAGATCGCATCCGCGCCAAGGCGGAGGAGCAGGGACTGCTCCAGGCCGGCGCCAGCCTCTCCGAACACGACATCCATCAGCTCCTCTTTCACCCCGGCTTCTCGACGGCGCAGACTGTCTCGGCACTGTCCGGCCGTGGTGTGGGCATGGACGTGGTGAAGCGCACCATCGAGGGCATGCGCGGGTCGATCGACCTGGCCACCATCCCCGGCCATGGCTCGTCCATGACGCTGCGCCTGCCGCTGACGTTGGCCATCATCGATGGCCTGCTGATCCGGGTCGGCGAGGGGCGCTACATCATCCCGCTCTCGGCGGTCGAGGAATGCATCGAGCTGACCCCTGCCGACGAGAACCGCTCCAGGGCGCGCAGCTTCCTCAGCGTGCGCGGAGAGCTCGTCCCGTTCTTGCGGCTGCGCGAGCAGTTCGGCGCGGTGGGCGAGCCGGACCCACATCCCAAGGTCATCATCATCTCGACCGGCGAGGTCAGGGTCGGCCTCGTCGCCGACCAGATCATCGGCAGCCACCAGACGGTGATCAAGTCGCTGTCGAAGCTGCATGCCGACGTCACGATGTTCTCGGGCGCCACCATTCTCGGCGACGGTTCGGCGGCGCTGATCCTCGACGTGGCCCAGCTCGTCGGGCTGGGGCAAACGCAGGCCGAAATGGGCAAGATGACGGAGGCGGCGTGATGATGCGGACGCAAACGCCCCCCATGCGGGCCGGCGTCTCTCCGGGCCCCGCTTCGCGCGGCGCCATGAAAGCCCTGATGATCGGCCTCAGCCCGGAGATCTTCGCGATCGAGACCGAGATGGTCCGGGAGATCATCGACCCGGTCCCGCTGACCCGCGTCGCAGGAGCCCGTCCGCATCTGCCCGGGCTGATCAATGTCCGCGGCAACATCATCCCGCTCGCCGATCTGCGCGAGCGCTTCGGGATGCCGCAGATCGAAGCCACGCCCGACACCCGCATCGTCGTGATCGAGGTCGAGATCGACGGCGACCCCGTCACGCTCGGTATCATCGCCGACAAAGTCTACGAGGTCACCGAGATCTCGCAAGACGATACCCAGGCGACTCCACGATTCGGCATGAGCTGGAGACCTGAATACATTCGATTCATCACGAAATGGAACGGCGAATTCATCATAATTCCCTGCATATCGACCATATTGATTTAAATAAATCGACGCAGATCGGGGCCACACATGCGATTCACCATCAAAGCAAAGCTTGCGACGTCGTTCGGCGTCATCATCGCCCTTTCGGTCACCGCCGGGGGCCTTGCCTACAATCGCCTGGCAGAGATGGAGGAGGCCCAGCAGCGCATCTTGCGGCAGGCCAAGCAGGTCAGCCTGCTCGGTGATCTTCAGGCGGAATTCGAAGGCCAGGTCCGCTCCGAGAAGAACGTGATCCTGGCGTCTGAAGGCCGGGACATCGAGGCTTTCGCTGCCGATGTTCTTCAACGGCGGGAGAAAGCTGGCAAGATCATCGCCGAGCTCGAGCAGAAGGCCAGCGATCAGGGCAAGATGCTGCTCGACAAGATCGTCGGCACCCGAAAGACGCTCGACACGGTTCAGGACGAGACCATCCGGCAGGCGAAGCTCAATTCCGGCAACAAGGCCGAGGCTCTGTGGACCGCGCGCGGTCTTCCTGCTCTGAACGCCCAGAACACCGCTTTGGACAGCCTCGCCCGCGATCTCGCTCAGCAAGGCGGCTCGGCGCAAGAGGCAGCGGCGCGCCAGGTTCTGATGATGCGCTATCAGACCGCTCGCGCGCTGCGGATGACCTATGAGATCTTCACGGCGACCACCGAAAGCGAACTTGCCGCCCGCAGCGCGGCCGCTTTGACCCAGACGGACCTCCTGCGCCCGGCCACCGCATCGGCCCTGTCCGCGCTGAAGGAGGCCGGTCTCTCGATCGGGTCTCTCGAAGCCCAGTCCGAGCAGTTGCAGACGGCCATGAGGAGCGCCATCGAGGTCGCGCGCGAAGGCGGGAACATCAAGGCGACGCAGCTCAGCAAGGGCGACGGACGCAACGCGCTGAACGCCACGATCGCGGCCATGGATCAGTACAGCACCTTCGCCGAAAAGCGGATGGGCGAGATCAGCGCCGACGCGGCCGAAGTGGCGAGCCTCGCCAAGATGCTGCTGATCGCGATCGTCGCCATCTCGGCCCTGATCTCGATGGTCGTCGCGACCTGGATGGCGCTCGGCATCAGCCGCGGTCTCGCCGGCGCCGTCGGCCTCGCCAATGCCGTGGCCGCCGGCGATCTGACCCGCACGATGAGCGCCCGCAGCAATGACGAGGTCGGCGACCTGCTGACCGCATTGAACGGCACCGTCGAGAGGCTGCGCGAGGTCGTGTCCGACGCTTTGCGCGCCGCCGAAAACGTCTCCGCCGGCTCGCAGGAGCTGTCGGCCAGCGCCGAGCAGCTTTCGCAGGGCTCGACGGAACAGGCCTCCTCCACCGAAGAGGCCTCGGCCTCGATGGAGGAGATGGCGGCGAATGTGAAGCAGAACGCCGAGAACGCCAGCCAGACCGAGCAGATCGCGGCCCAGTCGGCCAAGGACGCGGAGGCCTCGGGCATGGCGGTCGGCAAGGCGGTGGACGCCATGCAGACCATCGCCTCCAAGATCACCATCATCCAGGAGATCGCGCGCCAGACAGACCTGCTCGCCCTCAACGCGGCCGTCGAGGCCGCCCGGGCGGGCGAGCACGGCAAGGGTTTCGCCGTCGTCGCCTCCGAGGTCCGCAAGCTCGCCGAGCGCAGCCAGGCGGCCGCCGCCGATATCGGCACGCTGTCGACCGATACGGTCAAGGTCGCGCAGGAGGCCGGCTCCATGCTCGCCAAGCTCGTCCCCGACATCAAGAAGACCGCCGAGTTGGTGGAGGAGATCACCGCCGCTTGCCGCGAGCAGGATGTCGGCTCCGCGCAGATCAACCAGGCCATCCAGCAGCTCGACAAGGTGACGCAGCAGAACGCCGCGGCTTCGGAGGAAGTCTCCGCGACGTCCGAAGAGCTCGCGGCTCAGGCCGAGCAGCTCCAGACCGCCATCGCCTTCTTCAAGATCGATGCAGCCGGCACCGGTGTGGACCGCGCGGTGGAGCAGCTCAAGGCGCAGGCGAGCAAGATGAAGGCCGCCTCCACCCCGAAGGTTGCCAAGCCAGCGGCCGGCAAGGCGCTTGCGGCCAAGCCTCACGCGAAGGCGGCCTCCGGAGGCTTCTCCTTCGATCTCGACGACGCCCACGATGCACGGGACGCAGAGTTCCGCCGCGCCTCCTGAAGACGAGCGGGCGCTCCGCTTCGGCGGAGCCGCCTTTCCCGCCGGCTGCCGGCGCCTGACGACTTCCCCCTGCGGAGACGGCATTGACCCAGAACGCACAATATCTGACGCTCGGGATCGACGGCGAGTCCTTCGGCATCGACATCGCGCATGTGCGAGAGATCCTCGACATGCGGCCGATCTCAAAGCTCCCGCACGCCCCCGATTTCCTGCTCGGCATGATCGACGTGCGCGGCACCGGCTTCCCGATCGTCGATCTTCGCACCAAGCTCGGCCTTCCGCGCGTCGCGCCGACGGAGGCGACGCGGATCATCATTCTGGACGTGCCGCTGGACGGCCGGACTCTCGGCATCGGTTTCGTCGCCGACCGTGTCTTCGAGGTGACGAGCCTCGATTCGGCGCAGACCGACGCGCCGCTCGACGTCGGAGGCCGTTGGCAGTCGCACTACATCGCCGGCCTCGGGCGCAAGGGTGAAGCCTTCGTCATCGTCCTAGACCTCGCACGGCTCATGGCAGGTGCCGGGGTCCCCCCTCATGTCGACGCGAGCGAAGCCGCGTGACGGCCCCGGCGACGACAGAGCCCATGGGCGACCATCTCAAGGAGCGGCATTTCAATGCCATCGCGAGCCTCGTCGAGCGCAATGCCGGCATCAAGCTCCCGCGCACCAAGCGCACGATGGTCGAAGGTCGGCTGCGCAAGCGGGTCCGCGCGCTCGGCTTGAGCAGCCTTGCGGACTATGGGCACCTGCTGTTCGAACGCGGCGGCCTGGACAAGGAATACGTGCACCTGATCGACTGCGTCAGTACGAACAAGACCGACTTCTTCCGCGAGCCAAGTCATTTCACGTTCCTGTGCGACACGGCGGTGCCCGCACTCCGGCGCCTGCACGGCCCCCGTCCGACCAGGCTCAAGATTTGGAGCGCTGCCTGCTCGATCGGCGCCGAGGCCTATACCATCGCGATGCTGCTGCAGGACCTCGCGAATGCCACGCGCGGAAGCTCTGGCGAACTGAGCTTTTCCATCCTCGGCACCGACATCTCGACGCAGGTTCTCGCCGCCGCACGCACCGCCATCTATCCGACCTCCTTCGTCTCGCCGATCCCGGCCCCACTGCAGCAGCGCTATCTCATGCGCGCCCGCAACCCGGCGCAGGACACGGTGCGGATCGCTCCGGAGCTGCGTCGCAGGGCCCGCTTCGAGCATCTGAACCTGATGGACGAAGCCTACCCCTTCGATCGCGACATCGATGTCATCTTCTGCCGCAACGTGCTGATCTACTTCGACCGCCGGACCCAGGCCGCAGTGCTGTCGCGGCTGGTGTCCCATCTGCGTCCCGGAGGCTATCTCCTGCTGGGGCATTCCGAATCCATGGCGGGAGCCGGGGTGCCCGGCCTCCACTCGGTCGCGCCGACGGTCTACCAGGCGAAACCGGCCGCCCTCGGGAGGAGCGCAGCATGACGCGCAAGCCCATACGTGTCCTCGTCGTCGACGATTCCGCCTCGGTGCGGCAGGTGCTGAGCTCGATCCTGTCGCAATCGCCCGGCATCGAGGTGATGGGCACGGCCGGCGATGTCTACGCGGCGACCCGGCGCATGCAGAACGAAGTGCCGGACGTGCTGATCCTCGACATCGAGATGCCGGGGATGGACGGCCTGACCTTCCTGCGCAAGATCATGGCGCAGCGGCCGATCCCGGTGATCATCTGCTCGACCCTGACCGGCACCGGCTCGCCCACCCTGTTCGAGGCGCTGGAAAGCGGGGCCGTCGAGGTGCTGGCCAAGCCGCGGATCGATACCCGCAACGCGCTGCTGGAGACCGCCGACCGGCTGCGCCATGCGGTCCATGCCGCCGCGCAGGCCAAGCCGCGGCCTCGGGCCCCACGGCCGGTCATGCAGATCGAAGCGAAGCTCACCGCCGACGTCATCATGCCTCCGCCGCTTTCCGGCCGGTTCCATGCGCGCACGGATCGCATCGCCTGCATCGGGATCTCCACCGGCGGCACCGAGACGTTGCGCGAAGTGCTGGAGGCGCTGCCGGCCAATTGCCCCGGCATTGCCGTCGTCCAGCACATGCCGGAGAAGTTCACGGCCGCCTTCGCGCGCCGGCTCGATGGCATCTGCGCCATGGAGATCAAGGAAGCGGAAGACGGCGACGAGATGAAGATCGGCCGCGTTCTGATCGCGCCCGGCAATCGCCACATGCTGCTGCAGCGGGTGGGGCAGCATTATCGTGTCGCGATCAAGGACGGTCCTCACGTCTCGCGTCACCGCCCATCCGTGGACGTGCTGTTCCGCTCGGCGGCGCAGTACGCCGGCGGCAACGCGCTTGGCATCATCATGACCGGCATGGGCGACGACGGCGCACGCGGTCTCCTGGAAATGCGCAAAGCCGGGGCGCGGACGCTGGCCCAGGATGAGGAGAGCTCGGTCGTTTTCGGCATGCCGAAGGAGGCGATCGAATTCGGCGCGGCCGAGCGCGTCGTGCGCCTCCCGCTCATCGCGCAGGAGATCATGGCGTGGCCGCAGGCGGTGAACGCCGCCGGTCCCGCGTAGCGGCTTGCGTGAGGATGCGATGAACGCTCCAACAGAACGTCTGATGCGGCTGATCAGGTCATTGGAGGATCACACCGGCTCGGTCGATGCGACCTTCGCGGTTGCGGGCCGCGATCTCGGGAAGGGGCTGAACCTCTTCGACACCTTGCAGGAACGGTTGAGCGCCCTCTCCGGCCGGCTCTCCGGCGACAGGATCATCACGGCGGGCGCCGCGCTTGCACGCCTCGCCGACGATCTGCGCCCGCTACGGCAGACGCTGGCCGAGGAGACGCGCTCCCTCGTCGACATTGCCGTACATAGCGCCGCCGCCGGCCAGACTTGGGAGAAGCTGGTCGAGCATATCCGGCTGATCACGATCATCGCCCATTACGCCCGCATCGAGTCGATCTCGATTCAGGGTCTGGGGCGCGACTTCGGCGACTTCGCCAACGAGATCTTCGAGCTGACGACCCAGGCCCAGCGTACGATCGAGGCCTGCGCGCGCGAACACGACCGGATGAGCGCGTTGCTGGCCACGGCGCTGGCTTCCCAGCGCGAATTCGAGACGCAATATGGCGCTGCGCTCTCGTCGCTCTCCGACAAGCTCTCGCTCACGCTGGCCGAGGTCGAGGATCGGCAGCGCAGCGGCATGACGCTCGCGAGCGAAGCGGCGGCGCGCTCCGGCAAGATCGCCATGGCGGCCGGGATGGCGATCGTCGCCTTGCAATCCGGCGATAGCATCCGTCAACGGCTTGAGCACGCGACCGCGGGGCTGCACTTGGCGGAGACCCTGGAGGACGGCCGCCCCGCCGACGGGCTGCCGACGGAGGCCCTGTCCCACGCCCGCGACCTGCTGCTCAGGATCGAGGCGGCACAGCTCGAGGCGAGCGCCGCCACTCTCGGCGAGGACGCCGAGCTGATCGAGCAGAACCTGCTGCTCTTGCGTGACGAAACCATGGACCTTGTCGACCTCGTCCGGTCGCTCTACGGGGCGGGCGGCGCGGATACCGGCTCCTTCATGGCGCAGCTCGGGGCCGATCTCGCCCACGCGTCGGCGCTTCTGGGCAAGTGCAACAGCGCCCGCGCCGGCGCCGACCAGGTCGCACAGGCGTTGACCGCGCTGCTCGACACTTCCCAGCAGACAGTCGACGCGCTTGCCACGACCGTCTCGAATATCGTGCTCATCGGTACGAATGCCAGCCTGCGCGCCGCGCGCGTCGGCAGCAACGGCCGCAGTCTGGTCATCATCGCGCACGAGCTGAAACTCGCCGCCGACCTCGTCGCCAGCGTCTCCAGTCGCCTGCCGGCGATCTTCGAGCAGATGCAGCGGGCCGCGGGCGAGCTGAAACGCCAGGATCGACTCGATGCAGCACATTTCGGCGCGCTTGATCGCGAGATGAGCACCGCGCTCATCGTCGTGCAGGAGACGGCCTCGGAGCTGGCTTTGGAGCTCAGCCGCCTGATGCGCGAAGGCGCGGCCTTCGGCAAGGTCGTCGATCAGGCCCGGCTCGGCTTCTCCGGCGCGGCCGCGACGGGAGAAGCCATCGGGGCGGCCGCACATGCGGTTGCAGCGATGGCCTCCGACAAGCCCGCCGTCCCCGCTGAAATGAACGAGCTCGTGCGGGGCTGGCTGAACGGCACCGTGTGGCCGCATTACACGATGGCGATCGAACGGACGATCCATTGTGGAGTGATCGACCCCGTCTGGGACACGGCGGCGCAAGCATCGACGGCGGAACCGGCTTCCGATGATGTCGATGCCCTGCTGTTCTGAGGTCCCGAGAGCGACGGCGCCGCCGAATTTGGCAGCCTAGCCGGCCATGCGGACCATGGCGGGTTAGGCTTCTATCCGGCGACGGTCGCCGCGTTCACTCGGCGTAGGATTGCGTCGCCCAGGCCGCCTTCAACTTCGGGCCGACATGGGCCCCCAGCGGCCCGAACCACTTCATGTACAAGGCCTCGGCCTCGCCCGACTTGAACATCTTGCCCATCGTGTGATTGACGATCCAGAGGATGGTCGGATTGAGCTTGGGCACCATGAAGCCCTGCGGCGCGTAACCATATTCGTCGCCGACGATCTCCAGCGCATCTGGCTTCTTCGACTGCTTGATCAGCCCGTAGAACGCCCCGTTGTCGCTGAAATAGGCATCGGCCCTGCGGGTTTCGACAGCGATCAAGGCGGCGGCATGGTCATCGACATTGATGACGCGCAGATTGAGCTTGCGCTCGGCCACGAGCTTCTTGAGGTCGGGTTCGCTGGTGCCTCCCGTCGCCACGGCGACGATCTTTCCGTTGAGGTCGTCATAGTTCTTGATGCCCGAGCTCTTGAGAACCAGGAGCTGGCTCGCCGAGACGTGGCTGACCGACGAGAAATCGACCTGCTTGTTGCGGCCGAAGGTGTTGACCGTTCCCTCGCATTCGAGATCGATCGTTCCGTTGGCGACGAGTGCCTGGCGATTCTGGATCGTCATCGGCACGTATTTGATCTTGATCTCCGGCAGGTTCAGCTCGGTCTTGATGTCGTCGATGATGCGCTTGCAGAACTCGACCGCATAGCCCGTCGGATTCTTGTTGTCGTCGAGATAGCTGAACGGAAACAGCGCCTCGCGCACGCCCATGGTGATGGTCTGGGTGTCGCGCAATTTCTTGACAATCGCGTCGACCTCCTGGGCCCCGGCCGCCGAACTCGCCAGATTCAGGGCCAGAAATGCGCCTGCAGCTGCGAAAAGATGGAATCTCATAAGCTCTCTCCCGTTTTGCGATCGCTCGCCTGGTGCCCGCCCTCGATGGAGGACGGTATCTAGAATCCGTCCTTCGCCCGCGCGGCCAGTTCCTCGCGTGTCATCACGTCGAAGCCGAGCGCGGGCAGCAGTTCGTTCTCGCGGGTGAAGTCGCGCCCATAAGCGGCCGACAGCAGGGTCAGTCCCGCCTCGTGCAACGTCGCCGGCCGCCCGATGAGCCGTCCGAGCAGCACGGTCGGCAACAATCCGTAAGGCGCATCTTCGAGAACATAGCGGCTCTCCAACATCGCAGGGCCGAAACCGCCCTTCCCGCGGCCGTGCAGCTCGGCGTTCATCTCCGCGATGCTGGCGACCGGGAGCTGGTAGGAATAGGCATAATGCTCGTGGATCGTCCTGACCGAAACGCCAAATGCTTCGGCGATGGCGAGCCGCTCAGCATCGAGCGCTTCCATCACGCGCCCAACCGCGGGCGTGACATTCTCCGCCTGGCCCCAGCTCTCGCCGCGCTCCATCCGGGTCAGGTTGAACAGAGCAATCGCGAGATGGTTCTGAGGGTTGAGATTGCTCAGCGCGATCGCAAGCAGCCCTTCGCGGAGGACGAAACGCTCGCCGAACAGAGACGTGCACAGAGCCAGCGCTTCGGCCGACGCGTCCTGCGGCACCGTCGCGAGATCGATCTTCGAACGCAGCGAATTCACGGCGACCTCGGTCGGCGAAACCTTGCGGCCGGTCGTCAGCGTCGTGCCCCATGCGATGATCGGCGCGTGGATCTTTCGGGCTGCCAGCAATCGCGAAAGATACAGCGCACCGAAAGAGGCATGCGAGCTGATGATGACGGGCTGCCCTTCCCTCAGATGAGGCGCGATCGCATCGAACGCCATCTTGTGGGCGTAGCCCGGCATCGCGAGCATCACGACGTCGGCAGTGGCGACGGCCTCCGCGGCATTGCCTGCGATGCGCGGGTGGAAGCTGGTTTCGATCGCGGCCGTTGCGCGCAGCGGCGCGCCGGCTGCAAGCGCCTCCGTGCTCCGGCCTGACGGCGACCAGAGCATCGGATCATGCCCCATGACCGATAGCTGGGCGGCGGCACCGCAGGCAGCCGCCCCCGCACCCAAGATACTAACGCGCATATGAAATCGCCTCTTCTGCTAGGAACGGCAGCCCGCCAAAAATGAGGCCCGCCGCTTCGGAGAAACTGAAACCCGGATATATTCGCGTCTCAAAAGGCATTTCGGCCCTTCGACGACTTGCGATAGAGCAGCACCATCAGGCCGCGCGACGACTTCTCCAGCGGATTGCTGATGGAATGCACCACATCGACCGGATATCGCGCCGTCTCACCTTGCCTGAGCAGGTGGCGGGAACTCCCGCTGGCGATCACGAACTCGCCGGAGAGCGCCGTGAAATGCTCGACGGCTCCTGGAGCATGAGGCGAACTGTCGAGGCATCCGCCAGCCGCGATCTCGACATCGTACCATTCGATATCGCCGGATAGGCTGGGTGGACTCAGGATGCGCAACTGGCAGGAACTGTCGGCACTGCGGATCGTCGGCGTGCGCTCCAGTGACAGCATCTCGATGGCGTTGTCGGCGCCCGCCGTCGCCTGCCTCTCTCCCAGCAACGCAACGAAGTCGATCCCCAGTCCGCGCGTCAGGCTCCAGAGCACGGCAAAGGTCGGATTGGCCTCCCCCCGCTCGATCTGCGACAGCATCGATTTTGAAACGCCCGATAGCGCGGAGAGCTGCTGCAACGTCAGACCCCGCTCCTTGCGTTGGCGTTGGAGAAGCGGGCCGATCTGAGGGGCGTTCAGCTCGCTCATTGGCCCCTCAGTGCGTCAGGACCTGCTTCAGGAATTGCTTCGCCCGCTCCGAGGAAGGCGAAGTGAAGAACTGGTCCTTGGGCGTATCCTCGACGATCTCTCCGCGATCCATGAACAGAACGCGGTCCGCGACACGCTGGGCGAAGCCCATCTCATGGGTGACGACGATCATGGTCATGCCCTCGAGGGCGAGTTCCTGCATAACCTCGAGCACCTCGTTGATCATCTCGGGATCAAGCGCCGAGGTCGGCTCGTCGAACAGCATCGCCTGCGGATTCATCGCCAGCGCGCGAGCGATCGACACGCGCTGCTGCTGCCCGCCGGAGAGTTGAGACGGGCGGTTGCTGAGCTTGCCGCCGAGCCCGACCCGCGTCAGGATTTTTTCGGAACGCGCATCGGCCTCCTTCTGCGAGCGCCCGAGCACATGGACCTGCGCCAGGCTGACGTTTTGCAGCGCGGTCATGTGCGGGTAGAGCTCGAAACTCTGGAAGACCATGCCGATCCGCGAGCGCAGGGCCGGGAGATCCGTTTTCGGCGACGAGACCGAGACGCCGTCGACGGTGATCGTGCCCTGTTCGAAAGGCACCAGGCCATTGATGCACTTGATCAGCGTGCTTTTGCCGGAACCCGACGGCCCGCAGACTACCACGACCTCGCCGAGACGAATTTCGGCCGAACAACCGCGGAGGATCTGCTGCGAGCCATAGAACTTATGCACGTCGTCCAGAACGATCATGACGGACGCCTCCTCCTGTAGAACTCGGCAACCTTCGTGATCGACAGGCAGATCACCAGATAGACGACGGCAACCAGCGAATACATCTCGGTCGCGCGCCCGTCGCGCGAGGCGACGACGCTCGCGGCGGTAAGGAAGTCGTGCAGCGACACGACATAGACCAGCGACGTATCCTGGAAGACGATCACGATCTGATTGAGGATCAGCGGCCCCATGGCCCGCATCGCCTGCGGCATCACGATCAGCCGCAGCACCTGCCAGCGGCGCAATCCAGTCGCCAGCCCCGCATCGCTCTGGCCCTTGCGGACGCTGCCGATTCCGGCGCGGATGATCTCGCAATAGAACGCCGCCTCGAACAGGACGAAGGCGATCAGCGCCGAGGTGAGCGAGCCGACCGGCCGGCCAATGGCGAGCGGCATCAGGAAATAGAACCAGAACAGCACCAGCACCAGCGGCAACGAGCGCATCACCGTGACGTAGCTGGCCGCGGGGACGGAAATCAGCCGATGCTTCGACAGCCGCATCAGCGCCAGCCCAAAGCCGACGACGAGCCCGCCCAGCGTCGCGACCAGCACCAGCAGCGCGCTGAGCGCCATGCCCTCCGCGAGGAAACCGTACGATCGGGCGATCACCCCCCAGTCGAAATCGCTCACGCCGTGGCCTTTCGCAACGCGGCACCGCCGATTCGATTATCGATGAGGCGCATGAGTCCGGTCGCGCACAGGCCGATGACGAGATAGCCGATGGTCGCGAAGGTGAAGGCTTCGAAGCCCTGGAAGGTGTAGTTCTCGACATGGCGGCTCTGCGCGGTCAGTTCGAGCACACCGATCGTCAGGCTGAGCGACGACAGTTTGATCGTGATCAGGAATTCCGAAGTCAGAGGCCCGACGATGGCGCGCAGGCCGAGCGGCAGCGCGATCAGCCGATAGGCCTGCATCGGGCGCAGACCGGTCGCGAGAGCCGCCGGCAACAGCGGCGCACCGACGGCCTCGATGCCTGCGCGAACCTGCTCGGCCACGCGCGCGCCGGCGAACAGGCCGATCGCGATCACCGCGGTGACGATCTCCGGATAGGGCAGATCACGCTTCAACCACAGGCCGACCGCGTCGGGAACGATCTCGGGCAGGACGAAGTACCAGAGGAACAGCTGGACCAGCGGCGGCACGCTGCGAAACACGTCGATATAGATGCCGGCCAGCAAGCGAGCCACCGGCGACGGGGCGCTGCGGGCGACGCCGGCGACGATGCCAATCGCCAGCGCGACGGCCCAGCTCATGATGCTGATCGCCAGAGTCAGGAGCAGGCCGCTCCACAGCCAATCGACAAAAGGCTCCCGTATCAGGACCGACCAGTCCCAGCGGTAATTCATCCGGCCCCACCTATCGCAAAGGCAATTTCTACGTGTTTGCTATTCCGATATACCGGAATTGGCCCATCGACCGGGTGGATTGTCAATCGGCATTTTAGCTCGCCAAAATTTTCGGTATAGAGGCGACGGAGGCCGAATAGAGCGTCATTTGTGCTTCGGTACCGAACGCTTTAGATGAGTATTCTGTTTATATCTACGAACAAAAGCAATCTGGAGGGCGCCCACACCTATCCGCTATAATGAACCTAACGTGCAAGGCGGGGAACTCGATGGCATGGAAATCACGCCCCATCGAAAGCAAACCTCTGGCATTCCTTCGTATATCGCCGGCACGGTCATCGGCGGCCTTCGCGCGCGTTGAGGCTGCGCGAATCGTAACGCACGGGAGCCGGCTCGGCGGGTTGTCCGAAATGGAGCCCCGCCGCGGTGATGATCGGAAGCAGGCTGTTGCACAGCGCATGCGCGTAGACGAGCCGTTGGGCTCGCGCCCATGGTGCGAGCGTCGAGACGGCTCATTCCCAGGGGTCATACCCAACCGGGCTCATGACGTTGATACCTGATGCGGCAATGCCTCGAGAGATCGGCTACGATGCCTCGCCAGGAAGATTTGGATCCGAACCGAAAACCGCGAGCAGGAGCTACGCGGCTGGCCAGGGACAGGCCCCGCCGAAAGCGATACCTGTGAGCTAGCGCGGAGGCGAAAGACCTCGGCGCCCCCTGCCCGACGGCTCGCTACAGACCATCGCAGATAGCGTGAAAAAGAGAGGTGCTGGCGAGCTACGGCTCCCCGTGCAGGGGGCTCGCTTTAGGGATGCTGCAACGGGTCGAGCAGGCCGCCCTTGCTCGCACAATGTGCCGATGTTGGCCTCAGGCTGCTGCTTTAGATGCCACGCCAAGCTCGGCCAGAACAGCCTGCGGACAAAGACAAGCCGGATCGGTTGGCGGGGGACCCCAAGCGGGTTGCCAGTCGAGTTCACCCTGCTGCCAGGCTGAAACAACCGCTTTCCATTGCTTGCGCTGCACAGATGCCTTCCGGCGCCGGACAGATCCGCTGTTTCGTTTAGCCATGATGGATTCGAAAGCCTGTTGTGCGCCGCGTCTAAATTTGTGCGACGCAACAAGGTAGCGACCCGGCGCCCTGGCCGACCATCCCCAGTTTGGGCATCGCGACTATGCGTCGAAGGGGCTAACCAAAAGGCCCCTTCCGCTCCGCTGCTCCGCGGGCTTGTACCGCCGGTCAGGACAGGGTCAGAGAGATAGCCGCCAGAAGAAGCCGTGACTTCGCTCCCGCATCGCGGCAGGATCGGCTTCAACAAGGAGCACTCGGTATGAAGAAGTTTCTCGCGGCGGCATGCTGTCTGTTCCTCACGGGATGCGCTGCCTTCGGCGGAGTATCGGAGTCGACAGGCGTCGATCCGATGCAAAGCGACGGGCAGACTTATGTGCCTCGATCAGCAGGAAGCTTTGAGCCGCCTCCTGCCGAGGAGCGAATTACCAGCACCTGCACGATGAAGGGCCAAAACGTAAACTGCTTCTGAGCGCGGCACTCCGGGCGAGTCCATTCTCGGTCATGGAGAACATTTCGAGCCGTTTGGGGCGTCGCTACGGCCAATCTCCGATTCACGCTTCGGCCTGACGACGACGCCGGTAGCCCATGAATAGCAGTGACGCTCGAGCCTCTCCGTTTATCGGCGGCAGGCATCGGCCAATGAGACCCTGACGCCTTTCGGAAAGGCCTTCATAGTGATCGGCACGAGGCCGGTCACATTCGGAATACCCGCACAACGATCATGCCCAGTAATTTAATCATGAAAGCGCCGACCAACAGAAGTATGCCGGCGATCACCACCGCCGCAGCGGTCTTTATTATTGCGATATCCTGAGAGTCGAAGAGAGAACACCACCAGGCGATGAAATTCAGGAACCAGCCGAGTTCGGATTCGTCTGCCGAAAATTGATACATGGCGCACCGGCTAACCTGTAGCTGAGCAGTTGGCACGCTAACACGCACGCCAGGAGCGCTCAATTCGAAGTCGTTCTCACCGGGCAGCTTCGGCTGCCCTCCGATAGTCCGACCGATCAGCCCACCCAGGCGGTTTTTTCGCGCCTGGAGGATCTTCGGTTGCGTAAGCCGACCGAGTGCCAGGCGATCTGGTCGGATCACGCTTTCTCTATCAATAGCTTAGAGACGGTTTCAGGCTCCGCTGATCGATTGGACCCAGCTCAGCATCTCCCAGGCCACACAGCCAAGAAACAGGAACCAAGCCACCGTCAGCGCGCCGCCGAGGACCATGATCGTGACGAGGAAAACCCCGTGGAGGCGCTTCTTCAGACGAGCCGGAATGAGTTTTTTCATGGTCGATCAGCCAACCATCCGGAACAATTCCGTAGCCGGCGGAACACGCACCTGATTGGTCACGACCAGTGAAATGGACCCGCGGAAATCCGACCACTTGGCAATAGCGGCGCCACAGCTACCGCAGAGAACCTGGCTCTCCGGCTTGAGGTCGTCCGGGATTGAAACATGTGGCGACCAGCAAGTCTCGCAACGGAACTCTGTCTGATCCAAGACGGTACCTCCCGCGATTTTTCCGTTTGTCGCGGCAAGCCTCGTTCCAGTTCATCGTCATAGCCGAAGCATCCCGCTCCACGCGGCTTTTCTTTGGCGGGTGCTCCGACAGCGACACCATCCGCCGCCCGGTCGAGGAGAACGGCACGATGCCCAACACCCTGCCCAAGACCGACCGGCACTGGAGGAACCGCTTCTCGCCCGCGCTCTGCCTGGACCGCAACGCCATCGAGCGCATGTGCTGCCGTCTCAATGACTTCAGGCGCATCGCGACCCGCCGCGACCACCGCGCCGTCGACTGTCTCGCCGCCGCGGTCAGCTACCGGCGGTGAGTCCGGGCCCTAGAACCGCAGGCTCAGCCCGACGACCGGTCCGTGCTGAAGCATATCGAAGGCATAACGCCGCCGTCCTTCCCCTTGCGAATAGTCGACATAGAGCGCCCGGTAACCGATGACGCCCGAATAGGTGATGCCGTTCTTCTCGGCGAAGTCGAAGCCGTAACCGGCGATGCCCTGCCACGAAAACTTGCTGCCGCCGCCGCCGATGTCGCCGCGCAGGAAGAGTTCCTGACCGGGCGCGACCGCGACCCGCATGCGCGCCCCGGCGAAGCCGTCGAGCCAGTCGACAGTGCCGGAGCGGGCGACCGCCACGTTGCGGCCGAAACTGAGATCGCCGATGTCGACCGTCGTGGCGAGATCGAAGGACAGATTGGCCCGCTGATACCAGTAGCGCGCACCGGCCAGGACGTCGAAGCTGACCGATCCGAAGCGCGCCACCTCATAGGTCGCCCCCGCTTCGATGATTCCCATCGAGACTTTGACGTCGGCAGCTGCGCCGACCGCACCCACGATCCCGGGCGCGGCGCTGCGCGTCGTGGCGCCGCTGCGGTCGACACCGATCTTGGACCAGACGACATTGCCGTAGAGAGAGAACCGACCGTAGCGGGCCTCCAGATCGCCCATCAGGCCGATCAGGGTTCCGCCCTCTCCGAGTGTGGCATCGATGACATCAACGAAGCTGGCATCGACCTTCACGTTTCGCCCTTTCACGGTCTGGTTGCCGTTGAGCGATGTGAGCCAGCCATAGGGCGTGAACCGGAAGGTCCATGCCGGGGGCGGCACCAGCTTCTCGGCCGGCACCGGGGGCGACAGATCGGCGGCTTCAGCCAAGCCGCCGCCAAGTCCGAGCATCATCATCAAGGTAAGCCCGCACAACCTTGAGCCGATGAGTGTCATCGCGATCCCCCTTTTTGCGTTTCGTGCTTTCTCGACGCGGGAAAGGGCCTTGTCGTCCCTTAGCCAACTCGCGAGCTAGCTTGCCCGAAAGCCAACTTTCCGGACCCAGAGAAAAGGCCACTTTTACCCGTCGGATCGCTCGCCACCAGAACACCCGGGAGCGGATGTTGTCAAAGTCCGAAATGAACCGATTGTGTTGAAGACGTCGGCGTTGCTGTGGGCTTGAAGTCCTGTTTCGGTCGCGCCTCCCAGATCTGCGTTCCGACAAGGGCACAGCCGCCGAATGCGGTCGATTGATCGCGGAGAGATTTCATGAGTACGAGCCTTCGACGCGCGGTGGGGCCGTCATCTGGATCAGGCCCATGAACCGACGTGGCGGTGCTTTTCACGGCGAGCTCACGGCGCGCCGCGCCGAGTTGGCAGGAGCTGATCGCTCGCGATGCCGCGTTCGTACCAGCCCTTAGACCGATTCACGATCCAGACGACGGTCAGCATGACCGGGACCTCGATCAGGACGCCGACAACCGTGGCGAGCGCGGCCCCGGAATTGAACCCGAACAGGCTGATCGCGGCGGCGACGGCGAGCTCGAAGAAGTTTGAGGCACCGATCAGCGCGGACGGCCCCGCAACGCAGTGCTGCTCGCCGGCTATCCGGTTCAGGAGGTAGGCCAACCCGGCATTGAGGTAGACCTGGATCAGGACAGGCACCGCCAGCAGCGCGATCACCATCGGCTGGGCGAGAATCTGTTTGCCCTGGAAGCCGAAGAGCAGGACGAGGGTGGCGAGCAGAGCAACCAGGGAAATCGGCCCCAGGCGACCGAGCAGCCTATCGAGTGTGGCCTGACCGCCGTTTGCCAGAACGCGGCTGCGGACGACCTGCGCGACGATCACGGGAATGACGATGTAGAGGACGACCGAGAGAACGAGCGTTCCCCATGGTACGGTGATCGCCGACAAGCCCAGCAGCAGGCCGACGATCGGCGCGAAGGCGATGACCATGATCGCGTCGTTGAGCGCGACCTGGCTCAGTGTGAAATGCGGTTCGCCCTTGGTCAGGTTCGACCAGACGAAGACCATGGCGGTGCACGGCGCTGCCGCCAGGATGATGAGGCCGGCGATGTAGCTGTCGATCTGATCGGCAGGCAGCCACGGCCGGAACAGCCAGGCGATGAAGATCCAGCCCAGCGCCGCCATCGAGAACGGCTTTACCGCCCAGTTGATGAAGAGGGTGACGCCGATCCCGCGCCAGTGCCGGCCGACCTGCCCCAGCGCGGCAAAATCGATTTTCAGCAGCATCGGGATGACCATCAGCCAGATCAGCACCGCGACCGGAAGGTTGACCTTGGCGATCTCGGCCGAACCGATGGCCTGGAATACGCCGGGCATGATGTGCCCCAATGCGATACCGACGACGATACACAGCGCGACCCACACTGTGAGGTAGCGTTCGAAGGTGGACATGATGACCTCAGGCGAGCGCGACGGGGCGACCGCAGGCATCGACGACCAGCTCGCCGTCCTCCTTGCGGAACTCGCCGCGCTGGGGCGGCAGCAGGGGCATAACGGCCTCGGACGGGCGGCACAGCCGCACGCCCTTGGGTGACACCACCAGCGGCCGGTTGATCAGGATGGGATGGGCTTCGATCGCATCGAGCAGGGCCTCGTCGGAAAGGGCCGGATCGCCGAGGCCAAGCTCGGCGAAGGGCGTGCCCTTCTCGCGCAGAATTTCCCGGACAGTCAGCCCCGCACGGTCGAGAAGCTGCTTGAGCAGCGTCCGCGTCGGCGGCGTCTTCAGATATTCGATGACGTGCGGCTCGACGCCCGCATTGCGGATCAAGCCCAGCGTGTTCCGGGACGTCCCACAGGCCGGATTGTGATAGATGACGACGTCCATCACGCCACCTCCGGGCGAGCGGAATTGTGCGTGCGGATAAACGGCACGTTGCGAACGCGATCAGGCATCGGTCGTGACCTTCGGCGGGCAGCAGGGGCTGAGTTCGGCGAGAAGCGGCGCACAGATCTCCGGGCGACCGCCGCAGCAATCCTTGAGAACGAACGCGAGCACCGCACGAAGGGCGTCGAGGTCCGCGCGGTAGACGATGGAACGACTGAACCGCTCGGAACGGACGAGACCCGCCCGGCTGAGGATGCTCAGATGGGAGGACATCGTGTTGTGGGGAACATCGAGCTGGCGGGCGACCTCGCCGGCAGGCAGCCCCTCGGGCTCCGCGGTCACCAGCAAGCGGAAGACGTCAAGGCGGGTGCTTTGAGCCAGCGCGGCCAGGGCGAGGATGACTTGAGTGATTTCCATATGTCGAGATTTATCGACATATATTTCGAGACGCAAGAGGCTCTGGATGACGTGAAGGATGGCTCCGCGCCGTCAACTGTCTCGCCGTCTGCATCGCTGCCGCCGTCAGCTACGGGTCATCAGTTTGGGCCCTGGCGCACTGGCGCCAACCACCTCCATCCCGCCCCTGAACTCAGTGGTTCGTGAGCTGCCGGAGATCGTTCATCAAGCTCTTGGAGAGCTGGGCGGCTGGAGGCGGCAACGAACGGTGGGTTGCCGTAATGATGCCGATGCGCAGCATGTTCACGCCGGGGGAAGAAAGGGGGCGCCATGCGATCTTGCCCTGTTCGATTTCCTTCAGGAAGCCGAGTCGGGTGAAAAAGGCGATACCGAGTCCGAGCTCGATGCAGATTCGGATCATCTGAATCGAGTTCGAGGTGATCTTCGGTTTGAGCATCGCCTTGAACTGACTGAAATCGGCGTCGGTGTCGGCGCCGCGCGGCAACGGTCCGGTCTGGTCGAGCACGGGATAGGACAGAGCCTCCTCGAAGCTGACGCTCAGGCGCGCGGTCAGCGGATGATCAACCGGCATGACCACCCCGATCGGCGCGGGAACTTCTGCAATGAAATTGACGTTCGCGGTCGACAGCGGACTGATAAAGGTCAGACCAATATCGACTGCGCCGCTGCTGACCATGCCGGCGATCTCGGCCGGCGGCGTGGCGAGCACGGTGTGGTTGATCGCGGGAAAGTCGCGCCCGAACCGGGCCAATGCCCGCGGCAGGAAGTCAACCAGAAGGGAATCGAGCGCGGCGATCGTGACGTGGCCCGAACGTGCTTCGCGAAGATCGTCGATCGCCGCGCGAACCTGCCCATAGGCTTCGATCGTCGAGGTGACGTGCTGCAGAAGCAACGTACCTGCGACGGTCAGGCGCATTCCGGCTGGGAGCCTGTCGAAGAGGGGACCGCCGAACTCGTCCTCGAGCTTCAGAATCTGGCGATTGATAGCACTCGCCGCGACATTCAGCTGGGCTGCTGCGCGGCGGATCGAACCCAGCCGCGCAACCTCCCGGAAATAGAACAGGGCAGCGGCATGCATGACCGGGCATCCTCAGCTTGCGGCCTTCCTCGGCCAGGCCGCCACCGTGGGATGATCGCGCGTCGTCGTCAAAGACAAGTCGGCGCCGCCGGGCTTGCCCCAGCCTGTCACCTCCGGTCCGAAGAATTCGCGATTGACCGCCGGCCATTCGGCAAGCCCGGGCGGCAGCCGGTCATCGGCGTGGATAGCCGCAACCGGGCAGACCGTCTCGCACAGGCCGCAATCGATGCACTCGTCCGGCTGGATATAGAGGGTGCGGCCGCCTTCGTAGATGCAGTCGACCGGACAGGCTGTGAGGCAAGCCTTGTCCTTGATGTCGATGCAGGCGTCCGTGATGACGAAGGGCATGGCGGACCTCCCGGTTCAGCGACCCTGCCAGACGGGCTTTCGCTTCTCCCGGAAGGCGCGGACGCCTTCGTCCGAATCCGCCGATTGCAGAGCCGCGACCAGGGCCGGCAGGCGCTGCGCCTGCGCCTCCGTCGGCGAAAGATGGGCGGTCCGGCGCGCGACCTGTTTGATCGCGCGCAGCGAAAGGGGCGCGCAGGCGAGGATATCCTGCACCCAGCGATCGACCGCGGCGTCGAGCTCCTCCTTGGCTGCGACTTCATTTACGAGGCCGAAGCCGAGCGCTTCCTGCGCTTTGATCCGGCGCCCGGTCAGCAGCATGCCGAGCGCGTGGCGATGGGCGATCTGGCGCTGCAGCAGCACCATGCCGCCGTCGAGCGGCAAGCGGCCGACGCGTGGCTCGGTCAACCCGAAGCTCGCATGCTCGGCCGCAACGACGAGATCGCAGCCGAGCACCATTTCGAAACCGCCACCGACCGCATGGCCGTTGACGCGCGCGATAACCGGGATGTCGAGTGTCTGGCGCAACGCAATGCCGCCGAAGCCCGCCGGTCGTGAGGCCGCCCAATAGGCAAGGCCGGTCAGCTCGGGATCGACATTGCGCATGTCCGCGCCGGTGCAGAAGGCGCGGTCGCCGGCGCCTGTCAGCACCACCACGCGCACCGAGCGATCGGCCTCGATGCGCTGCCAGATCGCCTCCATCTCGGCCTCGGCCACCTGGTCGAGCGCGTTCAGAACCTCCGGCCGGTCGATGGTGACCCGGGCTACGTGATCCTCGACCGAAAAGCTGACCGGCATCAGGCCACCTTTCCGAAAGCCGACAGCCCGAGCTCGCCCAGGATTTCGTCGGTATGTTGCCCGAGGCCGGCAGGAACAACGCGGATCGTCACCGGCGCAGCCTCCATATGGATCGGCGAGCCGACCACACGCACGCGTTCGCTCGGCCCGTCAGCCTCGAGGATCATCCCGTTCACGCGGGTCTGCTCGTCGTCGAGGGCTTCGGAGAGCTGGCGCACAGGCGCGCACAGGAGGTCTTGTCGCTCGAGCCGCTCCAGCCAGTAGGCGGTGGTCTGCGCCGCAAAGCGCTCTGCGAAGATCGCCTGCAAGGCCGATTTGTTGGCGACCTGCAGCTCATGGCCAGCAAAGCGCGGATCGCCCTTCAGCGTCGGCAGGTCGAGCGCGGCGGCGATGTCGCCGAGCGGATCGGCCTTGAAGGCGCCGACCATGACGAGAGCTCCGTCCTCGGTCTCGAAGACGCCGGTCAGCGGCATCGCCCCCCAATTCACCTCGCGTCCGCGCATCAGCTGCGCGGCTGCCTCCTGCGTCTGCGCCGCCAGCATCGAATCGAACAGCGAGACGCTGATGCGCTGTCCCTTGCCGGTCTTGTGGCGCTGCAGCAGTGCCAGCAGGATACCCTGGACCATGTGCATGCCGGCCGAATAATCGGCGAAGGTCGTCGAGAGCACGGCCAGCGGCTGATCGGCATTGGCGCGCCGGAACATCACGCCCGAGAGCGCCTGGGCCAGCACGTCCTGGCCGCCCTTGTGGGCATAGGGGCCGGTGAGGCCGAAGCCGGTGCCGACCGCATAGATCAGCCGCGGGTTGCGCGCGGCAAGCGCCTCGTAGGAGAAGCCCATCCGGTCCATCACACCGGCGCGGAAATTGTTGACGACGACATCCGCCTCGTCGATCAGCCGCAGCACGGCGTCCTTCGCCTCCTGCTTGCGCAGGTCGAGCACGATCGAGCGCTTGTTGCGGTTGAGCGAGCAGAAGACCGGGCCCTGCAGGCCGGCGGGGTCGTTGGGAAAGGACGTGCGCGAGAGATCGCCGTAAGGCGGGCGCTCGACCTTGATGACGTCGGCTCCATAGTCGCCAAGCACCTGCGTCGCGACCGGCCCCATCATCACCTGGGTGAAGTCGACGATCTTGATGCCGGCGAGCGGCAGTTCGGCAGGGTTGGTCACGCGGCATTCTCCAGGATGGTGGCGTTTTCGGAGGGGATGTCGCCGGGATCCCCCCCCTGGGCGCGCACGTGCTTGCAGATTTCCTGCGCGGCGACATCGCGCAGGCGGCGCCCGCTCGCGACGGCCAAGGCTGCGGCGACGCCGGCCGACTGGCCCATCGCCATGCAAGGCGGAATCTCGCGCGACATCTTCTGGGCCTGTTCCGTCGCGGAATAATGCCGCCCGGCAACGACGAGCCCGTCGAGGCCGCGCGGCAGCATGGAGCGATAGGGTGTGTAGTAGTCGCGGCCGCGGGCCACCGTGTCCGCGAAATGGACCCGGTCGAGCACGTCGCGCTTGCTCACCACGTATTCGCCTTGCAGCAGCCGGGTCTGGCGCACGCCGAGCTGCGGCGCCACGTCGACGACGAAGCAGTTGCGGAAGCCGGGCATGTGCTCGCGGACATAATCGACGAGGGCGTAGAGCTTGTTGCGGCCCTCGAAATCGGCACGGGTCAGGTCCTCGACGGCGAGCGCGTCGAACCCGGCCATATGGGGGCAGTTGCACCAGACGACTCCGGGCAGCGGTGTCTTCAGCCACCACATGTCCCAGGAGCCGCCCATGATGCGCTTGGCCTGCCGGTCGATGGCGGCGAAGGCGTCGGGCTCGTCATGCTGGAAGCGCTCGGCTTCGTCGGTATCGACCCCGCCGAGCCGGAACACGGTCGTGACGATGAAGGAGCCCTTTTCGTGGGCCGCGCCAGCCGAGGCGGCAACGTCAAGATCGCCGGAGGCGTCGACGACGGCATCGGCCAGGATCGCCTGTCGCCCGGACTTGGTCTCGCAGACGATGCCCGTGACCTTGCCGTTCTCGACCAGCGTGCGCGAGAACCAGGAATGAAGGCGCACATCGAGCTTCGCCTCGGTCACCATCTCGTTGGCGGCGCGCTTCCAGCCATCGGGATCGAAGGCAGCGGCCATGACGATCGGTTGCGGCTTGGTCTGGGCGCGGAAATCATGCGCTCCCCAGCGCGCCCATTTGCGGTGCATCGCCCAATCCTGGCGGCGCTCCTCGGGCGGCGGATAGACACAGGCGCCGCGCGCCGCCATGCGTTCGATCATTTCCATGCAGACGCCCTGCACGGTGACTTCGTCGCCGTTGTGCATGTCGTCGAGCACCAGCACCATGCCGCCGGAGGCGAGGCCTCCGAGATAGGGGTAGCGCTCGATCATGGTGACGGCGCAGCCCTCGCGACGGGCGCCGATCGCGGCGGCCATGCCGGCCGGCCCGCCGCCCACGACGAGCACGTCGGTCTTGGCGACGACGGGGACGGGGCCGCCCGGATCTGCAATGGTGGTCGGAGTCATGAGCCTCTCCACGTTTGTGCCGGAGCGTCAGTGCGCGTTGGCCGGCTGCCAGCGCACGATCAGGCGCTCCAGCATGGTCACGGTCAGGAAGAACAGCATCGAGAAGCAGGAAGCGACGATGACGGTGGCGTAGAGCAGAGCCGAGTCGAAGCTGTAGGTCGCCTGGATGATCAGCGCGCCGATGCCGACATTCGAGCCGATCCATTCGCCGACGATCGCACCCACGACCGAGGTCGAGGCCGAAATCTTGAGCGCGGAGAACAGATAGGGCAGCGAGTTGTAGAGCCGGAGCTTGAAGAAGACTTCGCGCTTCGAGGCCGAGAGCACGCGCATCAACTCCATCGCCTGCGGGTTCACCGCCTCGAGCCCGCGCACCATGTTCACCAGCGTCGGGAAGAAGCAGATCAGAGCCGCAATGGCGATCTTGGGTTCCATGCCGTTGCCGAGGAGCAGCACCAGGATCGGTGCCTTGGCCACGACGGGAATGGTGTTGATCAGCACCACCGTCGGGAAGAAGGTTTCCTCGAGCGTCTTTTTGTGAACGAATGCGGTCGCGATGACGATCGCGACGATGTTGCCGAGCAGAAAGCCGGAGAGGGCCTCGATCGCGGTCGGAACGAGGTTCGACAACAGGATGCCGCCCTTGCCGACGAGCGTCTGCGCCACCAGCAGCGGMGAAGGCGCGACGAACGGTGGAACCTTGAACAGGTAGACCAGCGCGGCCCAGATACCGAGGAAGATGGCGATGCCGACGAAGGGCAGGATGCGCCGGCGCAGTTGCGCGTGGCGCCGTGCCCGGCGGAAGCTCTCCTCGGCATCGGAAATGGTTTCTTCGTGCGAAATCGCGGTGGCAAGCGTCATTCCGTGCCTCCCAGCGCTGCGCGTAGGACTGTGGCTGTGCGCATGAATTCCGGCGTCTCGCGGATCGCCAGCGTACGGTCCCGCGGGAGGTCGATATCGACCAGGGACGCGACGCGGCCGGGATTGGCGGCGAGCACCAGGACCTGCTCGCCGAGGAAGAGCGCCTCATAGACCGAATGCGTGACGAAGAGGATCGTCGTGCCGGTCTCGCGCCAGATGCGGCGAAGCTCCTCATTCAAACGATCGCGCGTGATCTCGTCGAGTGCGCCGAAGGGCTCGTCCATCAGCAGGAGCCGCGGTCCGCCGAGCAACGCGCGGGCGATCGAAACCCGCTGGCGCATGCCGCCGGACAATTCGTGCGGAAAGCTGCCTTCCCAACCCTCCAGTCCGACCAGCTTGAGCAATTCGCGCGGGGTCGGCATGCCCGGAGGCAGGGGCGGCCGCCCGCCGACCTCGAGCGAGAGCTCGACATTCTGCAAGGCCGTCCGCCAGGGTAGCAGGGCGGCATCCTGGAAGACGAAGCCGAGCGCGCGCTGGAGCCGCGCCTGTTGCGGGGTCTGGCCCAAGACCGTGATCTGGCCCGAGCTGGGCGGGATCAGATCGGCCACCACCCGCAGCAAGGTCGACTTGCCGCAGCCGGAGGGGCCGAGCAGGCTCAGGAAGCCGCCGCTCTCGACTGAGAAGCTGACATTCTCCAGCGCGGTAACGGTGCGCCGCTCGGTGACGAAGCGCACCGAGAGGTTGTGACAGCCGACCGCGGTGCTCCCGGCCGGGCGCGATGCATCGGTCTGGCGCGGTTCCATCGTGGCGAGCGCGGCCATCGGATCAGCCGATCCGCGGCCGCGTATCGGCTGTCATCCTGAGGACGTCGGCCGTCATAACCTCCGAAAGCTTGGGGGTGCGCTTGGTGAACTGCCCCAGAGCCGCATAGAGGTCGATCTGCTGTTGCCAGACGATTGGGTCCATGGTCCCCCAGCCTGCCGCCTTGGTCTGGGGACCGAAGGAGAAGGACAGCATCACGTCGAGAGCCACCCGCTCGTCCGCTGCGACCAGATTGGGGTATTCCTTGACCAGCAGCGCAACCGCCTGATCGCGATTTTCGTAGGCATAGGCCCAGCCTTTGGCGGTCGCGCGCAAATACTTTGCCAGCAAATCGCTCTTTGTCTTCACCGTATCGGCGGTGGCATAATAGGGCAGTGCGTAGAGCTTCACCCCGGCATCCCAGAGCGACATCCCAACCCGGTCGGCGCCGAGGACCTTGAGCGCGGTGGTGTTCGTCTCCCAGCCGGTCACGACATCGACCTGCCCGGTCAACAGCGGGGTCATTTCCGCGCCGATCGGGACGATGGTGACGTCCTTCTCCGGTATCTTGTTATGAGCCAGGAGCGCGCGCAGCAGGATGATACCCGTCGACTGGATGCCGACCTTCTTGCCGATGAAGTCCTTCGGCTCGCGCACCGGATTCTTCTTCAGTGAATAGAAGGTGTAAGGGTGCTTCTGGCAGCCGGCTGCAAAGCAGACGACCGGGACATCCTGCGAGGCGGCCAGCATCAGCGAGGGGCTCGACGACACCTGGCCGACCTCGAAACGCCCGCTGGCGACGACGGCGACGCCATCGACATTCGGCCCGCCGGGCTGGATGCGCATATCGATGCCTTCGGCATCGTAGTAACCAAGCGCCTTGGCACAGACCTCACCGATCTGATTGCCGCCTGCGATCCAGCCGAGCTGCATATTGACGATCGCCTTGCCTTGGGCTTCGGCTTCGATCGAGAGCAGCGGAGCGGAGAAGGCGGCGGCACTGGCGCCACGCAAGAAATTGCGTCTGTCGAGCGGCATGATGATAGTCCCCTCAATGTGGCGGTTACCGCCTTATCCGGGAACTAGATCACTATCTGGCGTACTCAGATATCACAAAATTTCGTTCAACGCGTTGCCGTAATAAGATCATGCACAAGCTGGCGGCAACTGCCTTGGCGTTGCGCAGGGCGAACCCTCATCTGTCGGTGGCTGCAGCGACGTCGACATGCCGTATGGCGACACCGCCCTCCTCCAGAATCACGACGGAGCGGACGAAGGCATGCCCCCATACCGGATCCTCGAATGCGGGCGGCGGCGTCTCGACGCAGATGATGCCGGCATCGACGATCGCGCGGGCGCAATCGATGCACGGAAAGAATGTCGTCGTCAGCGTAGCTCCCGCCGTCGCGATACCGCGCCGTGCGGCGGTGAAGATCGCATGGCGCTCGGCGTGCTCCATCCACACGAAGCGACCGTCCCCCTCGTGTCGCTCGGGTCGATCCTGCACCCCGGCGGGGAAGGTGTTGCACGCGCCGATCACCGTGCCGTCGCTTGACCGAAGGACGGCACCGACCTGGCGCACCCGATTCGGGCTTTCGCGCGCGGCTTCGAGCGCCGCACGCATGTTCGCGTCCGGGGTGCTGCCCATGGTCAGCCCAGCCGCGGGCGCGAGTCTTGCGTCAGCGCAAGTATGTCCGGCGTGTACACCTCGTCGGCCGAAGGAACGCGCGCGGTGAACTCGCCCAGCTCCCGGAACAGGTCGATCTGGTCCTGCCAGAGCTTCTGCGACATCGCTCCCCAGCCCTGTGTCCGGGTCGTCTCGTCATAGGCGAAGGTTATCAGCGATTTTGCGGTTGCCATCGCATTGGCGGCGTCGAGCTCGGGCTGGTTCTCCAGCAGGTAGGCGACGGCCTGCTCGACATTCTGATAGGCAAAGGCCCAGCCCTTGGAGCTGGCGCGCACGAAGCGCGCGAGCACATCCTTGTGCTTGGCCAGCGTCTCGACCGTCGCATAATAGGGGAGCGCGTAGAGGCGAACGCCGCAATCCCACAGCCCGAGTTCGATCCTGTCCGGGCCGACGGCAAGCCCGTTCGACATCCAGCCGGTCGCGACGTCGACCTGCCCGGTGAGCAGCGGCGTCAGCTCGGCGCCGATCACGGTGATCTTGACGTCGCTTTCCTGCAGGCCGTTCCGGAGCAGCATGCCGCGCAGCAGCGGTCGCGCCGTCGCCTGGATGCCGACGCGCTTGCCGACCATATCCTGCGGCCGGCGAACGGGCGCCCGCGGCAGGGAGAAGAATGTGAACGGGTGCCGCTGCAAAGCCGAGGCGAAGCAGCGCAACGGGATGCCCTGAGACACTGCGAGCAGCAGGGAGGGCGATGACGAGAGCTGTCCGACATTGGCCCGGCCGGACGCGACGATGGCGACACCGTCATTGCTTGGGCCGCCCGGCTGCATCTTCAGCTCGATGCCCTCGGCCTCGTAGTAACCGAGCTTCATCGCGGCGATCTCGCCGAGCTGGTTGTTGCTCAGCCGCCAGCTGAGCTGCGCATTCACGACATCCTTGCTGGCGGCGCGAGCGACCGAAATGCCCAGGCCTCCACCCGCTAGGGCAAGGCCGGAGGCCAGGAGCGTGCGCCGGCTGGGGCAGAAGATGGGTTGACCGGAGATCCTGTTCATCGTTGCTCCCTAGCTCAGGACAGGAAGGGCCGTGCGGGCGGAATGGCGTGCCCGCCACTCATCTCCAGCGGCGGCAGGCCGACATGCGCGGCCAGCCGTGCAGCCGCTGCGCGCACCCCTGCGACGGCGGCGCCCATATCGGCATGAAGGGGGGCGCCGTCACGGGCAACGACGCGACCGTCGACGATCGTGGCGCGAACATCGCGGGTCGTCGCGCTGAAGACGAGCGAGGTATAGACATCGTAGAGCGGCTGCATATGTGGCTGATCCGTCCGGATGATCGCGATATCGGCCCTCTTGCCTCGTTCGAGGGAGCCGAGCTCGTCAGCCATTCCGATTGCCCGCGCCGCGCCGATCGTCGCCATCTCGACCACGTCGCGCGGCGGCATGGCCGCGTTGTTCAGCGCCATCAGATTGGCGACCTTGGCGACATAGCCAAGCTGACCGAGGGTATCGATTCCATTGCCGCTCATCGGCCCATCCGTGCCCAGCCCGACGGCAACGCCGGCGCGGCGCAGCTTCGCTGCCGGCGCGACGCCTTTTCCGGCCTTGATGTTGGCGACCATGTTGTGGGCGACGCTCATGCCGCCCCTGGCCATGATGGCGATGTCGTCGTCGTCGACGAAGATGCAATGCGCGGCGATGAACACGCGATGCGAGAAGCCGAGCGCATCGAGATGAGCGATCGGCGTGAGGCCGCGCCTCTCGCGCAGGCGCTGCGCCTCCCACTCGAATTCGGAGACGTGCATGGTGACGCTGCAGCCGCTCCGATCGCTCAACCCCACGATCGCGGCCAGCGCCTCGTCATCCAACGCATAGGGCGAATGCGGCGAGAGGATCGGTGTGACGAGGCGATGGCCGGCCCAGTCGCCGAGCCAGCCTTCCGCGCGCCGGAGCCCGGCGCGCCAGTCGGGCGAATCCGGCGTGCGCTGGTTCATGATGGTCTGGCCGATCAGGGCGCGCAGGCCGACCTTGTCCGCGGCAAGGGCGCGTCGCTCGGGATAGGTATAGCTGTCGACGACACAAGTCGTGCCGGCGACGACCATTTCGATCGCACCGAGGGTCGCCCCTGCCTCGACCAGATCGCCATCGACCATGTCGCGCTCCAGCGGCCACATGAAGCGCTCCAGCCGGTCCGGCAAGCCCTCGCCGAGGCCACGAAACGGCGTCATCGCGAAATGGCAATGGCTGTTGATCAGGCCGGGGATGACCAGCCCGCCCTCGGCGTCGATCTCCTGCCCGGCTGTGAAGCCTTCGGCGACCGAGGCCGGTCCGGCAGTGGCAATCCGATTGCCGGAAATCACCACTGCGCCGCCGACATGGACCGAGAAACCGCTGTCCATGCTGACAACATGGCCGTTGCGAATGATCAGATCGGCTTGCATGCCCCGCCCCGGCAGATACGGCGCGCCCAAGGCGGCGCGGCGTAACGGAAGCCTAGCGCTGCCGTAGCGCGCCGGGAAGGCATTGATTTTAGCTCCAAATGTACTGATTTCGGCAACGTGCCCATTGGAGAGCCAGATGCCTTCGAACTGGCCGGCGTGCTCCGGGAATCGTGGACAGTGATCTGGCTCCTGGGATCTCCGTGTCGATTGTCGCCCGATCTCGACAGCGCCCTCACCGGGGGCCGCCATCGTGCCGTCGTCGGACATCGCCAAAAAACCCGCCATGCATCAGATCGAAACCCGGCCACGGAACCGCGGCGGGCAAATTCATTCCCGAAACCACCCTTCGGTTTGGAACGTTCTTCGCATCTGCGTCGTATATTAAAAAGAACGTTTGTTTGACTTAACGAACGCTTTCTTTGCAGAATTTGACGATCGCCGCGTCTTCGGGACGCCGCACGGCAAATACTGCGAAAGGGCCGGATATGGTCAGCGCGACCGATCTCGCGAAACGCTTCGATGCCAGCCGCCGGACCCTGCTGAAGGCGTCGCTGGCCCTGCCGCTTCTGGCTTGCGCGGTTGGCGGGGCAGCGGCGCAGGACGCCCTTCCCAAGCAAATCCCTGCCGGCACGAAGCTGGTTGTCGCCGATCAGAACGAGGCGTTGCAGACGCTGATCCGCGCCTCGGGCGTGCAGGCCAAGCTGTCGAGCAACGTCACCTACGCCAATTTCCTTGGAGGCCCGGCGATCCTGGAGGCCTTCCGCGCCGGCGCGCTGGATCTCGCCACCGTCGGCAATACGCCGCCGATCCAGGCGCATGCGGCGGGCGAACGGATCCCGATCGTCGCCGCGCGCGTCTCCTCCGAGACCGATTACTTCCTCGCCGTCCGTCCCGGGCTGAAGATCAACAGCCTCGAGGAACTGAAGGGCAAAAGCATCGCCTATGGCGAGGGCACTGGACGCCAGCCCTTCGTGCTGAACGCGCTGAAGCTTGCCGGGCTGACCCGCAAGGATGTCAAGCTCGTACCCCTGAGAGCCGCCGACTTTCCGGATGCGATACGGACCGGCCAGGTCGATGTGGCCGCGCTCAACGAACCGCATTTCTCTCGCTACCTCGCCGACTTCGCCGATCGCGGCGCAAGCGCGCTGCCGAAGGAGCAGAATGACCGGCTACCCAAGAGCCTGACCTACCTCTACGCAAGCCAGAAGGCTCTCGATGACCCGGCAAAGGCCGCAGCGATCCGCGAATTCGTTGGGGGCTGGATCGACGCCAGCCGCTGGTCGCACAAGAACGTCGATGCCTGGGTCGACGCCTACTACGTCAAGCGCCAGAACCTGAAGCCGGCCGACGGCAGCAAGATCGTCGAGTCTGAAGGCGACTTCCAGTTTCCGCTGCTGGCCGGCCTGATCGCCAAGCAGCAGTCGCTGATCGACGTGATCCACGAGGCGGGCGATCTGCCGAAGCGGCTCGACGCGCGGGAGGAGTTCGACCTGCGCTTCGACGAGGTCATCGCCGCCAAGACCAACTGACGCGCCGGTCGGAACGGATGGACGCCATGAGCCTGATCACCTACGCTAACGGGTTTCAAGCCGGCGCGGAAACCGGCGGGCATTCTGCCGGCTCGGCCGGAACCCAGGCGCCGCGGTCGCCGCAGCTCGCGCCGTCGCGGCTGCCACCGGGCGGAATCCTGTTCGGCCCGATCGCATTGGTCGCCATCTGGGAACTGGCCTCGAGCATCGGCTGGCTTTCCCCGAAATTCCTTGCCGCGCCATCGACAGCCGTCCTGACGGGCATCGAGCTCCTGAGCAACGGCACGCTCGCCGACCACTTCCTCGCCTCGGCCCAGCGCGCCTATCTCGGCCTCGGCATCGGCGTTGCCATCGGACTTGCCATGGCGCTTGCGGCCGGCCTCAGCCGCATCGGCGAGGCCTCCCTCGACGGGCTGGTGCAGATCAAGCGTGCCGTGCCGACGCTGGCCCTGATCCCGCTCGCCATTCTCTGGCTCGGCATCGGCGAGGCGATGAAGGTCGCCCTGATCGCCTCCAGCGTGCTGGTGCCCATCTACATCAACACCCATGCCGCGCTGCGGGGCATCGACATCCGCCATGTCGAGCTTGCCCGCAGCGTCGGGCTTTCCCGCGGAGCGTTCCTGCGTGAGGTCGCGCTGCCCGGCGCGCTGCCAGGCTTCTTCACCGGCTTGAGGCTCGCCGTCACCACCTGCTGGACGGCGCTCGTCGTTCTCGAGCAGATCAACACCACCGAGGGTATCGGCTATCTGATGAACCGCGCCCGCGACTACGGCCAGACCGATGTCATCGTCGTCGGCCTCGCGATCTACGCCATCCTTGGCCTCGGCTCCGATTTCGCGGTCAGGTTCTGGGAGCGCCGGGCGCTGTCCTACCGCAAGGCGCTCGCATCATGAACGCCTCGGCCCATCCCCTCCGCCTGCCACACGGCCATGTGCCCGCCGCCGTCAGCCTGCGCGGAGTCACGCGCCGCTTCTCGGGCCGCACGGTGTTGAGCGACGTTTCACTCGACTTCGCGCCAGGCGAGTTCGTCGCGCTCATCGGCAAAAGCGGTTCGGGCAAGAGCACGCTGTTGCGGGCCCTGGCGGGCCTCGACGACGGCGTCGAAGGCGAAGGCCGGATCGGCGTGCCCACCGATCGTTCGGTGCTCTTTCAGGACTCCCGGCTGCTGCCCTGGAAGACTGTGCTGCAGAACGTCGTCTTCGGCCTGCGCGCGGTGGATGCGGACGAACGCGGCCGCGCCGCGCTTGCCGATGTCGGGCTCGGCGGGCGCGAGGACGCCTGGCCGAATGCGCTCTCCGGCGGCGAACAGCAGCGGGTGGCACTGGCGCGCTCGCTGGTGCGCCAGCCGCGCCTGCTGCTGGCCGACGAGCCCTTTGGCGCGCTCGACGCACTGACGCGCATCAGGATGCATGAGCTGCTCTTCCGCCTGATCCGCCAGCATCAGCCAACGGTTCTGCTGGTCACCCACGATGTCGACGAGGCGATCAAGCTCGCCGACCGCGTCCTCGTGATGGAGGCTGGCCGCATCATTGTCGACCGGCCCGTCATTCTGGCGCATCCGCGCCTCAAGGATCCCAATTTTGAGGCCTTGCGCGGCGAATTGCTCGCAGCGCTGGGCCTCTCAGACGCCGTCTAGACCTCACCGAGCAGGATTGACCCGCCATGGCACGCGAACTTCACCTCAATCTCTTCATCAACGGCCGCGGTCACCACGAGACGGCCTGGCGCCATCCCGCCTCGACGAAAAAGGCACTGAGCGATCTTTCCTATTACCGCGATCTCGCGCTTGCTGCGGAAGCGGCAAAGCTGGATTCGATCTTCTTCGCCGATCAGCTCGCTCTCGGCGACGAGCTCGCTCACGCAGCGCGCGGGGAACTGGAGCCGATCACGCTGCTGGGCGCGCTCGCTGCGCTGACCGACCGGATCGGGCTGATCGCGACGGCATCGACCACCTACAACGAGCCCTACAACCTCGCGCGCCAGTTCGCGTCGCTGGACCACATCAGCGGCGGCCGGGTTGGCTGGAACATCGTCACGTCCTGGGCTCCGGGCGCGGCCGCCAATTTCGGTCAGGCTTCCCAGGTCGGTCTCGACCAGCGCTATGCACGCGCCCACGACTTCGTCGAAACCGTCTCCAAGCTCTGGGACAGCTGGGCCAGGGACGCCATCGTCGACGACCGCGAGCGCGGGATCTACGCCCTCCCCGATCGCGTCCGGCGCGCCGGTCACCGGGGCAGCCATGTCAGCGTCGCGGGAGCGCTCAACATCCCGCGATCGCCGCAGGGCCGCCCCGTCTTCGTTCAGGCCGGCGCCTCGACCGACGGCCGTGCCTTTGCCGCGCGCTACGCCGAGGCCATCTTCACCGCGCATCTGGACAAGGAGAGCGCGATCGCATTCTACGCGGACATCAAGACGCAGGCCCGCGCTGTCGGCCGGAGTCCTGACCAGATCGTCATCCTTCCCGGCCTCAGCGCCGCCATCGGCTCGACCGAGGCGGAGGCGAAACGAGTCTGGGAGGAGCTGAACGAACTCTCGCATCCGAGCGTCGGGCTCGCCAGGCTGTCGAGCCGCTTCGGCGGCCACGACTTCTCGCATCTCGAGCTCGATCAGGTTCTGTCGGTCGACGATTTCCCCGATCCCTCGCAAGTCCAGGCCTCGCGCAGCCGGGCCCAGTCGATCACCGCGCTCGTCGCGCGCGAGCGGCCGACATTGCGCGGTCTGCTGCACAGCCTCGCCGGAGCACGGGGCCATTTCACCGCAACCGGGACACCCGAGCAGATCACCGACATCATCGAGGACTGGTTCACGTCGGGTGCAGCTGACGGCTTCAACGTCATGCCGCCGATCCTGCCGGCGCAGTTCGACATCTTCGCGAGCGAGGTCGTACCACTTCTGCGCAAGCGCGGTCTGTTCAGAAGCGAATATGGCGACGGGACGCTGCGCGACCGACTGGGCCTCGATCCTGTTCCCAGCCAGTTCGACCCGCCTGTGCCGGTGAAACGCTCAGCCTGAGCGCCACACCGTCCAGCCCACGACAGACGGCTGTACTGTTCCTGTCTCGCGCAAACCTGCCCGACGACCGAAGCCGTTATGGCCGACAGCCCCTCGCGCCGGCCAATCGCTACGCCTGTTGGCGAGAGAAGTCTGTTTCCGCATCGCATGGCCGGGGCAGCGCTTTCATTCTATCCCGGCATCGCGATTTGGAAGCAATGCCCCCTCCTCCGGTGCGATAACGCGGAGTTGCTGCCTCGGCCCTGAGGTCGCGCGGAAGCGGAACCTGAGATGATCGACCGTAGAACCCTGCTTGCTCTGGCGGCCGGCTCCGTGGCCGGGATTGGCCCCGGCTTCGCCCAGCGCGCCACCCTGCGCATCGGCTACGTACCGGTCATCGGAGCGAGTGCCTTGTTCGTCCTCGCCGGTGACGGCTCGGCACGGGATGCCGGCCTCGATCTGAAGCTCAACAAATTCGACTCCGGCCCGAACGCCATCCAGGCTTTTGCCTCCGGCACGATCGATATTCTCGTCATCGGCGTCGCACCGGTTGCGGTGGCTCGTTCCCGCGGCCTGGACACGTCCGTCATCGCAGCCGCAGCGGTCGGCGGCACGGCCCTTATGGCCGGCCCGAACCTCGCCAAGGCCTTCGCCGAGAACGCCAACGATCCAGCCAGGGCCTTCGCGGCGTTTCGCGTCGCGACGGGTCGCAAGGCAAAGCTCGGCACGCTTCCGCCGGGCGGCGTGCCGACCGTTGCCCTCCACCACTGGCTCTGGAAGATCGGCAAGGTCGACCGCGCCGATGTCGAGATCGTCAACATGGGCATCGAGGTCGTTCAACAAGCCATGCTGACCGGTGCCGTCGACGGCGGCACGCTGCTCGAGCCCTCGGCCACCCTGGTGTCCGAGCGTGACCCGCGCATCAAGCGCATCGTCAACTCGCCGGACATGTTCCCGAACATTCCCGGCGTCGTCGTCGCAGCCTCCGGCGCTCTCATCAAGAACCAACCGGAGGTGGCCGAACGCTTCGTCGGGCTTTTCCATCGAGCGACCGAGCGGATTCGCAACGAGCCGGCCAAGGTCGCCCCGTTCGTGCTTGCTGCTCTGGGCGGCGACCTGGTCGCCGAGGCGACGATCACGCGAGCACTCGCCTCCCCAGCGGTGAGCTTCGTCAACGACCCCGCCCAGATCCGCAAGGCGACCGAGGAGCTGCTGGCTTATCAGGTGGAGCTCGGCGATTTTCCTCAGGCGCCAGCGTTGAGTGGCCTGTTCAATCAGGCCCTGTACGAACGCGGCGTGCAGACGGCGGTGGTGCGCTGAGTACCACGACTGGCGAGAGCGTGCGCCATCGATCGGCCTGACGCAGGAAAACCGCCACGGCCGTGCCGATCACCCGCCCCTGGAATGGCGCGCATACGAACGGCACATCCGCTTCACTCCTGAATGCGCCCCGACGGGACATTGGACCATCGCAAGCAACGGGACATTCACGTCCCGCGCCTCGGGGTGGCGTTTCGACCCGTTCCTGCCATCGACAGCGTCCGCTTTCACACCACCAGATCGCGCTCTGGCACCGGCTCGCCGCGCGAAACACGCGCCATGTTGTCGAACATGCGCTTCACCGTCGGCACGAAATTATCGGCGGCCATTGCCGCAAGGTGCGGAGTCACCACGAGATTGTCGAGCGTGAGCAACTCGCTGTCGGCCGGCAGCGGCTCGACCGAGAACACGTCCATGGCCGCGCCGGCAATCTCCCTCGCCTTCAGCCCCGCGATCAGGTCGGTCTCGTTGACGACACCGCCGCGCGCGACATTGACCAGTACCGCCGTCTTCTTCATCGCCTTCAAGGCCGCCAGATCGATCAGGTCGGTCGTCTCCGGCGTCAGCGGACAATGCAGCGAGACGACGTCCGCCTGTGCCAGAATCTCCGGCAGCGACGCATGCCGGACACCGAGCGCGGCTTCCGTCGCCGCATCGAGCGGCTGGCGCTTGCTGTAGAGGATGGTGCAGCCGAAGCCCTTGAGCAGCTTCGCCAGGCTCTGGCCGATCGCGCCGAAGCCGATGATGCCGACCGTCTTGCCCGAGAGCATGAAGGTGTCGCCCGGCAGCTTGCCGGTGGCCCAATGCCCCTGCTTCAGCTCGGCATTTCCATAAGCGATGAAACGCAGCGCCGAGAGCGTGAGGCCCAGCGCGAATTCGGCGACCGGCACGGCATTGGAGCCAGTCGTGCGCGCCACCGTGATGCCGAGTTCCTTGGCTGCGGCGATATCGATGTTGTCGTAGCCGACGCCCCATTTGTGCAGCAGCTTCAGCTTCTTCGCCGCCCGCAGCACATCGGCCGAAACGCCGACCTGCCCGGAGATCGCGTAGTCGGCCTCGGCGATGATCTCCTTCATGTGCTCGTCGCCGCGCGCGGTCCCATGCGTCAGCACGAAGCCATCAGGCAGCAGCGCACGCAGCCGGTCGGCCCGCTCGGGGCTGGTCATGTCGAGGAGGACGATGGTCTCGGGCATGGAAAGGTCCAGTCGAATGCTCAAGTCAGATGAGGAAAGGGGCAGCGCCGGGGCTTGGGGCAACGGTCGCCCCCTGCCCCGGAACGGCGACGTCGGGGCAGGACAGGGGATATCGGCGCGCTCCCGCGCCGGACATCAGCCCCTCTGCGCCAGCGCGTCGAGGACCATCTTGGTCGCGCCGGAGATGTCTCCGAGTTTCTCGCCGGCCTTCACGCGCTCCTGGTTGCGTTCACCACGCTCCTGCCGCGCGATGGCCGCGTCGGCAATCGCCTCGGCTTCGGCCCGCGGCAGCACCAGCACGCCGGATTCGTCGGCGAGGATGACGTCGCCGGCCTTGACCGGGACATTGCCGCAGGAGATCGGCAGGTTCAGCGTGCCGCCGAGATTGTAGAGCCTTGTCGTGATCGGCGACATGCCGCGGCACCACATCGGGAAATCGGAATCCTCGATCTCGGTGAGGTCGGTGCAGGGGCCGTCGACGATGCCGCCGACCGCGCCGGCAGCCTTGGCCGCGACCGTGACGCCGCCGCCCCAGCAGGCATGCTTGTCGTCGCCGAGCCGGTCGACGACGAGGATGTCGCCGGGACGCAGCAGGCCGAGCGCGTGATGCAGCAGGGTCGAATCCTGGCCGGGGATCGCCAGCGTCACTGCAGCGGCGGCGATGCGCTTGCCGCGCAGCAGCGGCTGGATGCCGCGATCCATGAAGCCCCAGTGCTGGGAATGGCCGATGGTCGCGGTCTCGACCTTCTGCAGCTTCTCGACCAGCGCCGCCGGCAATTGCTCGGGCATGGCTTCGATGCGGTAATCGGGCATGGACTGGTTCTCCTACTTTCCAACGGCACGGGCGACGCCGACGAGGCGTTCGACGACGAGAACGACGGCAAGCGTCGCGACGATGAGCACCACGGACAGGGCGGCGATGAGCGGATCGGTGCGCCCTTCGACATAGCGCACCATCTCGACCGGCAGGGTCGAGGCGCGCGGGCCGGCGATGAACAGAGAGATCACCGTCTCGTCGAAGGAGAGCAGGAAGGAGAGGCAGGCGCAGGCGATCAGGCCGGGCGTTGCCAAAGGCAGCGTCACCCGCCGCACCACCCGCCAGGGGGTGGCGCCGAGCGTGGCGGCGGCCGCCTCGATATCATCCGGCAGGTTGGCCAGCGCCGTCGCCATCATCCGGATCACGAAGGGCACGGTCACCGTCATATGGCCGAGCACGAGGCCGGGCAGCGTCGCGGTCAGCCTGAGCGGCGAGAAGAACAGCAGCAGCGCAAGGCCGGTGATCAGCGTGGGCAGCAGGAGCGGCGCCAGGAAGAAGCCGGTCAGCGCATCCTTGCCGGGAAAACGCCCCTTCGCCAGAGCGAGCGCCGCGGGCACGCCGACCGCGAGCGACAGCACGGTCACGACCGCGGCGATCTGGACGCTGAGCCAGAGAGCCGCCAGCAGAGGACCGTTGCCGGCAAGCTGCTTGAACCAGCGCAGCGAATAGCCCGATGGCGGGAACAGGATGAAATTATCCGCCGAGAAGGACAGCATGACCACGACGACGATCGGCGCCAGGATCAGCACATAGACCAGCGCCGCGAAGCTGGAGAGAACGCGCCCCGCCCCGGTCATCGCTGCAGCCTCCGCGCCACCAGATTGGAGACCACGAGCAGGGCGAGCAGCAGAACGAGCGTGTAGATCGCCAGCACGGCCGCGACCGGCCAGTTGGTATTGGTCGTCGCCTGCTCGAAAATCTCGGTCGCCAGCACGAAGACGCGCCCGCCGCCGAGCAGCTTGGGCGTGATATAGGCCGACATTGAGAGCACGAAGCCCAGGCCAGCCGCCAGCGCGATCGCCGGCAGGCTGAGCGGCAGGGTGACGCGCCGGAACGTGCGGAACGGCGAGGCGCCGAGCGAGCGCGCGGCTTCCTCCAGCGTGCGGTCGAGCCGGCCGAAGCCGGCGAGCAGCGCCAGGATCATATAGGGCATGATGCTCTCGGCGAGGCCGATGGTGACACCGGTCCAGTTGAAGACGAGCTTCAGCGGCGTCGAGATCAGGCCGAGCGATTGCAGCGTCGTGTTCACCAGCCCGCGATCGCCCAGAATGGCGAGCCAGCCGAAGACGCGCACCACGCCGGAAACCAGCATGGGCATGATCGCGACGACCGCGAGCAGCCCGCGAAAGCGGGAATCGGTGCGGAACAGGAAGAGCGAAACGGGATAGGCGAGGCACAACGCGATCAGCGTCGACACCGCCGAGAGCCAGAGCGAATTCAGCGTCAGTTCGAAGGTGAAGCTGTCATGGAAGGTTGCGCGCCAGGTCTCCAGCGACCAGGCCTCGACCATTGCGCCGGTTGGCCCGACCTCGTTGAAGGCGTTGCGGAACAGCCCGAGCGATGGCCAGACATAGATGACGAGAACGAACAGCGTCGCAGGGATCAGGAGCAGCGGCAGGCGCCGCGAGGCGGTCATGACGCCTCGCGGGCGAAGATGCGGCTCTCGCTGCGCGGCCAGATGACTGCCACCTCGACTCCCTCTGTGGGAGCCGCAGTTCCGGACGGCATCTCGACCGTAAGTTGCCCGCCACCACCTTCGACAAGCACCTCGACATGGTCGCCCACATAGACGCTGCGAAGCACGCGCCCGGTCAGTCGCGCCATTCCTTCCCCGCCGGGCTCGGAAGCCGGCGCGATCCGCATGCGCTGCGGCCGGACGAAGAGATCGGCATTACCAGCCGCTTCCACCGGCACAGCCTGTCCCCATACGGTTGCCCGGCCCTGCGCGTCGCGCTGGATCGGCAGCACGTTGGCGCGCCCGACGAATTCCGCGACGAAGCGCGTCGCAGGCCGCTCGTAGATATCCTCGGCGCTGCCGATCTGCGCGATGCGGCCGCGATGCATCACGGCKATGCGGTCGCACATCGTCAGCGCCTCGACCTGATCATGCGTGACGAACAGCGTGGTGATGCCGAGCGAGCGCTGGATCGAGCGGATCTCGTGCCGCATCGCGTCGCGCAGCTTGGCGTCGAGATTGGACAGGGATTCGTCGAGCAGGAGGACGGAAGGCCGGATCACCAGCGCCCGCGCCAGCGCGACACGCTGCTGCTGGCCACCCGACAGTTCCTTGGGACGGCGCTGGCCGAGCCCGGCGAGCCTGACGAGCGCCAGCGCCTCGTCGACACGCCTGACGATCTCCGGCTTGGCAACGCCCCGCTCCTCCAGCCCGAAGGCGATGTTGCGGGCCACCGACAGATGCGGGAACAGCGCATAGGACTGGAAGACATAACCCATGTTGCGCCGGTGCGGCGGCAACCGGGTAATCTCGTTGCTGTCGAGCGAGATCGCGCCCTGATCGGGCGCAACGAGGCCGGCGAGCATGCGCAAGGTCGTCGTCTTGCCGCAACCGGAGGGCCCGAGCAGCGCGACGGACTCGCCCTGCTCCACCGACAGCGACACGTCGTCCACGGCGACGGAGTTGCCGTAGCGCTTCTGCAGGCGGGAGAGTTCGAGATAGCTCATCGCAAACCGTTCAGCGCGCCGCCGCGATGACCTCGCGCCGCCAGCGATTGTTCCACTGGTCGCGCAGCTTCAGGATCTCGTTCCAGTCGACCGGGATCATGCGCGCGCGATTTTCCGGCGAGGCGGCCGTGCGTGCCAGGGCCTTGGCTTCGATCTCGGCCTTGCCGTTGGTCGGCGCATAGAACATCCGCTCGGTGAACGCCTTCTGCGCGGCCTGCGACAGGGCATGCGCCACGAAGGCTGCGGCTGCCGCCCTGTTCTTCGAGCCGGCGGTCAGGTTGATCGTGTTGACCTGGAAGACCGAGCCTTCCGGCGGGAGCAATGCGTTGATCTTGCCCCCGGTCTGGTCGGAATAGAGCTGGGCGCGGGCATTCCAGCCGGTCGCCACCTTCGCCACGCCGTTGAGGATCAGCGAATAGCCGTCGGGATTGGGATCGAAGGTGCTCACGCCCGGTGCGAGCTCCTTGAGCTTCTTCATCGCGGCATCGATGGATTTGCGATAGTCGCCGCCCTCCATCTTCTCGGTCATCGCCGTCAGCGCCAGCCCCTGGATGTTCGGCGGCGCGGCGAGCGCGATCTGGCCCTTGAGATCAGGGCGCCAGAGATCGGCGAGCTTGGCGAGCTGCGGCTTCAAGGCCGCATCCTGCACGATGACGAGATGGTCGAAGGTGACAGCGGGGCCGTACTCGCCGCCGGCGGCGCGGGCCTCCGGCAACAGCTCGTTGAGTACCGGGAACTCGGCGGGCGTCAGCTTCTCGAACAGCCCCTCGATATTGCCGATGCTGGAGGTGGTGACGTCCATGATCGCCACGTCGGTCTGCGGATCGGCCTTCTGCGCCCGCACGCTGCCGACCATCTGGGCCGAGGTGCCGCCGGGCACGTAGTTCACCTTGACGCCGGGATGCGCTTGCAGAAACGGCTCGATCACCGCCTTGGTATAGTTGTCCTGGAAGATGCCGGAATAGGACATCAACGTGATCTGCCCCGACAGCGTCTGCGCCCTCGGGATGGCAGGCGCGGCGATGGTGGCGAGGCCGGATTGGACGACGAGACGGCGGGTGATCATCAGAACCTCCTGCTGGAGCGCCGCCCCGGCCGAGCGCCGGAGCAGCGGGCTGCGGTGGTGGGCGTGCCGCCGCTCAGGCCGGAACCTTGGCGGCGAAATGGGCGACGAAGCGGGAGACGATCTCGCTCAGCTTTTCGGCGAGCTTGGCTCCGGTCTCGGGCGAGCACAGCTTCGGATCGCCCTTGCCGACGCCGTCATGATAGACCTCGTCATATTCGTGCGGCACTCCGACCTCGGCCCCTTCAAAGCTGGCGGTGCCGAGCCCGGTGAAGGGCAGATCGAGCACGGGATCGCGCTTCAGCGCCTTGCCAGCCGGCACGAGGCCGGGACGCATCAGTTCCGGGAAGAGATGCAGGCCGAGGCTGGTCAGCGGATCGGCGCCATGGCCGGAGACCTTCCCCGACATCTCGGGACCGACGATGCCCGGCAGCATGCCGTAGGCGATACGCCAGAGATAGAGGCTCGGCAGTACGATGCGCTCGCGCTGGTAGAGTTCGCGCGCGACCTCCGAGATCGGCCCGACATTGCCGCCATGGCCGTTGATGACAATGATCCGGGTCAGGCCGTTGCGATGCAGCGAGTCGACCATCTCGGCGATCACCGCCGTCAGCGTCGCCTGCGAGATCGCGATGCCGCCGATCATCGGCCCGAACCAGTCGGCGCCGCCATAGGGCAGCACCGGGGCGACAAGCGTCCGGACACCGGCCTTGCTCGCCTGGAGCGCGGCGAGCTCCGCGATCTTCTCGGCGAGCAGATAGTCGCCCATCGGGGCGTGGGGCCCCTGGTCCTCATGGCTGCCCATCGGCAGCAGGATCACCGGGTTGGACTTGAGCAGCTCACGCGCCTCCCCGCCGGTGATGGTGCCCATATGGACGAGAGGTTCGGTCTTGGCGGCCATGGCGAGGTCCTTCCCTTGATTTCGGTTGGTGTTCAGCGTTCCGCCGTGCGCGGATCGAGGATGTCGCGCAGCGCGTCGCAGAGCAGGTTCATCGCAAGGATGGTCAGCGTCAGCACGGCGCAGGGCCAGAGCAGCAGCAGCGGGGCCTGCTCCATCGTCGAGCGCGCCCCGCGGATCATCAGCCCCCAGGACGGCGCGGGCGGTACGACGCCGAGCCCGAGAAACGAAAGGCCGCTCTCGATCACCACCGCGGCCGCGACGGCGAGCGAGAACTGCACGAGCAACGGCCCCGCGATGTTGGGCAGCACGGTTCGGAACAGCAGATGCGTGGAGCTGGCGCCGAGCGCCCGCGTCGCCTCGACGTAGTCGCGCCCCTTCACCGCCAGCACCTCGGCATAGGTCACGCGCGCAAATCCGGGCAGATAGAGCACGGAGAGGACCAGGATCAGCGTCGCGGCTCCCGGGCCGAGCAGCGTCACGACCAGCAGCGCCAGCAGCACCGGCGGGAAGCACATGATGATCTCGACGCTGCGCACCGTCAGGAACGCCCCCCAGCTCCTCGCCCATCCGCCGATCAGCCCCAGCGTGATGCCGACGAGCCCGGCTGCCAGCGCCGAGGCGAAGGCGACGGAAAGGCTGGTGCGCGCACCCCAGATCAGCCGCGAGAGAACGTCGCGGCCGAACTCGTCGCGGCCGAGCCAGGATCCGGTCATCGGTCCAGCCAGCCGGTTCGCGACGTCCTGACGGATCGGGTCAGGCAGCGGCAGCAGCGGCGCGGCGAGCGCGATCAGGACGATCAGCGCGACGCAGCCACCCGGCAGAGCAAGCTTTGTCAGGCCACGCCGTCTCATGCTGCCTGCACCCGCGGATCGATCGCCGCATGCAGCAGCTCGACGAGGAGGTTGATCAGCAGAAACAGCACCGAAATCGTCAGGATGATGCCGACGACCATCGGGTAATCGCGTCCTTCGACGGCCCGCAGCAGCGGCGTCGACAGCCCCGGCCAGTTGAAGACGTATTCGACGAGCACGGTGCCGCCGAGCAGCGTGCCCATCTGCAGGCCCAGCACGGTGACGACCGGGTTCAGCGCGTTGCGCAGCACATGCACGACCAGCACCCGCCGCGGCGACAGGCCCTTGGCGCGGGCTGTGCGGACATAGTCATGGGCGAGCGCATCGAGCGTCGCCGCCCGCATCATCCGGAACAGGACGGCGGCGAGCCCCTTGGCGATGGCGATCGCCGGCAGGGTGAGGAGCTTGAGATGCTGCGCCGGGTCCTGCGCGAAGGGCACGTAGCCGCCCGCCGGCATCAGCCGCAGCATCTGCGCCAGCACGAGCACCAGCAGCGTGCCGACGACGAAGACCGGCACAGCAAGGAGCAGCGCCGTCATCCAGGAAGCGATGCGATCGAACGCTCCGCCGCGATGAACCGCGGCGTAGACCCCCGCGGGAACTCCGATCACGACCGCGATCAGTGCTCCTGCCAGGATCAGCTCCAATGTGCGCGGCAGCCTGAGCGCGATTTCCTGCACCACCGGATAGTCGTCGACCAGCGAGGCGCCGAGATCGCCGCGCGCCAGGCCGCCGAGGAAATGGCCGTATTGCGCCAGCAGGGACCGATCGAGCCCGAGCTTCTCGCGCAGCTCCGCCACCGACGCCGGATCAGGCACGACGCCGGCCGTCGACAGCAGAAGCTCCGCCGGATCGCCCGGCACCATGTGAAGCGCCAGGAAGACGATCGTCGCCACCAGCCAGGCCGTCAGCAAGGTCAGGATCAATCGCCGTCCGAGCCAGGCCGCGCTCATCCGAAATAGGTCTCCTCGAGCATGTTGCCGGAGGAGTTGGAGAGCGCGCCGGGCAGGTTGGTGAACCCCCGCACGCTCTTGTCCATCCCGTAGCCCTGCTGCCGCCAGGCGAGGCCGACCAGCGGCACCTCCTCCAATGCGGCGCGCTGCATCTCCTTGTAGATGTCGATGCGCTTGGCCTGGTCGAACTCAGCCCGCCCCGCGGCGAGCGCAGCGATCGTGCGCGGCGCGTCCACCTTGAAGGAGCGGCCATGCGAGGGCGAGAGCGAGGTATCGAGCACGACGGTCAGCCCATCCGGGTCGTTGTTGTCGGAGGAGACGCCATGGATCGCCATGTCGTACTGCCCGCGCGAGCCGCGGCTCACCCGCGTCGACCAGTCCGGCAACTGCAGCTCCGCCTGGATCCCGATCGCCGCGAGATATTGCTGGACGATCTCGGCAGTATCCTTGTGCATGCCGAACTGAGCCGTGGCGAGCAGCGTCGTCTGGAAGCCGTTGGCGAAGCCCGCCTCGGCCAGCAGGGCCTTGGCGCGCGCCGGATCGTAGTTCCAGCCATGCGCCAGCTCCTTGTCGTACCAGGGCGTGCCCTCGGCGATCGGCAGCCCCTCGAGCGGCTTGCCGCGGCCGAAGAAGGCGACCTTGACGATGTCCTCGCGCTTCACCGCATGGGCCACGGCCCGGCGCACGCGCGGGTCGTTGAAGGGCGGCTTCGTGCCGTTGAACAGCACGTCCATGAACGGCCCTTCCTGATTGTCGAGCTTGAGCCGCGGATCGGCTTCGACCGCCGCCATCGACTGCCAGGGCACATACTCGATCATGTCGACATCGCCCGAGATCAGCGCCGCATTGCGCAGGTTCTCGTCGGCGTAGACGACGAACTTGATGCCTTTGAGCTTCGGGATGCCCGGCTTGTAGAACTTGTCGAAGGCGGCGAGCTCGAGCGAAGTGCCGCGCTCCTGCCCGACGAGGCGGTAGGGGCCGGCGCCGATCGGCTCGTTCGGGCTCGACTTCCGCCAGATCACGAAGGTGTTGTAGTTGGCAAACCAGCTCGGAAGCGTCGCCTGCGGCCCCTTGGTGACGAGGCGGATCGTCTGCGGATCCGGAATCTCGACCCGCTCGACCAGCTGGAACTGCGCCCGCATATAGGCGGTCGATTTCTCGCCGGCGATCTGCTCGATCGACCACTTCACGTCGTCGGCCGTGACCGGCTCGCCGTTGTGGAAGACGCAGCCCTTGCGCAGCTTGAAGACCCAGGCGCCTTCCGCATCGCGCGACCAGGATTCCGCCAGCTCGCCGCGGAGCTCGCCCTTGGGGTCATAAGAGAGGAGGCTGCGGTGGATCAGCATCTTCACAGTGCCCGCCGAGGCACCGGTCGAAACCCATGGCTGCAGATTGGGCGGGAAGGCGGAGAGCCCGTAGCGAATGATGCCGGAGGAGCGCTGGGCGCGCGCCGGGCTGCTCAGGAAGGGCGAGGCCAGCAGCGGACCGGCAAGACCGGCACCAAGGACGGAACGGCGAGAGATGGTCATCGGCTGATCCTCTGCTGCTATGTCCAATGGCCCGCCGGACTATCTCGGCTCGTGACCTGGAAAGGGGACGAGTGGCGGAACCGCTCGGGCACGAGCAATTGCCGCGCCAGCGTTCCCGGCAGGCCGGACGAGGCCGAAATCTCGATCCGGAATCCGGCTTTGCAGCATCGCAGGAGGCAGCGCGGTCATAAGGTTCCCCGGCACGGCTTCGGCGCTTGGTCGCTCGATCCATACTCTTGATGCGTCATGTATACGTGGCGGATTTTTTGCTGTCTACTGCCGACCTGCCCTATGCTGCACAGAATGAGGGCACCGACGATGACGATGATCGAGCGAGATGAAACGACTGCCGCGCGCAGCAAGCCGACCCGCGAGCGGGTCTATCTCTATGTGCGGGAGCAGATCCTGCGCGGCCGCTTCCCCGGCGCCTCCTTTGTCGAGGAGGAGGAGATCTCCTCGGCGCTCGGCGTTTCGCGTACGCCGGTCCGCGAAGCCTTCCATCGTCTCGAAGCCGAGAGATTCATCGACCTGCTCCCGCGCCGCGGTGCGCTCGTCCGGCAGGTGACGGCGCAGGAACTGCTCGATCTCTACGAAGCCCGGCGCATGATCGAAGGACACGCGATCAGCCGCATCTGCCGGGAGGAGATTCCGTTGCCTGCCGACATGCAGGCCATTCTCGACGAACTCGAACGCATGCCGCAGGACGATTATTTCAATCGGGTTGAGCTGAACCGCCAGTTCCATTTCATCATGGTCGCCGCCGTCGGCAACATCGTGCTCTCTGAACTCTATCAGTCGCTGGGCGCACGCCAGCAGCGCGTCGCGATGACCGCGATCCATACCGACCCCAGCCGCATCGCGCGCATCAGCAAGGAACATCACGCCCTCATCGCGGCGCTGGCCGAATGGGACGAGGAGAAGGCCCTCGCCATTCTGGAGCAGCATTTGCGGCCGATCGTCGGCGTGATCTCGCGCCTGCCGGACTGAGCCGCCCCCTCCGGCGCACCACCCGGGTGCGGCCGGAGAGCGAGGGCCACCCGGAATCGTCCGCTGCGGGACAGCTCGGCGCGGGTCGCCTCGCTACATCCGCGCCGACTGCGTCACCGGCCGGGTGATGACGCCGCTGCGCCGAGCGCGCAGCATCTGATCCTCGACTGCATTCGCGGCAAGCACGCACGGCTCTGCAAGGCGATCCCGCGATCGAGGACGGAACGCTGCCAGCACAGCAATTCCCGGATGGCACCTTCGCCACCGGCAATCAGGGCACGCCGCTAAGCCGCACCGCGGTCGCTGCCGAGCATATCGCTTACGCATTCCATGCAACAATTTTATGAAGATAAAACGCACCTTAATTCAGATATGTTTTCATTTTCAAACCAATTTTCTTTTCAAATACTTTCATAAATTCAGGAATTACGCGAAAATGCCATAATTATAATGTTGACATGAGGTAATATGTACTCAGAATATTGCGATGCAAGAAAATCTGAGTTTGCGATTTGCTGACGCATGGTGGGCGCTATCTTGAACGAGTCATTGTCTGCGACCATTCATCGACTTCCGCATCGCAATCGCTATGTGATTGCCGCGATCAGCGACCAGGATGCTCTCGCAGCCTCTCCGCTCCGCGATCTTCTCGTGTTTGTCGATCCGGAGTCGGACGCCGAAGAGCTGCGGGGCACGTTTCCGCTCATCGGCGTCGCGATTTCCGATGCCGGGAGCAACGCGCTGCGGGCCGCGCTCAAGCGGCTTCGCAAAGTGGGTTCCCTGCCCGATGTCCCCGTCGTCCGGTTGCAGGAAGCAGCGCTCGCGTCGGACGCGGAGCTCGTGGTGCAGGTGCTCGAAGGCGGCCTCGGGCGCCTGTCGCGCCATATGGCGAGCGCCAACACCGAGCTCGCGGCGCTACGGCGGGAGCGGGAGGCGCTCTTCGAAAATTATCGCGCGCTCGAGAATGCGTTTCATGTCCGCAATTGGGACACGGTCTCGGAGGTGTTCGGCCACGGACCGCACATCGACGCCAAGGACCAGGGGCTCGCAGCCTTGCTGTGCGAATCCGAGATCGTGCAGCTCTTCCCGATTTCGAGCTATGCGGTATCCGGCTTCGCTCTGCATTTTCGTGAAGTCCCGACGGACAAGACCGGCCGGCTGATCGTAACCCTCGATTACGTGGAGAGCAGCGAGGGGATCGCGGAATGGTTCATTCCTTATGCCAGTGTCACGCAGGGCTGGAACTTCTTCTCCTTGCCCAAGGCGTGTGACGGCAGCCCCCGCACGCTGCGGCTCAGAATCTCTGCCAGCGGCGGGCTGCCGCCCGAACTCTCTCTCGGCCACGTCATCACCAACGAGCGCTACGCCGCCCAGGCGCGGGCGCCGCATGCCGACCTCGACATGCGCCCTCTCGCCCTGCGGATTTTCACCGGGCTCCCGGGCGTCCGTCCCACCGCCCTGCCGAATGTCTTTGCGCCGTCCACGGTGATCTCCGGGCGGAAGGTCGAGGACTATCGGCTCCCGGTCGAGTTGCTGCGCGCCGTCACCAATGTCTCGGCGAGCCCGATCGAGCCGAGCTTTCAGACTGTGCGCTTTCTCGAGCTCGAGGATGCGATCGTCTGCCATCCGCTCAGCGAGGGCATCACGGCCGGCGCCGTTCGTCGCGTCGTAGCGCCGGGCACGGCGCGCATCTCGGCGCGCGCCGTGATCGATCATCCCGAAGGCAAGCCCGCCACGGTCGGGCTGATGCTCGTCCCCTTGTCGGCGAATATCCGAAAGGAAATCGCGGCTCTCGCCGATGGCCGCGCATTGCCGCCCACGGCGTTCTTCAGCGGGTGGATGGAGATCACGGCCGCGCAGCCGGTAGACATCAACTTTATGCTGGAAGCGCCGGCGCCGCGCACGATGGACCTGGTCGTCCTGAGCAAGGCTGCAACCAATTCGGTCGATTTCGCCTGGCTCAAGGTCTTCAATTTCCGACTGGTAAAGTATCTGGAGAACAGCCCGGTCCGGGAGGTCGCCAATGCGTGACGAGCCTCAGGATCTGGTCGCCATCGCCGTGCCGCTCTACGGCCATGCCGCGCTCGTGATCGAGGCGCTGGAATCCGCCTTGGCTTCGGTAACGGACTGCCGCCTCGCAATCGTGGTTTCGGTCGATGGCGACCCACAGCATGAGGTGTTCGACCAGCTCACCCTCCATGCCGCGGCGCATCCGGAGGTCCATGTGATCTTCGGCGAGAATGCCGGCCCGGGCGGCGCCCGCAATCGTGCGATCGACTACATCCTCGAAGAGTTGCCGGAGACCAAGGCGGTCTATTTTCTTGACGCCGATAATCGCGTCCTGCCGAACACGGTCGAGACCCTGTATCGCCGGCTGAGGGCAAGCAAGGCTGGCTGGGTCTACACGAATATCGATACGTTCTCGGTCAATTGGCGGGCGCATTACGGTGACAGTTATTCGCGCCTGATTCACTGCATCAGCGACAATATCTGCGACACCGGCTCGATGATCTCGATCGACGTCTTCAGCAGCGGTGTCCGCTTCGAAGAAGATCGTCAGAACGGCTTCGAGGATTGGGAGTTCTGGCTTTCGGCCGTCGAAGGAGGCTTCGTTGGCGAGCCTTGCCATGACACCGCGTTCGAATACCGCCTGCGCGCGGAAAGCCGCTTCAAGGAGGCGAACCGCGACCGCTCGGCCTCGATGAGTTTCCTCCGCCGGCGGCACAAGGCGCTGTTCCGCCGGCCAACCCTGGTCGGCTTCGAGCATGAGGAAGCGCCGCGCTATGCTCTGATCCGCAGCGGCGAGGGTATGCTCGACGTCTTCACGGATCCGACGCTGCCACCCGGGCAGATGGGCTTCGACGAAGCGGTGCGGGCCTTCTGGGGCAATGCCGGCGAGCCCGACAATGTCCATTTCCCGCCCTTCATCGCTGCCAGCAGCAGCGAGACGCTCAAGCTCCTCGCCCGTTCGCGGCTCCTGCCGAACGTTCTCTGCCATCTCGAGATGTTTGCCGAACGCTGCAACGTCGTCTTCGTGGAGCTCTGCAACGTCGCTTCGCAGCGGAGCATCGAGTGGGAAATCCTCCCGTCCGGCGCTCAGCGCGGCGCAGCGGATCTGACCTTCGTCTCGACCGATCTGATCAGGAACGTCATCAACGACAACGCGCTCGATTGGTTCTCATCGATTGGCCGCGAACAGGCGTGGCCGACATCGGCACGCCTCAAAGTCAGCTTCCCCTTCCCCAAGGCGCGGCAGCGCCGCTCGCTGATCCGGCCCGAGCAGGCGCTGCTCAATCTCGTCAGCGCGCTCACGACGAGCCCGCTGCGGCCGACAGCGTCGACGCGCTGGACATGGCGCCCCCGCCGGCTGCCTGCCCTGTCCGAGCTTTACAAGCTGCTCAGAACCGAGCTCGGCGGCTCTCCCGTGCTGCCGCTGGCGCACCATGCGGCACCGCGCCGGACGGCAGCCGTGCTGGTGCCGAACGCCTCGTTCGGCGGAGCCGAAAAGGTCGCCTATGCGGCCGGACGGGAACTTAGGCAGAACGGCTTCGAGACCCATCTTTTCGTGCTCGGCTCCGGGCGGATGGAGGTGCTCGACGAGTTCGACCAAGCGTTCGACCATCTCCATTTCTGGAAGGACGGCGTGCCGGCCTGGGGCGCGAGCGGCCATTTCCTCGGTCAGGATTTCATCACCGACGAGCACGCCCTCGACTGGGCCGGGTTGAAGGGGCTGCTCTCGGGCTTCGACCTGATCGTCAACAACCATGTCATGGCGGCCCATCCACTGATGGCGCAGTTCCGCTCTGCCGGAACCCGCACGGCCTGCTATCTCCATGTCGTCGATGAGACGGCGCTCAGGCGCCCGGCCGGGCAGCCCTATGCAGCCATCGCCTTCGAGCATGCTTACGACGCCTTCCTGACCTGCTCGGAACAATTGAAGAGCTATCTGCACAGTTTCGGCGTCCCCTTCGGCAAGATCTTCGCCGTGCCGAATGCGGCAAGCTTCTCCATCGACGCAAAGCTGCGGGCTCAGGTGACCGAGGCGCGCAAAGCCGGGCGCGGAAGCGAGCCGCTCCGCCTGCTCTATATGGGCCGGCTCGATCGGCAGAAGGGCATCGACCGGCTGCACGGCACGCTCGTCCGGCTCAAGGAGCGGGATATCGCCTTCGAGGCCCGGGCCGTCGGCGGCGAGATCCTCTCCGACGACCCTAGCTCGTCCTGGATGACGCGCTTGCGCGATATCGACGTCGAGGTCGCACCGCCGGTCTTCGCCGCCAAGGATATCGCGGCTCATCTGGCCTGGGCCGACATCCTGGTGATGCCGTCGCGCTGGGAGGGGGCTCCGCTGATGATCGCAGAGGCGCAGCAGCTCGGCTGCGTCCCGATGGCGACCGCAGTCGGCGCAGTCGAGGAATTGGTCGTCGACGGCCAGGACGGCGTTCTGATCGCGAACGCGGCCGACGCCCAGATCGTGGTCGAGATGGCCCGGACGATCGCCATACTCGCGCGGGACCGCGCAACGCTTGGCCGCTTGGCCGAAGGCGCGCTCGCGACGGCGGCGCAACGCTCCTGGAGCGCGTCCTTCGCCGATTTCATCGCCTGGAGCGACGCGATCGAACCCGCGGCCCCCGTCCGGCGCAACACCGCTTCGGGCGAGCCCATTAGCGACGTGTCCATGGCGGAGGCCGCTCTCTCCGCCCGTGCCGTCGCGTGACGATCAACGGAAGATCCTGAAGCCATGGCCCCCAGAATCCTTGTCACCGGCATACCGAGCCATCTCACCCGCCACATTCAGAAGGCAGAAGGTGCCCAAGTCTTCTATTCGGAGAAGCAGCCGCAGCCCGAGAGCAAGGAGGCCTTCCTCCGCGAGCTCAAGAACATCAGCAATACCGGGAACTACCTGATCGGCGAAGGCGCGCTGCGGGCGCTGTCGCCGAACGCCACGCATATCCCGTTCTGGCATCTGTGGAACGCCGTCAACAACGGCACCGGCCTCGACACGATCAACGATCGCTTCGATATCTGCGTCTTCACCTGCGCCAACCTGCTGCGCAAGGGCCTTTCGGCCGATGCCGAGGCGCTCGTGCTCTCGAAGCTCGACATGCCGGTCGTGATGCTCGGCATCGGAATCCAGAACCGGCCCGATCTCGAACAGTCCTTGCCCGAGGGCACGCAGCGCCTGCTGAAAGTCCTGAAGGAAAGGGAGCACTATTTCCTGACGCGCGGCGAGGAGACCGCTGCCTTCCTCAAGGATCAGGGCTTTTCCTTCGTCAGGCCGGTCGGCTGTCCCTCGCTCTATTTCATGCCGGCCAATGTACGGCGTGCGCTGCGCCGGCTGCCGGAGGTGAAAGTCGGCGAATGCCGCACGGTTTTCACCGGATATATGGGCGCCGAGCTCAACACGATCGGTGACATGAACGCGCTGTCTTCGAACGACGGGCGCTCATCCTATGTGGTGCAAGACGAGCTGCTGCATTTCGATATTCAGGTCGAGCCGGATGCGGATGGCCGCGTCTACGATTCCGCCTCGGGCGGAGTGATCGGGGACCTGACCTTCAAGGGCTCGGACGAGCTGAAGAAGAAGATCAACGTCCATGCCTTCTTCGACACCAACCAATGGCGGGCCTGGACCTCGTCGATGGACTTCGCCTTCGGCCGGCGCTTCCACGGCAACGTCATCGCGCTGCAGGCCGGCGTTCCCAGCCTGATCGTGGCCGTCGACGACCGCATGCGCGAGATGCTGAACTTTTCCGGGCTGCCCAAGCTCGAAGCCGCCGATTTCAACAGCGCCAATGATCGCGCGGCCTTCGTCGCCGATCACCTCGCCACGATGAACATTCCGCAGGTCATCGAGACCTATTCCGAGCGTGAGCACAATTTCCGCTCGGTCTTGAACGAGATCGGCATCGCCTGATGCCGTGTTTGGCAAAACGGGGCTTAAGGGCAGACTGACATGCGGATCATGGTCACGGGCATACCATCCTACCTGATGCGAACCGTCGAGAGCGCATCGGGAGCGACCGTCAGGCACCGCCCGTATTTCGAGACGGTGCGGACCAAAACGGACCTGATCGACCAGGTCAAGAAGATCGCCAACACCGGCAACTACCTGATCGGGGAAGGTGCCGCTCACAGCGTGCGCGGCCACGACGTAACCTACGTGCCGTTCTGGCATCTGGCGAACAACGTCAATTCGCCGGAAACCTACGAGAAGCTGAACCAGAGCTTCGATCTGTGCTTGTTCGCCTCGGCCAACCTGCTGCGGCCGGGCTATGCGGCGACGACCGAGTCCTTCGTGTTCGAGCGGCTCAACATGCCGATCGTGGTCATGGGTATTGGCATCCAGAAGAAGGAGAACCTCCAGGACGCACTGCCCGAAGGCACGCGCCGCTTCCTCAACGTGCTCAAGAAGAAGGAAAGCTTCTTTCTGACGCGGGGCCATTTCACGGCCGATTTCCTCAAGGCCGAGGGCTTGAAATACGTCCGCCCGACCGGCTGTCCGTCATTGTATTACGAGCCGGCCGCGATGAAGCGCTCGCTCAGCCACCTCGCCGATCCCGATCTCGCCGATTCCCAGAAGATCGCCTTCGGCGGCTATCTCGGCAGCGTGCCGGACACCATCGTCGATGCCCATGCCCTGCTGCGGCAGGACAGCGTCGCGAGCTATGTCATTCAGGACGAGATCACCGTCTACAACCTCAACATCCTCGCCGACGCGACCGGCGACGCCTACGACCAAGCCGCTGGCCGCATCATAGCCAGGACCGAGTACAAGCATTCCGAGAAATGGCAGCGGAACTGCGAGTTCCGCGTCTTCTTCGACACGCATAAGTGGCGCAGCTGGGTATCGGGACAGGATTTCTGCTTCGGCCGCCGCTTCCACGGTTCGATCATCGGCATGCAGGCCGGCGTGCCGGCGCTGATGATCGCGGTCGACGACCGCATGCGCGAGATGCTCGATTTCGTGGGCTTCCCCTATATCGAGGCGTCCGTCTGGAATCGCGAAGCGAAGAAGAAGGCCTTCCTGCAGGATTTCCTTTCCAAGATCGACGTGCCGGCTGCGATCCATCGCTACGCGGCCTGCGAGGAGAACTTCAACGCGGCGCTCAAGGACATCGGGATCCGCTGATGGCAGGAGGCGCGCGCGAAGCCATGCGGCGAAGCCGGCACGCCGGACGGCCGGCGCTGCTGCCCCGCCTGATCCCCTTCGTCGCGGCGTCGGGCCTGGCGGCGGCGGCTGCTCTCGCCGCGCCCGCCACCGCCCCCACGCAGTTCGGCGTCAACCGCGTCAATCTCGCTTGGCTCGATGCCGCCGGCCGCGAGAAGGTGCTGGATCAGATCGCGCAGAGCGGCATCCGCGCGGTGCGGCTTTCTCTCACGAATCCGATGGACGCCAGCATCGACGCCGTCCGGCTTGCCCATCAGAAGGGCCTCGCCATCCTGCTCGAGATTTCGCTCAACAACGCCGCCCTCTATCCCGAGGGAACGAAGCCGCGCTCCGGCCGCGGCCGCATCTGGGACATGTATCGCCTCTCCGACGTCTCGCCGGAACTCTTCCGGACGGCCCTGGGCGATGCCCTGCAACGGATCGATCGGCTCGGCGTCGCTCTCATCGCCGTCGAACCCGGCAACGAGATCAATTGGGGCGCCTATAACGGCGATCTGGAGATCAGGCCCGAAGCCAATACGCGCACGGCCCGCTCGCTCCAGGATCTGGCGGATCCGGATGCGGTCGCACGCGGCGCGGCGAATTACGTCCAACTGCTGAAGGTCACCCGCGCGGAACTGGCGAAGACGAAGCTCAGCGCCGGCGCCAAGGTCGTCTCGGCCGGCCTCTCGGACATCCCGCCGGCGCATGCCGACCGGCGCGGCATCGATAGCATCGACCCGGCGAGCTTCACCGCGCTCATGCGCGAGCATGGGCTCGATCAGGCCGCCGATGGCTATGGCATCCATGTCTATCCCGGCGGCAACGGCTCGCCCGCCGCCCGCGAGCAGCATATCGAGCAGGCCCTTTCGATCTGCCGCTCGCGCCCGGCGGAAGGAAAGCCCTGCTGGGTCACCGAATGGGGCTTCGCCAACACCGCAAAGACCTGCCCGGCCGACGACAGCCGTCGCGAGCGCCTGGTCAAGGCGACCCGCGAGCGCTTCGCGGACCTTATGCGCGCGGGACGGATCGCCGCCGCCTTCTATTTCGACTGGGACGCGACCACCTATGGCATCTGGCGTTGCGGCGAACTTTCTCCCGCCGGCCTGGCCGCGGTGACGCCGTGACGCTGAAAACCCTGGTCATCGGCGGTTCCAATACCGTCATGCAGCCCGGCTACCTGTCCTCGCTCTTGTCGGTCATGGCGCGGCGCGGCGTGGCGCTCGACATCGTCGCGGATCTCTCGGTCGGCGGCACGACCAGCGCCTTCGGCCTCCACCAGCTCAAGCTGCATGAGCAGGAGCTCGCCGATTGCGACCTGCTGCTCATCGAATATGCGCTCAATGACGCCTTCGTCTATGGCGACGAGCGGCGCCCGTTTCGGCACTGGGCCCGCTTTTACGAGGGCCTCATCCGCTTCGCCCGCGAGCGCAACCCCAAGCTCAGGATCGCCACCCTCATCTTCGGCGCCCGCAACGGTTCGTTCCTGACGTCCGTGCCCGCGATCGACGCGGGGATCGCCTATATCTCGCGCTGGTACGGGACGATCTGCATCGATGTCTCGCAGTTGCTGATGCAGCGCCTCGGGCGCGATGTCGTCGGCCATCCGAGCTTCTACTCCGATCAGGGCCATTATGCCCGGCCGGTGGCGACGACCATCGTCGCCAACCTGATCGCCGACGAGCTGGAGCAGGCCCTCGCCGCCCCTCAACGCCCCGCAGCGCTGCCGCCCGCGATCGATCCCGAGCATTTCGCCAACGCCCGCGCGCTCGATGGCGCCTGGCTGGCCAAGCGGCTCGGGCGGCCCGTCGTCGAATATGCCAACCGCCGCTTCTCGGTGGCAGCCGTGGATCTCGGGCGGGACCGGCTCCGTTTCGACATCGACAAGGGCATGCTGCTCGCATTGAGCTATGTCTGCGAGCCCCGCATCCCGCCGCTTGATTTGCAGGCCGGTGACGAGATGCACCGCGCCGCGCTGCTCAAGGGCGGCGTGCGCGACGGCACCTACAAGTTCCTGGTCTCGATGCTCAGCTTCGAGTTTTTATATGGTCCAACGCTTCTCGACATGCAGCAGACGCGCGCGCTGACACTCTCCGGAGGGTCCGCCGCCGCCGGGCACAAATTGCATGTGCCCAAAGACAGCGTTCGGCACGAAACCCTTCCAGCAGAGCCGGCCCTCCCCATTACCGGCATTCTCTTCACCGGAAACCTCAAGACCTGCGCCATCGAGAGATACAGCACACAGCAGCCATCGACGGCCGACGGGCTTGCCGAGGCCGCGACGGCATAGAGGCGCCGGCCCGCACAGGCGTGCTGCGGCCGAGGCACGCCCTGGGCAGGCCCGCATAGAGCGCCGGGCGCGAGTTGGAGATGACGAGGAGGCTCCAGGTCGCGCAGAAGACAAGCCCGTTCGCGCGCCTCGTTGCGGCCAATCATGCGACCATCTGGGACAAATCGGCGAACACTCCGACGACCGCGGAAAGTCGGCACGGAGACTGTCGTCGCGGCAGCCCTCGATCCGCTTCAAGTAACCGGCCTAAGCCGGAACTCCTGCCGCTTCGCTCTCTATCGCGCCGGAAGGGACGCGTAATAGGCAGCGAGAGCGGCGATCTCGGCCGTGGACAGCTCGCGAGCCATGTAGCGCATTTCCTTGTGAGCGCGCTTGCCCGACTTGAAGGCCAATATCTGATTGAACAAGTAGCGTTCATTCTGCCCCGCCAGGTGAGGCACCTCGATATCTCGCGCGATACCATCTTCGCCATGGCATGCGGCACATTGCTCGATGGCGAACTGTCTCGGCTCCGAAAGCGCAGGACTGGCGACAAGGAGCGCAGTCAAAGACAAGCGAATAATCAAGTTCCAAGCTCCCGGCCTACGCGCCTGACGACGCCGCTGTGGTCAACTGTTCCGCCATCGCAATTGCCCGCGACCTAGCTTCCGGCGTCATCATCGGGGCAGGCCACAGCACCTGCACCCGCGGCGGAAGTGGTGGCTCATCATTCAGCCAATCGTGAACGCGKCTGATCCGGCCATTGCAGAACTGCTGCGCAAACCGGTCCGGCGACAAGTTCACCTGCCGGAGCCCATAGCGAAACTGCTCACCGGTTATGTGCGCCGCCTTTTCCTTCGACGGCGATAGCTGAAATTTGGGGGCCATGTCTTGTGCTTAGCCTGTGTACCGCGTTTCCAGCAGGTCGATATCCCGGATCATCTTCTGGGCGGCCTCTTCGTGCAGTTCGCGACGGCGCGACAATCGGTAGATTTCGGCGCGTTCAGCGCGAAGCCCCGCCACTCTCAGCTTTCTCTCGATGGCCTCCAGGCGGCGACCATGAAAAGTTCCTTCGATATTTTTCGGGCGCCCTTCGATCCTTTGTCGATAAGTCTCCATCACGCGTAATGCGCCCTCCGTGTAGAGGTCAGCATCCGAGCGCCCGGCCGCCATTTCATGCTGGGCCCGTTCGATGGCTTTGATGGCCGCACGCGCAGCTCTGTCGCGAGCTTGGTCGATTTCTTCCTGATCGAAATCTTCGGCGGGAAGTTTGAGGTTTCTGAGGAGTGGGGGCAGCACGATGCTGGCCACGACCAACGAAACCACGATAACCCCGGCGGCCAGGAAGATCGCGAGTTCTCTTGCCGGAAAGGGCGAGCCGTCGCGGAGGGCAAACGGCAACGTCATCACACCGGCGAGCGTGATAGCCCCGCGCACACCTGCAAGCGATGTCGCCGCGATTATGCGCCAGCCAACCAGAGGAATGGGCTCACCTTTTCGAGAGGCCCTGAACATCGTGAAGCGAAGTGAGACCCAGACCCAGACGAAACGCAGCACGCAAAGCGCCAGGCTGATTGCCAGAACGTAGGCTGCCAGCAGCAACGGTTGGTGGTGGCCGGCTGCTCGCACGGCGCTCACGGCTCCATTCAGAATTCCGGGCATCTGCTCCCCGAGCAGAACGAAGATCACGCCGTTGGCCGCGAACTGGATCATGTCCCAGACGGCCGCGCGTCGGATGCGGGTGACAGCGAGCGCCTGCCCGGTTCCTTCGATGAAACTCATCGTGATACCGGCCGCGACCACCGCCAGAATGCCGGAACAGTGGAAATGCTCGGCGACGAGATAAGCGCCGAAAGGGATGAGCACGCTGATCAGTATCTGCGAACTCGTGTCCTCGCCGACCCTGCTCGTGATCCATTGCTTGGCAGCGGAGACGGCCCAGGTAAGGCCGACGCCGATCAAAACCCCGCCAAGAGCGAGCCACACGAAAGTCGCGAGCGCCTCTTGCAGCGAGAACGTGCCGGTCAACACCGCCGCCACGGCAAAGCGCATGCAAACCAGGCCCGAGGCATCGTTGAGCAGTGCTTCGCCTTCCAGGATATGCATCAGCCGCTTCGGAATGCGGGTGCGGGACGCAATCGCGGTGACTGCGATGGGATCGGTCGGTGAGACGATTGCGGCCAGGGCGAACGCCACGGCAAGGGGCATCGCAGGAATGAGCCAGTGGATCAGGAGGCCCACGCCCAATACCGTGAACAGCACGAGCCCGAGCGCGAGCTCAAGGATCACTCGCCTGTCGCGAACCAGATGCGCTTTCGGAATGCGCCAGCCATCCAGAAAGAGGAGCGGCGGCAGGAAAAGGACGAAGAACAGATCCGGATCGAGATAAACGGTCGGCACGACCGAGACGGCAATCACCGCACCGAGTCCGATTTGGACGAGCGGCAAAGGCAGCTTTGTCCAGCGAGCAAGGGAGCCGCTGATCACAACGGCTGCAAGCAAGGTCAGAACGGTAACGACAGGTTCCATGACTCGGCGCGCTTTAGACAATCATCAAGCGCCGGACCTTATCCCGGCCTCACGCCACGGCGATAGCTCCGGTCGCACGCGTCGCAAGCGCATAGGCCTTTCGTAGCGGCGGGCTTGACTGACGCTACGGCCGACAGGCCAAAGGTGGCCGAGCAAGGCGGGATCCGAAATGTCGAGAATTGCGAACGCGCCACTACGCGCGAAGGTGATGAGCGCGCAGGATGCGGCGGCACTCATCCAGAGCGGCATGACCCTGGGATTGAGCGGCTTCACGGGCTCAGGCTATCCGAAGGCGGTGCCGCTAGCGCTCGCGGAACGCATCGAAGCCGCGCACCGCGCTGGCCAGCCGTTCCGTGTCCGCGTCTGGACCGGAGCCTCGACCGGCCCCGAGCTCGACGGCGCTCTGGCCAAGGCCGACGGGATCGAGTTCCGCCTGCCCTACAATTCCGATCCCATCGCGCGCGAGAAGATCAACCGCGGCGAGATGGAGTATTTCGACATGCATCTCTCCCAGGTCGCGCCGATGGCCTGGCAAGGCTTCCTTGGGCCGCTCGACGTCGCGGTGATCGAGGTCTCCGGCATCAGACCGGATGGCTCCCTGATCCCCTCCTCCTCGATCGGCAACAACAAGACCTGGCTCGACAGGGCCGACAAGGTGATCCTCGAGGTCAATCGCTGGCAGAGCGGCGAGCTCGAAGGCATGCACGACATCTACTACGGCACGGCGCTGCCGCCGCACCGCGTGCCGATCCCGCTGGTGAAGCCGCAGGACCGGATCGGTGAGGCCTATCTGCGCTGCGATCCCAACAAGATCGTCGCGATCGTCGAGACCGAATCGCCCGACCGCAACCTGCCCTATGCACCGCCGGACGAGACGGCCAGCGCCATCGCCGGCCACCTCATCGAGTTCCTGCGCCACGAGGTCGCCCGGGGCCGGCTGCCCGCCTCGCTGCTGCCGCTGCAGTCCGGCGTCGGCAACATCACCAATGCCGTGCTCTCCGGCCTGCTCGATGCGCCCTTCGAGAACCTCACCGCCTATACCGAAGTCATCCAGGACGGCATGATCGACCTGATCGACGCCGGCAAGCTCGTGCTGGCGTCGGCGACCGCCTTTTCGGTCAGCCCGGAGGCGGCAGCGAAGCTCAATGCCGGCATGGCGCGCTACCGCGACAAGATGATCCTGCGGCCGCAGGAGATCAGCAACCACCCCGAACTGGTGCGCCGGCTCGGCTGCATCGCCATGAACGGGCTGATCGAGGCCGACATCTACGGCAACGTCAATTCGACCCATATCATGGGCTCGCGCATCCAGAACGGCATCGGTGGCTCCGGCGATTTCGCGCGCAACGCCTTCGTCTCGATCTTCATGACCCCGTCGACAGCCAAGGGTGGCGCGATCTCGGCCATCGTCCCGCAGGCGAGCCATGTCGACCACATCACTCAGGACGTGCAGGTGATCGTGACCGAGCAGGGCCTGGCCGATCTGCGTGGCCTCAGTCCGAAGCAGCGCGCCCGCACGATCATCGCCAACTGCGCTCATCCGGACTACCGGCCCGCGCTGGAAGATTATTTCCGCCGAGCCCAGGCCGGATCCTACGGCCAGCAGTCGCCCTGCCTGCCCGGCGAAGCGCTGTCCTGGCACCAGCGCTTCATCGAAACGGGCAGCATGCGGGGCTGAGCAGCAGATTTGGAACTCCCGAAGCCCGGCATGCCGGGAGATCCACGGTCACCGTCAGTTTTGGCGTTGCCAAACCTGCATCCGATATTGGCCCAGAAAGCGGACTCAGGGGCGACGGAAAGAGAGCTCTCCGCTCGGCGTAGGCTTTCATCCCCTCCCGAAAAAGACCCCGTGCCGCTCGTTTAAGGGTCGTCGGGCGACGACGGATGCTTTCGTACACTTCCAGACGGTTTCCTGTCATCGGGAGCCTGACCGGCGCTGAGGACTTCTCCAAGCTTCGGTTCACCTTGACGCAAATCAAGGGAAAACGCTGCCCCGCAGGTTATGAGGGATGTCGAAAGGGCATCCAGATCATGGTTTACGCCAAAGACCTGCCATCCAGCTTCCGCCATGTGCGACTGCTCCTCGCGCGGGAAAAGGGCCATCCTTCCGGCGAGGAGGATCAAGGGTACGATCTCCTGGTTCCGCTGGACGACGAAAATCGTCTCGACCCGGTGGAGTGGAAAAATCATCAAACGGCATGTCGGGTGCGCCGGTTCGACGAAGGCCAGGAAGAAAAAATCGGTCGATTGCGGCGCAAACCCGGCGGCCAATGGTATTTCGACTACGAAGCAGGAGAAAGCGACGACGAACTCGGCTTTCGTCTTGGCGAAGAACGTTTCCTGACCGGTGAGTACATCTCAATCGGCAGACGGCCAGATTACCATGTCTATCGGGTTGTTCGCGTCGAAAAGCCATAAAGCACCGTCCAGACCCTTCACGTATGCGGCCTCGCGTGAGGCATGCCAGTGATTTGCCCCGTCGGTCTGGAGCGCATGGGGAAACTTACGGAGAACAGGACATTGTCAAACACGCCGCACACACTTCGCGATGAATTTCCCGACCAGATGGATGCGATCCACGCCCTGAAGGTGAGCAGCCCGGAATTCTTGCGGATTCTGGAAGAGTACGACGAAGTGAACGACCAGATTCATCGGGCCGAGACCCGGATTGCAGCGCTCAGCGAGGACGCCGAAGCGGCGCTGCGTAAAGAGCGGCTGTCCCTCAAGGACAGGATTGCCGACGCTCTGAACAAGGCAAGATAGGACCCACCGACCGGACAGCCTCGCTCTGAGGCGAGGCTGTCTGTTTCTGCCGTCCTGCGGCGACGGGGGCTGCTGACCGGCACTCCAGAGCCCGCGGCCATCGAGGCGGTGACGCCCGTCGTGCAAGAAATAGCCAAGGTCAGCGGAGCCGCCGGTTCAGCTCGAAGCCGGCTGAGCCTTGCCCGTGGCAGCGGCCTTTCGTCCCTTCAGCGCAGTCAAGATCTGCCAGCCGGTGAACAGCGCCAGCAGCGACAGCAGCGTTGCACTGATCGGATGCTCGAAGAAGGTCAGGAAGCTGCCGCGGCTCAGCAACATCGAGCGTCTGAAGTACTCTTCCAGCATCGGCCCCAGGATGAAGCCGAGCATCAGCGGCGCAGGGTCGAAGGCGAGCCGCATCATGATGTAGCCGATCAGGCCGAAGGCCGCCGTCGTGTAGATGTCGTGCAGGCTGTTGTTGATGCTGAAGGTGCCGATGCAGCAGAAGAAGAGGATCGACGGGAACAGCACGTTATAGGGAATCTTGAAGACGGAGAGCCAGAAGCGCACCAGCGGCACGTTGAGCAAGAGCAGGAAGCAGTTGCCGATCCACATGCTCGCGACGAGTCCCCAGAACAGGTCGGGGTGCTTGGCGATCATGTTCGGGCCGGGCTGGATGCCCTTGATGATGAAGGCCGCCATCATCAGCGCCATCACCGCATTCTCGGGGATGCCGATGCTCATCAGCGGGATGAAGCTCGTGCGGGCGGCAGCTTCGTCGGCCGCAGCCTGCCCGGCGACACCCTCGATCGCGCCCGAACCGATCTCGTCCCTGTATTTGCTCACCTTCTTGTCGAGGCCGTAGGCGGCAAACTGCGCGATCACCGGCCCGCCGCCCGGCAGGATGCCGAGAAAGGAGCCGACGATGCTGCCGCGCAGCGCGCTCGGAATGATGCGCTTGAACTCAGGCCAGGTCGGCATCAGTTTGATCTTGCCGTTGAACGGCGTGCGCTCCTCTTTCGCATCGAGATTCTTGGTGATCTCGGCGATGCCGAAACAGCCGAGCGCCAGGCTGACCAGGCTGACGCCATCGATCAGCGAGGGCAGGCCCATGGTGAAGCGCTCCATGCCGGTTTCGAGGTCAGTGCCGACCTGCCCGAGCAGCACGCCGACCAGGCACATCGCCAGGCCGTTCAGCAGGCTGCCGGTGGTGACGAAGCTGACGCAGACGAAGCCGAACAGCATCAACGCGCAGTAATCGGTCGGGCCGAATTGCAGGGCGACGCTGCCGAGCAGCGGCGCAAGCGACGCCAGGACCACGATCGCGACGGTGCCGCCGATGAAGCTGGAGACGCCGGCCGTGAAGAGCGCGAGCCCCGTCTTGCCCTTCAGTGTCATCTGGTAGCCGTCGATGCAGGCCACGATGCTGGAGGCGTGGGGGATCTTCATCGTGATGGCGCTGACGCTGTCGCCATATTGCGCGCCGTAATAGATGCCGGCGAGCATGATCAGCGCTCCGCCGGTCGGGATCGAATAGGTCAGCGGCAGCAGCAGGCTGATCGTCGCCAGCGGACCCAGGCCCGGCAGCAGGCCAACGAGCGTGCCGACGACGCAGCCGATGGCGCAGTAGAGCAGGTTTTCCGGGGTGAGCGCGTGGCTGAAGCCAAAGGCGAGGTTCTGGAGGACTTCCATCAGATCAATCTCAGATTCAGGCCGAGGAAGCGCTGGAAGACATAGGCCACCACGATCAGGCCGAGCGCGATCTTGATGTTGCGCATCCAGGAGTAGGTCGTCCCCGCGAAGCCGGCGACGAAGACCAGCACGATGATCCCGGCGATGGCGTTCACATATTCCGAGGCGATCACGAAGCCGACGAGGCTCGCCATGATCAGGGCGATGTTCTTCGGATTGAATTGCAGAGGCACCGGCTCGGAGAGGCGCGCCTGCAGGATGATGGCCCCGGCGATGATCAGCAAGGGCACGCAGATCAGAAGCGGAAACAGGCCGGGGCCGGCATGGGCCAGGTCACCAATGGGATATCGCAGTGCGTTCGAGGCGAAGAACAGCACCAGCGCAGCGAGGAAGAGGCCTCGCGCCACATTCTGGTTGAGCATTCGTTGGCCTACTCATGGTTTATGTCGTATCTTTATTAATTCGAAGGAACCAATCTGGCAACGGGCACGACGCCCTGCGTCAAAAGAATTTTCCGAGCCGGCTGCGCGTGCCCTCCGGCCGTGCCCTGCGGCCAGGAACCGCGTGATGCCCACGATCAATTAGAGGAGGTTTCAGCCGGCGCAGCCCCCCGCGCAGAGCTGTTCGCGAAGGCGGCGCGGGCCCTACGACGGCAGCTGTGAGGCATAGACTAAAGGATGATGAAAGACTCAGTGCAGACGGGCGCGCAGATATTTCATCATGACGGCAATCGGGCGCTCAGATCCGATCTAATCCATTAAATCGGGAGGATAACGATGCACCTGACCCGTCGCGGGTTTACGACCGTTCTCGCCGGTACCATTGCCGCCCCGGCCGTCATGCGGACCGCCTACGCCCAGGGCGCCACCGTCAAGCTCGGCATGGTCGTGCCGATGACCGGCGCCGCCGCCGAGTCCGGCTCTTTCGCCCAGACCGGCGCCAAGATCGCGCTCGAACAGGTCAACAAGGCCGGCGGCGTGCTCGGCAAGCCGCTCGAACTGATCTTCGAGGACGACCAGACCACCAATCCCGGCGCGGTCCTCGCCTTCTCCAAGCTCGCCAGCCAGCCCGACATCGTCGCCTTCCTCGGCTCGATCCGCTCCACGCAGATGCATGCGATGGCGCCCGACATGCTGAAGATCGGCAAGCCCGTCGGCTTCGGCGGCACCGACCCGAACCTGACCAAGCTCGGCAATCCCTGGCTCTTCCGCTTTCGGCCGAACGATTCCTATTCGGGCAAGGTGATCGCGCAGTTCGGCGCCAAGGAACTCGGCAAGAAGAAATGGGCGATCGTTCATTCGACCGACGCCTTCGGCACCGCCGGTGGAAAGGCCCTTGCCGATGCCCTGCCCGACAATGGCGCCACGCTCGCCCTCGACCAGGGCTACGCCAACCAGAGCCAGGATTTCACGCCGGTGGTTCTGGCGGTGCGGCAGTCGGGCGCCGATATCCTCGGCACCTATTTCACCTTCGAGACCGACCTCGGCATCTTCGCCCGGCAATTGCGCCAACTCGGCGTCAACATTCCCTGGGTCGGCTCGCCCTCGATCGTCAACGTTTCGGCGCTCAAGCTCGCCGGCCCGGCGCTCTACAACACCTATGGCGTCGCCGATTACGCCGAGGATTCGAGCGACGCCTCGAAGGCCTTCGGCAAGGCCTATCGCGACGTCCGCAAGGTCGCACCCGACAACCAGTCGTCCTGGACCTATGACGCCGTCACCTGCCTGGCCATGGCGATGAACAAGGCGGGCTCGACAGAACCCAACAAGGTGCGCGAGGCCATGCTGGCCATCCGCAGCCACAAGGGTGCCGAAGGCGAATACAACTTCGACAAGAACGGCGACGGCCTGCACGGCTACAACATCGTCAAGAACGAGAAGGGCGAGATCAAGTTCGACAAGCGGATCGACTTCCCGCCGAACCTGGGCTGATCCAAGCCGGGCGCGCCGGCCTTCCGCTCGGCGGAGGCCGGCAATCGTGCCGGGGCTCGGCATGCCCCGCACGGCCCGAAGCGCCCGGCGCATCTCGTACCACGCCTTTTGCGGTGAACGGCCCGGCCGTTCACCCCGAAGGACCGATCGGCTCCACGCAAGCGCGGTAGACAGATGGATCTCGTTCTTCAGCTTCTTTTCACCGGGATCGGCATCGGCTCGGTCTATGCGCTCGTCGCGCTCGGCTTCGTCCTGATCTTCCGCGCCACCAATGTCGTGAACTTCGCGCAGGGCGAGTTCTCCATGGTGGCGGCCTTCCTGATGGTGGTCTTCTCGGTCAAGATCGGCCTGCCCTACTGGATCGCCTTTATCGTCGCGCTGATCGGCATGGCTGCACTCGGCGCGGTCTTCAATCTCGCGGTCTATTATCCGTTGCGCCACCGCACCTATCTGCCGGTCATCATCTCGACGATCGGCGCCTCGATCTTCATGGCCAACACCACGCTCGCCATCCATGGGCCGGAGCCGGAGGTGCTGTCGGGCTGGTTCGACACGCCGGGCTTCATGCTCGGCCCGGTCTATCTCGACAACCAGTACGTCCTGATCATCGTCGTGACCGCGCTCCTGGTCGTGCTGCAATACTGGTTCTTTGAGCACACCCTGCTCGGCAAGAAATTGCAGGCGACCTCGCAGGACAAGGAGATGGCCTCGCTGCTCGGGATCCCCGTCGCCGTGATGATCATGATCACCTTCGTCTATTCGGCGGTGATCGGCGGCATCGCCGGCATCCTCGTGGCGCCGGTGCTCTTCGTCTCGATCGGCATGGGCGCGACCATCGCGCTCAAAGCCTTCGCCGCAACGATCATCGGCGGGTTCGGCGACGTCACGGGCGCGATCATCGGCGGCCTCGCGCTCGGCGTCATCGAGACCTTCGGCGCCGCCTATATCTCGGTGCCCTACAAGGACGGCTTCGCCTTCCTGGTGCTGATCGCCTTCCTGATTTTCCGGCCGCAAGGCATCTTCGGCGAGCGCGTGGCGGAAAAAGCATGAGCACGACCGAAACCACCGCCACCACCGGGGATGCCCGGCCACGCCTGCGCTGGGGTATCCCGGCCTACATCCTGCTCGTCCTGGCCGCGATCGCGCTCGCCATCGCCCTGCCCAAGACCGGCTATGTCCTCAACATCTCGCTGCAGGCGACGACCTATGCCATCGCGGTCCTCGGCCTGACTATCGTGCTGGGCCTGTGCGGCCAGATCAATCTGGCGCAGGCCGCCTTCTTCGGGCTCGGCGCCTATGCGGTCGGCCTCGGCCAGACCGATTACGGTCTGAATTTCTGGGTCTGCCTGTTGATCGGCACAGGCATCGCCGCTGTCTTCGGCGCATTGCTCGGCGCCTCGACGCTGCGGCTCGGCGGCCATTACCTCGCGATGGTGACGATCTCCTTCCAGCAGATCGTCACCCTCGTCCTGATCAACTGGATCCCGGTCACCAAGGGGCCCGACGGCGTGCGCGCCATCCCGCGCCCGCCTCTCTTCACCGATGGCTCGACCTATCTCGCGCTGTGCATCGCGGTACTCGCCGGCCTCGGCTTCCTGGTCTGGCGCCTGCGCGATACCCGCCTCGGCCGCGCCATGCGCGCGGTGCGCGACAACGAGCTCGCAGCCGGCGTCGCCGGCATCGACGTCTATCGCACCAAGGTCACGGCCTTCGCGCTGTCCGCCATCCTCGGCGGCATCGGTGGTGGTCTCTTCGCCGGCGGCTTCGCCTATGTCAGCCCGGACCAGTTCTCCTTCGCGGAATCGGTCGTGTTCCTGACCATGGTGTTGCTTGGCGGCGTCGCCTCGCCGATTGGCGCCGTCATCGGCACGGGCCTGCTGATCCTGATCCCGGAATGGCTGCGCTTCCTCAAGAGCATCCCCGGCCTCTACCTCGCAATCTACGGCGCGGCCGTGATCCTGATCGTGCTGTTCATGCCGGACGGCATCTGGGGCTTCCTGCGCGGCCAGCTCGACCGCTTCAAGCGCGCCGTTCTGCCGGGCCGCTCGGGCCAGACTCTCCAGCTGTCGGGGGGCGGCGAAGGCACCGAGACCGTCATGGAGGTGCGCGGACTCTCCAAGCACTTCGGCGGCCTGAAGGCGGTCGACGAGGTCGATCTCACCATCAAGCGTGGCGGCGTCCATGCGCTGATCGGTCCAAACGGCTCCGGCAAGACCACGACGCTGAACGTCCTCTCCGGTCTTTACCGGGCGACCGCCGGGACCATCAAGCTCAACGGGCAGGACATCACCGACCTGCCGCCGCATGCCCGCACCAAGGCCGGGCTCGGCCGTACCTTCCAGAATATCCGGCTCTGGCGTTCGATGACCGCGCTGGAAAACGTCATGGTCGGCGCCGAGCGTCCCGGAAATCCGGTCGGGAACGATCCTGCCGCCGCGATGGCGCGGGCACGCGCCGCGCTCGCCTTCGTCGATCTGGAGGACCGAGCCGGCGAAATCGTGGCGAGCTTCTCCTACGGCCATCAGCGGGCGGTCGAGATCGCCCGGGCGCTGGCCGGTGATCCGGTCCTGCTCCTGCTCGACGAGCCGGGGGCGGGCCTCAACTCCTCGGAGAAGGTCGAGCTGCGCAACCTGCTCAAGCGCATCTCGGCCCGCGGCCTCACCATCCTGATCATCGACCATGACATGACGCTGGTGAGCGAGGTCGCCCAGCACATCACCGTGCTGAACTTCGGCCGCCGCATCGCCGACGGCTATTCCGCCGATGTGCTGAAGCATCCCGACGTAATCGCAGCCTATCTCGGAACGGCTCCCGATGTCCCTGCTTGAACTCAAATCCCTCATCGTCCGCTATGGCGAGATCGAAGCCGTCGACGGCATCTCGCTGGTCGTCGAGGCCGGCGAGGTCGTGACCCTGCTCGGCTCCAACGGCGCCGGCAAATCGACCACGCTGCGAGCCATTTCCGGCCTCGCAAAGCCGGCCTCGGGCGATATCCTCTTCGACGGGCAATCGATCGTGGGCCTCAAGCCCGAGGAGATCGTGCGCCGCGGCATCGCTCATGTGCCGGAGGGGCGCCGCGTCTTTCCGGGCCTGAGCGTACGCGAGAACATCATGCTCGGCGCCTCGAACCGGCGCGGGCTGAAGACCGCGGAGATCAAGCGCGAGGCGGACGAGATGTTCGACCTCTTTCCGGACATCCGCCGCTTCGCCAACGCGCTCGGCTGGACGCTTTCTGGCGGCCAGCAGCAGATGGTCGCGGTTGCGCGGGGGCTGATGGCCAAGCCGCGCATCCTGCTGCTCGACGAGCCTTCGCTCGGCCTCGCACCGGTCATCGTCCAGGCGGTCTTCGCGATCATCGCCGAGATCCGCCGGCGCGGGACGACGGTGCTCCTCGTCGAGCAGAACGCCCGGATGGGCCTCTCTGTCGCCGATCGCGGCTATGTGCTGGAAACCGGCAAGCTCGTGCTCTCCGGCACGCCGGAACAGCTCTGGTCGAACGAGGAAATCCGCGCGGCCTATCTCGGCGGACGCACCGCGGCGGCCTGACGGCCCGCGGGAAGATCCATCGCAAACTGAGCGTGCGGTGGTGCCTGAGGCCGACGGCTCAGGCAAATAGCCCCGCTGGAGGCTCGGTGTCAGGTCGGATTTCGCTCAGGCGCGGGAGCTGGAGTGCTGTAAGGATGCTGTAAGCGCAAAGTGCTCCAATGCCTCTCATCGGGTCGGGCAAAGAGTCTGCCGGACCGAAGGAGGAAATCTGACCATGACTAACGACACCGAACCGTCCGTTGCCCTGACCGATGCCGAGCTCGACACCGTTGCAGGCGCTGGCATCGCGAGCCAAACCGCTAAGGGCGTAGGCCTCATCGTTGGCGGCGTTTTTGTCACCGTCACAGGTGCGGCCATCCGCAATGACGGTGTCGCAGGCCACGGTCGCGACATGTTGGTCGAAGGAATTGGTCAGCTGACTGCTGCCGGGAAAAGCAGCTGACCGTGCAGGGGGCGCGAGGGGGCCCGATCAGCCGTTGCCGGCGAAGGCGCCTCGCTCCCTGAGAGCAATTCATCGACGCCATCCTTCTGCAGGATGGGATCGCACAGCGTCATGGCACGCCACCTATCCGCTCGAAGCTGATCGTATGCCGCAAAGGGTCAGCGGATGTGAGACGGACCAGGATCCTGTCACCCGGCTTGTCGCCTTGCCCACGAACGCGCGCGGTCACGGGCACTTCGCAGAGCTGGATCCGCAGACCATGATCATCCATGTCGGTCACCAAAGCTTCGAAAGACAGTCCCTCACTGCCTTGAAGCACCAGCGCTTCCGCTAGACTCACGACGGCCCGCTCGACTTGCCCGTCGCGGGCATCGGCCCGTCCCATCACGGCAGGCAGTGTCTCGAACGCGGCCGTCACCGCGGCCGGCACCGGTCGTCCGTTTGCTACCGCCAGGGCGGCGCGGATCACGTAGCGGTCAGCGAGGCGGCGCAGCGGCGCCGTGGCATGCGTATAGGTCGCAGCCATCGGCGCGTGCCAGGGCCGCACGCCTTCGCGAAAGGGAACATAGCTCGCGCCGCCGCTGGCCCTGCGCACCGCCAGCATGAAGGCGGCATGGCCGCTGTCGGCGGGGTTCAGCGCCCTTTCGAACTGCGCGAGTGTTGCTGTTTCCGGCCAATCCAGCCCCAGGGCCCGCGCGGTTTGGCGCAGGCGCAGGACGGCCTGCTGATCCGGGTCGGGCATGACCCGGAAAAGTCCGGTCCGGGCCGCCAGAAGCGCGTCCGCGATGGCGAGATTGCTGGCCAGCGACAGGGCCGCGTTATGGTCCTCGGCCAGTAGGCGCGGGCGGAAGAGCAACTGAAAATGGCCGCCTTCCGCAGCCGCAACCTCCTGCTCGGGCGGATCCACGCGCGCCGCGCCGCGTCGGCTCTCGGCGGCTTCAATGCGGCGCGCCAGCTCGGCAAAATCGGGGGGCAGATCCGCGTCGCGGACACTGTCGTAGGCGAGTTTGGCGGTGTTGCGAACGATGGCGCGTTCGGCTCCGTCGAGATGAACGTTCCCGTCCGGGTCGATCCTGGTCGTGAAGATCACCGCCGGCCTGGGACCGGCGGGCAACAGGCTGGCCGCCCCCTCGGCGAGAATCGGCGGATAGAGCCCGGCCTTGCCGTCCGGCAGGTACAGCGTCGTGCCGCGCCGCCAAGCTTCCTGGTCGACGACGTCGCCATCGTCGACAAACCAGGCGACGTCGGCGATGGCGTAGTGGAGCAGCAGGTCGGCGCCGCTGCGCTCGACGGCGAAGGCCTGGTCGAGATCCGTTGACGTCGCGGGATCGAGCGTGACGAAGCGCCGATCGGTGCGGTCGACATGTTCGGTCGGCGCTCGCCGCGCCGCAACCTCCGCCGCCGCAAGGACGTCCGGCGGGAAATGCTCCGGCACGCCGAATTGCTGGCGTATCGCCGCAAGTCCGCCGATCAGCGCATTGGTGGAGTCGATGAGCGTCTTCATCGTTGGCTGCCGTGCCTCTGCCTTCAGTTCGGCTGGCCGCGAACGCGCCGGCACGATGACTCGCGAAATGCGATGAACACACTTGCACAGGCTTGGCATTCAGTCACAGCGGCCCGTCAAGGCGATCTCGCGCCGTGCCGGAGCGTTCCGCTCCAGCGCTCTTGTTGCGGCAGTAACGGGCTCGGGATCGGTAAGGTCGGTGTAAGGCGGCCCGGCCTAATGTCCGCTCACGAGAAGAGCCGATCGGGAGCCGGTCGGATCGATCGAGAGAGGACGAAGCCAATGACCAAGCAGGACCTGAACAACATCGCGCTGACCGATGAGGAGCTCGAAGCAGCTGCCGGCGGCGCGGGCCAGTGGGTGGCCCCCTCTCGCGGCTCCTGGTGGGTCTGGAAGGAGAGTGCGTCCTCCGTTTCAGGAGACGCCTCCTCATTCCATCAACAGTCCAGCAGCTCGACCGGCACGGTGCGCAGCGAGCTCGCCGGAGGCAAGACGAACTTCTACAAGTTCGACGGCACCAAGGAGATCCTCGTCGGCAGCCGCTGACATATCGCGGGGACCTTTCATGATCGCCCGGTTCCGCGAGGAGCCGGGCGATTGCCGTATCGGGCGGGGCAATGCCGCCGCTTCAGCCTACCGGCGGTAGCCTGACGATGAAGGCGGTGCCTTGGCCGTCCGCCGATCGCAGAGTGATCGAGCCGCCATTCGCCTCTGCGACGCGCTGGACGATCGCCATGCCGAGCCCCGCGCCGGAACCGTCGCTGCGCTGACGTCGCCAGAAGCGCTTGAAGATATGCTCGTGGAGCTCTTGCGGAATGCCTGGCCCGTCATCCTTCACGGTCAGAGTTCCATCGGGGCCGATCGCGACGTCGATCGAGGTACCTGGCGGCGTATGGTGGATCGCGTTTTCGATCAGGTTGCGCAACATGTGCCAAACGTCTTGCTCATGGGCGAGCACGAGCAGCGAGGATGTCCGCTCCGGCTCGGTCAGGCCAAGAATCTGCCCTTTCCGGATCGCCTCGATCGCGAGATCGCCGACGACTTCGCGTGCGACCGCCAGAAGATCCGCCTCGCCGCCTGCGGCGTCCGGCCGGTCGAGCTTGGCCATTTCCAGCAATTGCCCGACGATCCGTCCCATCCGCCGGGCATCATCGAGCAGGGCGGCACGAGATTCGGATGTCGGCAGGTTCTGCAGGCGCGCGTCGAGCACGGTCAGCGGCGTGCGCAGTTCATGCGCCGCGTCGGCGGTAAATTCCTTCTGTAGCTGGTAGCTCTTTTCGACCCGTGCAAGCGCGGCGTTGAAGGCGTCTGCCAGCGGCAGGATTTCGGAGGGCAGGTTCGTGGTCGAGAGGCGCGCTTCAGCGCGTACCGCATCGAGCGCTTGCACCTGTCGCTTGACCTCGAGCACCGGCTGAAAAAAGCACCGCACCACCAGCGCGTTTAGCAGCAGCAGCAGGCCCAGCAACGGCAACGTGATGAACAGGGAGTTGCGCAAGAAATTGTGCAGCACATCGTCATGGATTACGTCCTCCTGACTGAGATTCCAGCCGAGCAGGATCCACAATGGGCGGTCTGCCACGGTCACGGGGAAGCTGACGGCCCGATACTGACGTCCATCCAGAGACAGGGAAGAGAAAGCTTCGCCATCGCTGCGGGCAAGCCCTCCGAGCAGCCGCTCTGCGAAGGGCGATGACGAAACCAGCTTTGCTCCGGCCCGGTCCGCGACGACGTATCCGAATTCACCAGCCTCGCCCTCGCGCGAAAAGCGGCTAGCCGACAGCGCAACCCCTCCGAATTGCGTGGGCTCCAGCGCTTCGGCGATCAGCCTCGCGCGGTCGGCGAGCACCTTGCGCTCGAAGAAGGCCGCTCGCTCTTGCAGCATCGTGTTGATGACGACCGGTACGGCCACCGCCGCCAGGCAGAGAAGCGCGGCCTGGAGCAGGAATATCCGCGAGAGCAGGCTCCGACCGAGGCGCCTCATGCCGAGGCCGTCAGCACATAGCCGACGCCGCGCACCGTCGTGATCGTCACTGCCGCCTGCCCGTCCTGCAGCCGCTTGCGGAGCCGGTGAATATAGACCTCGACCGCATTGGAGCCGAAATCGTCGTCAAGGCCGAAGAGGTGATCCTCGACGCTGCTCTTGGGCACCACCTTGTCGGCGCGCCGCATCAGCAGCTCAAGCAACTGCGCCTCGCGCGCCGAGAGCGAGACGGGGCGATCGTCCACGCGCGCTTGCTTGGCATCCGTGTCATAGGCGAGGTTGCCAACGGTGAGCTGCGCCCCCAGTAGCGCGCCCGGTCGGCGCAGCAGGGCTGCGATGCGCGCCTTGAGCTCCTCGAAGGCGAAAGGCTTGGCGAGATAGTCGTCGGCACCGAGCTCCAGCCCCTTGACCCGCTCCTCCATCTCGCCACGCGCGCTGAGGATGAGCACAGGCAAGGGCTGCTGCCTGCCGCGCACATGGCGCAGCACCTTGAGGCCGTCGCCGTCCGGCAGGCCGAGATCGAGGATCATCGCCGCGTAGCTGCGCGAATCCAGCACCGCGATCGCGTCGTCGACGCAATCGACGCGGTCAAGCCCGTAGCCACTCGCCACGAGATGGCTGCCGACCAGGCCGGCGAGTTCGTCATTGTCTTCAATCAGCAGCAGTCTCATGGCCGTGGCCTTGATGGAAATGGGCTTCGGGAAGGGCGCAGATCACGTCACCTGGCGGCGGATCAGCCCGGCAAACACGCCGCCGGCGGCCGCCAGCGTCTCGTAGTCGCCGTGTTCGACGACGCGACCTTCCGACAGCACATAGATTCGGTCCGCGTACCGCACCGTGCTCAGCCGGTGCGCCACCACCACCCGCGTCACATTCATCCGCGCCAGCGTTTCCATGACATGGGCCTGCGCGGCGTTGTCGAGCGCGCTCGTCGCCTCATCCAGCAGCATGATCCGCGGCCGTCTCGCGATCGCGCGGGCGAGTAGGAGCCGCTGGCGCTGTCCGCCGGACAGCGTCGCGCCGGCATCGTCGACATAAGTGTGCAGCCCCATCGGCATCGCCGCGATGTCGGGGCCGAGGCCGGCGCGTTTCGCCGCTTCCCAGGCCTCCTCCAGGCTCAACGGCGCGGCACCTGCGATGTTGTGGTAGAGGCTGCCGGCCTCGATACGGCTGTGTTGCAGCACCACGCCGAGCTGGCGCCGGACGGCACCTCGGTCGAGGTCGCGCAGATCGTGGCCGTCGAGCAGCACCGACCCGCTGTCCGGCTCGTCGAAGCCGAGCAGCAGCCGCAGCAGCGAGGATTTTCCGGAACCGGATGGGCCGACCAGCGCGACGAAGGCGCCGGCCGGAATGCTCAACGAGACATCGCTGAGCGCGGTCTGGCCGCCGGGATAGCTGAAGCTCACGCGGGACGCCTCGATCTCGCCCTGCAGCGTTCCGGGATCGAGACTGCCCGCGCTGTCCTCGGTCGGCTCCGCAAGGATCGGCCGCGCACGCTCCCAGAGCGGTAGCACCGTGGCCAGCGCGGGGATGAGGCCGGCAAGCGAGAGGATGGCAGAGACGAACTGGCCGGAGACGCCGGAATAGGTGACGTAGTCCCCGAGCGACATCTTGACGCCGCCGAAGCCGACGAGCGCGATCAGCGCCGCCATGACCAGGATGTTCCAGCCCGCGCCGAAGGCGGTGACCGCGCTGCCGACGACGTTGGCACGGAAGTTGACCGCCTGGTCCACCGCGAAGAGATGTGTCCAACGCGCCAGGAAGCGGTTCTCGGCGGCGGCGACACGCAGTTTCGCGATACCCTGGAAGATCTGCACGGTGAGCGTCTGCATCGCCCCGCCATTGGCGAGCGCGCGCCGCTGCAGCCGCAGCTCGAACAGCGCCATGCCGAGCAGGATCACCAGCTGGACCGCGCAGATGGCGAGGGCGAGCAGGGCGGGCTTCAGCCCGTAGCTCAGGAGCACGACGAGATTGACGGAGGAGAACAGCACGCCGATCAGCGCCGTGATGCTGGCGACGCCCACGGTCCGGCGGATCTGGTTCACCGCATCCGCGCGCAGGGCAAGATCGCCGGCTCCATAGCGGCGGAAGAAGCCGGGCGGCAGCCGCAGCAGGCGGCTCCACAGCGCACCTTCGACGGCGGAGCCGAGCACGGATTCGACGCGCAGCACTGCAAGGCCGCGCACCAGCTCGAAACCCATCACCCCGAAGGCGACCGCGACCATCGTCAGGATGAGCTGCAGGATCTCGCTGCGCACCCCGTCCGGAATGACCGATTGCACAAGCATGCCGGAAAGGAACGGCGTCGCCATCGCGAGCAGCCCGGCGGCGAGGCTCGCCAGCGCGATCAGCGCCATCTCCCCGCGCACGATCGCGAAGACGAAGGCGGCGAGCGCCCGGCCGGGACGCTCCTCGCTGCCGGTAAAGCCGCGATAGAGCACATGGGCATGCGCAGCCAGCGAACCCGCGACGCTCTCATCGACCCGGATGTGCTCGCCGCTGCCCGGGCGGACCATCCGCCAGCCGCTGCGCGCCGGAAGAAGCGCGACGGGCGTGCCGTCGCGCAGTTGCCCGATCATCGCCTCGCCCGCTTTGCGCCACCAGCCTTCCTGCAGCCGCAGCTCGCGCGACCTCAGCCCGGCCTTCGCGCTGTAGAGCGCCAGTGCGTCGCCATCCGCGCCAGCGGCACGCATGCGGCCGAAATCCGCCGGAAGCCTGACGCCCATCGCCTTGGCGACGGTTCTGATCGCGGCCGCGAGCGGCGGTTCCAGCCCCGGGCGGTCTTGTCGCGCGCCCCGTGCTCCGTGCCCGGCGAGCCTCGACATCGCCGCCGAGATTGCGGCAGCGTCCGCGTCCGCGGCGGCCGCAACATGCCGGCCAAGCGCCTCCATCCTGGCGCCGCACCAGGCCTGAAGCAGCCGGCCGAGAACGGCGTTGAAGCCCGCGAGCGCGGCAGCGAGCGAGCCCCCGCGTGCCATCGTGAAGCTGTCCGCCACCAGAATCTCGCTCGCGTTCTCGGCGTGAAGCGGTGCGCTGCGCAACACCGGCACCGGAAGATCATCCGGACCGGAGCTCCGCCCCCACATGTTCGAGCAGGCGCCCGCCTGCACATGGCACCAGAGCACGGCCTGCGGACCTTGGGGCAAGGCAGCTTCGCCCGCCGCCAGGCTCTTCAGGCCCGGCTCCAACCGCTGCGATGGCGGCAATTCGCCCGGAACGCCGGCATGCGCGACCTGCCCGGGAACGTCGGCGAAATGCCGTGCGCGCTCGGCGATCGCGGCGACCCAGGCCTCGGCGCAGCGCGCGAAGTCATCGGGCCGGCCCATCAGGGCCTGCAGGGAAATCGTCTCCACGGAGGTGCCGTCCTGCGGGATCAGGACGAGGCGCGTCCCCTTCCCCGCGATGCCGAAGGCCGCGGCGCCCGCGCCGAGCGTCGCGACATGGCGCAGGCTGCCGGCCTGGTCCTTCTGCTCGACGAACAGCTCGGCTCCTGTACCGGCGAGCCGGTATGCGAAGCCTTCCTCGCAGCCGATGCGCGCGGCCGGCCGGCTTGCGGAGGCGAAGGTTGCGCTTCGGGTCAGCTCACTCTGCACGGACCAGCTCCGCGTAACGGCCGCCGGCCACGATCAATGTCTGATGCGTGCCGCGCTCCACGACCACCCCGCGGTCGAGCACGATGATCTCGTCGCAGTCCCGCACCGTGCTCAGCCGATGCGAGACCACGAGGGCGCTGACGCCGCGCCGGCGCAGATTGGCGAAGACCTCCGCCTCGGTCACGGGATCGAGCGCCGAGGTTGCCTCGTCGAGGATCAGGATGGCCGGATCGGTCGCGAGCGCGCGGGCGAGCTCCAGCCGCTGGCGCTGGCCGCCGGAGAAGTTCAGCCCGCCCTCGGCGACGGTCGCACCATACTGGCCGCGCCGGCGCACGATCTCCTCGTGAACGCCGGCATCGCGTGCGGCAGTGATGATGCGGGCATCGTCGAGCGAGCCGTCCCAGAGCGCGATGTTATCGCGGACCGTACCCTCGAACAGCACGACATCCTGCTCGACATAGCTCAGCGAGCCGGCCAGCACGCGGCGCGGAACATCGCCGGCAGGCGTTCCATCGAAGAGGATGGTTCCCGCCGCCGGATGCAGCAGCCCGGCGACCAGTCGCGCCAGGGTCGACTTGCCGCTGCCTGAGCCGCCGACCACGGCGACCCATTGGCCGGGGGCGATGGTGAGGTCGAGCTTGTCGAGCAGCCCCGCCTGCCCGGGATAAGCGAAGCCGAGCCCGCGGATGTCGATGCCGCCGGAGAGCCGGCCGTGCTGCACCGGCCAGCCGGCCGCGATCTCCGCATCCCGCTGCAGGCGGGCTGCAGGCGCGTGGCGCATCGTGTCCTGCACGCGCTCCAGGTCTCCGCGCAGCTCCTGCAGCCCGGCCACCGCGCCGACCAGCGACTGGACCGGGGTGTGGAAGGCCTGGAGCACCGCCAGAAACGCGATCAGCGTGCCGACGGTCATCTCGCCGTCCATCACCTTCAGCGCGCCCCAGCCGAGCAGCGCCGCATAGGACAGGCCCTTGATCGCCGAAGGCGCGAGAGTGAGGAAGAGCGTGGAACGCTCCAGCTCCTGCATCATGTTGAGCAATTGGGCCTGCGCGCCCATTAGCCGCGCGAAGAAGGCGTCCTCGGCACCGGAGGCCTTGATCGTCTCGATCGACTGGATGCCGCCGAGTGCGACGCTGGCCATTCGCGAGCGCTGCACCACCACCCGCCGGACGCCCTCGACGCGGATACGGGTGATGAAGGCAATCGCCGCGACATCCGCCGCCGCGAAAGCGAAGCAAGCCAGCGCCATCGGCACGTCGTAGACCATCATGATCGCGGCGCTGATCAGCGCGCCCATGATGCTGAACAGCGCCGAGGAGATCGAAACCACCGCGCTGTGCGACAGGCGTCGCGCAGCCTCCATCCGAGAGGCGATGTCACCGACATGGCGCTGCGCAAAGAAGCCGATCGGCAGCCGCAGCATATGCGCCATCAGGCCGATGGCCGATTCCGTGCCCCGCCGCCGCTGCAGCCGCGCCAGCACCAGCCCGTGCAACCAGGACAGCAGAATCGAGAGCAGCGCCGAGCCGAGCAGCGCCGTCAGCAGTGGGCGCAGCCAGCTGGTCGCGTGCTGGACCATGATGTTGTCGGCGAAGATCTTGCCGGCCGCGGGCACGAAGATCGGCGGCAGCACGTTGCAGAGCGCGATGATGCCGAGGAAGCTCAGCGCCGCTCGGGTCTCGCCGCCCTTTGGCAGCAGCGCACGCAGCAGGCTCGGCCGCTCGCCCGCGGGCCGGAACGCGGGGCTGGGCGCGAAGGTCAGCAGGATCCCGGTGAAGGCGCCGTCGAATTCCGACGCATCGACGCTGCGCCGGCCATAGGCCGGGTCGTTGATCTGGACGCGTCCGCGGGAGACGCCCTCGATCACGACGAAATGGTTCATCTGCCAGAAGGCGATGGCCGGAAAACGGTGCTGCGCCAGCGCCACGGGTTCCACGCGCCAGCCCTTGGCCTCCATGCCGAAACCGCGCGCCGCCCGCAGCAGCGAGGCGGCCGTGGCGCCGTCGCGGGTGACCTGGCAGGCCTCGCGCAGCCTTTCCAGCGGCAGCCAGAGCCCGTGATAGGCCAGCACCATACCGAGCGCCGCCGCGCCGCACTCGACCGCTTCCATCTGCAGGATGGTGGGCACGCGGCGGGGCCGGCCCGCGCTCGGCAGGGTCGGCGCGGCGGCGGCCGTTGTGGCGCTCTCAGCCATGGTCGATCGCGCTCATAACCCGGTCCAGCGGCGGAGCGCCGGAATGACCAGGGTGATCGGCGGTGCGCGCCGCACCGTGACGTTCGCGTTGAACAGCAGCCCGCTGCTGAGCGGGATCTCCTGTCCGCGCCGGGACGTCCAGGCATAGCCTCCGGTCTCTCCCGGGATGGTCTCGAGCGTCGCTCGCACTTCGAAGGGGGCGCCGTTGCGTGCCATCTGCCGTGCGAGATCCGGATTGCCGAGCCTCTCGGCGATCTCGGCCTGCCCCTCCGGCTGCGGCGACACCGATACGACCTTGCCGACGACCATGCCGTATTCCTCGCGCGGCGCGATCGACGGCGAGATCCTCACTTCCATGCCGGGCGTCAGACGCTTGCCCATGTCGCCGGGCACGAAGAACAGGGCCTCCAGCCGCTCGCCACCGGTCTCCAGCGTCATGATGCGCTGCCCGGCCGCGACCAGGGCATTCATCGTCACGGGCACCAGCGCGACCATGCCGTCGCGCGGCGCCCGGATCTCGTCGGCGAGCTTGCGGCTCAACCTGGCCTGTTCGAGCTGTCCCCTGAGGTCGAGGATCTGGCGCTGGCTCGCCTCCAGCTCCTGGTCGCGCGTTCCGCCCAGCGCGAGGATCGCGCCGTTCAGCGCAGCCAGCTCCGATTGGGTGCGCGACAGGCTCGAGCGTGCCCCAAAGAGCCGCTCGCGCGCTTCCTGCACGCGATCTGTCGTGCCGGCGCCGCGCGAGAACAGCATCTCGCGATTGGCCAGCGTCGCCTCGGCCTCGGCGATCCGCTGGCGGGTCAGGTCGGCGGCCTCGTCCAGCTCCTCGCGCCGGCGCTGCTGCGCAGCCGTCTCGGCCGCGATGCGAACCTCGTAGCGCTGGGTGATGGCGGTGCGATGGTCCTCGGCCTGGTCGATGCGCCGCTCCAGGTCGGCGATGCGGGCATCCTCCTCCGGCGTCGTCAGCGAGGCCACGATCTGGTCGGCCGTGACCTTCTGGCCCGCTGGCACAAGGCCGTCGATCCAACCCGCTTTCGGCGCATTGAGCCCGATGAAGACGCCGCCGCCACGCACGAAAATGCCCGGGCCTTCCACCGTCTCACGATAATGCGCGAGGCAGGCCCAAACGACGACGGCGACGCAGAGCGCGAGGCAGAGCAGGCCGGCAATCCACTCGACGCGGCCGACCACACGCAGCGGCGCGTGGAAATCCTCCGGCCTGTCGAGCTGCTGCAGGGACTGTTGCCGGAACAAGCTTCCGGTGCCCCGCTGCGTCGCCGGGGCTGGCTGAACCTCTGACATCCGCAGCGATCCTGAACTCTCTTTTTCCGGGCCAGCTAAGCCGGCCAAATGTTGAACATTCGCAAATGCCGGCCGTATTTCTGCCGGCGAAAACCGCTGTCAGGTTGATGTAAGCGGCCCTCGCTAGGGTCTCTCATCGAAACGGCGGGCACCGAGCCCCTGGAAGCGGAGAGATCAGATGAATACCCAGCAGAACGGCATCGCCCTGAACGACGACGCCCTCGAGGCGATCGCCGGTGGCGGCCTGAAGAACGCCCTCACCTTCGGCATGGCCGGCTCGCAGACGGGCGTCCTGGGCGGCGGCGTGGTTGGCGGCCCGGTCGGAGCGCTGATCGGTGGCGTGATCGGTGGCGTCGGTGGCCTCATCGGCGGCGCTCTGAGCAAGGACGATCCGAAGGGCGACATCCACGTCATGTACTGAGCGGCAAAGCCGCGCTCGGAACTCGCACCCGGCCCGCATCCCGCGCGGCCTCACGGAACTGCCGCCCGGCGGCGCGCAAGCCAATCCGGGACCGCCTGCGCTCCCGCGCCGCCGGAAAGGCAGATCGCAGCAGCGCCCGCCGCGACGCTGGCGAGGAACTGACGTCGTGAGGCTCTTCTCAGTATCCTCACAGCTCGGCTCCCACTCGGCGGTGGGCAGGGCCACGACGCCGGGCCCCACCTGCCTCGCAGTTTCTCGGGTGCTCGACATCCGCGGACTAGAAACGCCAGGCCAGGCGGGCCGAACCGGTATGGGACAGGAAGTCCCGGCCAGTCTGCGCCTGGTACTCACCCGTAAACTCCAGCCCCGTCCCGGAGCTGATCTGCAGGCCCAGGCCGAGGTCCACGAGCTTGTCCGGGATGCGCGACCGGCTCTCGAAGGTCCCGATCTCGATCGGCGCTCCAACCAGACTGGCGCGCGTCGTGAAGTGATCCGAAGAGAGGAGCGTGAAACCGACGCTGGCATAGGGCCGCGCCCAGTAGCCGGAGGCGATCTCGAAGCGGCTGCCGATCTCGATGTTCGGGTTGAACGCGAAGACGGTTTTCCGCTGGCTGAGGACACTCAGATCGAGCCCGGCTGCGCCGTACTCCTGGAAGGATGGCGTCCGCAGATGGAGCGCGTCCACGTCGAGATACGGACGGACGTACCAGTTCGCGAACGGCAGCTCGTAGGCCGCGCGGAACCGCGCTCCGAGCGCCTCGACATGCGACTGGCTCATCGCCACCGCCGTGGAGGAGCTGATCGTCATCGCGCGCAGGTTCTGCTGCTCCGTCTTTCCGGCGGTCGCGGAGACCGCGAACAGCCAGTTCCCGAGTTGACGCTTGACCGCGATGGACGCGTCGTAGCTGTCGGTCTTGCTTCCCGTGATGCCGTCCGCATCGTCCAGCTCGCCGCGGGTGAAGGACGCGGTGGCACCGACGAACCAGCCAGGCGCGAATTCCTTCTGCGCGCCCATCCGGTAGCTGGTCTGCCGCTGACGGTAGCCGCCTTCATCCTGAGAAGGCGACATCCGCGAATAGCCGCCGCTGATCCGCCCCCAGACGCACTCGCCTTCGCGCATGAGCATCGTCGCGCTCTCGAAGGCGGGGCAGCTCATGGCCGCCCGCATCGCCAGCCGCGCATCCTTGATCTTGGTGTTGGTCACATATTGCGTCGGCTCGAGCGAGAGCTCATCGAGGGCCGCGCCATACTGCGCTGGCGAGGCGATGCCCAGGAAGCGCGGGAAGACGGTGGCCTGCGCGCTCGATGCGGCATTCCAGGCGGCTTGCAAATGCCGGGCGGCCTCCCCCTGGTCGCGGGTGAGTGTCACGCCCTCCGGATTGTCGAACCTCGCCCTCGGCGAAAGCGTGATGCTGCTTGAGTCGCGTGCGACGGACCAGAACATGGGTATGCCGTTTCCCTGCGGCCCGGCGATGGCGGGCAGGCCGGAAATGCCCCCCGTCGCGGAGATGATCCGATAGTCGCCTGGCAGGAGCCACGAGACGTTCGGTTCGATCGTCCCTGCAAGACCGGCCTTGCCCTCGATCTGGACGCGACCGTTCTTCAGCCCGTTGTTGGTGGCGGGGTTCATGAAGTTCACGATCATCCGGCCGCTGGCGGCCTGGTCGAAATCGCCGACCACGCGGGCAGCGCCACCAATGCCGAAGATGCCTTCGTTCACGAAACTTCCGCCCTGGCCGACGTTCACATAGCCCGAGCTCGCGATGGTGTAGCGGCCGCCGAGCTTGTTGATGAACTTGTCGCTGGCGAGCTTGTCCGCAGGTGCGAGATCGACGGAGCCGATGATTTCGCCCTCGTTCTCCACCCGGTCGGCGTTGACCGAGCCGATGATCGCCTTGTCGGAGATCGCGCTGAGGTGAGAGCCGCTCTTCAGGACAATCTTGTTCTCGCTGCCGCCGCCGTCGATCCGAATGCCTGCGCCCTGGCCCGAGCCTCCGATGATCGTTCCTTCGTGGACGATGCTGATCACACCGCCGCGACGGCTGCGGTCGAGCGTTCCGTCGGTCTTCTGAACGCCGCTTTGCAGGAAGATGCCGTAGGCATTCTCGCCGAAAGCCAGAATCTGGCCGCGCGTGTCGAGGTTTATGGTCTCACCCGCGCCGACGGCCCGCGACCGCGTCTTGCCGTCATCCTTGACGAGGCCGGCCTTGCCGTTGACGTCGTAGGTCCAGCCACCGCCGCCGCCCAAGCTCTGGGCGAAGATGGCATGCGCGGCCTTGCCGCTCGTCGCCAGCGTGAACGAGCTCTCCGCATCGGCCATCCTGATGGAGATCTTGCCGCCGTTTCCGCTCGCCGCTGAATCCCTGACGAACTCGGCTTTGAGGCCGGGCGGCGCCTCATAGCCAACCCCGCTGTAGCCGCCGCCGCCGCCGATCGACTGCAGGAAGACGGCGTGCGCCCCGGCCCCCTCCGTTCTGACGGAGGCATTCGCGCCAAGCGTGAGCTCGATCTTGCCGCCGGCACCACCGGCCCCGCCTTCGCCACCCATTTTCGTGGTCTGCTCGAGGAAGCCGCTGTTCGAGGCATCCGCGCTGAAGCCGCCTCCCCCGCCGATGCTCTGCGCAAAGATGCCGAAAGCGCCCATCCCATGCGTGGTGATCTTGCCAAAATGCGACAGTTCGACAGTGCCGCCGCCACCGCCCGCACCGCCCTTGCCGCCATACGCCAAAGTCGAGGTCGGCATGGGCAGAACGGTGGTCGAAACATCCTCCTCGCCGCCGCCGGCGAACGTGCCGTCGCCCTTGATGATCCCGGCTTTTCTCAGCAGCTCATAAGTCAGGTCGAGCACTTCCTTCTCGTCCGCGTCGGCGGCCAGGACCGATGAGGAGGTCGGGTCGGGACGGCTGAAGATGAAGGCGCCACCGCCGCCGCCCACGCTCTGAGCCACGACGCCGTGCGCCTCGCGGCCGCTTGTCTCGATATTGCCGGAATTGACGACCTTCACGCCGCCGCCGGGCGAGCTCTGCCCGGCGTCGCCGCCCATCCTCACATTGCTGGATATGGAGATCGAGTTTCCGCTGGCAGCGAGGGCCCCGGCGCCGCCGCCGCCGCCAACACTTTGAGCGAAAACGGCGATCGAACCGGCGCCAGCCGTCGCGATATCGCCGACGTTCGTCACCGAGACCTCGCCTCCCCGGCCGCCCTTTCCACCATCCGCACCGAACGCAAAAGTGGCATTGATATTGTTGTTGCCAGTAGCCACGCCGCTGCCGCCGCGGCCGCCGCCGCCGCCGATCGACTGCGCGAAGATGCCCCAGCTGTTGTCGGCCCGGGTCAGAATCTGGCCGAAATTCTCGACCTTGACGGTGCCGCCGTCGCCCGCCGTGCCGCCGGAGCCCCCGAAGGCGAGCGTCAGATCCACGTTCGGCAGCTCGACCTTCGACTTGGAACTGGCCTCCTTGTAGGCCGTCTTCAGTTCGGCCTTGAGTTTCTGGAGAGCGATGCCCGCAGCGACGAATCCGCCGGCTTTGACCGCGCGTTCGAGACGGCCCTCTTCCTTCTCAAAGATGGCGTTGATGACCTTGAGCACGTTCTTCGCATAGCCGATCCGCGTCTGCACCGGGCCCTTCTTGTCGAAGAACTTGTAGTCCTCGATCGCCTTTTTTTCACTGGGATCGCCAATCGCGTCGACGATCAGCCCGTCGATCTTCAGGAGATCGTCGACAATCTGCAGCACGAATTGCCCCGGCTTGTCGCCGAGTTCCGGAGCCTTCTTCGTCGTGCCGCTGAAGCTTCCGCCGTTGCCGCCACCGCCACCGACGCTTTGCGCGAAGATGCCGACCGTGCCGGCCCCGCCCAATTCGATGCGCGCGCCGTCCGCGTTGACCACGGCGACGTCGCCGCCCTTGCCGCCGGCTCCGCCACTGCCACCGATGGTCAGTTTACCGCTTAGCGTCCCCTTGCCGCTGGCCATGTAGCCGGCGCCGTTGCCGCCGCCGCCGCCGACGCTTTGGGCGAAAATCCCGAACGAGTTCTTGCCCGAAGCGGAAATGACACCGTGGTTCTCGACCGTCACGGCCCCGCCGACGCCGCCATCGCCGCCTGAGCCTCCCACTGCGATTCGAGCCGTGATCGAATCCGCGAGCGGAAGCGCCTCACTCGCGACGCTCTTGGCGATCTCGTTCCAGGACAGGCCCGGCGCGGCCATCGCCGAGCCGCTGCCGCCATTGCCGCCACCGCCGCCGACGCTCTGCGCGATGATTCCGGTGGCAAAATCACCGAGGGTGCGAACTGCACCGTAATTGCGGACGGTGACCGCACTGCCGTTGCCGCCGCCGCCGCCGGAGCCGCCGACGGATACGGCGAGCCCGATGTTGAGGTAACCGCTGAGCATGTCGGCGGCCGTGGTCGCCGTTCCGCCGGAACCGCCGCCCCCGCCGACGCTCATGGCCTCGATGCCAGTCGCGTCATTGCCGAAGGTCGAAATCGCGGTGCGGTTGTTGACGACGACCTCGTCGCCCCTGCCGCCCTTGCCACCCTTGCCGCCGACCGCGAAGCTCAGCGATACCGCAGGCAGGTCGGGTGGGGCGACCGCCAGAGCATAGCTGGAGGCATTGCCGGCATTGCCGCCGCCGCCGCCGACGCTCTTCGCCTGGATACCCAGGGCGGCGCGCCCGGTCGTCGAGATGATCGATTCATTGTCGACGACGACCCTGCCACCGTCGCCGCCATCGCCGCCTGCCCCGCCCACGGCGATCGACAGGCTCGCGACCACGCCGGCCGACGCAGCCTTCGCCGCACCTCCGACACCGCCGCCGCCGCCGACGCTCATTGCGATCACGCCGGTGGCGCCCGCACCGGTCGTGCTGATGGAGGGAGCCCTGGTGGGGTTGAAATCAAAGTCGGTGAAAGCGCCGGGAGAGCCCGAGACGACGACCTCGGCGCCGTTCCCGCCGCCGCCGCCATGCCCTCCCACGGCGATGCTGACACCAAAGCCCAGCGACTGCGACGACGAACCAGCGCCGCCACCGCCGCCGATGCTCTGCGCGAGCATGCCGTAGGCTTCCTTCCCGCTCGTCGAAATCGTCCCGAGATTGACAGCCCTGACGTTGCCGCCGTCGCCACCCGTGCCGCCATCGCCGCCCGAGCCGAAGAATGTGGAGCCACCCTGGCCGCCACCTGCGCCGCTCACGCCGGGCTTGATCTGCCCAAGCTGGAACGCCCCCGTCGCGTTGCCGCCTCCGACGCTCTGGACGACCATCGCGGTGGCCCCGAGCCCGTGGGTGTCCATGGTCCCATAGTTCGTGGCGTGAGCCTCGCCGCCGGCACCGGCCTTGCCGCCGTCACCGCCTCCGAACACGCCGCCGCCACCCTTGCCGCCGGTCCCTCCGAGCGACTGGGCCACAAGTCCAAACGAGTACTGGCCCCAGGTCGTTATCGTGCCGAGCTGCGAGACGCCAACACGGCCACCCTTGCCGCCCATGCCTCCCGGCTGGCCGCCGCTGTGATCCTGGTCGCCGCCATGCCCGCCGATGCTCTGCGCGAGGATGCCGGCCGAACTGGCACCGTTGACCGTGACCGTGCCCCGGTTCAGGACCTCGACCGTGCCGCCCCCGCCGCCATTGCTGGTATACGGACTGGAATAGAAGGCATTTCCGCGCTGCGAGCCCGCGCCGCCGAGCGACTCAGCGATAATGCCGGTTGAGCTCACGCCGTTGGTGACAATCGAGCCGGCGCGACCGATCTCGACGAAAACGGATCCGCCGGCGCCACCGGTCAGATCCGCGATACGGCCCTTCGTGGTTCCGCCACTCCCGGCATTGCCGCCGAGCGAACGGGCCCACACTCCAGCATAGTGCGAACCTCGCGTTTCGAGCGCGTTACGCAGGTCGAGGCTAACGGGTCCGCCGGCCCCGCCGCGTCCCATCGCCTCATTGGAAAGGCCGCCGTTCCCGCCCTGCGAATAGAGGATCAGAAGACCCGTGCCGCCCGCCCCCGCCCAGCGAGCGTCCCGATGGAACCAGGGGTTGCCCCCCGACGTCGGCAGCGGCGGCCCGTTCTGATCGCCCGAACCGGCCAGCGATCCGGTCTGAATCACCGATACCGTGCCGCCTCGACCGCCATCAGCGCCATGAACATCGACAAAGGCCTGGGAAGGCCCCCCACCACCCAGCCCGCCGGTCGACCCAATGATGACCGCGCTTCCCTGGGCCGGGGCTGCGGTCGAGGAGAACGCGTTCTCGAGAAAAATGCCGGGCCCGTCCTCGCCCTTTGTCGCCTCTCGGTCGACGCTCAGCCAGCCGGCCTTGCCATCGATGCCGTCCGCCCCCCTGAGCATGCGCCTGTCGATCGAGACTTTTTCATGGGCCTGCTGAGCTGCCGCAGGCCCTGCCAACATCATCGGCAGAACGAACGGAGCCCAGCTGACACCGTAAAGGAAAGGTCGATCGAACCTCGCGCGAGCGGAAGCCGAACCTGCGCGTGTCTGATGACGGAGCTCGGACTTCACGACCATTCCCTTTGGAACGCAGCGGCGCTCGAAGTCAGGACGGATCGTCTCGACAGCCTCACCGATGGCGGACACACTCTTCGCTTGCGCCCCGCCCAGGGAATCCTGGGCCGGCTTCCTCGCGGCCCAGTTGCCGCGGCGAATCGCGCACGCCAGCAAAGGCTTACGGGTCGCACTGTTTCCGGGACAGAAACGAATAGGAACGCCCTGGAGCGATTTGGAACGGTTTGAAACGAAAACCGTCGCCAAATCATCACGCGCGCAGAAATACGATCGGTTTGCGCTCGTCCGCCTATGGTCGCCGCGAAACAATCACTTTTGTTAGACCGCCGTATGGGCTCGGCCTCGCCAATACTTACCTAAGGTAATCTATTGAGCGAGCGGAACGATCAGCCGCACCGTTGTTCCACTCCCCTCGGTACTTTCGATCGCCACGCGACCATTATGCGCCGCGACTATGCGTTGAACCAGGGAGAGGCCGAGCCCGGAACCGTCGATGCTGCTGGCATTCGAGCCGCGGACTGCTCGTTCCATGATGCGATCGATGTCGTTGACGGGGATTCCAATTCCACCGTCGGTGACAGCAATCTCGCCTTCATCGCCCGCTGCGCGGCAGCCCAGGATCACGCGCGGCCGATCTCCCGAGTTCGAGAATTTGACGGCGTTTTCCAGCAGGTTGATGATCGCGATCCCAAGCATCGGCATGTCCGCCATCAGATATGCTCTTTCCGCTTGCGGATCGATTTCAGTGATGATGTCGGCGGGAAAAAGATCCTGTGCCCGGAAGGCGGCGGATGAAACGACGTCGCACAAGAGAGTACACGCAAACTGAGGTGCGAAGCTGGGGCCCTGAAGGCGGCTGCGGCTCAGATTGAGCTCCAAGGTTTCGACCAGCCTGATAATACCGCGCCGAACGCGATCGAGCCTTTGGCGGTTGTCGATGTCGTCCTGCGGCAGGCTAAGACCGATGCTATCGACGTTGGACCGAATTGCCGCCAGCGGCGTGCGGTATTGATGTGAGATCACCTCCAGAAACTGCACTTGCTGGGCTTGCGATTCCAATTCGGTCTTGAGTGCATCCTCGGCGACTCGCTTTGCATCAGCGAGTTCGACCGTCCGCTCCCTCACCATGGCATTGGCGCGCTGTTCTGCAGCCTGCGCGGCGACGAGGGCTTCTTTGCTCATCGAGCGATTCATCGCCTCTGCGGCACGCAGGCGGACTGCCAGCGAGGCTGTCAGCAGAAGCGTTTGGATGAGGCAACTGACCGTGTAGCTGTGGGCTAGCCAGTTGGGCAGCAACCAATAGCCCGCGCGCTGCGTGACCGTCGCTACCAATCCGATCCAAACGATCAAGTAGGCGACGGCGCGCAGCACGGTCCCGGCATCGTCTCGGCGCATCTCCCTAAGGCCGAAGAGCATCGCCAGCGTGGCCAGGGCGAGAATAAAAAGACTGCCGTATGGAGCGAAACTCAGATTGGCATCGAAAGCGACGAAGATGATGCCGACGAAGCCGACGATAGAACCGCCAAGGAAGATGCGATGCAGCCAGGGGCTTCGCGCTCGCATTTCCAGGATGCTGCTTGCGGCCAATGGCGCAACCACGAGGCCGAGCCAAGCCGCACCTCCGGTGAAAAGATCGTTGCCGTTGCCACCGTCCGGGAAGAATAAAAGCCGCGAAAACCCGAGATTACCGACGTAAACCAACATCGCGGCAAAGGTGGAAAAGGCCAGCAGGAGATACGATGCCTTGCGCTCAAAATGATAAAACACCAATTGTATCAAGATCATCACCCCCATCCCTCCGAACCAGAGGGCCGCAGCAAAGCTGATGAGCGTGACGCGATACGTATGGCGAGCCGCGGAATAGAGCGCTGCCGAGATGTTGAGCGAGGAATTGACGCTCGCAATGCGCACGTAAACGATACCCTCTCGGTCTGCGCGCAGATTGAGGGGCACGACATTATCCAGCCCGGACACTTCGTCCGACGGGAACGGTCGGTGGTCGCCCATAGCGTAGTGCGTGAAATCGTCGACCTCGGGCTCGCCAGCGGCGTCCGCCACATGGACATCGATGAAGTCCACGAAATTCGGAGTTAGCGAAAGGAGCGCCTGTCCGCTCAGGGCATTCGGAATCCGGATGCGCAGCCAGGCCGCGTCGCGAACGTAGCCGAGGTTGACCCCGCTCCCTCGCACCGGCTTGAAGCGTTCGCCGGCGGCCAAAATATCCTTGAGCGCCATGTCTCGAGAGGGGTCGATGAGTACGGAGATGCGCCCGTCAAGCGGCAGCTCGTCCACGAGCCCGTTGGTCGCGAGCTCCTGCTCATGCGGACCGTTTTCGTGAGTCGATCCCAGCCGGGCCGAATTGGCTAGCAGGGTGATTGAAGCAATCAGAAGAACGACAATCAGCCCCCACCAGCGGTTCGCAAATTTAGCCAAGTCGTTCCCTCGGACTTCATCCACCGGTTCCGGCGGTATAAACACATTGTCGATTCGAGCACCGCGTCGTGCTTACCCGAGTCGTGACAAAAGCTGCTATGCCGCGAGAGATCGATTTGCCGCCTGAGAAGCTGGATCCCCCGATCCACGTTCTCCTTGTCGAGGATGACAATGACCTGCGCGCCGGATTGGCGGACTACCTTCGACTGAGCGGATTGAAGGTCGCAGAAGCCTCTTCGGGAATTGCTTTCTACAAGGCACTTCGGGCGGATCGCTTCGATGTGGCGATTATCGATATCAATTTGCCCGATACGAGCGGCTTCGAGCTCGCCCGCGATGCGGCTGATGAAGCGAACATGGGTGTTGTCATTCTAACGGCGCGTGCGGGGCGCGATGACCGTGTCAGGGGGTACGGAGAAGGTGCCGACCTATATTTGACGAAGCCGGTTGACGGGGAAGAACTCGTACTCGCAGTCCGCAACCTCGCCAGACGAGCACGAGCGATGGGGTCTCCGCGATCGTCTCTGGATCATCCAGCCTCATCTTTGCGCTCGGATTCGGCGTGGAGGCTGGATGCAATGCGACAAGCGCTCTTGCACCCGAATGGCGCGCGACTGGCTCTCTCAGGACGCGAGATGATTCTCGTTGAGACGCTGGCACGCGCCGAAGGGGCTACGGTGTCGCGAAAGGAGCTTGCTCAGGGCCTGGGCTACGCCGAGGCGAATAGCGAAAGCCGTAGTCTGGACGCAGTGGTGCGGCGGCTTCGTCAAAAAGCCCAAGATGCAGGAGTCGAGCTTCCCCTCAAGGCGGTACATGCTGTTGGATTCCGGTTCGCCGCGCAGCTGACATTGATCTGAGTTCGGGATACGGGCGTTTCATCCGGCCGGCCCCGACCTCCGCCGGCGGTTGCGATAGCGATGGTCTTTCGAGAGGCGCTCTGCTGTGAACATTCTATACGACGGGCCGCAGCACGCACGCGTGACGGTTTTGTTGGCTCACGGGGCCGGAGCTCCGATGGACTCTCCATCGATGGCGGCAGCCGCTGCCGCCTTGGCCAACCAAGATTTGCGCGTGGCACGCTTCGAGTTCGAATACATGGCTAGCCGCCGGATTGCGTCGACGCGGAAGCCGCCGCCGCGCGCCGAGAAATTGATCCCGGAGTACCTCGCGGCCGTCGACGCCTTAAGGGCGGATGGGAAGCTGGTCATCGGGGGCAAATCGATGGGCGGCCGTGTTGCGAGCATGATCGCCGACGACCTTTATTCCAGCGGCACCATCAAGGGTCTGCTTTGCCTCGGGTATCCGTTCCATCCCCCGGGCAAGTCAGAGCAGCTCCGGACCAACCATCTCGCGGAACTCGCCACGCCGACCCTGATCGTGCAGGGGACACGCGATGTGTTTGGCGGMCGTGACGAGGTTGAAGGTTACTCGCTCTCGTCGCAGATCAGCCTGCTCTGGCTGGAGGATGGCGATCACGACCTGAAGCCACGCAAGGGCTCTGGCTTCTCGCAACTTGATCACTTCGTCGCCATGGCCACCGCGGTCTCACGCTGGGCAATGGATCTCTGAGATCTCGGCTGAGAGGAGCAGCTCGACGTCGGGGCACTCAGACTGTCGCGTGTCCGCCATGCCCGCTGCAACATGCCCCGATTTGGCCTCCTGCAGGGGCCTCTCGGATCGGCGGGCATGGCGCATCGCCACAGGAACAGAAGACACAGCCATCGGCTGTTGATCATGCCGCTCGCCGGTGCAATCCCGCTCTGAAGCGGCTAACGGACGACATCCTTGAGGGCGACGATTGCCTCGTTGACCCCATTGCCAATCTCATTCTTGATGCCGGTAAATGTGCCGACGACAGCTCCGAGGGCAGCGCCTGCGTATGAGCCGGCAGTGCCAGCCACATTGCCGCCAACGTCACGGCCCTTCAGAAAGCTGCTCTCGACAGAGTGGCCGAGCCTCGCCAGACCATCCACCACGTTGTACCCGCCATTCACGTCTTCCAACGTCTCGTCGTTGAGCGGGACATTATCTGGCTCCGTGCTCATCAACCTGCTCCTGCTCAAAGGGCAAAGCCCGTCGGTTCGGTGAGCAAGGTGTAAGGCTGGCTGGCTTACAAAACGCTTACACGCATGACGCGTGTTTTGCGCGGGAACCGGCATCGATCCGTCCAGCTAGGACTATCCGGTGCCGGGCGGCGAGCCAAGGTCCGAAACTCTTCACAAACTGGAAGCGGACATTCAACGCATCGGCATGCCAGCGTGGTCCTGCCGTTGAGGCGCCCCGTCCAAAATCGGGACGCCCCGCGTGCCGACGTTCAGGACGCCCCCATGGCTATCGCGTCAGCCAGGGCCATGACCTCTGACCTACCAGCTCGGGTGGCGCTCCGATGGTCTCGCCCGATGGTGCCACGGGATCGCCCGTGCAGGCGCGGCCGCTCCTGACGACCCACTGACCCGCCTCCTGCTTCAGCCATAATTCGGTCTGGAGATCGTCGCCCTCGATACAGCCGACGCGCTTGCCATTCCGGTAGCGAGGCATCAGCACCGCCCAGGCGAAACCGGCCGCGACCTTCAACGTGACCACCTCGAAGACGATGTGCGGTGCGTCCTTGCCGAACAGGACGCGAGCAGCGTCCAGGATCGCCTTGCGCTCGGGCGAGCCCTGGGGTGGGGTTCTGACATCGCCGTCTGCGATCCGGGGCGGCTTGGGATAATCCTCGACGCGGAGGACCTCGTCTATCTGCGCCTGGGACAAATCCCGCTCCGTCGCGCAGAGCGTCGAACCGACCGAGGTTTGGTTCAGCCAGCGGCGCTCATCCTCGCTCCAGTAGAACACGAGCTGCACGCCCGAGCCGGCGAGGTTCTCTCCTGCGCAATTCGCCGTGTTCCAGCCGGACATGTCGCCGGAGGCATCGAGAGGCTGGAAGCGGATGTAGGCCAGCCCGCCGACGGAACGGATCGGCGGGAAGAAGCGGCGCTGGAAATCGAGGATCCTGACGGGCCCGATGCCATCCTTCACCAGATTGGACTGCTGATAGCGCCAGATGTCGAGCAACTGCTCGGCGCTTGCCTCGCGATCCCTGGGAAATTCGAAGGCGTGGGCAGGGGCTGTGGCGAGCAGCCCGGCCACCAAACACCGTGCCGTCAAGGACATGAGCMGACCCACTCGCCCCTGATCGACATGGCCAATGCCGGCGCCTCGGGACGGGTCACGGTGATCGTTCCCTCATAGGACGAGCCCCGATAGGTCGTCCGCGAGGTCGTGACGACCGCCCCGGCGCAAGTCGCTGTGAAATCGACCTGCATTCCCTCTGTGCGAACCTCCCCTATCGCGCAGCCCTGCCAGGCCGGGTCGACCTCCAGCACCTTGCGTATGGCGCTGGCGGAGCCGTTCATGGACTGCGCCTCCTGGGTTGTGACACAGCGCGGCCCCGTAACCCGCCCCTTCTTGCCGCCGATGAACGCGGTCGATTGCCATAGGCCGGGCTCGAAGCGCTCGCCGGCATAGGCACCTTGCACCAGAAGGAGAAGGGAGAAGGCCGCAAATGCTCGTTTCACGACGAATCCCTCAGCGTTTCACGAGTTCGACGCGACGGTTCCTGGACCGGCCGGGCTCGTCATCATTGGAAGCGAGGGGCGCCGCCATGCCCGCGCCGAAGGCCAGCAAGCGCTCGGTGGCCACGCCATGGGTCCTCGTCAAAACATCGACGACCGCCCTGGCACGCCGCTCCGAAAGATTGAGATTGTAGTCGAAGGCACCCCTGCCGTCGGTGTGGCCGGTGACGACCAGTCGCAGGGACGGCTGCGCTTGCAGGAGCTTCGCGATCTCGCGCAGCGTCCGCGTCGATTCCGGTTTCACCTCGGCCTTATCGAAGTCAAACTGGATGCCATAGAGCGCGACGCGGCCACCGCTCTCCAGCCCGGCCTGCATCTGCCCGGCATCGATGAAGGCGATCTGGTCGCCTTGCATCGGCTTGCTTTCCACGACACGCAACGCGATATGCGTGGCGCCCAGACCCTTGCCGACCAGAAGTGCGACATGCACGTCACCCGAGGCGCGGCTCAGCCTGGCAAGACGATATGTCAGCGCCTGGCCGTAGTTGCCGTTGCGACGGCTGTCGTCGAGATAGCCGCCAAGCTGGTAGAAGCCGCTGTCGCCTGAGACGCATTCGCGATCGGCGCAGGACAACAAGGTCTCGAACCCTTTTGCCTTCAGACTCTCGGCAAAATTCGCGTCGATCTCCAATGCCGAGCGGTCGGCCGGTCCGCGATAGACGATGCGGGAGCTCCTGCCTTCCTGGCGCGTGCGCAGATCCTCGGGCAACGCCGTCGACCAGTCGAAGCGCCGTGGTACGGGCTTCGCCAGGAGATCGACGCGGTCGAAATCCGAGCTTTGGTAGACGATGATCTCCGAGCCCTTGTAACGCCCGACAAGCGGATGGTCGGCGGAGCCCGGAGCGTCCTTGGCCATGGCGGAGGACAAAAGCGGGATTACGAGACAAAGCAGAACCCCGAATGCGAGATGCCTCGCCATGCGCGGTAGGGATGAGCCGTCTGGCATGGCAAGTCTCTGCAGGTGAAAATCGGGAGGAGCTCTGTGTCGGAGCTTTACTCCCGCCTTCCGCTACGGAACATTCCCTGGGCGGGGAGGATTTTGTCACCGCGCCCGCCAGCGGAGCCCACGACATTCGCCGATGCCGAGACTGAACAAGCGCAAATGGCATGAACTCGATCTTCTGTGCCGGAGCGGAGCAGGGATCGCGGCGATCGCGCCGATGGCATGCCGGCTTCTGCGCGAGTTGGTTGGTGCCGATGCCGGGGCACTGTTCTGGATGGATGAGACTGGTCTGCCGGAGGGCTTCTTCCACGAGGATTCGCCAGCGAGTGCGCGCGATCTCTTCGTCAATGAATTCGAACGTCTGTTTCTGGGGCCGGAGGAGCTGAACGTCGCGACGCTCGCCCATATGAAAGGCTCGGATGCTGGGCATCTGCTTGCGCCGCCGGCCTCCTATTATCGATCGAACACCTTCAATCTGCTGGTACGCGCCAGCGGCCATCGGCACGCACTCGACCTCCGGATCGACCATCAGGGCCGCCCGCGCGTGATCGTCCTGCTGTTCCGGACCGGTGCATACCCGTTCAACGAGGAGAACCTCGCCACGCTGAGGCTTGCCTCAGCGCCGCTCCGGCGCGCGCTGTCGGGAAACGGACGCGCAGCGCAATGGGAGCCGACTCCCCTCAAGGGGCATGCGCTGGTCGACGCCTCGGGCCAGACCCTCCTGATGATGAGCGAGGCCGCACAGCAGATACTGCAGAAGACGAATTCGGTCGGGGAGGATATCCAGCTCGAGGGGCCGATCACCACGCCGCCGCGGTTTATGCGGCATCTGTGCTCCGACATCGCGGCAGGACGCGAGGCGCGCGGCTTCGTCGCGATCCCGGACGGCCGGCTGGTCATCACCCCCGAACAGCTTCACACGCCCGTCGGAGGCCGCAGCGCGATCCTGATGACCATGCAGATCGAGCGGCCGCGCAATTTGCGACTTGTCGAGCGCCTGCTGGACCTCGCGCTGTCGCCGAAGCAGCGCGGAATTATGCTGGAGGCGGCGCTCGGCCATGCCCGTTCCGAGGTCGCCGCGCGCACCGGCACGGGCACCGAGGCCATGAAGAAGCACCTCGGCGCGATCTACCAGGCGACCGGGGCTCATTCCTGGGAAGCGATGGCACGTCTCCTGGATTGATAGCCCGGACGCTGACTGCCATGCCGGAGACGGTGCCGAGAGGCCGGACAGAAAGCCGCGCCGCCCGAATCTGATTCCGAACTTTCGCCCCGGACCGGCGTTGCTAGCTTGCCCATATTCGCGGGGGGGCCGTCGCCGGGAGAATGCGTATGCGGATCGCGCAGGTTGCGCCGCTATCGGAGGCGGTTCCACCCCGATTGTACGGGGGCACGGAAAGGGTGGCCTCGTGGCTCACAGAGGAACTCGTCCGACAGGGACATGATGTCACCCTGTTTGCCTCAGCCGATTCCCAAACCTCCGCCGAGCTGGTTGCATGTTGTCCGAAGGGCTTGCGGCTGGCAGGCATTCGCGATCACACGGCCAGCCACCTCGCCATGCTCGCCAGGGTCCGTGAGCGGGAGGCGTCATTCGACGTCATCCACTTCCACCTCGATCTGCTTCAGCATGCGATGTTCTCGGACTTGGCTCACAAATGCGTGACGACGTTGCATGGCCGCCTCGATCTGCCCGATTTCCTGCCGGTCTATCAGGCCTTTCCGCGGATGCCGTTGATTTCGATTTCCCAGGGGCAGCGGAAGCCGATGCCCGCCGCGGTCAACTGGCTGGCAACGGTGCATCACGGCCTGGGGCCGGGTCTGTGCCCGTTCGATGCGAGGGGAGGAGACTATCTCGCCTTTCTCGGACGGATCACGCCTGAGAAGCGACCGGACCGGGCGATCGAGATCGCCAAACGTGCGGGGATGGCCCTCAAGATCGCAGCGAAAGTCGATTCGGTCGATGAAGACTATTTCCGGAGCCGGATCGAGCCACTACTCGACGATCCGTCGATCGAGTTCCTCGGCGAGATCGACGAGGCGCAGAAGAGCGCATTGCTCGGCGGTGCCCGGGCGCTGCTATTTCCGATAGACTGGCCCGAGCCGTTCGGCCTGGTCATGATCGAAGCGATGTCGGCGGGAACGCCCGTCATCGCCTGGCGCAACGGCTCCGTGCCCGAAATCGTAGAGGAAGGTGTGTCGGGGTTCATCGTCGACACCATCGCCGACGCCGTTGCCGCCTGCCAACGCAGTATCACCCTGGATCGCTGTCGCGTACGGGCTCATTTCAACAGTCATTTTACTGCCGCTCGGATGGCCCGCGATTATCTCGCGGCATTCGATCGCTTGCTGGCGTCCCCACGTAATTATCGCGGGGCCGCAGAATAGACGCAGAGACGTGAACCAATCGCCTGAACGAGCCCCATGACCTCCGACGACGGGGAGCTTCGGATGCATGAACAGAATACTGTCCCAAGGCAGCCCGAAATAGCGGCGCCGCATGAGGCCGACAGGCTTCTTGATGCGCATCCATCCCTCGTCGAGCGCCCGCTTCGCACCTTGAAATCCGGAGACGCCTTCGCGGTTCTGGATAGCTATGGCGACATCGGGATTACCCCGAACACGTCCGAGGGGCTGTTCTGCAACGACACCAGGCATCTTTCGCGGCTGCAACTGTTCTTCGAGGACAAACGCCCCTTGATCCTTTGCTCCGTGATCCAGGACGACAATATCGCTCTGACGGTAGACCTCGCCAATCCGGAAGTTACGCGGAGGGACGGCTCAACCGTCATCCCACGTGACGCGATCGCCATTGAACGGACGACATTCCTCTGGAACGCGGTGTGCTTTGAACGCGTCGGATTGCGCAACTTTGATCGGATTCCACATGAATTCTCGATGTCGTTGTCTTTCGAAGCCGATTTTCGCGACCTCTTCGAAGTCCGCGGGATGAAGCGCGCCCGTCGCGGCGAGACGGAGACCCAGATCGATTCAGGAGCCGCGCGCTTCGCCTATCGTGGTCTGGACGACAGGGTGAGACGAACGGTCCTGCGCTTCAAACCAGAACCGTACCATGTGACGAACGGGTTCGCCTCGTTCCGATTCCGCTTGGAGCCTGGCGAGCGAACCTCGCTCCTTGTCACCATCGCCTGTGATCTCATCGATGATCCGGAACGGCAGGTTCATCCCTTCAGCTGCGCCTCCGGCGTACCGCCCCAGGATTTCTCCAAGGCCTATCAGGATGCCCGCCGTGGCCTTCGCGCGCTCACGGCCAACATATCCAAGGTGGGATCGTCGAACGCCCCCTTTGCGGACCTGATCAGCCGGTCGACCTCGGACCTGTACACGCTGATGACCCGCGGGACCGATGGGCTTTATCCCTATGCCGGCATTCCATGGTTCTCGACGATGTTCGGCCGCGATGGGATCATCACCGCCATGATGCTGTTGTGGGCCGATCCGACCGTAGCGCAGGGTGTCCTGCTGCAATTGGCGCGAGCACAAGCCGTGGTCAGCGACCCCACCGCCGATGCGCAGCCGGGCAAGATTCTGCACGAACGACGAAGCGGAGAGATGGCCAATCTCGGCGAGGTCCCGTTCAGGTTCTACTATGGCTCGGTAGACGCCACTCCGCTATTCGTCATGCTTGCGGGCCAGTATTTCGATCGGACTGGTGACCTCGCCATGATCGAACAGCTCTGGGATAACATCGAGGCAGCGCTCCTGTGGTGCGAGACGTTTGGGGATCGCGATGGAGACGGATTCGTCGAGTATTTTCGCGAAACGGAAAGCGGGCTGACCAACCAAGGCTGGAAGGACAGTCACGATTCGATTTCCCATGCCGATGGATCCCTGGCGCGAGGTCCGATCGCTCTCGTCGAAGTGCAGGCCTATGTCTATGCTGCCAAACGGGCCGGAGCGACCATGGCTCGCGCCCTCGGGTTCTGGGATCGCGCCGACGAACTGGAACAGCAAGCGTCAATTCTGCAGGAACGCTTCGATCGCGCCTTCTGGTGTGAAGAGATCGGCTCCTACGCGCTGGCTCTCGATGGTGACAAGCGCCCCTGTCGGGTTCGCTCTTCGAACGCGGGACATGCCCTTTTTGGCGGCATCGCCTTTCCCGAACGCGCCGCGCGAGTCGCTCGGACCCTGATGAGCGAAGGGAGTTTCAGTGGCTGGGGCATCCGGACACTGAATGTGGGGGAAACACGCTATAATCCGATGTCGTATCACAATGGCTCGGTTTGGCCGCACGACAACGCCTTGATCGCGATCGGCTTTGGCAGCTACGGCTTCAAGTTCGAGGCGGCACGATTATTCGAAGCCCTCGCCAATGTGGCGACGTATCAGGAACAACAGCGCTTGCCGGAGCTGTTCTGTGGCTTCCTTAGGAAGCCGCGACGCGGACCCACCGCCTATCCCGTGGCCTGCTCGCCTCAGGCCTGGGCCGCAGCGGCTCCCTTCGCCATGTTGGCAGCTTGCCTCGGACTGCAACTTCCGGCGGGGGCAAACGAGATCAAGCTGGTCGATCCCGTTCTGCCATCGTTCCTGGATGACGTGATCATTCGCGGCCTGACGCTGGGTTCTTCGCAATTCGATCTGCGCGTGCATCGCCACCAAAGCGACGTCACGATCAACATCCTGAAGCGCTGGAACGACAGCAACGCACAGGTAACGATGATAAAGACCAAGTAATTAATTTTGATTCCGGCGCCTATATCTGCATATCCATCGCGCTCATGACGGCAATTATAGCTTGGCTTATTGACCTTAAGCTACAATAAGCCTTGATATAATCCAATAGAGCGACAGATAAAAATGTCCGGGAGACTTGAATGGAAATCCCGAAATTTAGTGTGCTGATCGCAAACTATAATAATGCGCGCTTGATTCAACAAGCGCTCGATAGCATCAAAGCGCAAACGGTTCAAAATTATGAAGTTATCGTTGTCGATGATGGATCTACAGATGGTAGCCATTCTGTTATCGAATTGGCGAAATCGAGCTTTGGTGGAAAGCTGAGGCACTCGTTTCAAGACAATCGCGGCGTCGCGAGCGCAAGGAACGCTGCCTTGAAGATGTGCTCTGGGGAATATATCACATTTTTAGATCCAGATGATTATTGGCATGATCGGCGACTTCAGATTCATGAGCATGTATTGGATCGAAACCCGAATATTGGATTTTGCTGCAGTGACTTTGAGTTGCTTTATGAAGATGGCCGCTCTGAGCGTCATTTCGACAAATGGTTGGTGTTTCCGGATTTCCCCTTTGAGCGGGAAATCCCGCGAGAGGACGCGCTGCGATGGCTTCTGCGTGTCAATTTTGTAGGAACAAATGGCGCGACAATTCGAAGAAGCTGCGTTGAAAACGTCGGTCTATTTAAAGAGAATTATAGGCAATCTGAAGATTATGATTATTGGCTTAGATGCGCAGCGAACTCAGAATTTTATGTAATCCCGCAAGTTCTTCATACATACAGAATTCACCAAGGCGGCTTAACCAATAATTATCTTGAAAATTGCGAATATAGTCAACGCGCCGTCCAGGAATGCGCAAAAGCTTATAGTGAATTCATACGATATCACGGCCTGCAACACGCGGTTAAAAGATCGATCTCGCGGAGATGGTATGAGATCGGCAATTTGAATTTCGAAAATGGATACCTAGGAAAAGCCTATGGATCGTATTTGGCCGGGTTGCAATCGGATATATCAGTTTCAAATATTCTAGATTTTCTATCGGTCACATGCCGTAAGACGATCCGGCTTGCCGCGTTTGGTATTTGTTAAATGCGGGATTTTGACTGTCGCCCCGAATGGCCCGGCGCATGCCCCTAGCTTGTTCCAACTGAGCGAGCGTCAGATGGCTTGGACATCGCCGTTCTTTCCCCTGGCGCACGACGTGTCGATGGCCAGCGGGTTGTAAGCAAGATCTTGGCGATATCAATGCCGAGGGTCTCGATGGCCATCGCCGCTCGCCTCCGGTTGACAAGCCCTCAGCCTGCAAGGGGTAGAGGGAGCCGCCCCTACCATTAGCTGGCGCAAGGAGTTCTGTGGCCTGAAGAGTGGCCGGGTGAGCCGCATCCCCCAGCTCCGACGAGCCCTGCTGGCGTGGTACCCATCGAACGATCTTGTGGGCCGCATCGCCACCGCGGTCAGCGCGTGCCCGGCTTGGCCGAAGCAAGCCGGGCAAATTGGAATGCAAGACAAAGAAGCTTAACTCGCCGAAGCCAGCCGCTCCCCTTCTGGCATGACGCCTGTCAGCCTGCCCGACGCATTGGCTCGCCGTTAAGCCGCGCTGCCATCTGACCGGCCATCCGACGCAATCCGACCGTCTTGTCTTCAGTTCGGAAGCTGGCGACGAGCTGGTTGAGCCGATCGATCTGATCACTGAGCGACGTTGCGCTCGCCGCACTTTCCTCTGCCAGGGCAGCATTTTGCTGCGTCATCTCGTCCATATGCGCGACGGTCTGGCTCATCTCGTCGATGCCATTCGCTTGTTCGTTCGACGCAGCCGATATGTCTGACACCGTTGCCGAGACCTTGCGCGAGGCGTCCACGATGTGGCTGAGAACCTCACCGGCAGAGCGAACGAGCTCGACGCCCTGCTGGACCTCGCCGGCCGATTCCACGATCAATGCGGAAATGTCCTTCGCGGCTTCGCTGGACCTCTGTGCAAGCGTCCGAACCTCGGAAGCGACGACGGCAAACCCCTTGCCGGCATCGCCCGCACGCGCGGCTTCAACCGCGGCATTGAGCGCTAGAAGGTTCGTCTGGAAGGCAATCTCATCGATGACGGAAGTGATGTCTGAAATCTTGCGCGACGCCAATTCGATCCGGTTCATGGCGTCGACAGCATCATGGACAATGGCTCCGCCCCTTTCCGCTACTGTCATGGCCTCCTCGGCCATAGCAACTGCCTGACGCGAGGCGTGAGCCGAAGCTTTAACTGAAGCCGCGAGCTGCTCGGTAGTCGCGGCCGTCTCCTCAAGCGAGGAAGCCTGCTCTTCTGTTCTTTTCGACAGATCATCGGCGCCGATGTTGATCTCACGCGCCGCGGTGCCGACATCGACCGAAGTCGCTTGGATAGTTATGACCGTCTCCGCAAGACCGTCGATCGCGCGATTGAAATCGTTGCGCAGTTTTTCGTATTCGTCGGCGACCTCATCGGTGAGGCGACAGGTCAGGTCGCCTGCAGCCAAACGATCCAATCCTTCAGCCAACATCATGACGATCTGCTGCTGCTGCCGGGCGAACTCCATGCGCTCGGCCTCCGTGCGGTGACGTTCGGCCTCGTGCGCGTTGCGCTGCGCCTGCGCAGCTTGATCACGATCCAGCTTCTCCGATTCCATCCGGCGCATTTCGAGGCCGTTGCTTTTGAAGACCATGACTGCACGCGCCATGTCGCCGACCTCATCTTTGCGGTCGCCTCCCACGATTTCAGCCTCGAACTGCCCTTGCGCCAACTCGGCCATCGCAGCCTTCAGCCGCTGGAGAGGGCCGGTAATCGTTTTTGCAGCGAGGGCAACGGCGCCGAGAACGCCCAACAAGAGACCTGCGCCAGCCGTGATGAGCATGATCATCGTGGCCCGGTTGCTTTCGGCAGCCAGTTCGGCCGAGCGACGATCGGTCTGTTGAAGCACACGCGTGTTGAGGTCTGAAATCGCGTTCACCAGATTCCGCAGTTTGCCGTCGAGCGTATCCATGACGGCAAGCGCCTTCTCGTTCTGGTCGCTTTCACCAAACGCAATAGCTTGTTTTACCGAGCCCTCCAGAGCGCGCGCATCGGCGGTGATACGTTCGATCGCGTCTTTCTCTGCGGGCAGTGCGATCTCTGCCTCTCTTAGAAAGGCGAGAACTTGCGAATATGAAGCGCTACCATCAGCCTTCGCAACTGCAATGCTCGGGGACCCCAGCGGATAGGCGATGATCTTGTAGGTCTGGGCGATCAGATTATTGGCGGCACGTGAGGCGCGCGCGGTTGCAAGGATGCCTTTGGGCCGCGTCTGCAGCATCTCTTCGTAATTTGCCTTGACGCTCATCAGCTGGACGCTGCCAAAGATTGAGACGCCGAGGCCAACGAGACTGGCGAACAAGACGGCCACCCCGATCTTGGTTCGGATTTTGATGTTACTGAATTTCATAGGGCGGCCCTGCAACGGGGAGAGGTGCAACGACAACCCGCATGCGCCCAGTATCACTAACGACACGCTAAAATTTTGATCGATTCTAAATTGCGTAGCCTTATGAAATCGCTGCGAAACTTGTAGTTGTGCAGCAGAGCAGATGCGATCATTTGGATCGACCTCAGACGAGCCCGAGTGAGCGGTCCAGGACCTGGTCCGGGCGGCGCGCCATTTCCGGCATCCTGCGCCTAGAGAAGGACGGATGACATGCTGCGGAGCCGATTTAGCCGGCCGCCGGGCTGTGACGCGGCGGATCTGATCATCTTCTGGGCGAAGGCCGGGGGAATGCCGGTTTAGGGCCGACGAGGCGGCCTGGTTCAACGAGCTACGGCTGCTCGAGCGCCCCGGCAACATCCTGCTGGCCGAAGCCGAGGAACGCTACTGCGCGATGGCGGGCGAACCAGCGATGGCAGCATGGCTCAAACGAAATGGGCTCGGGAAATCCCGGGGCGTGTGTGGATGCCCCCGGTTTTGCAAGGGGATTTTTCTGACGGATCTTGGCAGCCAGGCGCTTCTATCGGTCGTGTGTCAGGCCTTTGATCGTGGCGCTCGCCACGTGGCCGGTATGCAGTTCGAGAGATGGGGTCCACATCGGTTCAGAGAGCTTTGATGCTCGAGCCCCGGGACTGGTTTTCCCCATCCTGAACTTTGAAGTCCTTGGCCTGCATAGGTCGTCAGTCGATCTCCTTGCCGAGGCCTTGCGGGCCCCTAGGCGTTCGCCACGATCCTTCCATCGAAGGTCGCCGCTCACGCCATCCTGTAATTTTGCTCCCTCGTCATCATCGCCCAGATGTTGCGCGCCATCTTGTTGGCCAGGGCGACGGCGGCGACCATGCGCGGCTTGCGGCCGACGAGCCGGCCGAGCCACGTGTCTGGCATGGCTCCCTTACGGACAATCCACCGAATCCGGCTCATCGCTCCGACGATCAGCAACTTGCGGATGTCGGTTTGCCCCATTTTGCTGACGCCGCCATGTAGGATCTTGCCACCCGTCGATCGTTGCCGCGGCACGAGGCCGAGCCAGGCCGCGAAGTTCCGGCCGCTGGCGAAGGTGTGCAGATCGGGCGCGAAGGCCATGATGGCGCCCGCCGTGACCGGCCCTACGCCTGGGACGGTGCACAAGCGGCGCGTCTCGACCTGCTCCTCGCTCGCCGCCCTGAGGCCAGAGGCCAGCTCTTCGATCCG
>NZ_JBFTKQ010000014.1:0-139691 GCF_056396025.1 Allobosea sp. 05T438
GTGTTCGGCCCGGCATGGGCCATCACCTCGGCCTGCCCGCCAACCGCCAGGAAGACGCCGTCCTTGACTGCGACCGCGCTCGCCGTCGGGTTGCCGCGATCGAGCGTGGTGAAGCGGCCATTGCTGAGGATGAGATCGGCGGTCATCGGCTTGTCTCCGGATGGCTGGGGCTGACCCTGGGCGAGAGCCGAGGAAGCTAATCCGGGAAGGGCGAGCCCACCCAGCACCGTGCGTCGCGTCGGCATCAGCTGCGCTCCTTCTCCGGCGCGACCGCTTGCGAGGGCGTGGTCGCCTGCGCGGACTTGGCGCCGCCCGGCAGATGGCCGAAGACATGCGGCTTGATCTGATGCTCCCAGGGCTGCGCCGCCGGCGCCTTCGTCCACAACCCGCGCAGCAGCGGTGGCAATTGCTCGCCGATCAGGATGCCGAGCAGCCCGACCAGCGCCACCACCGGCGGTGCCGGAGAACGCACATTGATCAGGCTGTAGATCACACCGACCAAAAGACCTGCACCAAGCGAAAGCAGATAGATCTTCATGCGCGCACCCGTGCCTGGAAATGAAGGCCGCCCGTCCAACGCTCGGGAGAACCGCTCTGCGCGGACAGGCTGGAGCGCTGGCGCGTTCAAGTCTTGTCGGTTTGAACGATCCTTTGTCTGATCTGCCGATCGCGGCGGCGGCTCAGCTTACGCCAACGCGCGCGGAAGCGCGCACGATAAGCGCGACCGGCCTCGGTTTCACGCAGGCGCCATATCCGGATTTGCAGATGTCAGTGAACGGCGGCTTCGAACGGAATCGTCACATCGCGAGAGCGGCTTGCGCCGATTTGTACGGTTGGCGCAGGCTCTCCGCGACCTGAGCATTGGTGATCTGGCCGCGATGGATATTCAGCCCCGCAGCGAGATGCGGATCGTTGCGGATCGCATCCAGGCCGCCAGCGGCCAACGCCAGGCCGAAGGGCAGCGTTGCGTTGTTCAGTGCGTAGCTCGATGTAAGCGGCACAGCGCCCGGCATGTTGGCAACGCAATAATGGATCACGCCGTCAATTTCGAAGGTCGGGTCCGCATGCGTCGTCGGATGGGAGGTTTCGAAGCAGCCGCCCTGGTCGATTGCGACATCGACGAGGACCGCACCGCGCTTCATCCTGGAGAGCTGCGAGCGCGATAAGAGGCGCGGAGCGGCGGCGCCGGGGATGAGCACGGCGCCGATGACCACATCCGCGGCGAGGACTTCTTCCTCGATCGCGTGGAGCGTGGAAAAGCGCGTCCTTGCCCTGCCGCCAAAGTGCTCGTCGAGCTGCCTGAGCCGCGGCAGGGACCGGTCCAAAATCACCAGATCGGCTCCCAGACCAGCAGCCATGCGGGCCGCGTGAGTACCAACGACACCACCCCCGATGATGGCAATGCGCGCAGGAAGCACCCCCGGCACACCGCCGATCAGTACGCCGCGGCCACCGGCATGCCGCTGCAGGCAAGCGCCTGCGGCCTCGATCGATAGCCGACCTGCCACTTCGCTCATGGGGGCCAGCAATGGCAGGCCGCCGGCCTTGTCGGTCACGGTTTCATAGGCGACCGCCGTGACTCCGGATTTCAGGAGCCCGGCCGTCTGTTCCGGATCGGGGGCGAGGTGCAGGTAGGTGAACAGGATTTGCCCCTCGCGGAGCTGCACCCACTCCGATGGCTGCGGCTCCTTCACCTTCACGATCAGCTCGGCCTTGGCGAAGACCTCTGCTGCGCTCGCAACGATCGTGGCGCCCACGGCCTCATAGGCGGTGTCGGGCGCGGAAATGCCGGCTCCGGCGGTCGTCTCGACAAGGACTTCATGGCCCGCCGCGGTGTATTCGCGTACGGCCTCCGGGGTCAGCCCGACCCGGTACTCGTGAACCTTGATCTCCTTTGGCACACCGACGCGCATTGCTTCCTCCTCGTTATGGTTGGAGCTTGGCGATCCCGCGCCGGTGCCGGCGCGGGACTAAGCCCGCGAGTGAATGGCTCTCCAGATGGTCTGCGGTGTCGCCGGCATGTCGATGTGGCGTACCCCATGGGGCGAGAGGGCATCGACGATCGCGTTCATCACCGAAGGCAGGGAGCCGGCGCATCCGGCTTCCCCGCAGCCCTTCGCGCCGACCGGGTTGGTTCGAGTCGGCACACCCTGACTGATGAAGGAGAAGAACGGCACGTCCGCCGCGCGCGGCATCGCATAATCCATGTAGGAGCCGGTCATCAGCTGGCCGGTTTCGTCATAGGACGTCATCTCGCAGATCGCCTGGCCGATGCCCTGCACGACCCCGCCATGGAGCTGCCCCTCGACGATCATCGGATTCACCAGCACCCCGAAGTCGTTGACCATAACATAGCTAGCGATCTCGACATGCCCGGTGTCCGGATCGATCTCGACCTCGGCGATGTGGCAGCCGTTGGGATAGGCCGAGGGCGCCGCCTTGAAGACGTGATCCACATCCAGCTTCCGCGGCAGGTCCTCGGGCAAGGGCGCGCCCGCCTGCAATTTCTCGGCGAGCTCCATGACGCCGATCGAGCGGTCGGTCCCGGCGATGCTGAAGCGGCCATTGGCGAATTCGATGTCGGCGACACCCGCTTCGAGGAAGTGCGCGGTCAGGAGCTTGCCCTTCTCGATCACGCGCACGCTCGCCTCGATGATCGCCGAGCCGCTCGCCATGATCGATTTCGAGCCGCCGGTACCGCCGCCCGCGATCAGGCGATCGCTGTCTCCTTGCATGAGGCGGATCTTATCGAATGGCACGCCGAGCTGGCTCGTCAGGACCTGGGCGAAGGGCGTCCAGTGTCCCTGCCCATAGTCGAGCGTCCCGGTGACGATGGTGACCGTTCCGTCCGGCTCGAAATGGATGCCACCCATCTCGTTGCTAGGAGGGGCAGTGACCTCGAGGTAGCAGCCGATCCCGCGGCCGCGCAGCTTGCCGGCCTTGCGGCTGGCCCGGGCGCGCGCCCGGTAGCCCTTCCAGTCGGCCGCCTCCAGCGCCCGGGCGAAGAGAGCCGGGAAGTCGCCACTGTCGTAGACAGTCCCGATCGGGGTCTTCCAGGGCAATTGCCGGGGCCCGATCAGATTGCGCTGCCTGAGAACCGCCCTGTCGATCCCCATCTCCCCGGCGGCGGTGTCGATCAGCCGCTCCATGAAGTAGTTGCCCTCGGGGCGTCCGGCGCCGCGATAGGCCGCGATCGGCACGGTATTGGTGACGGCACACCGCGTCTGCACCTCCACCAGCGGCGTGCGGTACATGCCGACGCTGTTCTTGCCGATGTTCAGCGTGGCCATCATCGGGCCGGGGGGCGAGAGGTAACCGCCCATGTTGCCGGTACCGGTGAAGCGCGTCGCCAGGAACCGCCCGCGCGCATCGAGGGCGAGCTCGGCCTCGAAGACCATGTCGCGGCCGTGATGGTCGGAAACGAAACTTTCTGACCGCTGATCGGTCCATTTCACCGGCTTCTTCAGCAGCCGCGCCGCATGCAGCAGCACGACGTATTCCGGAAACACGGCCGACTTCATGCCGAATGAGCCGCCGACATGGCCGGTGACAAGCCTCATCCGCTCCTGCGGCACGCCCATCGCCGCCGCGAGATTGTTGCGCATGCCGAAAGCGCCCTGGCTCGGGGCATGGAGGGTGTAGCGCTTCGCTTTGCCATCATAGGTCCCGATCGCGGCGCGCGGCTCGATCGGGTTCACGATGATGCGGTTGTTGACGATCCGCACCTTGGTGACATGCGCGGCCCCGGCAAAGGCCGCGGCGACCTTCTCGGCGTCGCCGAAATGATAGTCGAGGATGAGGTTGCCGGGTACGTCGTCGAACAGCTGCGGCGCGTCGGGAGCAAGCGCCGCCTCCACCGAGGTGACCGCGGGCAGGATGTCGATATCGAGCGACACGGCCTCGGCGGCGTCGCGCGCCTGCAGCGCCGTGCGGGCGACAACCATCGCGACGGGGTCGCCGACGAAGCGCACCTTGTCCGCCGCGAGCGCCTTTCGGACCGGCTTCCTCATCGCGGTCCCGTCACGGTTCGGCAGGTCGACCTGACATTTCAGCGAACCGTAGTTCTGCCCCTCGAGGTCACCCGCCGTGTAGATCGCGACGACGCCCTTCATCGCTTTCGCAGCGATGGTGTCGATGCCCCGAATGACGCCGTGGGCATGCGGGCTGCGGACGAAGGCCGCGTAAAGCTGTCCTTCCAGTGAAAGATCGTCGGTGTAGCGCCCTTCGCCGCGTACGAGGATCGCATCCTCGTTGCGCGGGACCGGCTGGCCAATTCCAACGCGACCGGTCGAGCAATCGGCCTGAGAAACATGCATGTTCATCGCGAGGCACCACAGTCGAAAAGAAATCGAGGCGATGACTCCGGCAGACAGCTGCCATTGCCTTCGACCTCGCGCGGGCGCCGCCTCGTTGCGAGCGGCGTACCCCGCTGCCGACAACCATAGGCGTGCCAGAGCGAATTGGCGCCTGAGGCTGCGACATAGCTCCATTGACCGTGTCGGATAGCTCGGCCGAAAGCCGCACCGAGCTTTGCCCTTGCGGGAACGGCGGCGACGGAACCAAATGCGGTGCGAACTCCCAACGCCGGTCTGCGATGTTCAACTTCTTGGATGGCTGCCTTGATTGGGCGGAAGCACTGGTTGAAGGGCGACTTGCACGGCGAAGGCTGGCCAGGCGTGAAGCCGCCGCACTCATCAAACGGGCGGGTTCGTCTGCATTTGAGGCTGCGCAGCAAATTGCCCTGCTGGCCCGGCAGCGCGGCGACAAGCAGGCTACAGAACTCTGGCTTGAGGTTGCCCGCGAGATCACGCGACGAGATGCATCCAAGCGCGGATAATGCTGCGCGCTCAGAGCTCGGGCCGGATTCCTGCCCGGTCCTCTCCGCGATCGACCGCACGGCGCGCCATGCCGGCCGTGATCGCGCCCGCGTCTCGAAAGCTCAGTTGGCGGAGCGGCACCTTTTCCCTGGGCAACCGAAGCGATCGCCTACGCAGCAAGCGTGGTTTCGGCAGCCATGATGCGCAAGCAAAATTCTATACTCAAGCGATTTTGGAAATAATGACCTGCGTCAAATAGGAGTTTGATAGAATAAAATTGCCCCCGTTGATTCTGATGGCAAAACCTGCTTATCAACCGCGCCGATAAGCCGAACAAGATAAGAATTTTGCCAAGGAAAAACCGGTCCGATGAGCAATTTCTACGAGGAGCAGGTTCTCAGCGTTCATCATTGGACCGATACGCTGTTTAGCTTCACGACGACGCGCGATGCGTCATTCCGCTTCAAGAACGGCCAATTCACGATGATCGGACTTAAGATCAACGAGAAGCCGTTGCTGCGGGCGTATAGTGTCGCGAGCACCAACTATGACGAGTGCCTGGAATTCTTCTCGATCAAGGTGCCGGACGGGCCTCTGACATCGCAACTCCAGAACCTCAAAGTTGGCGATCCGATCGTCGTCGGCAAAAAGGCGACCGGCACGCTCGTCCTCGACAATCTCAGCGACGGGAAACGCCTTTTCCTGCTTGGCACCGGCACCGGACTGGCGCCTTTCCTCTCGCTGATCCGCGACCCCGAGACTTATGAGCGCTTTCAGAGCGTCGTCCTCGTGCATGGTTGCCGGCAGGTCGCGGAGTTGGCCTATGGCGAGCGGATACAGAGCCAGCTGCCACAGGACGAGTTCCTCGGCGAAATGATCCGCAAGCAGCTCGTCTATTATCCGACGGTGACTCGCGAACCGTTTCGCAATCGCGGCCGCATTACCGATTTGCTGACCTCCGGCCAGCTCTTCTCTGATATCGGCCAGCCCGGCCTCGACCCACGCAGTGATCGATTCATGCTATGCGGTTCACCGCAGTTGCTGGCCGACCTCAAATCAATTTTCGCCGCGCGCGGGCTGCGAGAGGGCAACCACGGGGAACCCGGCGACTACGTGATTGAAAAGGCTTTTGTCGAAAAGTAGCCCCGTATGATCCGACACATCGTGTTTTTCAGCGCCAAGACAGCGGACAATATCGAAACGATACGCAGGGGCCTGTCGATCCTGACAGGCATACCCCATGCTCTAAGGCTTGAGATTTCCGAAAATCGGAAGTCGGACCCGCTCAGCTCCGAAGTCGATATCGTCGTCTACGGAGAATTCGAGAATCACGCTGCTCTGGCAGCGTACAAGGCCCATGAGCTCTATGCCGAAGCCATAAGGCGGGTTCGGCCCCTGCGAGAGTTGAGGCTTGCCGCGGATTACGTGATCTCAGAGGCGACGACTGAACCCGTGATCGCCGCCAAACCGTCGACCGACAGCCCTTCGCGTTGATCGGCGCAGGCCGATTGCCCCTGGGAGCGGACCGCTCCGCCTCCGCCTGCGAACTCGTTTTTGGAAACATCGCCAAAAACGCGCTCTGCCCCCGGAAAGCGGCGCGTGCGCAGATCCTTTTGAAAAGACAGATAGCGCGAAAGGCGGATTGCGCGCCTCCCGCGCCAGCAGCCAACTCGGCGCCTCCGCCGGATCGCGCATCCCCAAGCTCTGCTTCGCCTCGCGCTTGCCGATGAGGCATCGGAGATCGTCCGGGACGTGCCTGCGGAGCCAGTAGATGCCGCTGCTCCGATGCTTCCGAAGCGCGTCATTATCAGGGCCATTGCGCCTCTGCGCACCAGCCGGGCGGCCGCAAGTTCTTGATTTGCCTAGTCTCTCTGGAAAATCAATCCCTTGGTGGGATGATGGCGGACAGGGAGGGATTTGAACCCCCGATACCCTTGCAGGTATGCCGCATTTCGAGTGCGGTGCATTCAACCACTCTGCCACCTGTCCGCGGTCGCCTTCGGTCGAAGCGAGGCGCTTGTTACACAAGCCGTGCCCGGGGGGCAAGCCTCCCGAACAGGAGAATTCCACTCTTCACAGCCGCTTTCGCTTGACCTCTCCCGGCCATGCGACTATCGAGCACCGTCCGGCGTGGGGAAACCCGCGCCTGATCTCTTTTGGCCTGCGTGATGCGTCGCAAGCCGGCAAGAGCAAACCTGACCACGCAATCGACTGCCAAAAAGCCGTCCCGCATGCGCGTCCATTCCGGAGGCCATGACAGGGCGGGGCCGAACATGGAGGACAAAATGTTCGCAGTCATCAAGACCGGCGGGAAGCAGTTCCGCGTCGCCGCCAACGACAAGATCACCGTTGCCAAGATCGAGGGCAACCCGGGCGACACCGTCGCCTTCGGCTCCGTGCTGATGCTCACCGAAGGAGAGAAGACCACGCTCGACACCAAGGCCCTTTCCGAGATCACCGTCGCCGGTGAGATCGTCGAGCAGGCCCGTGGCGAGAAGGTCATCGCCTTCAAGAAGCGCCGCCGCCAGAATTCGAAGCGCAAGCGCGGCTTCCGCGCCGAGCTGACCGTCATCCGCATCACCGACATCCTCACCGGCGGCAAGCAGCCGGAGATGAAGAAGGGCGATGTTTCCGCCGCTGCGCCGGCTGCCGCCAAGGCCAAGGCCGCTCCGAAGGCCGCCAAGGCCGAGGCCGGCGAGGAAGCCGAGCAACCGAAGAAGGCCGCGGCCAAGAAGGCCCCTGCCAAGAAGGCGAAGGACGAGGCTTCGTCCGAGGCCTGAAGTCGGGTTTCCCGGCGTCGATATCCGCGCCGGATCACCATCGCCGAGGCTTCGGCCTCGACCTGTCGCTCCTGACAGAATGGTGCTCCGGCATTTCGTATCCGAGACGGGTGGCCTTTGCCCTCGATTCGGGTTAGAGAGACAGCACAAGTTTTGAGGTAGGGCGTTATGGCTCACAAAAAGGCAGGCGGCTCGTCGCGTAACGGCCGCGATTCCGAAAGCAAGCGACTCGGCGTGAAGCGCTTCGGCGATCAGGCCGTCGTTGCCGGCAACATCATTATTCGTCAGCGCGGCACGAAGTGGCATGCCGGCGCGAACGTTGGCATGGGCAAAGACCATACCCTCTTTGCGACGACGAATGGCCGCGTCCGATTCACGACGAAACTCGGCCGAGCTTTCGTGAACGTAGTCCCGGCCCAAGAGGCCGCAGAGTAAAAGGCGGATAGGGAATTTCCTCGATCCGCCGGTTCCATCGAACCGAACGGATCAAGGGCAGGGCCCGAATAGGGTTTCCCGAAGGTCAGCGAAGGGGAGATGGGACCAAAGTCCCAGCTCCCTTTTTTCGTTTGCGCCGACGGAGAGACCGATGTTCCCCGAACTGACCCGCGACGATGTCTTCCGGCTCGAGACCCGGCGTCTCTGGCTGCGTTGGCCCCGCATGGCCGATGCTGCGGCTATCCTTCGCCAGGCCGGCGAGAAGGCGGTGGCCGAGATGACGGCATCGATTCCACACCCCTACCCGCCCGAGGCGGTCGAGCCCTTCATCTTCGCGATGCGCAAGGGCAATGCGCTGGGCGATCACCTCGTTCTGGCGATCACCCCACGTTCCAAGCCGAACGAGCTGATTGGCATGATCGGAGCCCATAAGCAGGCTTCGGGCACACCCTTCATCGGCTATTGGCTGGGCACGCCGCACTGGGGCAAGGGCTACACGACCGAGGCGGTGCAGGGGCTGATCGACACCCTGTTCTCGCTGGTCGACCTGCCGGCGATCGAGGCCGATACCCGCGTCATCAACCCGGCCTCGCGGCGTGTTCTGGAGAAGTCCGGCTTCCGGGCCGAGGGCTCTTTCCTGAAGTCGCTGCCGGCGCGTGGCGGGCTGTTCCCTTGCGAACAGTTCCGGCTCGACCGCTCGACCTGGGCGGCGCTGAAGAGCTGGAGCGCCAGCGGCTGGGCCCATGCGCCCGAGCAGGAGCCGGGGGAGGAGCCGGCGCGCTCGCCGGCGCTCGGGATGCTCCCGCGCCGTCAGCAGGAGCAGGCCGAGCCCTGCCCGGTTTGAAGGACGACGACGCGTCTTTGCGAGCGAAGCAACGAAGCAATCCAGGGGCCTCAAAGCTGGGCGGTTCAGCCCAGTCTCCTTGGATTGCTGCGTTACGCCCGCAATGACGGGAACGTCAGCCGCGCCTCACTTCACGAAGGTGCCGTGAAGTTCGTCGTCGATATGGACGCGGATGATCTCCTCGAAGCTCGACTCCGCCGTGAAGCCGAGCGCCAGCGCCCGCTGCGGGTTGAAGTTGCGCGGCCAGCCGGCGACGATCCCGTCGATCACCGGATCCGGCACCCGCTTGATCCGCTTCACCACGTTCTCGCCGGCGACCTTGCGCAGCGCCTCGATCTGTTCCGCGACCGTGCAGGAATAGCCCGGCATGGTCAGCACCCGGCGCGGACCGATCGCGGCGGTGTCCATCGTCGCCGCATGGATCAGGAAGCCGACCGCCGAACGCGGCGAGGCGTGCCAGTGGCGCACTTGATCGGAGACCGGCAGCACCGCCTCCTCGCCGTTCAGCGGCTCGCGGATGATGTTGGAGAAGAAGCCCGAGGCCGCCTTGTTGGGCTTGCCGGGGCGCACGCAGACCGTCGGCAGGCGAATGCCGACGCCGTCGAAGAAACCGCGCCGCGAATAGTCGCACAGCAGCAGTTCGCCGATCGCCTTCTGCGTGCCGTAGCTGGTCAGCGGCGTGGTGAAGAACTCGTCCTCGATCTTGTCATGGAACGGCGCTCCGAACACCGCGATCGAAGAGGTGAAGACCACGCGCGGCTTGTAGCCGCCGCCGACCTTGCGGATGGCCTCGAAAAGATAGCGCGTGCCATCCAGATTGATGCGATAGCCCTTGTCGAAATCGGCCTCGGCCTCGCCAGAGACGATCGCGGCGAGATGGACGATCAGTTCAGGCCGCGTCGCGATCAGGTTCTCGGCCTCGCCCTCGATCGAGAGATCGGAGATCACTGCCTCGAAATCGAAGGGCGCGGCCGGCGGAGCCGAGGCAACGACCACATCCTGCGCGGTCACGCGCGTCACCGGCTTGCCGCCGAGCGCCCCGTCGCGCGCCAGCCGCTCGATGAATTTGCGCCCGACCATGCCGGCGCCGCCGAGAACGAGAATATGCATCGGTTCTGTCCTGAAGGTTTGGTCTGAAGTTTCGCGTCGTCAGTTCGGAAGATAGCCGCCGAGATCGTCCTCGATATGGAAGCGGATGATCTCGTCGAAATCGCGTTCGGCCGTGAAGCCCAGCGCCAGCGCGCGCTTTGCGTCGAACCGTGTCGGCCAGCCCGCGACGATGGCGGAAGAGGCCTTGTCCGGCGCGCGCCGGATCAGCTTCACCGCCTTGTCGCCGGCAATGCGCCCGAGCGCCTGAATCTGCTCGCCGACGGTGACGCAGACGCCCGGCATGGTCAGGTTGACGCGCGGCCCCAGCGCCTCGCGCGTGAGCCCCGCGGCATGGATCAGGAATCCGACGGCCGAGCGCGGGCTGGCATGGGTGAAGAGCACCTCGTCGCCGACCGGCAGCAGCGCCTCCAGCCCCTGCAGCGGCTCGCGGATGATGCCGGAGAAGAAGCCGCCGGCCGAGGCGTTCGGCTTGCCGGGCCGGACCGCAATCGAGGGAAAGCGGATGCCGACGCCGTCGACGAAGCCGCGCCGCGTGTAATCGGCCAGCAGCAATTCGCCGATCGCCTTTTGCGTGCCGTAGCTGGTCAGCGGCGTGACGTGGAATTCGTCCGAGATCGCGGGTGGGAACGGCGCACCGAAAATGCCGCTCGAGCTGGTGAAGACGAGTTTCGGCACGTAAGCCGCGCCGCCCTCGTGCCGGATCGCCTCCAGCAGGTTGTGCATGCCGTCGAGATTGACGCGGTAGCCCTTGTCGAAATCGCGCTCGGCTTCGCCGGAGATGATCGCGGCGAGATGGAAGATCAGATCCGGACGCAGCGCGGCGAGCTGCTTCGCCACAGCCGCATCGCCGGAATCCTCGACGCGGATCGTCAACCGGTCCGCGAGTTCTGCCGGCAAGGAAGCTGGCATGACATCTGAAAGAGTGAGCTTGCTGATCGCTTTGCCGGCACAGCTTCCCTCGCGCGCCAGGCGTTCCGCGAGCTTGCGGCCGACCATGCCGGCCGCGCCCGTGATCAGGACATGCATGGGCTCTCCCTATCCGTTCTCGTGCCGGGTCGCTGTTTGCCGCAACCTCTGGAACGGTGGCGGGCGGAGGACCGCCCGCTACCGATGCTTGCGCTCAGAGCGCGAAGCCGCCATCCGCCAGATGGATCTGGCCCGTGGTGTAGCTCGACTCGTCCGCGGCCAGATAGACCGCGAGCCACGCGATCTCCTCGGCAGTGCCGAGTCGGGCCATCGGCTGGCGATCGATGAAGGCCTGCCGGGCGGCGGCCTCGGTCGTTCCCGTGGAGGCAGCGAGGTCCTTGATGCGCTGGTCGAGCGAGGGCGACTGGATGGTGCCCGGGCAGATCGCGTTCGCGCGGACGCCCTTCTTGATGTAATCGGCCGCGACGGCCTTGGTCAGGCCGATCACCGCCGCCTTGGTCGCGCCATAGGCGTAGCGGTTCGGGATTCCGCGCACCGAGCCGGCGCCCGAGGCGATGTTGATGATCGAGCCATTGCCCTTCTCCAGCATGCCCGGAAGGAAGGCCTGGATCGTGCGATGCATCGCCTTGACGTTGAGGTCGAAGGAGAAGTCCCAGGCCTTGTCGTCCGTGTTCAGCACCGTGCCGTGATGGACGAAGCCGGCGGCGTTCACGAGAACGTCGATCGGCCCGACCTTCTCCGCGAAGGCGTTGACCGCCTTGGTCGACAGCACGTCGAGCTTGCGCTTCTTCGCCTTCGGAATGCCTTCGAGCAGGCCGACATCCTTGTCGGTCGCCCAGACGGTGGCTCCCTCAGCCACGAAAGCCTCGGCAATGGCCCGGCCGATCCCCTGCCCCGCGGCGGTGACGACCGCGACCTTGCCCTTCAAACGTCCTGCCATGCTCGCTTCCTTTTATTAGCCGGCTTTTGCAAAAATCTTGCGCATATGGGTCAGCCGCCGGTCGGCCATGTCCTCATGATGCGTGATGGCGAAGCCGAGGCGCTCGTACCAGCCGATGCGCTGGGTCAGCTTGGCGTGGGTGTAGAGATGGACGGAGCCGTAGCCGAGCGCCCGGGCCCGCTCATCCGCAAAGGCCATCAGCGTGGCCCCGAGCTTGCGCCCGCCCGCCTCCGGCGAAACCGCAATGCTCCAGATCGTGAAATCCTCGGGCTCGATCTCCAGGACCAGCGCGGCGGCAAGCCCCGGCTCGTCATCGACCACCCACACCTCGCGCCTGGCCAGCACCTCTTCATAATCCGCGATGCGTGGCAGCGAAGGCACGCCGATGATCGCCTCGTTCGGCAGATAGGCGGCCTCCGTCAGCGCGACGATGGCCGGAATATCGGCAGGCGTGGCGCGGCGCGGCGTCATTGTCAGGCCTGCGCCTTCGCGAAATCGGTCAAGGAGGCCTTCTGCTGGCCCTGTGCATCGAAGTTGTCGGGGGCGAGCCAAGCCTCGAAAGCGCGCGCACGCGCCGGCCACTCGGAATCAATGATGGAGAACCAGGCCGTATCCCGGTTCGCGCCCTTCACCACCATGTGCTGCCGGAACAGCCCCTCATACTGGAAGCCGAAGCGCAGCGCCGCGCGCTTCGACGGCTCGTTGCGGTTGTTGCACTTCCACTCGTAGCGGCGATAACCGAGCGAGAAGCCGTAGTCGCCGACGAGATAGATCGCCTCGGTCGCCGTCCGCGTGCGCTGCAACGCCGGCGAATAGGTGATCCAGCCGACCTCGAACACGCCATGCTCGGGCCGGATCTCCATGATCCAGAGATGCMCCTTGGCCTTGCCGTCGGCCTTGTCGATCACGGCGAGCGGGACGATGCCCGCTTTGGCCACCATCGAATCCAGCAGGGCGCGGTACTCGTCCTTGCTCTTCGGGGGGGTAGCAGGCAGCCAATCCCAGACGCTGTCATGCCCGGCATTGGCGGCCCAGATGTCGTCGAGATGTCTGCCAACGTCGAGCGGTTCGAGCCGGCAATACTGCCCATCCAGTACCTTGGCCGGCGGAAATGGCGGCGCCTTCCAGTCGAGTGTCATGACAGTCCCTTGCCCCGCCAGCTTGTGAAATCCTGCTGAACGTTCCAGCTCGAACCGAGCTCATCCGCAATGGCATGGGCGAGCGCATGCCCCTCGGCCTCCCAGGCCATGCGCTCGACCTGATCGGCGAAATCGGACGCCACCGGATCGTCGTCGTCATAGATCGCGTCGAAGACATCCATCCAGGCTTCGAGCCGGTCGCCCAGTTCCTCGGAGAGGCCGACATCTTCGGCGTCGACCGCCTTGCGCTTGCCCTTCGCATCGATCTGCCAGAGGCCGCTGCGCCCAAGCCATTCCGGCGCGATCAGCAGCGTGCCGCTCATGAGCGCTCCTCGAAATCCCTGCGGAAGAAGGGGTTGAGCGGCGCCGAGGGACCGTTGCCGGCGAAGCCCTTGAAGCTGCCCTCCTCTGCGATCAGCCGCGTTGCCTCCATTAAGGCCGCCCAGGCCGCCCGTGCCAAGGCGCCGCCGATCGAAATGCGCCGTGCTCCAGCCGCCGCGATATCCGCGACGGAGAGCCCGAAATCGCCGTAGATCAGGGCATTCACCGGCTTGCCGCCGGCGGCCGAAACGATGGTGCCGATATCGGCTGCGGTCTTCGGCCCGGGCGCATAGAGCACATCGGCTCCAGCAGTTGCATAGGCCTCGATCCGGCGCGCCGCCTCCTTCAGCGGCTCGGAATGGCCGGTCAGGAAGCATTCCGCGCGGGCCGTCAGCACCACGCCGGAGCCGGTCTCGTCGATCGCCTTGCGCGCGGCCTTGATCCGCTCGACGGCAAGCTCGAAGGGATAGAGCGGATCATCCTCTCGGCCGGTGGCATCCTCGATCGAGAGGCCGGCGACGCCGGTCGCGACGCAGAGCTTGGCATTGGCGGCGACGCCATCAGGCGTGTCGGCATAGCCGTTCTCGAAATCGGCATTCACCGGCAGATCCGGCACGGCCTTCACCATCTCGGCGATATGGGCAAGCATCATGTCGCGCGGCACGTCCTGGTCGGCGCGTGCCTGCGTGAAGGCGAAGCCGGCGCTCGTCGTCGCCAACGCCTTGAACCCCTGCCCGCGCAGCCAGCGCGCCGAACCGAGATCCCAGGGATTGGGCATCACGAAGCAGCCGGCCTCGTGCAGCTTGCGGAAGGCTTCGACCTGCGGGCTGTGGGCCATTTTTAAATCGTTTCAAATGGAGGCGGATACGAGACTGGCATAGTGTCGAGGACAGCTTCGTTTGTCAGCCCCGGCGTCGCGCATCGGCAGACGGGCGCCGTTGCGCATGGCGAATGCCGCCGCAGCCGTCATTCTCGGGCGGCACGACGGGCCGACCCGAGAATCTCTCGCCGGAAGAGGCGCATGCGTCGGCACGAGATGCCCGGGACAGGCCCGAGCATGACGCGCCAGCGAGCCCCGTGCTCAGTGGTTGTCCCGCGGGATACCGAACTTCTTGTGGATCTTCTGGTACTTGACCGCCGGCTTGAGGACCATGCCCTCGGACAGCTCGTCGACGATCTTGCGCTGGATCTCCTGCCACGGCGTCTGGCTCTTCGGATATTTGTAGCCACCCGCCGCCTTGAACTCGGCCTTGCGCTGCGCCAATTCCTCATCCGAGATCAGGATATTGGCGGTGCGCTTGTTGAGATCGATGCGGACCTTGTCGCCCGTCTTCAGCAGCGCGAGGCCGCCGCCGGTCGCCGCTTCCGGCGAGGCGTTGAGGATCGAGGGCGAGCCGGAGGTGCCGGACTGGCGCCCGTCGCCGACGCAGGCGAGCGCGGTGACGCCCTTCTTGATCAGGTAATCCGGCGGCCGCATGTTCACCACCTCGGCCGCGCCGGGATACCCGATCGGGCCGACGCCGCGGATGAACAGGATGCAGTACTCGTCGATGGCCAGCGCCGGATCGTCGATGCGGTGGTGATAATCCTCCGGCCCGTCGAAGACGATGGCGCGGCCTTCGAAGGCCATCGGATCCCCAGGATTCTCCAGATAGCGCTTGCGGAATTCCGGCGTGATCACGCTGGTCTTCATGATCGCGGAATCGAACAGGTTGCCGGAGAGGTTGAGGAAGCCGGACTGGGCCTTCATCGGCTGGTCATAGCTCTTGATGACCTCGCGGGCGATCGAGAACGCTCCCTTGCAGTTCTCTTCCAGCGTATGGCCGTTCGCAGTGATGGCCGGCTTGAGCTTGCCCTTCTCGATCAGCTCCGCGATCACGGCAGGCAGGCCGCCGGCGCGGTAATAGTCCTCGCCGAGATACTCGCCCGCCGGCTGCAGATTGACCAGCAGCGGGATATCGTAGCCGATCTTCGTCCAGTCCTCGTTGTCGAGCTTGACGCCGATATGCTTGGCGATGGCGTTGACGTGAACAGGCGCATTGGTCGAGCCGCCGATCGCCGAATTGATGACGATGGTGTTCTCGAACGCCTCGCGCGTCAGGATCTTCGACGGAATCAGGTTCTCCCAGACCATCTCGACGATGCGTTTGCCGGTCAGATAGGCCATCTCGTAACGGTCGCGGTAAGGCGCGGGGATCGCGGCGGCGCCGGGCAGCGTCATCCCCATCGCTTCGGCCAGCGAGTTCATCGTCGATGCCGTGCCCATGGTGTTGCAGTGGCCGGCGGACGGCGCCGAGGATGCGACAAGCTCGACGAAGCCCTTATAGTCGATCTCGCCCGCGGCCATCATCTGGCGCGCCTTCCAGACGATGGTGCCGGAACCGGTGCGCTCGCCGCGGAAGGAGCCGTTCAGCATCGGGCCGCCCGGCAGTGCGATGGCGGGGATGTCGACCGTCGCGGCCGCCATGATCTGGGCCGGCGTGGTCTTGTCGCAGCCCGTCGTCAGCACCACGCCGTCGAGCGGGTAGCCGTAGAGGATCTCGACCAGCGAGAGATATTGCAGGTTGCGGTCGAGCGAGGCGGTCGGCCGCTTGCAGGTTTCCTGGATCGGGTGGATCGGGAATTCGAAGGGCACGCCGCCCATCTCGCGAATGCCGTCGCGGACACGGTGGGCCAGCTCGATATGGTGGCGATTGCAAGGGGCGATGTCGGAGCCGGTCTGGGCGATGCCGATGATCGGCCGGCCGGACTGCAGTTCCTCGCGCGACAGGCCGAAATTCATAGTGCGCTCGATATAGAGCGCGGTCATGTCGGCATTGGCGGGATTGTCGAACCACGCCTTGGAGCGCAGTTGCTCGGGTTTGATACGCCGAACCGGCTTCTTGCCGGGGGTCTTGCCGGGTGCCTTGGCCATCTCGTTTCCTCTCGCGCGGCACGGCGCTGACGGCCGTTTGCCGATCTCTCATTCAAACGATTTGAGACAAGCCATCATGCCCATCGCCAAAGGCTCGGCAAGGCCCATTCTGGCTGATAGTCATACTATTTATTCATGCTGTATGCAGCATGCAACAGGGCGCGATGCGCGGCCTCCGCTTGCCAGCCCTGCCCGTTTGGCGCCAAGAAAAGGCGGGTCAGAAGGCACGCCCTGACAGAACCGGCCAATCTGCCCGTCCGAAAAGCGCCGCCGAGGAAACGCGCCATGTCCCTTCACGTCGTCCCATCCTTCGCCCGCATCGGCGAGGAGAATGCCTTCGCCGTGCTGGCGCGCGCGACCGAGCTGCAGCGCCAGGGCAACGACATCATCAATCTCGGCATCGGCCAGCCGGATTTCGCCACGCCCGAGCACATCGTCGAGGCGGCGGTGAAGGCGCTGCGCGACGGCCATCACGGCTACACCCCGGCGAACGGCATCCTGCCGCTGCGCGAGGCGGTCGCGGCCGACCTGCACAAGCGCTTCGCGGTCGAGGTCTCGCCCGAGAGCGTGATGATCGTGCCCGGCGGCAAGGTCACCATGTTCATGGCGATCCTGATGTTCGGCGAGCCCGGCGTGGAGATCCTCTATCCGGACCCGGGCTTCCCGATCTATCGCTCGATGATCGAGTATACCGGCGCGACGCCGATCCCGGTGCCGATCCGCGAGGAAAACGGCTTCGCCTTCTCGGCCGAGGAGACGCTGGCGCTGATCACGCCGAAGACGCGCCTGCTCATCATCAACTCGCCGGCCAACCCGACCGGCGGCGTGACGCCCAAGGCCGAGATCGACAAGCTCGTCGCTGGCCTTAGCGATTTCCCCGACGTCGCGATCATGTCCGACGAGATCTACGACCAGATGGTCTATGACGGCGAGAAGCATGTCTGCCTTCTCAGCTATCCCGAGATTCGCGACCGGCTCATCCTCCTCAACGGCTGGTCCAAGACCTACGCGATGACGGGCTGGCGGCTCGGCTATTCGGTCTGGCCGAAGCCGCTGCTCGACAATGCCCGCAAGCTCGCGGTGAACTCGCATTCCTGCGTCAACGCCCCGGCGCAATGGGCAGGGCTCGCGGCGCTCGCCGGCCCGCAGGACGCGGTCCATATGATGCTGGCGGAATTCGACCGGCGCCGGAAGGCGGTGGTGAAGGGCCTGAACGGCCTGCCGGGGGTCTCCTGCATCGAGCCCAGGGGCGCCTTCTACGCCTTCCCGAACGTCTCGCAGACCGGCTGGAAGGCGAAGAAGCTCGCCTCCGCCCTGTTGGAGGAAGCCGGCGTCGCCACCATCGGCGGGCCCGACTTCGGCGTCCATGGCGAGGGCTATATCCGTCTCTCCTACGCCAACTCGCTTGGGAACATCGAGAAGGCGCTGGAGCGGATGAAGACGTTCCTCACCAACGCGAAGGCCGCCTGACCATGGTCACCTGCTATCTGCGCTATGTTGTCGACCCCCATAAGCTCGATGCCTTCGAGGCCTATGGCAAGCTCTGGATCAGGCTGGTCGAGAAGTTCGGCGGCAAGCACCACGGCTATTTCATGCCCTCGGAAGGCGTGTCCAACGTGGCGCTCGCCATGTTCAGCTTTCCGTCGCTCGCGGCGTACGAGGACTACCGCAAGCGCTCCTTCGACGACCCCGAGTGCCAGGCGGCCTTCGCGATGAACGAGAAGGATCGCTTCATCATCAGCTACGAGCGATCGTTCTTCCGGCCTGTTTTCGAAGACGATCAGGGCGTCAAGCGCGCGCCCTGAAAACCAGTCTCAGTTCCGCGCGCTCGCGGTCACGCCGGGATCGACCTTGAAGCTCGAGGCCTCGATCACCGCCGTTCCGATCATCGTCTTCACGGAGATGCGCACCGGCACCATCACATCGGTGCCGGCGACGGGCGCGAGCCAGGCCGTGATGTCCCGGTTCTCCGCCATGAACTTCGTGCTGGGCCGGAGCGCCCGGTGGCCGGCGATCGGCACATAGCGCGCCTGGCAAATCGAGACCGGGCCGCTATAGCCTTCGAGCTTCACATTGCGGGTGCCGGCGCTCGACAGCTTAATGTCGTAGCGCGCCGCGCCGTCGAAGATCGGCAGGGTGCGGTTGCAGGCGGCGTCCTTGCCCTTGCCGCTGACCGGCATCAGGAAGGCGCTGAGCGGGTCGACGATATTGCGCTTGTGGCTCTCGGTGAGCGGCACGCGATCGGGCTTCTCGTCGATCGGCGGCTCGATATCGATACCGGCAACGGCGCCCTCGGCCAGCGCCATCCGCACGGTGCGGCTCTCGCTGGAATTTGCGGAGCTCACCGCGAAGGTCTTGGGCGCGAGCTTGCCGCCCACCAGCGCCCCGGTCGCAGCGCCCGAGCCGCGGCCGCCGGTCACGCCCCCTACGATTCCCGTCAGCTTGGCGGCCATGTCGAGCTTGTAGCTCGATCCGTCGATGCCGCCGGAGAGACTCGCAGTACCGAGCGTGATGCCGAGAAGGGAGACGTCGTAGCGCGCGTCGAGCGAGGCCGCCTCGGCAACCTCGGCCAGACAGGCTGCGAGAACCAGCGCTGTGAGGGACGATGCGACGGCGGATTTCATCCATAGCCTCCGGAACGGCGCGATCCTGCGCGACATGCACTCTGAATCGGTCCGAATCGTGACCGGTTTTCCATCGCGGCGAAGCGATGGCCGAACGAAGCATCCGATGCCGATCTTTACACCTCGTTAACGCTGAAGGCGATGTGAACAGGCCGCGGGAGTTTTCCTTGACGGGGCCCGCCAGCTTGGCTATGGAACCCCGACTTCAATTTGACTTCCGGTGCTCGCCGGCACGTCGCGTGTCGGTTTTTTTGTTTGAGCGACCTGGGGATGTAAGGAACGATTGCCATGGCCCGCCGTTGCGAACTGACCGGGAAAGCCACCCAGACCGGCCACCTCGTCAGCCACTCGAACCGCAAGACGAAGACCGTCTTCCGCCCGAACCTCGTGAACGTCACGCTGCAGTCGGACGCGCTCGGCCGTTCGGTGCGCCTGCGCGTTTCGGCCAACGCCCTGCGTTCGGTCGAGCATCGCGGCGGCCTCGACGCCTTTCTGCTCAAGGCTGCGGCCGGCGACCTCTCGGTCGGCGCGCTCTCCCTGAAGCGCGACCTCGAGAAGAAGCTCGCCGCCAACTGAGCGGCTTGACCTCTCGGGTCTGAAGGAAGCGGCCGCAAGGCCGCTTTTTTCGTTTGGGCATCAAGGGCCGTCATTCTCGGCCGGAGCGAAGCCTCGACTCGAGAAGCTCGGGCCCGGAGAGGCTCCGGCACCCATTCGGCCGGAGATGCTCGGGTCAAGCCCGAGCATGACGCTCTCTATGCAACCAGCTCGAATTCCAGCAGCACCGTCCGCTGCAGGAAGGAGAAATTGTCGTCCGAGATCAGGGTCAGCACAGTGCGGCCGTTCTCCTGATGGACCGACAGCCCTTCCATATTATCGATCTCGTAACCGAGGTCGGCCTCGATCAGGCGCGGCCCGTCTGCCAGCGCCCCCGGCCGGATATCGCGCCCGGCGATTCGCCTCATCCGCATGCCGACGCCCCGCAGCGGCTGGTACCAGCGCTCAAGCAGCAGCATGTCGCCCGACGGCAGGAAGGCGAGATCGGTGATGTCGTAGCCATCATGGCGGGCGACCCTGAACAGCCCGGGCTGGGGACCGCCGAGAATCGCACCGAGCGTCGGCTCGTCCTCCTTGCCCGATCGCTCGGCGATCGCGACAAGCGCGCCCTTCAGCGGCCCTACGGGCACCACGCCCAGCGCCTCAAGCCCGCGATTACGCGGCAGGCGCTTGATTTCGGGCGGCACGGGCACCGATCGCGCCCGCGCCTCGACGCCCTCCCCCGCCCAGTCGAAGCGCACTATCTCGTGCCGGCGCTCGATCCCGACATAGGCCACGCCATCGGCGATGCAGAGGCTCTCGGTGTCGAAGAGCCCCGAGCGCGCGAGCGGCCGCCCGGAGGCGCCCAGAATGGCAGCCATCTCGACATCATCGAGCCCGGCAGGTCTGCCACTCTGCGACACGACCTTCGCCGTCAACCAGTAACCGCGGTCGGTCACTGATACGAGATCACGCCCCCCGTTCAGCCGCGCCAGGCCCGAGAAACCTCCGAAGCGCGGATGGCCGGAACTCAGGACGAGCCCGCCGCGGAACTGCAAGGCGCCGAATCGGCGCCGATCCGCGTTGCGCGGCTCGAAGGCCGTGAAAGGCCTTGCGGAAACGGAGACCGGAAAGCGGGTCTGCTCGACGGCCTGCGCCGCGCCCGGCAGGGCGGCGGCGCCGAGGCCGGCGAGAGCGGCGCGACGCGTGAGGCGCATCAGTGCAGGCGGCGCGATGCGGACCCCGCAGCCGGGCCATCCTCCTCGAACAGCTCGGCAAGCTTCTCGGTCATCACCCCGCCCAGCTCCTCGGCATCGACGATGGTGACGGCACGGCGGTAGTAGCGCGTGACGTCGTGGCCGATGCCGATGGCGATGAGTTCCACGGGTGAGCGCGTCTCGATCTCGGCGATGATGTGGCGCAGGTGCCGCTCCAGATAATTGCCGGCATTGACCGAGAGGGTGGAATCGTCGACCGGCGCGCCGTCCGAGATCACCATCAGGATCTTGCGCTGCTCAGGCCGGCCGAGCAGGCGCTTATGCGCCCAGTCCAGCGCCTCGCCGTCGATGTTCTCCTTGAGCAGCCCCTCGCGCATCATCAGGCCGAGATTCTTGCGCGCGCGCCGCCAGGGCGCATCGGCCGCCTTGTAGATGATGTGCCTGAGATCGTTGAGGCGGCCGGGATTGGCCGGCTTGCCGGACTGCAGCCAGGCCTCGCGCGACAGCCCACCCTTCCAAGCGCGCGTCGTGAAGCCAAGCAGCTCCACCTTGACGCCGCAGCGCTCCAGCGTGCGGGCGAGGATATCGGCGCAGGTGGCTGCAACCGTGATCGGCCGCCCCCGCATCGAGCCGGAATTGTCGATCAGCAGCGTCACCACCGTGTCGCGGAAATTGACGTCCGACTCCTGCCGGAAGGAAAGCGGCTGGAACGGATCGAGGATGATGCGCGGCAGGCGGGCGGGGTCGAGCGCGCCCTCCTCGAGATCGAACTGCCAGGAGCGGTTCTGCTGCGCCATCAGCCGCCGCTGCAGGCGGTTGGCGAGGCGCGCGACGACGCCCTGCAGATGCGCGAGCTGCTTGTCGAGATAGGCGCGCAGGCGCGTCAGCTCCTCGGCGTCGCAGAGCTCCTCGGCCGTGACGATCTCGTCGAATTTGGTCGTATAGGCCTTGTAGTCGGTCTGCGGGCGCTCATTGCCGCGGCTCTCGCGCGGACGCGGCGCTTCGCCGGCCTCCTCGGATTCGGAGCTGTCATCCTCCTCGTCCCAATCGCCGGCCGGCGCGTCTGTCGCCTCGGAGGCGCCTTCCTGAAGTTCCTCGGTCGCGTCCTCGCTGACCTCGACCTCGGAGCGGTCGGCGCCACTTTCCTGCTCCGACTCGCCTTCCTGCTGCTGCTGATCCTCGGAGGACTGGTCCTGATTGTCCTCGTCCTCCTCGGACTCGTCGCCCTGCGCGCTCTGGTCGGCCATGTCCAGCGCCGCCAGCATGTCACGCACCGTGCGGGCAAAACCGCGCTGGTCCTCAATCGTCTTGGACAACCGGTCGAGATCGCCGCCGGCCTTGGCCTCGATCTGCTCGCGCCAGAGCTCGACGATCTTCTCGGCCGCCTTCGGCGGCTTCAGGCCCGTCAGGCGCTCGCGCACCATCAGCGCCAGCGCATCCTCGAGCGGCGCGTCGGCACGATCGGTGATCTCCTCGTAGCGTCCGCCACGATGATAGCGGTCCTCCAGCATCGCGGTGATGTTGCCGGCCATGCCGGACATCCGCCGCGCGCCGAGCGATTCGACCCGCGCCTGCTCGACGGCGTCGAAGACTGCGCGCGCCGCATCGCCCTCGGGCGCTGCCCGGCGGTGGATCGCGGCATCATGGCAGGCAAGCCTGAGCGCCATCGAATCGGCATGGCCACGCAGGATCGAGACATCGCCGGGCGTCAGCTTGCGCGGCGGCTCGGGCAGGCGCGCCCGCTCGCCGACCAGCGACGGCTTGTCGGCGGCGAAGACGATTTCCATCTCCGGCTTGCGCGCGATCGCCTTCATCGCGCCGGAGATGGCGCGCTTCAGCGGCTCGGCCGGGGCTTCCTTCGGCGTTCCGGGCTTGCGGTTCGAGATGCTCATAGCGCCTTCGTGAAGTGATGCAGCGTTTGACCCGCCACCGGATAGTTCTCCATCCGGCCGCATTCGCGATAGCCGAGCCTCGGATAAAATCCCGGGGCCTGGATGCTCATCGTCCCGAGAAAGACACCCTTGGCGCCGTGCTGGCGAGCCTCGTCTTCGGCTCGCGCGACCAGCGTTTCGCCCAATCCCGCGCCGCGACGGGCCTCGTCGATCCAGAGCAGATCGACATAGAGCCATTCCCATTTCAGCTCGCCGACGAGGCCGCCGACGATCTCGCCGCTCTCGTCGCGCAGGCTGATGGCCAGCGGCTTGGTGTTCCGGGGGCCGATTTTCGCCTGGTTATGCGCGCTCAACCCACGCAGAACGGCCGCGCGCGTCTCGTCCTGTTCACGCTCAACCGTAACCGCGACCATGGCTCCCCCTAGCGCGACCGCCCGTCATATTGCGTCGGCGAGAGATCGCCCGGCTCTACGCCGGCAAGGCAGCGCACATTGACCGCGACCATCGGCGTGCCGTCGGGTCCGTTCGCCCTGGCGAAGGACTCGATGCCGCAGGTTTCGCAGAACAGATGCTGGATCTTCTGCGTGTGGAAGCGGTACTCGGTCAGCGCCTCCTCGCCCTGGGTGAGCGTGAAGGCGGTGGCCGGCGAGAAGGCGAGAATCGAGCCGCGGCGCTGGCAGTAGGAGCAGTTGCAGGTGATCGTCTGCCCGAGGTCGGCCTCGACCTCATAGGCAACCCGTCCGCAATGGCAGCTGCCTTGATACCGCGCCATGGCTCGCTTCCTCCGTTAGCTCAGGACCACGTTCGCCGCGCTCTCCGGCAGCTCCTTGCCGAAGGAACGCTGGAAGAACTCGGCCACCAGCGTGCGCTCCATCTCGTCGCACTTGTTCAGGAAGGTGACGCGGAAGGCGAAGCCGATATCGCCGAAGATCGCCGCGTTCTCCGCCCAGGTGATGACCGTACGCGGGCTCATCACGGTCGAGAGGTCGCCGTTCATGAAGGCGTTGCGGGTGAGATCGGCGACACGGACCATCTTGTTGACGATGTCCTTGCCCTCCGGGCTCTTCTGGTAATGCTTCGACTTCGCGAGAACGATCGCGACCTCGTTGTCATGCGGCAGGTAGTTGAGCGTCGTGACGATCGACCAGCGGTCCATCTGACCCTGGTTGATCTGCTGCGTGCCGTGATAGAGGCCCGAGGTGTCGCCGAGGCCGACCGTGTTGGCGGTGGCGAACAGCCGGAAGGCGGGATGAGGTCGGATGACGCGCTTCTGGTCGAGCAGCGTCAGCTTGCCGGACTGCTCCAGCACGCGCTGGATCACGAACATCACGTCCGGGCGGCCGGCGTCATACTCGTCGAAGACCAGCGCGATGTTGTTCTGCAGGGCCCAGGGCAGGATGCCGTCCTGGAACTCGGTGACCTGCTTGCCTTCCTTCAGCACGATCGCGTCCTTGCCGACGAGATCGAGGCGGGAGACGTGGCTGTCGAGGTTGACGCGAACGCAGGGCCAGTTGAGGCGGGCCGCGACCTGCTCGATATGGGTCGACTTGCCGGTGCCGTGATAGCCCGAGATCATGACGCGTCGGTTATGCGCGAAACCGGCGAGGATCGCGATGGTGGTGTCGCGGTCGAAACGGTAATCCGGGTCGAAATCGGGCACATGCGGATCGGCTGCCGAATAGGCCGGCACCTCGAGATCCGTGTCGATCCCGAAGGTTTGGCGCACCGACAGCTTCATGTCGGGCAATCCGGGCGCGGTCGTCGTCGTCATCATCTTGTCTCCAGGCGCAGGGCCGTGGCCGGCTACATGCCGGTTTGCCCAGAGCCGACCGAGGAGGGAGGCGGATCATCCCTCATTAGAGCGAAAGACCGGAAGCGGCAATTCGCAAAGCTGCACCCTGGCCCTCGCAAGGGGCATGCCGGCTTACAGCTCGTGATAGCTCACACGCGCTCGTGCAGAAGCTTTTTCACGATTTCGACCGCATTGCGCGCGCCGTCGAGCGCGAGAGCGATGCCCGGCGGGCTTCGGCCGATTCCGGCCGCGACGGCGGCCGCCAGCGCATCTGGTGTCAAGGCCCCCTCCCCTGAAATCCGCAGGCAGCGCGCCAGCCCGGCGCGCTCCATCGCCTCGGCCCTGACCGCCTGCTCCGTCTCGCCACCGGCATCGAACGGGACGACGATGGCGGGCCGGCGGGCAGCGACGAGATCGAGCACCGTATTGTAGCCGGCCTGGCTGACCGAGATCGCACAGCCGGCGAGCAGCGCCGGGAAATCGGGCCGCACGCGCTCGACCGTGACATGCGCCGGCGCCCCTGCCAGCAGCCGCCCGAAGACGTCCTCGCCGACTGCGCGCCCGACCAGGATACGCCAGCGCCGGTCCCCCGGACCGAGCTTCGCCGCAGCAATCGCGAGTTCGAACAGCGGAATGGCCGCGGCCGAGCCGCCGCCGGAAACGAGCACCTCGCCATTCTCGATTGGCGCTCCGGCCATCGGCGTATCCGCCATGTAGCCCGTATAGCGCAGCTTAGCCGCAAGCCGCGCATCGACCGGCCAGGAGCGGTCGAGCGGCAGGAAATCCGCATCGCCATGGACCAGCACCGCGTCGAACAGCGTCGCGAGCCGATCCTCGGCCTCCGCGATGCGCTCGGGACGCGGCCTCACCAGCACGTCCCGGACCGAGGAGACTATCAATGACTTCGGATTGGCGGCGCGTGCCGCGGCGATCAGAGCGAGAAACTCGGCGGCGAGCTGCCGGCGTCCGAACGGGAAATGCTCGACGATCACCGCATCAGGCCGCAAGCTCGCCGCCAGCCCTTCCAGGATCGCAACGCGCCGGGCCTTGCGTTCCAGGTCGGTGGGCTGACCGATCGCGTCGAGCAGCGTGCGGAAATCGACGCCCTCCGTCCTGACCGGCGGCAACTGAACGAAGGTGAAGGGCTCCTGCTCCATCGACCGCAGCGGCATGCCGCCGCTCGCCAGCGTGACGGCGAAACCGTTCTGCGCCAGGGCCCGCGCGAGATTGGCAGCGCGCACCAGATGGCCCGAGCCGAGCAGATGCGTAACGGCGATGAGGACGGTGGCGCTCATGCCTTTTCTTCGGCAGAGGCGTATAGCCGCGCAGCGATGCCGTCGAGCCCGGCCGCGGCCGAGAAGGAGCCGGTCAGCCGCGCCAGCGCGCGATAGCCGAGTTGGCCCCGCTGCTGCGGGGAACGGGCGAGTTCCACCAGGGCGCCGGCAAGTCCTTCGATATCGCCGGGCTGCACCAGAAGCCCCTCGACGCCATGTCGAACGAATTCCGGGATCCCGGCAAAATCCGTGGCGATGATCGGCAGGGCCTGGCTCGCCGCCTCCATCACGACATTGGGCAGGCCATCACGATCCCCGTCTCCCGCCTGCTTCGAGGGCAGGACGAAGAGGTCGGCGGCGCGCAAGGCGGCGATGACGTCGTCCTGCGCCTTCGGCCCGGCCCAGACGATATTGTCGCCGAGACCGAGCGCGCGCGCCTTCTCCTGCAACGCCTTCAGCATCTCGCCGCCGCCGATATGGGTCAGCTGCCAGTGCAGCGTGCAGGGCAGTTTCGCCAGGGATTCCAGCAGATCGTCGAAGCCCTTCTTCGGCACCGCTCGCCCGATCGTGACGAAGCGCACCGGATCGGCGGAATCGGAACCGTCCCGGCCGGAGCGTGGGGCCGGCGGCGGAAAGCGTGCGAGATCGAGCCCGTGATAGACCAGCTCGACCTTGTCCGGCCGATCGGAGAGGCGCTCGAGTTCGCGGAAGCCATCCTGGGTACAGGTCACGCCCCAGGCGGCATCGGCGATCTTCTCGCGCTTCTCCCAGTCGGGCGTCGTCCAGATATCCTTGGCATGGGCCGAGAAGGACCAGCTCAGGCCGCGCAGCAGGGCCGCATAGCGGATGACAGAGGCCGGGGTGTGCAGGTAGTGCACATGCAGATGCCGGATATCCGCCGGCAGCTCGCACGCCATCACGCAGGCCTGGCCGAAGCGGCGCAGCCGGTTGCGCGTCCTGTCCCGGACGAGGTCGCGCAGGAAGGCCGAAATGAGCTTGCGCAAGCCGGGCTGCGCGAAGGCGCCGAACACGCCGCGCGCGACGCGCCCGGGCTCGTCGTGCAGATATTCGGGCAGGTAGCGCACCGGCGCCGCGATCTGATTGTGCATCAGATGCTTGGCACCATCAGTCGGATGCCGGAGCGACCAGATCTCGAAGGCAAGGCCGCGCTGCTGCAGCCCCAGCAGTTCCTGCGCGATGAAGGTCTCCGACAGCCGCGGATAGCCCTTCATCGCCACCGCGATGCGCGGTGCAGCGCCAGTCGTCATCGCCGGCCGATCAGCATGAAGCGCGTATAGTTCTTCGTCGGCCGCGCTCCGGCGAACCAGACCTCGGCGAGCCCCGCCTGCTCGCTAAACGCCTCGAGCGATGGCACGCAACTGCAATGATCGGGCTCGCGGAAGTAATCGTTGGATTGCAGCACGAGCGGCAAGCCGGCCGGTAAGCCCGCGATCCAGCCCGGCACATCGGCGAGATGCTCGCAACTCGTGTTGATGACGAGCCCGGGCTTGGGCGACTGAGCTGCGAAATCGAGCGCCATCATGTCCGCCGTTAGCGCCCGGAAGCGCCCGGAGGCGACATGTCGGTGGTTCAGTATCTCGGCGGTCGGCGCGCAGGTCGGATCGATATCGAGGCTCACCACGTCGTCGATAGCAAGCCGCACATCGTCGAGCAGCATGGCCCCGAGCACCCCGTACCAGGCGCCGAGCACCCAGACCGGGCCGGCCGGCTTCGGGCAGGCATCGGCCAGCGCGTCGACCAGCCACTGTTTGGAGGCGATCTGCTTGTGGTTGCAGGCGATCGACAGATCGGGCGGCGCCCCCTTGCCGTAGAGGCGCGCGACATCGGCGACGATGCGGTTGCCGGATAAGGCGGCCATTCCGCGCAGCAGGTCGTGGAAGGCCTCGCAGGGCGGTTCAGGCGTCATGGTTCCGTCGTTGTCGGCAAAGGCTGGCGGGACCATAGGCACCCGCTTCGGCAAAAACCAGCCTCGCCAGCCTGTTCAATCGCGCCGGCTCGCTTCGCCCGGCTCGGCAGACGCTTCGGCCACGGGCTCAGCCGCCCCATCCGCCGCCTTTCCCGGAACAGTGGGCGGCGCCGGCATGGCCGCCTTGGCCGCATCCTCGCGCTTGCGGCGGGCAATTTCCGGCGCACTGGCAAAGCCATAGGCCGTGAGCGGCTTCTCGCGTCCCTTGATCGCGATCTTGAGCGCCACCGTCCCGGCATAGCTGCGGCCCGTGGTGCGAATCGTGTCCTCCGACACCACGACATCGGCCAGCACCCGGCGTGTCGCCGCTTCGAGCTGGCTCGCGATCATCACCGTTTCGCCCACCGTGATCTCGCGCCGCCCGAGATTGTCGTTCTCGACCGCGCCGGTAATGGCATCGCCGGTATGGATCCCGATCCCGATCCTGAGCGGCAGAGGCAGCGCCGCTCCGAACTCGCGGTTGAGCGCCTCGACCGCCCGGACGATGTCGGCCGCAGCGCTGATCGCCGCCTGCGCTCCGCGCGCCTGCGAGCCATCGAGGCCGAACACGGCCATGAAGCCATCCCCGTAGAAGGCATCGATGCGCCCGTCATGGGCCGTGATCGCCTGGCCCATCTCGTCGAAGAAGCGGTTGAGCAGGCCGATCAGCTCGCGCGGCAGCTGCCGCTCCGAGAGCGCCGAGAAGGCGCGCAGATCGGCGACGACCACCGTCAGGCCGCGCTTGTTGATGGCATCATCGGGCTCGAGCGCCCGCGCACCGGTGGCGTTCAGGCGCGAGGCGAGCAGGATCTGCACCTGCAGGTCGTCATGCGGCCTGATCTGGCAAGCGAGCCGGACACCTTCCGGTGCCGAAATGCGCCGCAGCAACCTGGCCTCGTTCGGCCCCGGCGATGGCAGCTTGTCCATGCCATCCATCACCAGCACACGGCAGGTGGCGCAGCGCGCCCGCCCGCCGCAGAGCGCCGCGTGCGGAATGCCAAAGCGCCGGAACATCTCGAGCACCGTCGGCCCCGGCGCTACGCGGCGCGTGCCGTGGCCGACGAAGCGCACCGTGATCTGATGACGCGTCCTGACCCGGATCTCGCGGATGCCGACGAACAGCACGAAGGCGCCGACCAGCCCATAGAAGGCACTCTTCGCCCACATCACGTCGCGGTCGAACATCGCCCGCTGCGCGTCGGTGACGAACTCCGGCGGGAGCGCCATCCGTTCGGCCTCGCGCGCCGCCACCATGAAGCCGATCAATGCGAGCAGCGGGATCAGGATCGAGACGAGCAGGAACGGATCACGCCAATGGCGATAGGCATCGCGCGAGCGCAGCATGAAATGGATGCCGATGATGCCATGCGTCCAGACCAGCAAAAGCAGCAGGGACTGCAGCAGCGCACGGCCCGGCCACAGCCGCCGCAGCACGGCATGATAGGTCTCGTCGACGCCGAAATAGTACCCCAACACGCGCGTGCTGACGATGTGATCGACGAGCAAAAGCGGAATCGCGAGGCCCAGCGCAATCTGCAGCATCTCGCGCAGCGGCATCTTGAAGGTGCGCCGCTGGACCACGCGCAGCAGCGCGAACACCGGATGGATGACGAGCGCGCCGTAGAGCACGATCGTCCCGATGCGGGAGTGCCAGACGTTGTAGCGCCAGTCCTGGACGCGCTCCATGGCATCGACCCCGAGGATGCCGACGGCGTGGTTGAGGAAATGCGTCGTCGCGAAGGTCAACAGGATCAGGCCCGAGACGAGACGAATGTCGCGGCTCCAGGACGAGACCTGATCGATGCTCGCGCCCATACTGCGGCGCGCCGTTTGTGTGCGCTGCGTGCCGGCGGCTTGTGGCCGATTCATACGACGCTCGACCTCATCAAACGGTTTCGTGCTCGCGGAGCAAAACGCTGGCAAGACGATGGACGCGGTCAGCCAGGTCGCGGCAGACAGCGAGGCTGAATTCCGGCACGGTCTGAAGCAGTTCGAAGAACAGGTCCTTCGGAATTCTCAGGGCCAGGACCGGCGTCTTCGCGCTGACCGTGCCGAGGAACGGCCGGCCGCTGAGCAGCGACACGTCGCCGGTAATGCTGCCGGCGTCCTTCTGGAATCGGCGCCCCTCGCCATCGGGGCGCGACTGCGAGAATTCGACGTCCCCCTCGAGGATGACGTAGACGCCATCCAGCCGGCCCTTCTGGTCGATCAGGACAGCGCCCGGCTCGAAGCGCAACCTCTCGCCCATCAGGGCGACGAGCTTGAGCCGCGAGGGAGGCATGTCGCGAAACAGCGGCAGGCTGCGCAAGCAGCCGATATCGGCTTCCAGACTCATGACCGTGCCTCCATTCGCTGGGCATCCGCAAAGCGCAACGCCTGATCGCCGGCATCGTTCGCTGCCTCGAGCGCCCCACCGGCCTCGACCGTCCCCGTCGCACCATGGAAAACGATCCGCATCGGGATGTCCTCGACGAGTCTAGCATCTCCCAGCAGAAGAAACAGCGTCATGCCGGCACAATAGCTCCGCAACCGGGCAACGATCTTCTCCGGCTCGTCGGAGATCGCGAGCAGGGCCGCAATGTCGAGAACAGCGATCTGGGGCGCCTTGACCAGCGCCTGAACCAGAGGAATGGCCTGCAGCAGCCGCGCCGGCAGATAGCGCCCGCGAATGCCGCTCTCGGTGTCGAGCCCGAGACGATAGAGCGCCTCGCCCAGCCCCGAGCGCTCGAGCGCCTGCAGCACGATCTCCGCCACCTTCCGGCCCGCGTCGGGGATGCCGTAGCCGATGCGGCCGAACATCAGGTTGTCCCGCACGCTCGCGCCGAGCATAACCTTGTCGGGAGCATAGAAATCCACATCGCCCGCGGCATCGGCCGGCAGGTGCTTGCGGAAGCTCGCGCGCGCCCTGAGGATACGGCGCTCGAGCCGGTCGTCGATCAGGTTCAACCTGTGCTTGGGCTCGATATAGCCGAGTGCCAGGGCCACCAGGTCACGCTCCGTCTCCTGATCGAGCGGGCTTCGCATATCGTGCTTGGCCAGGATGTCCGCCAGCTCGTTGAGGCGTTCGAAGTCGAAATTCTCGCCGAAGGAATAGCGCTCGAACAGCGCATGCCCCACCGGCAGGCCGGCAAAGATCTCGACGACCGTGGCAACGATCCGCGCCCCCATCTCGGTCAAAGGCTCCACCAGGGCCTCCGCCTTCAGGATCGAATGGGCATAAGGCTCGAAGAGCAGGGTCGCGTTGCCGAAGCGGGCGCTGGTCCGCGTTCCGAAGATCAGGTTTTCGGCGACCGAGGCGTTCCGGTTGTAGCGGTCGAGGGCGAAGGGCTCGATCAGCCCGCCAAGATTGATGCGCTCGAGCTCAGCCGCCACGACATGACGGGCGGTGATGATGCGTTCGGTTGCTTCCGCGCTCACCGGCGGCATCACCTTGCCGCCCAGGCCGAGCTCGAACACGTCCTGAGTGCAGCCGAACACGTCGAGCAGCTCGCGCACCCGCGCCGCGAGCTCGGCCGCGTCGGCGACCCCGACACCTTCGTAGTCCGTCCAGTCCGCCTCGAACGGAAATGGCGAGTTGCCCGAACGGACCGCCTCGACGAAACGGCGATGCTCCTCCGGGGAAACCGGACCGTCGGATTTGATCTCCGGCCGACGCCGCCGCAGCGGCAACAGGATATTGTCCCGCATCGTCCCGGCAATGACCTCCGCCTGGTCTCCGGAATAGCCGATCAGATGGCTCGCCCGCTCGACCGACATGTCCGCGAGCAGTTCGCCGTCGATGAGGACCCGCCCCGTATAGTTGGTCGCCTGCCGCCCGAGGATGCGGCCGAGCACATCCCCGCCACAGCCATGGGGCCCGATCACCGCGACCCAGCCCGGTCGCTGCAGGACGAACGAGAGCGGCGTCAGCAGCGGCTGTCCGCGATTGTCCAGCATCTGCACGGCCTCGAGCCGGATGTCTCCCTTGACCGGCAGCGGCGAGCAGCCGTTCGCCTCGTCGAGGACGAGCGTGTCGTCGCTGTTGAACTGGGAAATGACCTGTTCGTATTTGATCGTGACGTCGTTGCGCTGCTGATCCCAGTCGATCAGTTCCTTGATCGGCGAAGGCAGGTCACGATAGGCCGCGATCACCGCCACGAGCTGGCCGATGTCGAGGCGTCCCTGCAGCGCGAAATAGCCGCCGATCGCATAGAAGAAGAACGGCGTGACCTGCGCCAGCAGGTTATTGAGGAACTTGACGGCGAACTTGCGCTTGTAGAGCTCGTAGCGGATGTCGAAGAGGTGCCCGAGCCGCCCGGCGATATCCGCCTGGACGTAGCCCGTGGCGCCATGCCCCTGGATCATCGGCCCGGCATCGACGATTTCGCCGATCCTTCCCGCGAGTTGCCGGGAAGCGATCTGGCGCTCGCGGCCGAGCCTCAGCTGCTCGCGGCGCAGGATCGGGATGATGATGGCCTGCGCCAGCACGATCAGCAGGGCGATCGAGCCGAGCCAGAAGCTCTGCACCATGATGAAGACGAGTGCCGTCAGGGCCTGGCTCAGCAGGAAGACCGGCTGGATGAAGGCGTCTCCGACGAAGCCGCCGATCGGCTCGACCTCGTCCTTGATCATGCTGGCGATCTCGGCCGGCTTGACCGCCCGGATCTCCTCCGGGCGAAACCGCATCAGCTGGCTGAAGAGATCGTAGCGCATGCGCCGCAGCATGCGCTCGCCGAGGATGCCCTTGCGCACGTTGACGATGTATTTGAAGGCACCGTTGATCAGGACGAGCACCAGGAAATAGCTGGAAAGCCCCATGAGGAGCCCAACCTGATTGACCTGAAAGCCTTCGAACAGCCTCAGGGTCGCCCCGCCCAGCCAGGACGGGAGATGGAGGGTCGTCTCCATGAAGGTGGTGGTCGTCTTGCCGCCCCGGAAGGCTCCGCCCTGGATGGCGTCGTTGACGATCCGCTTCGGGACGTCGAACGAGGCCCAGTTGAAGGGTATCGAGACAAGGATGATCAGCAGGACGATGATCTGCTCGCCGCGACTCTTCTGCCAGATGTAACGGAAGAGGTTGGGCTCCAAAGGGTAATCCTGTCGCGAAACGCCGACGGCGCTGTCATGCCGGGGCAAGGCCCCTGAAAGCGACCATATGTGGTGAGGTTGCGGCGGAGTGCAATGCGAGCCACTTTGAGGCGGCGGCACACCCGGATCGCGCCGCGTCGGGGAGAGATGTGAAGCGTCTGTTGCTACGCGCGGCCCTTGGCTGCGCTGCTCTCGTGATTGTCGTCGCCGCTCCCCTGGCATCCGCCTGCGCCAAAGTCGCAGCGGGCAACGCTTCTCTCCTGCTGCACGATGGCTTCGACCAAGGCGGTTTCGCCGCCGAAGGCGGGCTATTCTATAAGAAGAGCTTCGAGCAACGCGGCGGCCGGGTGGCTTTCGGCCCTGCAGCGCCCTTGCGCGGCACCGGGGCGCTGACCCTGACGGTCATGGCGTCCTGCCCGCCCCACCGCGTCAACTGCAGCGAACGCGCCGAGGTCTGGGAGCGCCCGGAGGTGCTCGCTCCCTACCGCAGCACGGTCTGGTACGGGCTGGCCGTGCGTCTCGACGATCCGCTGCCGCAGGACGATCGCAGATATGTGATCGCCCAATGGAAGCGCGAGGCCCGGCCCGCCGCCGAGGGAGACGACTCGCCCTTCCTGGCGCTGCGACTCTATCGGGGGCATCTCGGCATCACCATCGAGACGGATCGCGTCGTCTCCTATCCGATCGGGAGCCCGGAGCGCCCGGATGGCTGCCGCCCCGGCGAGGCGCTGGTGCTTGACCACCCGAACGTTCATCAGACGCGGGCTCTGGTCGCCGTTGAGGCTGGCGCACCGCGCGGGAGCTACCCCGGCTATTTCAACGCCTGCGCCCCGGACATCCAGGTCACGCGCCATGCCGACCTGCCGGCAGCCCGGATGGGCTGGATCGATTTCGTCATCCGATCGCAACCAGGCCCCCACGGCGACGGACGCATCGAGATCATGGCCAACGGCGTCCCGATCGTGACCATCCGCGGGCATATCGGCCAAGGCGGCCCGGGCCTCGACACCAACCAGTACTTCAAATTCGGCCCCTATCGTGCTCCCGGCCGCCTCCCCTGGAGCGTCAGCTACGCCGATTTCCGCCGCGGGCCGCGTTGCAGCGATGTCATCCGGCTCGGCCAATGTCCGGCCGAATGAGTCGATGTGTCGAAAATCATTGGCAAGACCGAACTTTAGACGTCTAGTGACGTCAGGTGAATTGCGGACGGTTCCGGAGTGGCGTCAGATCGGGTCATGGATATCCTGCGCATCAGCGACCTGCGTATTGGCTTCACCGTTCACGGCTTGTCTCGCGAGGTGGTGAAGGGCGCGAGCCTGCGCGTGCCGGCCGGCAAGACGGTCGCGCTCGTGGGCGAATCCGGCTCCGGCAAATCGGTGATCTCGCAGGCCATCATGGGCCTGTTGCCCCGCGCGGGCGCCGTGACCGGGGGCGAGATCCTGTTCCGCGACCCGTTGGCGCCACAGACCGTGATCGACATCGCGGCCCTGCCCGCCGAAGGTTCGGAGATTCGTGCGCTGCGTGGCGGCCGCATCGGCATGATCTTCCAGGAGCCGATGTCGTCGCTCTCTCCGGTCCACACCATCGGCAACCAGATCGAAGAGGCTCTGCTCCTGCACCGGCCGATGCCGAAGGCGGAGGCGCGCGGCCTGATCGAGGCCATGCTGAAGCGCGTCGGCTTCAAGAACGCCCATCGCGCCTATGGGCTGTATCCCTTTGAGCTATCGGGCGGTCTGCGCCAGCGCGCCATGCTTGCCATGGCCCTGATCTGCAAGCCGGCCCTGCTGATCGCCGACGAACCGACCACGGCGCTCGACGTCACCATCCAGGCGCAGGTGCTCGACCTGATGCGCGATCTCCAGGCCGAGATGGGCATGGCGATCCTGCTGATCACCCACGATCTCGGCGTCGTCGCCAACATGGCCGACGAGGTGGTGGTGATCTTCCACGGTGAGATTCTGGAGCGCGGCCCGGTCGAGGACATCTTCCGGCAGCCGCGCCACCCCTATCTCAAGGCGCTGCTCAACGCTTCGCCGCATTTCGACATGCAGGAGGGCGAGCGCCTCGTCGCGCTCCGGGAAGCCAGGCCCCGCCCCCCGGCGGCGCCACGCCCCGCTCCGCCGCCAGCGGATCGCGAGAACACGCCGCTGCTTCGGGTCCGCAACCTGCACAAGACCTATGTCACCGGCTCTCGCAGCTTCTTCGGCAAGGGCACGCAGAGCGCCGTGAAGGCCGTCGACAATGTCAGCTTCGACATCCGCCGTGGCGAATGCCTCGGCCTCGTCGGCGAGAGCGGCTGCGGCAAGACGACGGTCAGCAAGATCGTGATGCGGGCCATTACCGCCGATTCCGGTGAGGTCATCTTCGACGACGGCCATGAACGGGTCGACGTGCTCGGGCTGAAGGGCGACGCGTTGCGCGCCTTCCGCCCGCGCATCCAGATGATCTTCCAGGACCCCGTCTCGTCGCTCTCGCCGCGCATGACGGTGATGAACATCCTGCGCGAGCCGCTAGCGGTCCATGACAGGGGCCACTCTGCAGCCCAGGATGAACGGGTTCGCTCCCTGATGCAGGATGTCGGCCTCGATGTTCGCTTCCTGAATCGCTATCCGCATTCCTTCTCGGGCGGGCAGCGTCAGCGCATCGGCATCGCCCGCGCCCTGGCGCTCGATCCCGAACTGATCATCTGCGACGAGCCGGTCTCGGCGCTCGATGTCTCCGTGCAGGCGCAGATCCTCAACCTGTTGAAGGACATCCAGGCCGAGCGGGGCCTCACCTTCCTGTTCATCTCGCACAACCTCGCCGTGGTGAATTACATGGCGGACCGCATCGCGGTGATGGCCAATGGCCGCATCGTCGAACTGGCGCCGCGCCATAGCCTCTTCACCAAGCCGGTCCACCCCTACACCAAGGCGCTGCTGCGCTCCGTGCCCTTCGCCGATCTCGATCGCAAGCTCGACTTCAAGCTCGCGGCGCCGGGCGGTGCTTCCGATGACAGCCATTGGGGTGACGCCTTCAAGGTCGGTTCCGACGCCTCCGCCCTGGCGCATCTGTCGCTCGGAGAGGGCCACTACGTCCTCGCGCGGCCCAATGCCGATGTCCGGGAGATGGTCCCATGACCTTCCGCTCCCCGCATACGACGCGCCGCGCCGCCCTGCTGCTGGGAACGGCCGCGCTCGCCGGAGCCGCCCTGCCCCGCCGCGCGTTGGCCCAGCCGGCTCAGCCTGCCCCGATCGACAGCCCCTTCTTCGCCGAGAAGGTCAACGCGGGAACCCTGCCGCCGGTGGCGCAGCGCCTGCCCGCCGTGCCCCGCCTCATCGATCTCGGCAAGCTCGGCCGCACGCCGGGACGCCATGGCGGCAATATCCGCATGCTGATGGGCGACCAGCGCGATGTCCGGATGATGACGCTCTACGGCTACACGCGCCTGATGGTCTATGACGAGAACCTCGAGCTCGTGCCGGACGTGCTTGAAAGCTGCAACGTCGAGGATGGCCGCGTTTTCACGCTGCGGCTGCGCGCCGGCCATCGCTGGTCCGACGGCTCGCCATTCACCACCGAAGATTTTCGCTATTGGTGGGAGGATGTCGCCAACAACAAGCGCCTGTCGCCCGGCGGACCGCCCCAGGCGATGCTCGCCGGCGGCAATCTCCCCTTCTTTGAAGTGCTGAGCGAGACCGAGGTTCGCTACAGCTGGGAAATGCCGAACCCGATCTTCCTGCCGGCGCTGGCGGGCGCGCAGCCGACCTACATCTTCATGCCCTCGGGCTACCTCAAGCAGTTCCACGAGAAGCACGCGCCCAAATACGAGCTGGTCAAGCGCGTGAAGGAGAACCGTGTGCGCGACTGGGGTGCGCTGCATGAACGCCTCTCACGCATGTACCGGCCGGAAAACCCAAACCTTCCGACACTCGAGCCCTGGCGCAACACCACGCCGCTGCCAGCCGAGCAATTCGTGTTCGAGCGCAACCCCTTCTTCCATCGCGTCGACGAGAAGGGCCGGCAGTTGCCCTATGCCGATCAGGTCACGCTGACTATCGGCACAAGCTCTCTGATCCCGGCCAAGGCAGCCGCCGGAGAGGCCGATCTTCAGGCCCGCTACATCCGCTTCGACAACTACACCTTCCTCAAGGAAGCCTCGAAGCGGATGAACTTCGAGGTCAGGCTCTGGAAACGGGCCGAGGGCGCCTATTTCGCCCTTCTGCCGAATCTGAACGCCATCGATCCGATCTGGCGCGACCTCAATCGCGACGTACGCTATCGCCGCGCGATCTCGGTCGCGATCAACCGCGCCGACATCAACAAGGTGATCTTCTTCGGGTTGGCGCGCGAAAGCGCCAATACGGCGTTGCCGGAGAGCCCGCTCTACGATCCCACGCTCGCTTCGCTCTGGATCCAGCACGACCCGGATCTGGCGAACCGGCTTCTCGACGAGATCGGCCTGACCAAGCGCGACGATGACGGCGTGCGCCTGCTCCCGGACGGCCGCAGGCTCGAATTCACCATCGAGACAGCCGGCGAGAACACCGAGGAGACGGACATCCTCGACCTGCTCAAGCAGGATTTCCTGAACGTCGGCATCAAGATCTACCCGCGCTCCACGCAGCGCGACGTCTTCCGCCGCCGCATCGTCGCGGGGCAGACCATCATGTCGGCCTGGGCCGGCATGGACAACGCGCTCATCACCTCCGACATGGAACCGGATGCGCTGTCGCCGACCTCGTCGGCACAGTTCCAGTGGCCGCGCTGGGGCCAGTTCATCGAGACCAGCGGCCGCGAGGGCGAAAGACCGGCCTCGCACGAGGTCAACGAGCTGGTGCGGCTCTACGAGGAATGGCGGATGAGCTCGACGCGCGACCAGCGCCGCACCATCTGGCACAAGATGCTGGCCATCAATGCCGAGCAGGTTTTCACCATCGGCGTGATCAACAGCACGCTGCAGCCGATCGTCGTCTCCCGCGACCTGCGCAACGTGCCCGAGGTCGGCCTCTACAGCTTCGAACCCGGCGCCTTCATCGGCCGCTATATGCCCGACACCTTCTGGTTCGATCGGCAAGAGACCAAAGGCTGATCCGTGCTGTTCCGCTACATCCTCAAGCGCATCCTGATCATGATCCCGACGCTGCTGGTCACCAGCGCGCTGATCTTCACCGTGATCAATCTCCCGGAAGGGGACTATTTCGAGACTCTCGCAGCCGAAATGCAGGCGCAGGGCGAGAAGGCCGATATGAGCCGCATCGAGTTCCTGAAGCAGGAGTACGGCTTCGACAAGCCCCCGGTCGAGCGCTATTTCTGGTGGGTCGCGGGCCTGCTTCAGGGCGATATGGGCTATTCCTTCGAATATCAGCGGCCGGTCAGGGAGATCGTCGGAGACCGCCTGCTGCTGACCATGCTGGTCTCCTTCGCCACGATCGTCTTCACCTGGGTCGTCGCCTTCCCGATCGGCATCTACTCGGCCACGCACCAATACAGCTGGGGCGACTACGGGCTGACCTTCATCGGCCTGATCGGTCTCGCAGTGCCGCATTTCCTGCTGGCGCTCGTCTTCATGTATTTTGCCAATGTCTGGTTCGGCACCTCGATCGGCGGCCTCGTCGACCCGCAATATCTCAACCAGCCGATGAGCTGGGCCAAGCTCCGATCCGTGCTGGAGCATCTCTGGATCCCCGTCATCATCATCGGCGCCGGCGGCACCGCCGGCATGATCCGGGCGCTGCGCGCCAATCTGCTCGACGAGCTCCAGAAGCAGTACTACGTCACCGCCCGCGCCAAGGGCCTGCCGCCCGGCAAGGCGCTGCGCAAATATCCGCTGCGCATGTCACTCAACTTCTTCATCTCGGATATCGGCGACATCCTGCCTTCGATCGTCTCGGGTGCCGAGGTCGTCGCCATCGTGCTCTCGCTGCAGACCACCGGCCCGCTGCTGATCCGGGCGCTGCAGGCCCAGGACATGTATCTCGCCGGCTCCTTCCTGATGTTCCTCTCCTTTCTGACCGTGATCGGCGTGCTGATCTCGGATATCGCGCTCGCCATCCTGGATCCGCGCATCCGTCTGCAGGGGACGGCGACCAAGTGACGGCGAACTTGCTCAACACACTTCCGCCCGATGGCGCGCCGCTGCCGCACGCGGCCTCGACCGCGCCTTTCGAGCCCTATGCCACCGAGGCGATGACGCCGGAGCAGGAGCGGATCTATCTCGCCTCGCAATGGCAGCTGATGTGGTGGAAGTTCCGCCGCCATAAGCTCGCGGTCATCTCCGCCTTCGTCATCGTGGCGATCTACGCGATGGCGGCCTTCGCCGAATTCCTCGCGCCCTACCACTACACCACGCGCAACACCGACTTCATCCGCGCGCCGGGCCAGAGCGTCCACCTCTTCCATGAAGGCAGCTTCATCGGCCCCTTCGTCTACCCGTACAAGATGCGGCTCAACATGGAGAACCTGAAGCGCGAATACGAGGTCGACAGCACACGGCCGCAGAAGCTGCGCTTCTTCTGCCGCGGCGACGACAGCTACGAGTTCTGGGGTCTGATCCCCGGCAACTGGCGCCTGGTCTGCCCGCCCAAGGACGGCACCTTCTTCTGGCTCGGCTCGGATCGGCTCGGCCGGGACATGTTCTCGCGCATCCTCTATGGCGGACGCATCTCGCTCTCGATCGGCCTGCTCGGCGTCTCCGTTTCCTTCGTGCTCGGCGTCATCATCGGCGGCATCGCGGGCTATTACGGCGGCCGCGTCGATCTCGTCATCCAGCGCATCATCGAGATCGTGCAGTCGCTGCCGCATATCCCGCTCTGGCTGGCGCTGGCTTCGATCATGCCGCCGTCATGGAGCCCGGTGGTGGTCTATTTCGGCATCACCATCATCCTCGGCCTGATGGACTGGACGGGGCTTGCCCGCTCGGTCCGCTCGAAGCTGCTGTCGCTGCGCGAGGAGGACTATGTCGTCGCCGCCCAGCTGATGGGCGCGAAGCCCGCCCGCATCATCGGCCTGCATCTGGTGCCGGGCTTCATGAGCCACCTCATCGCCTCGGCCACCATCACCATACCCAAGACCATCCTCGGCGAGACCGCGCTCTCTTTCCTTGGCCTGGGCTTGAGGCCCCCGATCACCAGCTGGGGCGTGATGCTGAACGAGGCACAGAACATCAATGTGGTGGCGCTCTATCCCTGGCTGCTCTATCCGGTGGTGCCCGTGATCGTGATCATCCTCGCCTTCAACTTCCTCGGCGACGGCCTGCGCGATGCAGCCGATCCTTATCGCTGACCAGCTACGCTCCGCCCCTTTCCAGTATCCCCTTGCGCATCGCATTCCACACTCCGCTGAACCTGTTCGACGACGGCGGCGTCTCCGGCGACCGCCGCATGGCGCGCCAGCTCGTCGCGGCACTGGAGACATTGGGCCATGTCGTCGAGCCTGTCCGGGCCACCCGCGGCTATTTGCCCAGCGCCGATCCGGCTTGCCTCGACCAGCATCGCGCCGACGCTGCACGGCTCAGTGACCGGCTGCTGGCGGGCTATCGCTCCGATAGCCCTCGCCCCGACCTCTGGTTCACCTATCACAACTACTACCGCGCCCCGGACCTGCTCGGCCCTGCGATCGCCGATGCCCTCAGCATCCCCTATGTCACGGCCGAAGCCAGCGACTCCGAGCGCCGCGCCTTCGATCAATGGAGCGCCCAGACCGAAATCGTCCGGCACAGCCTCACGGCGGGCGACGTCCACTTCTATTTCACCGATCGCGACCGCCAGGGGCTCGAACCCTGGCGCCAGCCCGGCACCGCCCTTCTGGAGCTCCCGCCCTTCATCACCTTCGAGAAGGAGCCGCCGCAGCGCCGGAACCATCCCGGACCTCCCCACCTGATCACCATCGCGATGATGCGCCAGGGCACGAAGCAGAACAGCTATCTGACGCTCGCCCGCATCCTGGCGCGCATTCCCGATGCGGACTGGCGCCTGAGCATCGTCGGCGACGGCCGCCAGCGCGGCGAGATCGAGCAGGCCTTCGCCTGCCTGCCGCAAGAACGAATCGATTGGCTTGGCCTGATCCCGCGCGAGCGGGCGCTCGACGAGCTGGCGCGGCACGACATCTTCGTCTGGCCGGGCGTACGCGAGGCCTATGGCTTGGTCTATCTCGAAGCCCAGGCGGTCGGGCTGCCCGTGGTCGCCTTCGACAGCGGCGGCGTCTCCGCGACGGTGATGTCAGGAGAGACAGCGCTCTTGGCGCCGGAAGGCGACGAAGCGGCTTTCGCCGGTCATCTCGTCGCCATGCTGCGGGACAGGGCGCGCCGTGAACGGATGGGAGACGATGCTCGCCGCTTCGTATTGGACGAGCGTACGAACGCCCGCGCCGCCGCAAGGCTGGCCGAAGGGCTCGACCTCGCCTGCCGCCACCGCCGCGACAAGCTCAGGGCCGCAGGCAGCGTCGCGTCATGAACGAGACGCACTGGCAGGCTCTGTCGCGGGAACTCGACAACTGGCAGGCCGCCGGCCGGCAGCTGCGGCTATGGCTCCGCGACGACGACGCGGTCGCGCCGAGCCCGGCGTTGGCGCGGCTTTCGGTTCTGGCGGAACGCCATGGTGCAACTGTCCTGCTGGCGGTAATCCCGATGCTGGCGGAACCCGCCCTGGCATCGGCCCTGAAGGGCATGCCGTGCTTGCGTCCCTGCCAGCACGGCGTCTGGCATCGCAACCATGCTCCGGCAGGCGGAAAGAAGTCGGAATTCGGCCCCGATCGCGACAGGACAGCCGTCGATGGCGAGATCGCCGAGGGCCGCGATCGCCTTCGCGAGCTGATCGGCGGCGACATCATGCCGGTCTTCGTGCCGCCATGGAATCGCATCGACCCCGGCCACGCCGCCCGGCTCGGCAGCCTCGGCTTCTCCGGTCTGTCATGCTTCCGCAACTATCGCCACGGTCCCGCCGGCGGCCCCCGCCTACTCAACACCCGAATCGATGTCATGGACTGGCATGGCGGCCGCATGGGCCGGCGCGCGGATGACCTTCTGCCCGAGATCGTGGCACAAATCATCGCGATGCGCGGCGAGGGCCCCGATCAGGCGGCCGCGCTCGGTCTGCTCCTGCATCACCGCGACCATGACGAAGGCGCTTGGTCCGTTCTCCACGACATCTTGAGCCTTGCAGCCGCCCATCCGGCCGTGCATCTCGCTGATCCGGCCGAGCTTCTTCCTGCCAGAGTATAGGCGTCGCACCGGCTAAGATGAATCCTGCATGTCACCACCCGCACGGGCTTGGTTGACGGACCTCGCCGCGCTATAAGCGCTCTAAACTGGTTCCGAGCTGCGTTCGTCCTCGCCAAGAGGTCGTCTGGCCTTTGCGGAGGGCGGCATCCGATGTCTTCCAACGTCATCGATTTGATCGGAGCCGAAAGGGCGCCGCGCAGCCCTCATGCGCCGCGTGTGCTGATCTACAGCCATGACACTTTCGGTCTCGGCCATATCCGCCGCTGCCGCGCCATCGCCAATGCGCTGATCGCCAGCTTTCCGCACATCTCGGTCATCATCGTCTCCGGTTCTTCGGTGATCTCGAGCTTCCAGTTCGGCGACGGGATCGACTATGTCCGCATCCCCGGCATCGAGAAGCAGAGCGACGGCCGCTATGAGCCGCACCACCTCAACCTCGATCTCGGCGACACGCTGCGGCTGCGCACCGACCTGATCAAGCAGACCGTCCTCTCCTTCGATCCCGATGTCGTCATCGTCGACAAGGAGCCCGTCGGCCTGCGCGGAGAGCTGAAGCCGTCGCTCGACATCCTGCGCCGCCGCGGCGCCCGCATCGTGCTGGGCGTGCGCGACGTGCTCGACGATCCGGCCACGCTGCTGGAGGAGTGGCGCCATAGCGGCGCGCTCGACGCGCTCGACACCATCTACGACGACATCTTCGTCTATGGGCTGGAGGGCATCTACCAACCCCTGAGCGGCCTGCCCGACCAGCAGCGTTTCGCCGACAAGATTCGCTATGTCGGCTATCTCAAGCGTGCGGTCCCGAGCCCGATGCCGCCGAATCGCTATCCGCGGATCACCAAACAGCCCTTCGTCCTCGTCACCCCCGGCGGCGGCGGCGATGGTGCCGGCGTGATCGACTGGGTGATCTCGGCTTATGAAGCCGACCCGACCATCGCGCTGCCGGCGCTGATCGTGTTCGGGCCCTTCATGTCACGCGAGAAGCGCAAGGACTTCGCCGAGCGGATCGCGCGCAATCCGAAGCTGGAGGGTCTCGGCTTCGAGCCTCGCCTCGAACTGCTGATGAATCGCGCGCACTGCGTCGTGGCGATGGGCGGCTACAACACTTTTTGCGAGATCCTCTCCTTCGACAAGCCGGCGCTGATCGTGCCGCGCGTGAAGCCTCGCCTGGAGCAGGCAATCCGTGCGCAGCGGGCGGACGAACTGAGCCTGGTCGAAATGCTCTGCGACCCCTCGCAGTCCGGCGAGGGCGAGCGCGATCCGCTCGTCATGGCCAGGGCGATCCATGCCCTGGCGAAGCGGCCGCCGCCGTCGCAGGCCTTCATGCCCGACCTGCTCGAAGGGCTGCCGGCGATCAGCCGGGCCCTTGCGGACGATCTGTCGCAGACCGTGCGCGGCCGGGCCCTCGCGCAGAACGCCGCGACAAGCTGACCCCGATCTTCCGGCGCGGCATCCCGCCGCTGGTCACGGACCGGGCTCCGTTCTACAGGCTTTCACGATGACGCTTTCGAACACTCTTGTCTCCGTCGCGGTCGGCGCCGTCGCTGTCGTGCTGCTGCTCGGTCTTGTGAACATGCTGCGCGGTGGCAGTGCCGACACCTCGCAGAAGCTCATGCGTCTGCGCGTCGTGCTGCAGTTCGTCGCCATCATCCTGATCGTCACCGTGCTCTGGTGGCGCAACGGCTGACCCGCCGCGACATCCCGCCCAATTGATTGACGTCATTGACGTTTTTGGAACGATTAGCTGTGAACAGAGCCCTGGCTTCGCGGGCTCTGCCACATTCCGAACACGAGTGTGTGTGCTTCACTAACGCCTGCTCTCTCACACTCTGCCGAAGGCCCATGGTTCGCGTCGCGTTGCTGCTCCTCGCCGGTTGTCTGGCCGCCTCTTCGGCTCAGGCACAGACCCGCTCTCTCTCCGGCAATGTCTCCAGCTACGCTCCCGCGACCGAGCCGCCGGCCCCGGCCTGGGAAACCCGCATCGGCGCCGGGCTCGCCAACCCCGGCGGGCGCGAAGGCAGCCTTCTCAACGTGGGAGCGGAGGTGCTCTCGCCTCGCCTGATCCCCCTGCAGGACCGAATCGCAGCCGCCTTCATCCCGCGCTTCAATCTCGGCACCAGCCTGAACCTCAACGGCACCCGCTACGCCTATGCCGGAGCGACCTGGAGTTTCGACGTCACGCGGGACGTCTTCGTCGAAGCGAGCTTCGGCGCAGCGTTGAACGACGGCAAGACCGGCTTCGTCCCCGAGAATCGCCTCAACGTCGGCTGCAACACCGGTACCCGCGAGGCCGCGGCGCTCGGTGTGCGGCTCTCCGATCGCTGGAGCCTGGTCACCACGCTCGAGCATTTCAGCACGGCCGGCTGCGGCGATCGTGCAGGGTCTTCGCCACGAGGCCCGGCCAATATCGGCGCGCGGCTCGGCTATACGTTCTAGCAACCAGCCTCAGCAGAAAACCTCGCTTCCGTCCCGACCGTGCCGCGCTATAAGCGTCGCATGGTCAAGCTGAATCGCATCTACACCCGCACCGGCGATGACGGCACAACCGGGCTGACGGCCGGGCCGCGCCGCCCGAAATTCGACCTGCGCGTCGCGGCCTACGGCACGGTCGATGAGACCAATGCCTGTGTCGGCCTGGCGCGCCTCCATGCCGAGGGCGAAGACGCCGAGGTCGATGCCATGCTCGGCCGCATCAGCAACGACCTCTTCGATCTCGGCGCCGATCTCTCCACGCCGGAGACGGACAAGCCCCTTGCCTTCGAGCCGCTGCGCATCGTCCAGGCGCAGGTCGATCGCCTGGAGGCCGAGATCGACCGGATGAACGAGAGCCTTGCGCCCCTGCGCTCCTTCGTTCTGCCCGGCGGGACGCCCGCCGCGACCCACCTCCATCTCGCCCGCACCGTCAGCCGCCGCGCCGAACGGCTGATGACGGAACTCGCCGCCACGGAGGGCGAGACGGTCGGAGCGGCCGCGCTCAAATACATCAATCGCCTGTCGGACTTCCTGTTCGTCGCCTCCCGCTTCCTCAATGCGAAGGCCGGCGGGGACGTCCTCTGGGTGCCCGGCCAGAATCGCTGAGATCAGCCATGTTCGTTCCCCTGCATGACGGCGTGCCGCTGCGCTTCATGCGAACTCCCTATGTCACCTACGCGCTGATCTGCGCCTGTCTTGCCGCCCAGGTCGCGCTCTGGTTCTGGCCGGGAGAGAACGCCGAGATCGCGATCATGGCCGGTTTCGGCATGATCCCCTCGGTGCTGTTCGGCACGGCGCAGCTGCCGGAAGGGCTCGCCCATCTGCCGCCCTGGCTGACGCTGTTCAGCAATGTGCTGCTCCATGCCAATCTGGCGCATCTGGCCGGCAACATGCTGTTCCTCTGGGTCTTCGGCGACAATGTCGAGGACGCGATGGGCCATGCCCGCTTCCTCATGTTCTTCTTCCTCTGCGGTCTCGGCGGTTCGCTCATCCACGCCGGAATGTATCCCGATTCCGAGCAGCCATTGATCGGCGCCTCCGGCGCGATCTCCGGTGTCATCGCCTCCTATCTGATGCTCTATCCGCAGGTCCGCATCTGGGGCGTCGCCTTCAACTGGATTCCGATCCATATCCCGGCGATGTACGCGCTCGGCGGCTGGATTCTCCTGCAGGCCGGCTCGGCCTTGTTCCAGACCGACGGCAATGTCGGCTGGTGGGCCCATCTCGGCGGGCTTGCGACCGGGGCTGCGCTCACGCCGCTCTTCATCCATCGCAGCGTGCCCTTGTTCGGCCGCCGGCCGGTCGGCGGGTGAGCCCGTGCGCTTTTGCCCCTCCGACCAGACCTTGGACGACGTTGACAAGCCCAAACCGGCGTCGCTACGGTCCCTGCGCATTCCAGCCGAGGGCCGCGATGCCGCCACTCTGCCGTCTTGGACGGCGCGGCGCGAGGCGCATCTCTTCTGAACGGTGATCTGACGATGAAGATCTTGGTGCCCGTCAAGCGGGTGGTTGATTACAACGTGAAGATCCGCGTGAAAGCGGACGGGTCCGGCGTCGAGCTGGCCAATGTGAAGATGTCGATGAACCCCTTCGACGAGATCGCCGTCGAGGAGGCGCTGCGCCTCAAGGAAGCCGGCAAGGCGAGCGAAGTGATCGTGGTCTCGATCGGCCCGGCGCAGGCCGCCGAGACGATCCGCACCGGGCTGGCCATGGGCGCCGACCGCGGCATCATCGTGAAGGTCGACGGCGTGGTCGAGCCGCTTGCGGTCGCCAAGCTTCTGAAGAAGGTGGTCGAGCAGGAGAATCCCGGTCTCGTCATCCTCGGCAAGCAGGCGATCGACGACGATTGCAACCAGACCGGCCAGATGCTCGCCGCGCTGCTGGGCTGGGCGCAGGGCACCTTCGCCTCCAAGGTCGAGCTCGGCGCGGATAGCGTCGACGTCACCCGCGAGGTCGATGGCGGCCTGCAGACGGTCTCTCTCAAGCTGCCGGCGATCGTCACCACCGATCTGCGCCTCAACGAGCCGCGCTACGCTTCGCTGCCCAACATCATGAAGGCGAAGAAGAAGCCGCTCGACGAGACCTCGGCCGAGACGCTCGGCGTCGATGTCGCGCCGCGCCTGAAAGTTCTGAAGACGGTCGAGCCCGCCGGCCGCTCCGCCGGCGTCAAGGTGGCCAACGCCGCCGAACTCGTCTCCAAGCTCAAGACCGCCGGGGTGATCTAATGACCACGCTGCTGATCGCCGAACACGACAACGTCTCCGTCAAGGACGCCACCGCCAAGGCGCTGACCGCGGCGCAGGCGCTGGGCGCTCCCATCCACATCCTCGTCGCCGGCCAGGGTGCCAAAGGCGCGGCCGATGCGGCTGCGAAGCTCGCCGGCGTCGAGAAGGTGCTGCTCGCCGATGACGCGGCCTACAGCCACGCGCTGGCCGAGCCGCTGGCGGCGCTGATCGTGAAGCTCGCGGACGGCTATGACGCCGTCGTCGCGCCCTCGACCACCACCGGCAAGAACGTGCTGCCGCGCGTCGCCGCCCTGCTCGACGTGATGCAGGTCTCGGACGTCAGCAAGATCGTCTCGCCCGACACCTTCGAGCGCCCGGTCTATGCCGGCAACGCCATCCAGACGGTGCAGTCGACCGACGCCAAGAAGCTGCTCACGATCCGCACCGCCTCGTTCCAGGCGGCGGGCGAAGGTGGCTCGGCCGCCGTCGAGGCCGTCTCGGCCGGCGAGAACCCCGGCAATTCGTCCTTCAAGGGCGAGGAGGTCGCCAAGTCCGACCGTCCGGAACTCGCCTCGGCCAAGATCATCATCTCGGGCGGCCGCGCGCTCGGCTCCTCCGAGAACTTCACCAAGGTGATCGAGCCGGTCGCCGACAAGCTCGGCGCCGCCATGGGCGCTTCGCGCGCTGCGGTCGATGCCGGCTACGCCCCGAACGACTGGCAGGTCGGCCAGACCGGCAAGGTGGTCGCGCCTGAACTTTATATCGCGGTCGGCATTTCCGGCGCGATCCAGCATCTCGCCGGCATGAAGGACTCCAAGGTCATCGTCGCCATCAACAAGGACGAAGAGGCGCCGATCTTCCAGATCGCCGATTACGGCCTCGTCGGCGACCTCTTCACCGTCCTGCCGGAGCTCGACGCCGAACTCTCCAAAGCCGGCAAGTAAGGCATAGACCATCGTTCCCGGGCCGCCTCAGGGCGGCCCGTTCCGCTCCCGCGGGAGCATAAGAAGACTATCCGGGATCAGACCATGTCGGACCACGCGATCAAGACGATCGGCATCATCGGGGCAGGCCAGATGGGCAACGGCATCGCCCATGTCGCGGCGGTGGCCGGGTTCGATGTCAGGCTGCACGACGTCGCCGAGGACCGGATCAAGGCGGCGCTCGCCACCATCGACGGCAACATGGCCCGCCAGGTCCAGAAGGGCGCCCTCGCCGACGAGGATCGCCGCGCCGCCGTGCAACGGATCGAGCCCGCGGTCGGCCTCGCCGATCTCGGCGATTGTGACCTCGTCATCGAGGCTGCGACCGAGAACGAGGAGGTCAAGCGCAAGATCTTCACGGCCGTCTGTCCGCATCTGAAGCCCCAGGCGATCCTCGCCTCCAACACCTCCTCAATCTCGATCACCCGGCTTGCGGCCGCGACCGACCGCCCCGAGCACTTCATCGGCATCCACTTCATGAACCCGGTGCCGCTGATGCAGCTCGTCGAGCTGATTCGCGGCATCGCCACCGACGACGGCACCTTCGAGCGCGCCAAGGCGCTCGTCGGCCAGTTGCACAAGACCGTTTCGGTCTCCGAGGACTTCCCGGCCTTCATCGTCAACCGCATCCTGCTGCCGATGATCAACGAGGCCGTCTACACGCTCTATGAGGGCGTCGGCTCGGTCGACGCGATCGACACCGCCATGCGGCTCGGCGCCAACCACCCGATGGGCCCGCTCCAGCTCGCCGACTTCATCGGCCTCGACACCTGCTTGTCCGTGATGCAGGTGCTCCATGACGGCCTCGCCGATTCGAAATATCGGCCCTGCCCGCTGCTGGTGAAATACGTCGAGGCCGGCTGGCTGGGCCGCAAGACCAAGCGCGGTTTCTACGATTACCGCGGCGAGAAGCCCGTCCCAACCCGCTGACGAATCACGGCCGGCGGGCCAGAACCCGCCAATCGAACGAAAAGCACCATGATCTGCTGAACGGCTGCCACGAGCGAGGAAGCACCTCGCCCATGCGAGGGGCTTTGTCGCACCCGCAATAAGTTCCTTCACATTCCTGTCGTCTCGCGCTTACATTGATCTGAGGGCGGGATTCGTCCCGCTTGGCGAAGCGGAGGTGCGACGGGTTTGACGGCGCATGTGATGCATCCGATGGCGTCGCCGGACGGCTGTCCGGCCTTGGTCCTGAACGCCGATTTCCGGCCGCTCAGCTACTATCCCTTGTCCCTTTGGAGCTGGCAGGACGCGATCAAGGCGGTCTTCATGGACCGCGTCAACATCGTCTCCGAATACGACACCGTCGTCCGCAGCCCCAGCTTCGACATGCGGCTGCCCTCGGTCGTCTCGCTGAAGAGTTACATCAAGCCGTCCCGGACGCCGGCCTTCACCCGCTTCAACGTTTTCCTGCGCGACCGCTTCGCCTGCCAATATTGCAACACGCGCGAGGAACTGACCTTCGACCACGTCATCCCCCGCTCCAAGGGCGGCCTGACCACCTGGGACAACGTCGTCGCCGCCTGCTCGCCCTGCAACCTGCGCAAGGGCGACAAGATGCCGGCCGCGGTCGAGATGTTCCCGGCCCAGAAGCCCTATGCGCCGACGGTCAACGACCTCCACCGCAACGGCAAGCTCTTCCCGCCGAACTATCTCCACGAGAGCTGGCTCGACTATCTCTACTGGGACTCCGAGCTGGAGCCGTAAGGCTCAGGCAGCAGCTGCATTGCACCCAATAAGAGCCGTTTGGGAATTCCCCGAGCCTCGTCCTGAGGAGCCATTTCGTCAGGAATGGCTTCTCGAAGGGTGTTCCCGGAAGCTCAGGAGAGATCCGGATCATCCTTCGAGACGCGTCTTACGGCGCTCCTCAGGATCAGGGCTCTAATTTTCCCAGGGGCGTTTGTCGCGTGCCCCCACCATCGCCGCCCGGCTACTTCAGGAACTGACTCAACAGATCCACCGGCAGAGGGAACACCACCGTCGAGGAGCGCTCGCCGGCGATGTCGTGCAGGGCCTCGAAATAGCGCAACTGCATGGCTTGGGGCTCGGCCGCCAGCATGCGGCCGGCCTCGACCAGCTTGGCCGCTGCCTGCTGCTCGCCGTCGGCGTTGATGACCTTGGCGCGCCGCAGCCGCTCCGCCTCAGCCTGCTTGGCGATAGCGCGGACCATGCTGTCGTTGAGGTCGATATCCTTGATCTCGACATTGGAGACCTTGATGCCCCAGGCATCGGTGCGCTGGTCGAGGATCTCCTGGATGTCGCTGTTGAGCTTGTCACGCTCGGCCAGCATCTCGTCGAGTTCGTGCTTGCCGAGCACCGAGCGCAGCGTGGTCTGCGCGAGCTGGTTGGTGGCGGTCATGAAATCCTCGACCTGGAGGATCGCGCGCTCGGCATCGACGATGCGGAAATAGAGCACTGCGTTGACCTTCACGGAGACGTTGTCGCGCGAGATGACATCCTGCGGAGGCACATCCTGCACCACGACGCGCAGATCCACGCGCACCATCTGCTGGACGAACGGCACGAGAATGATCAGGCCCGGCCCCATGACACCGGTGAAGCGACCGAGCGTGAAGACCACGCCGCGCTCATATTCCCTCAGGATGCGGATCGCCGCTGACAGGAACAAGGCCACCAGCAGCGCAATGATCAGATAGGCCACATAACCGACCATCGTCGTCATCATCTTGCTCCATCGTTCGCCGCAGTGCGCCGCCGCACCGTCAGGACGAGATCGCTGATGGCGGTCACCTCGGCGCTGTCCCCCGGCATGATCGGCTCGTCGGCCTTGGCCCGCCAGCGTTCACCGAGCGCCAGCACGTGGCCTTCCCTGCCGTCCCAGTCGAGGATGTCGACGGCAAGGCCCCGCATCGCCTCGCCGCCGACGCGCGGAGGATTGCGCCGCGCCGCCCAGACATAGGTGCCGGCAAGCAGCGCCAGCCCGAGCGTCAGCGCGGCCGCGGGGCCGATGACCGCCCAGGATATGGCGAAGCCCGGCCCCTCGACCTGGAGCAACATGGTGGCGCCGAGCAAGAAGGCCGCCACACCGCCGAGCCCGAGCACGGCCGTCGGATTGAAGGCCTCCATGATGAGGAAGGCGACGCCGAGCAGCATCAGCGCGAGTCCGGCATAGTTGATCGGCAGCAGATCGAGCGCATAGAGGCCGAGCAGCAGGCAGGTGGCGCCGAGCACGCCCGGCGCCACCGCGCCGGGGCTGATGAACTCGAAGACGAGGCCATAGACGCCAACCAGCATCAGGACGACGGCGATGTTGGGATTGGTGATGACGGCGAGAAGCTGGATGAACCAGCCGGGCTCCAGAGTCTCGACGACCAGGCCCTTCGTGGCCAGCACTTCCTTCTTGCCGGCCACGTCGACGCTACGGCCATCGGCCAGTTGCAGGAGCTCGGTCGTGTCGCGGGCGACGAAGTCGATGACATGCTGATCGAGCGCCGCGCTGGCCGACAGGCTCGCCGCCTCGCGCACGGCCTTCTCGCCCCAGTCGCCGTTGCGCCCGCGCAATTCGGCAAGCGACCGGATCAACGCGACCGCGTCATTGGTCACCTTGACCATCATCGCGTCGCCGGGCGGCCGGCCGCCGGCGTCCTTCCCGTTGCCGCCCGGGCCGTTATCCTTCTCGCCGCCGGGGAGCGAGGGCAGCCCGCCGATCGCCACCGGGGTCGCAGCTCCGAGATTGGTGCCCGGCGCCATCGCCGCGACATGGGTGGCGTAGAGGATGTAGGTTCCGGCACTCGCCGCGTGGCCGCCCGCCGGCGCGACATAGCCGATGACGGGGACGGGAGAGGCCAGGATGTCGGCGATCATCTCGCGCATCGACGTGACCAGGCCGCCGGGCGTATCCAGTTGCAGGATGAGAACCTCGGCATCGCGCTTGGCGGCGACGCTCAGCGCCTCCTTGAGCTGGCGCGTGCTCGCCGGACCGATCGCGCCGTCGATCGCGATGCTCAAGGCAACCCGCCCCTCCGCCGTCCGGGCCGGGGAGAAGGAACAAAGGACCGCTGCGGCTATGACGGCCGCTGCGAAAAGGGCCACCCGCGCGAGTCTCACGCTCAAAACTCCGTAGAATCAATATGGGTTCGATTCCGGCAAAGTCCATGAGGTCGGCGATGGCGGCGGAGCGGCTGATATCTCACGTTTGGGGAAGAGTACGCGCTCGGGCGCGTTCGCCTGCTTCCGGGAGCCGCAATCGCAGCCTCGGGTGCCACCGCGAAGGTGAAGCATAGGCCTGCGGCGACCGCCCCGGGCGCCGCCGAAGCGTGCCTCTCGTGCCGACAGCCAGGGCGAAGACGACGCCCGACCTTCAGGGATCTCGCTGATCAAACAGGCTGGTTTAGCGGGCGCCCGACAACCCCGCGCAGCAGCCCGAAGATGGCGAGCAGGAACAGCCCGGCCGATACCAGCGCGTTCCAGCCTGCAAGCGACAGACCGAGGAAACGCCACGCCGCTTCCGAGCAGGCGACGATCCGGGTCGTCTGCAGCTGCTTCATGAAATCCTGCATGCCGGCTGCTGCCGAGGCCGCGCCCCCGCAATCATTCGGCCCGACGAACCAGCCCCATTCGACACCCGCGTGGTAGAAGCCGAGCCCTGTGCTCCAGGCCATCAGGCCGGCCAACCCGAGCAGGACGAGCCATTGCAGCCGCGGCGAACGTGCCAGCACCAGCGCCGCGAGAGCCAGGCCGATGGCGGCATAGTGCGGCACGCGTTGTTCGAGACAGAGCTTGCAGGGCCGTAGATGGATGACCAGTTCGAAGAACCAGGCGCCTCCTATCAGAGCCAGGCTCGCAAGTCCGATCAGCGCGATCAACCGCGGCGGCGTGAGCAACCGGTTGGGACCGTGGGACGCAATGGCTGAAGAGGCGGTCATGGCAAGGCTCAGCAGGAAAGAAGCTGGCCTGACCCTGCGACGAGCTTGAGGCCGAAATAAAGCAGGATCAGCACGGCGGCGCCGACTACCGCGATCACTTTCAGGCGACGTTCGATGAAATGCCGGATCGCGTTGCCATAGCGGCGCAGCAGGAAGGCCAAGGCGAAGAAGCGCGCCCCGCGCGCCAGCACGCAGGAAATGACGAAAAACGCGAGGCCGATATGGACCGCACCGGCCAGGATCGTCACCACCTTGATCGGCGGCAGGTGAGCCAGGCCGGACGTGGTCAGCAGGATGAGCGTCGTGTCCGGGCCTGCGCAGGCGCGCAGCGTCTCGAAGGCGCCGAGCTTGCCGTAGAAGGCGAGCACCGGCTTCGCCAGCGCCTCGAAGGCGTAGTAGCCGAGCGCATAGCCGGCGATACCGCCGAGCACGGAGAACAGCGTGGCGATGAAGGCCAACCGATACGCCCGCTGCGGCCGCGCCAAAGCCATCGGCACGAACAGCACATCGGCCGGGATCAGGAAGAACGAGCTTTCGACGAAGGCGACGACTGCCAGCCAGAGCTCGGCGCGCGGCCGGGCCGCGAGCGACATTGTCCATTCGTAGAGGCGCTTGAGCATGGCGCTCTAGACCATGGGGCGACGGCTGACGCAACGGTGCGCGAGCCTTCGGAGCGCTGTCGCCACCCCGGTGTGCCATCCTTGCAAGAGCCCATGCTTGAAAAACCCACGGCCGTCAGAGCACAACGCACCGAAACCAGCCGCGGCGGCCGTTCCACCGATTGACCGGCATCGACCGATCGCTATAGTCCGCCCGCCTGTATGGGCCCCTGTGGCGGAATTGGTAGACGCGCTCGACTCAAAATCGAGTTCCGCAAGGAGTGCTGGTTCGATCCCGGCCAGGGGCACCAAAACACGATCCGCCGATCTTGGCGGCATGCTGAGCAAGCTTGAGCATTCTACGAGTCACCGTCGCCTCGTCACAACGACGCGGCGGCAGCGATCTCGCACGAGACATCGCCACGCACGCTGTCTCTTTACGGCAGTGCCGCTGTTGGTCAATTACCGGTGGGGGCGCCGAGCTGATAGTTCCTCTGCAAGGCCCGATCCGTCGAAGGATAGAGCGTCTGGCATTCGGAAAAATAAGCGGTCTGAGGCCGCCGATTGGCCGGATCGGCACAGATGGCCGCGAGCTGCGATTGTCTTGACTGCGATGTCTGGCACCCTGCAAGAGCAGACCCAGCGATAAGCAGCAGACACACATATTGAGGTGTTTTCATTTCGCATGTCCTGTCAAGCGTCGACCGGATGGGGTCGTGCCTATCGGGCCAATACACTCGGTCCGGGCAACTATCGACAATAGACGGTCCTCCGCTTGCTTCCAATCGAGATTAGAGTGACCCGGACACTTATTCGGCCGAAGCAATGGCCGACGCCGGCAGAAGCGAGAAGATTTCGCCCGGGGCAAGCAGGTGGCAAATCCGGCGCGGCGCCCGCCAAATCTTGCCCTTCTGCTTGGCATGCTCAGATCCCGTCCGAACTCCTGCCTTCCGTCCGTCCGATCAAAGGCGCCATCGACATCGCCGGCGGGAGCCCTCTTGCGCGGCCTCCCGCGTCGCGTCACGGCACAAGACTCTTGCGCCGGAAACCGCGCTCCTTCATGGCATGGATGACGTGCCGCCGGAGAGACTTGCCCTCTCGCCGGAGCGCTCTATCGCTTCGCAAATCGGGAACCGATCGCTTTGCGCATTCTCGTCATCAATCCCAACACCATGCCGGAAATGACGGCCCTGGTCGCGCGGGTGATCGAGCCCTATCTGCCGCCGAACACGACCATAGTGCCAGTGACCGGGCGCTTCGGCGCGCATTACATCGCCAGCCGCAGCGCCAGCGTCGTGGCTGCACATGCCGCGCTGGAGGCCTTCGCCGAGCACGGCCATGGCTGTGACGGTGTCTATCTCGCCTGCTTCGGCGATCCCGGCCTTCTCGCCCTCAAGGAGATGGCGCGCGTTCCCGTCATCGGTATGGCCGAGGCGAGCAGCCGTCTCGCAGCACAGAAGGCCAAGCGCTTCGCCATCGTCACCGGCGGCGAGCGCTGGGGGCCGATGCTGCGGGAGTTCCTCGGCTCGCTCGGCCTCGGCGGGCACCTCGCCGCGGTCGAGACAGTCGCGCCCACCGGGGCCGACATCGCCCGCGACCCGGACGGCTCCATCGCCATGCTCGCCGAGGCCTGCCGCCTCGTGGCGCACCGCGACGGCGCCGGCGCGGTCATCCTCGGCGGCGCCGGCCTCGCCGGACTTGCCGCACGGGTGCAGCCCCATGTCGACATTCCGGTGATCTGCTCGGCCGAGGCCGGCATCCGGATGCTGCTCGATGCACTGAGCCAGCCCTTGCGCAAGCCCGAGAGCGGCGACTTCGCCTTGCCCGCCCCCGTCGCCAGCACCGGCCTGTCGGACGGCCTGGCCCGCCTGCTGGCGCAGCCCTGACATCCGGGCGCGGCGCCCGCACGATCCTCGGGCGCCTCGTTGTCATCGCTCAGCCCTTGCCGGCAAGCGAAACGCCGTTGAGCCCGGCAATCCAGTCGGAGAGCATCGGCACATAGTCCTCGCCGTGCCCGCTCGCCACCGCCGCCGCATAGCTGTTCTTGACGGCGTTGCCGATCGGGTTGGCGACACCGGCATCATTGGCGACGCTCTCGAGATAGCGCACGTCCTTCAGCGCGTTGCTGAGCGTGAACTTGTGGGCGTCGCGGTCGCGCTCCAGCACGTATTTCATGAAGGTCTGGTAGAAACCGCAATCCATGCGGCTGCCGCGCAACACGCTGTCGAAGGTCTCCGGCGTGATGCCGATCTTCTGGCCGAGCGTCAGCGCCTCCGCATAGATCGCGGCATAGCCCAGCGACAGGAAGTTATTGATCAGCTTCATCTTGTGCCCGTCGCCGACCGGCCCGAGATGCACGATCTTCTGTGCCCAGGCCTCACAGGCCGGCTTTATCCGGGCGAAGACCTCGGGCGAAGCGCCGATCATCGCCGAGAGCTGCCCGAGCGCCGCCTGAGCCGGGGTGCCACCGAGCGGCGCATCGGCGAGATGCAGGCCCTTCGCCTCCAGCTCCGCAGCGAGCCGCACCGTCACCGTCGGGTCGGACGTCGAGCAATCGACGATCACGGTGCCGGGCTTGGCCCCCGCGATGATCCCGTTCTCGCCCCTCACCACCGCCTCGACCTGGGCCGAGCCGGTAACGCAGAGAAAGATGATGGTCGAACGGGCAGCGAGTTCCTTCGGCGTCTTCGCCTCCACTGCGCCGGCCGCGACCAGCTCCTCGACCGGCTTGCGGTTGCGGTGCCCCATCACGGTGAGCGGAAAGCCCTTGTCGACCAGATTGCGGGCCATGCCCTGCCCCATCAGGCCGACGCCGATGAAGCCCACCGACTCTTTGGTTGCAGTCATCTTCAAATTCTCCCGCTGATATGGTTGAGATGAAACGGAACGTGGAGAAAACGACCCGACTCGCCGGTCATCGCGAGGTCAGCGCTCACAGTGGACGATTCATGACTGCCGACGGCCCGCCCGAGACCAGCCGGACCAGAAGCCCCACCACGGCAGGCACGGCCGGCCGCAGCCGCGTCACCCTGCAGAGCATCGCCGATCACCTCTCGGTCTCGACCGCGACGGTGTCGCTGGCGCTCCGGGGCTCGCCGCTCGTCGCCGAAGCGACGCGCGAACGCGTCCGCGAGATCGCCCGCGCTATGGGCTACAGCTACAACCGCAGCGCCGCCTCGCTGCGCACCGACCGGACCAATATCATCGGCGTCGTCTTTCACGACATCACCAATCCCTATTTCGCCGAGCTTCTGGCCGCGATCGAGGAAACGGCGGGCCGCCATGGCCGCTCGATCCTGCTCGGCACCTATGCGGAAGATATCGAGAAACAGGCGCGGGTGCTCGGCAGCCTCGCCGAATACCGTCCCGATGGCATGATCCTCTGCTCGGCCGGCGGCAGCACGGCGGAGAGCCTGACTCCGCTGACCGATTCCGGCGTCCCGATCGTACAGCTCTCGCGCGAGATCGCCGGGGTCGACCTCGATTTTGTCGGCTCCGACGACCGCCATGGCACCACCCTGGCGATGGAGCACCTGATCGACCTCGGCCATCGTCGCATCGCCTTCCTCTGCGCGAACGAAAGCATCTCGACCGGGCGCAACCGCTATGCCGGCTATCGCGAGGCACTGGCCCGCGCCGGCCTGCCGCTCGATCCAGCATTGGTGCATTTCGACTACGGCACGCGTGAAACCGGACACAAGGGCATCCTCAAGGTGCTCGACGCGACCGACCCGCCGACCGCGGCGGTCTGCATGAACGACCTCGCCGCCTTCGGCGCCATGCTCGGCCTGCGTCATCGCGGACTGGAAGCGGGCCACGACTTCTCGATCGTCGGCTGCGACGACGTGAAGGAAGCAGCGCAATGGTTCCCCGCGCTCACCACCATCTACAACTTCCAGAACGACATGGGCGCCAAATCGGCGGAGTTCCTGCTGAACCGCATCGCAGATCCCACTGCGCCGACGCAGCGTCTGCTGCTGACGCCTGCGCTGATCGTCCGGGGAACGACCTGCCCGCCGCGTTAGCTCTTCATCCCTCGAGCCCTCATCCTGGGGAGCGCTTCGCAGACGCGCATCTCGAAGGGTGGTCCAGATGCCTCCCGAGCTTCCCGAAACGTCCTTCGAGACACCGCTGCGCGGCTCCTCGGGATGAGGACTGAGATCGCGGGCCACCGGATCAACACCGTTCAGGCATCGTTGGCGGGTTTCGCATTGAGCGCGCGATAGGCCCGCACCACCTGCGAATCGTCGCGCCCGCCATGGCCGAGGCCGGAAGCGGCGAGGAACATCTGGTGCGCCGCCGCAGCGAGCGGCAGCGCCGTCTTTGCCGCGCGCCCGGCATCGAGCACGATGCCGAGATCCTTGACGAAGATGTCGACCGCGCTCGCCACCACCGGATCCGGCTCGTGCATGCGCGGTCCGCGATCCCTGAGCATCCAGGACGAGGCGGCCGAGCCGCCCATGATCTCGAACAGCAATCGCCCGTCGATGCCGGCCTTCTCGGCCAGCGACAGGGCCTCGGCCGCAACCGCGATATGCACGCCGCAGAGCAGTTGATTGACGGTCTTGACCGTCGCGCCCTGCCCCGCCCTCTCGCCGACATGGAAAACCTTGTCGCCGAGCGCGTCGAGCACGGGCTTCGCCCGTGCGAAGCTGTCGGCCGGCGCGCCCACCATGATCGTCAGCGTCGCGTTCCGCGCGCCGTTCACGCCACCGGAAACCGGCGCGTCGATGAAATGCCGCCCCGTCTTGGTGACTTCGGTCGCGATCGCCTCTGCCTCTCCCGGAGGGCAGGTCGCCATCAGGATGACAGTCGCGCCGGGCGCCAGCGCTGGGAGCGCCCCGGCCTCGAACAGCACAGCCCGGGCCTGGGCAGCATTGACGACCATCAGCACGAGTGCGTCGACCCCGCTGGCGGCTTCCTTGGCGCTGGCCGCGCCATGACCGCCGGCGGCCACGAGCGCGTCGCGCGCCGCCTCGCGCATATCGAACCCGGTGACGCGGAACTGCTTCTTGACGAGGTTCTCGGCCATTGGCGCACCCATGGCGCCGAGACCGACGAAGGCGATGCTGGAGATCGGTTGAGCGGACATGGGCGTAGTCACTCTTTGAACGAAAGCGGGCACGGCTCGCGCCATGCCCGCAAGGAAGTCGCCGGCCTCGCGGAAGCCGGCGCCAAAAACGGGCTACTCCTTCACCGCGCCGGTCAGCGAGGCGACGTAGTAGTCGACGAAGAAGGAATAGAGGACCGCGACGGGAATCGAGCCCAGCAGCGCACCGGCCATCAGCGAGCCCCAATGATAGACGTCACCCTCGACGAGCTGGGTCAGCACCGCGACAGGCACCGTCTTCTTCTCCGCCGACTGGATGAAGGCGAGCGCATAGATGAACTCGTTCCAGGACAGGGTGAAGGCGAAGATGCCGGCCGAGATCAGCCCGGGCATGGCGAGCGGCAGGGTGATCTGCCGCAGCGTCTGCAGCCGGGTCGCCCCATCGATCATCGCGCATTCCTCGAGTTCATAGGGGATCGACTTGAAATAGCCGATCAGGAGCCAGGTGCAGAACGGGATCAGGAAGGTCGGGTAGGTCAGGATCAGCGCCAGCGGCGAGTCGAACAGTCCGAACTGGAAGATCAGCGTCGCCAGCGGAATGAACAGGATCGATGGCGGCACCAGATAGGCGAGATAGATCGCCAGACCCACATATTGCGAGCCCTTGAACTTCAGCCGCTGGATCGCATAGGCCGCCAGCACGCTGGCGAACAGCGAGAGCGCGGTCGCCACCACCGCCACCATCATCGTGGTCCACAGCCACTGCGGATAGTCGGTGTGGAACAGGAGCTTGTTGATGTTCTCCAGTGTCGGCGACTTCACCCAGAACGGGTTGTTGTTCTTGTAGTCGAGCAGTTCCGCGTTAGGTTTGATCGCCGTGATCGCCATCCAGTAGAACGGGAACAGCAACACCAGCACGAAGATCGACAGCGGCAGGTAGAGCGTGATGAAGCGCCGCGGTCCGGAGGACCAGTCGATGACGCCGGTGCTCTCCTTGTCCGTCAGCGGCGGGCGCGTGCTCAGGGTCTGATCAGTCATTGTCTTCCCCCTGCTGCCATTTGCGCCGGGCGAGCCCGAAATAGCTGAACAGCGTCGCCATCACGAGGAACGGGATCATCGCCACCGCGATCGCCGCGCCCTCACCGAGCTGGCCGCCCGGGATGCCGCGCTGGAAGGCGAGGGTCGCCATCAGATGCGTCGCATTGACCGGCCCGCCGCGGGTGATGGCGTAGACGAGCTGGAAATCGGTGAAGGTGAACAGCACCGAGAAGGTCAGCACCACCGCCAGGATCGGCATCAGCATCGGCAGCGTGACATGCCGGAAGCGCTGCCAGCCATTGGCTCCGTCGAGCATCGCCGCCTCGTAGAGCGAGGGCGAGATCGTCTGCAGGCCGGCCAGCAGGCTGATCGCGACGAAGGGGATGCCGCGCCAGATATTGGCGGCGATCAGCGACCAGCGCGCGGGCCAGGGCTGGCCGAGGAAATCGATATAGGTGTCGCGCCAGCCGAGCACGTCGACGAGCACATAGGAGATGATCGAGAACTGCGGATCGTAGATCCACCAGAAGGCGATCGCGGACAGCACCGTCGGAACGATCCAGGGCACCAGGATCAGCGCGCGCAGCAACGACTTGAACGGCAGATGATTGTTGAGCAGCAGCGCGAGCCACAGGCCCAACGCGAACTTACCCACCGTCGCCACGCTGGTATAGAGCAGCGTGTTCCAGACCGCCGTGATGAAGACCCGGTCCTGAAGCAGTGACTGGAAGTTCTCGAAGCCGATGAAATGGCCGGTCCGCCCGATGCGGGTGTCGGTGAAGGCGAGCCAGATGCCCAGGCCCAGCGGATAGCTGAGGAAGACGAGCAGCAGCGCCGCCGCCGGAAACAGGCAGATGCAGATCAGGAAGGTCTTGTTGTCGAACAGCCGTACCAGCCAGTTCTGTTCCAGCTTGTAGACGGTTCGCGATTCGGCAGCAGCAATCGCCATGGCGCGCTCGCAGTTGGACCGGCATTCCCGGCCGCCGACCATGGACGGCGGCCGGGAGAAGCGGGTCAGGTCCGATAGTAGCGCTTGGCGCGGCGCTCGGCTTCCGCCGCGGCTTCCTCAGGCGTGGCCTGGCCGGCGCAGACGGAGGCGACCATCTGGACGACGACATATTCGGCGTTGACCGTGCCGGCGGCCTCGTTGATCGAGCCCTTGTAGCCGCTCCAGAGAGCCCGCTCCCAGGTATCGCGGTAGACCAGGATCTTAGGATCGCTGGACCACACCTTGCTCTCGGCATAGGCCTTCAGCGGCTGGGTCCAGTAGCCGTAGCAGCCAGTCAGCCACTTGTCGTACTGCTCCTTCTCCATCATGAAGCGGAGATATTCCTTGGCGGCATTCGGGAATTTGGTGTGCTTGAACGCCATGGCGTTGATGATCAGCGCCGGCTCCGACGGCCGCCCGAGCGGGCCAACCGGCATGGTCGCGTGGTTCAGATCCTTGCCGATCGCCGCGGTCTTCTCGTCCTTCGAGTTCTTGATCGAGAAGTAGAGCGAGACGCCGTTCTGGGTGACGCCGATTTCGCCGGCCGTCAGCGCCTTGTTGTTGCTGATGTCGAGCCAGGAGAGCGTGCCGGGGATGAAGGTCTCGTAGAGCGCCTTGGCGTATTTCAGCGCCGCGATCGTCTCCTTCGAGTTGATCGCGACCTTGTTGTTCTCGTCGACCATGTAGCCGCCATGGGTCCAGACAAGCCAGTTGCAGAAGGCGTTGCCATCGCCGACCGCGTTGCCGAGCGCGAAGCCGGCGGGGTGGCCGTTCGCCTTGAGCTTGCGGCAGAGGTTGAGGAAACCGTCGAGATCCTTCGGGAAGGTATCGAAGCCCGCTTCCTTGACCCAGGATTCGCGATAGACAGCCGGCGCGCCGGAGGCGCCCATCGGGATCGAGACCCACTGATTGGTTTTGTCTTTTTTGCCGTACTTCTCGGCGATCGGATACCAGCCGCCATATTTCTTGCCGAGATCCTCGGCGATCTGCGTGAGATCGATCAATTTGTCCGAGAAGATGTGCGGGTCGTCGGCCCAGCCGACGACGATGTCGGGGCCGGCGCCGGTATTGGCGGTCACCGCCGTCTGCGGGCGCAGGTCCTCCCAGCCGGCATAGTCGACGCGGACCGGCACGCCCGTCGCCTTGGTAAAGGCCTCGGTGTTCTCGTTGAAGATGGCCTGGTCGGGATCGACGAACTTGGTCGGGCGCAGCACGCGCAGCGTCGCGCCCTTCTCGATATTGGCCTGCGCGATGGCCGGCGCGAGCGGCAGCGTTGCCCCGGCGGCAAGCCCGGCGCCGCCGATCAATACGTCTCTTCTGGAAATGCTCATGAAACCGTCTCCTCCGTGGGGTGCGGCGGAGGCCTACATGGGACCTCCGTCCTGCATGGATTATGGGCACTGAACAGCCATTATCCGCCGCCCGATCCAATGGGCGGCGAATTTCTGAGAGGCGGCACCAGCCTGATCGCGTCAGCCTGCCCGGCGCCGGCTCTGAACTCGCGCCAGAGGACGCGTCGTCGTCCGGGCCGTTGCGCGGCCCGGATGGCGCGCACTCTAGAGGCGCTTGCCGGTCCCAGCGTCGAAGAGGTGCGTCACGCTGGTATCGGGCGTGATCCCGATGGTCTCGCCCGGTTTGGCTGTGATGCGCTCTCGGAAGATGCAGGTCAGATCCTGCCCGCCGCAGCGGACGACGACCTGTGTCTCCGACCCCATCGGCTCGACGACCGCGACCTCGGCCTTCAGGCCGTTCGGGTCGAGCTGGAAGTGCTCCGGGCGGATGCCCAGCACAGCCGCGCGCCCGTCGGAATTCGCCGGATGCTGGCCGATCGGCCAGACGACTCCGCCTTCGGTCTCGAAGCCATTGCCCGTGATCTTGCCCTTCAGCAGGTTCATCGACGGCGAGCCGATGAAAGCCGCGACGAACAGGTTCGCCGGATTGTCGTAGAGATCGAGCGGCGCGCCCATCTGCTCGACGATGCCGTCATGCATCACCACGATCTTGTCGGCCATGGTCATGGCCTCGATCTGGTCGTGCGTGACATAGACCGTCGTAGTCTTGAGGCGCTGGTGCAGTTCCTTGATCTCGGTGCGCATCTGGACGCGCAGCTTGGCGTCGAGGTTCGAGAGCGGCTCGTCGAACAGGAAGACCTGCGGATCGCGGACGATGGCGCGGCCCATGGCGACGCGCTGGCGCTGACCGCCCGAAAGCTGGCGCGGATAGCGGTCGAGCAGCTTGTTCAGGCCGAGAATCTGGGCGGCCTTGTTGACGCGCTCGTCGATCTCGCTCTTCGGCGCCTTCCGGAGCTTCATCGAGAAGGCCATGTTGTCGGCGACCGTCATATGCGGATAGAGCGCATAGTTCTGGAACACCATGGCGATGTCGCGCTCCTTCGGAGGCACGTCGTTCACCACGCGCGGTCCGATCCGGATCTCGCCGCCCGAGATGTTCTCGAGCCCCGCGATCATGCGCAGCAGCGTCGACTTTCCGCAGCCCGAGGGGCCGACAAGGATGACGAATTCGCCGTCGTTGATGTCGATGTCGACGCCATGGATGACCTGCGTCGACCCGTAGGCCTTGCGTACGTCGGCGATCTGGACTGAAGCCATGCCGTCCTTCCCTGCTTTCCGTTCCCTTGTCGCAGCGCCCATCGATCAGGCGTCGCGACCACAATCGGCTTCTGATGACCGAATGATGAAAGCGGACCTCGCCTGCTTCGGGCGATTGTGTCCGCTCCAGTCTGCGATAAAGTCATACGATAGAAGCGAGCGTGTCAAGCGCCGCCATGGTCTGTGCCGCGCCTCGAATGAGGGGCTCCGGCAAGGCCGCAGAGGGAGAGCCTATCATGCGCGTGCGCGACTTCTCGCGTCCGACGACGCTTAATCCGGACAGGCTCTTCGGCCAGGTCGCGCAGAAGCTCGCGGTCGCGGTCATCACCGGTCGCATCAAGGCCGGCGAGGTTCTGCCCAACGAGGACGATCTGCGCTCGGACATCTCGGTTTCACGCACCGCCTATCGCGAAGCGGTCAAGATCCTGACCGCCAAGGGGCTGGTGGAGGCGCGCCCGAAGAGCGGCACCCGCGCCGCGCCGCGCGAGCGCTGGAACCTGCTCGACCCCGATGTCCTCTCCTGGCATTTCGAAGCGGACCCGAACGAGCGTTTCATTCGCGATCTCTTCGAGTTACGCCGCTTCGTCGAGCCCAGCGCCGCCCGCCTCGCCGCCCAGCGCCGGACCTCCGCCGACATCGCCCGGATCGAGGCGGCCTATCGCGGCATGGCCGACGGCCCTCCCTATGCCGAGGCAACCATCCGCGCCGATCTCGCCTTCCACGAAGCAATCTTTGCTGCCGCACAGAATGCCGCGCTGCAGTGCCTCGCCAGCGCCGTCATCGCCACGCTGCAATGGTCGCTGCTGCTCAAGACGGGGGACGAGGCCGCCTATATCGAATCGCTCCCCGACCACGAGCACGTCCTGCTCGCCATTATCGACCGCGACGGCGACCTCGCCTCCGCCCGGATGGCCGGGCTCGTGATCGACAGCCTGAACACGACTCTCGCCTCGCTCGGCACGCACTACGCTACCGAGACGGGAAAAATCATGCGAATAAAGCATACTAAATAAGCGCCCCACCGCGGTGCGGGGCGTCATCGGGTACCGCTCATGCAAAGGCATGGCTACAATGCCGCGCCAAGCAGGCTAGTTTCATTTTAATCGATTCAGAAGCCGCGAATCAACACTCCTTCCAGCCCCACGGACAGCGCGACGATGACAGCCTCGACCAAGCCCGAAATCATCATGACCGGACCGCTGATGGCCTATGCCGCCGATCAGCTTAAGGCGCGCTTCACGGTCCACGAGCTCTGGAATGCGCCCGATCGCGCCGCCTTGCTGCGCGAGGTCTCCGGACGCGTCCGCGGCGTCGCAGCCGGCGGCGGCCATAATCGCGTCGACGGTGCGCTGTTCGATGCGCTTCCCAAGCTCGAAATCGTATCGAGCTTCGGCGTCGGCTACGATCATGTCGATGCGGCCGAGGCCGGCCGGCGCGGCCTTGTCGTCACGAACACGCCCGACGTCCTCACCGACGAGGTCGCCGATCTCGCGATCGGCCTCTTGCTCTCGACCGTACGCCAGCTTCCTCAGGTCGACCGCTACCTGCGCGAGGGCAAGTGGCTGAAGGGCGCCTATCCGCTCACGACTTCGCTGCGCAAGCGTTCGGTCGGCATCGTCGGTCTCGGCCGCATCGGCAAGGCCGTGGCACACCGGCTTGAGGCTTTCGGCGTATCGATCGCCTATCACGGCCGCTCGCGCCAGGACGACGTGCCCTATCGCTACTATCCTTCGCTCGTCGACATGGCGGCTGACGTCGACACCCTGATCTCGGTCGCGCCGGGCGGGGCCTCGACGCATCACATCATCAACGCCGAGGTGCTGAAGGCGCTCGGGCCGAACGGCATCGTCGTCAATGTCGGCCGCGGCACCGTCATCGACGAGCAGGCCCTGATCAAGGCGCTGCAGGACAAGACCATCCTCTCCGCCGGCCTCGACGTCTTCGAGGACGAGCCGCGCGTGCCGGCCGAGCTGATCGCCATCGACCATGCGGTGCTCCTGCCTCATGTCGGCTCGGCCTCGGTCCATACCCGCGAGGCGATGGGCCAGCTTCTGGTCGACAATCTCGTTTCATGGTTCGATGGCAAGGGTCCGCTGACGCCCGTGCCGGAGACCCCATGGAAAAAGGCCTGATTCGCCGGCTGCTGCCGCTTCTCCTGCTCGGCGCCGGCAGCCTGCCGGCCGCCGCCCAGTCGGCGCCGCTTCCGCGCGGCGCCGACAAGGCCCCGGAGACGATCCGTCGCTGGCTTGGAGCCTGGGAGCTCGAACTGGCAGGCGCCACGCGCAGCTGCACCGTCACCCTCGGTGCGGAGACATCCGGCACGGCCCGCCAGCTGCGCTTCCCCGCCACATGCCGCCGCGCCCTGCCGATCCTCGACGATGTGACGGGCTGGACACTGGCAGCCAACGGCCAGCCGCAGCTGCTGGACGCCAGCGGCAAGGAAGTGGCCGGTTTCCAGAAGGGCACGCCTGCAACCGGGCTGGACGGCAAAGGCAGCGACGGCAAGGCTTATCGGCTGCTCTCGAAGGACCACCCCCGCGTCGCGCCGGCTTCATCCGCGAATCCGGCGACCGCCGCACAACGACAGACTCCGGTCGACCCGGCCACAGCGCCTGCGGCCACGACGTTGCCCGGGCGCTATGTGGTGATGCGTCAGCAGAACCGCGAAGCCTGCCGTCTCATCCTGTCTCCGCCAACGGCAGCCGGGCAAGCGACAGCCGCCTTCGAAGGCTCCTGCCAGGATACCGGGCTCACCATCTTCGACCCGGCGGGCTGGCGCTATGACGGTGGACGCCTCACCCTCGTCGCCCGCCGTGGCCACGGCATCGACCTGATTTTCGAGAATGGCCAATGGCGCAAGGACCCCGCGGTCGGCGCGCCGTTGCTGATGCGCAAGCTCAATCCGTAGACCCTGCCGCGCGAAAGGCACCCGCGCGACAGGGCCGAAACCTCACTCCGCCGCGTCCGCGGGCTTGAGCACGCCGCGCCGGATCTGGTCCTCCTCGATCGACTCGAACAGAGCGCGGAAATTGCCCTCGCCGAAGCCGTCATCACCCTTGCGCTGAATGAATTCGAAGAAGATCGGGCCGAGCACGGTGCCCGAGAAGATCTGCAGCAGCACCTTGCTCATCCGCCCCTGCTTGTCCCCGAGCGCCACGGCTCCCTCGCCGTCGATCAGGATGCCGTCCGCCTTCAGCCGCTCGACCGGCTCGCCATGGTTCGGCACGCGCGCATTGACCTTCTCGTAATAGGTGTCCGGCGGCGACGGCATGAAGGGCAGGCCGTTGCGGCGCAACTGCTCGACGCTGGCATAGATGTCGCGCGCGCCCATCGCGACATGCTGGATGCCCTCGCCCTTGTACTGGCGCAGGTACTCCTCGATCTGGCTCTTGTCGTCGAGCGACTCGTTGATCGGAATGCGGATCTTGCCGCAGGGCGAGGTCAGTGCCCGCGAGATCAGGCCGGTCAGCTTGCCTTCGATGTTGAAGAAGCGGATCTCGCGGAAATTGAACAGCTTGCCGTACCAGCCGGCCCAATGGTCCATGCGCCCGCGGTGGACGTTGTGGGTGAGGTGATCGAGATAATAGAGGCCGGCCTGCTCGGGATGCGGATCGCGCTCACCGATCCACTCGAAATCGACATCCCAGATCGAGCCCTTCTCGCCATAGCGATCGACGAAATAGAGCAGCGATCCGCCGATGCCGCGTACGGCAGGGATCGCAAGCTCGCCCGGCCCGATCGCGCTCTGATAGGGCTCTGCGCCGAGCGAGACGGCCCGCTCGAAGGCATGCTTCGCATCGACCACGCGGAAGGCCATCGCGCATGCGCAGGGGCCATGCTCGGCGGCGAAGGCCTGAGCGAAGGAATCCGGCTCGGCATTGACGACGAAATTGACATCGCCCTGGCGGTAGAGCGTCACCTGCTTCGAACGGTGACGGGCAACGGGCATGAAGCCCATGGTCTCGAACAGCGCGCCGAGCTTCTCCGGCTCGGGATGGGCGTACTCGACGAACTCGAAGCCGTCCGTGGCCATCGGATTCGCGGCCGAGATTTCCGGCGGTGCCGCATCGTGCGGAAAGGGGCCCATGGCATTCCTCCTGTTCTGTTGAGGGCACATGGTCACGCAGAATGGAGGCAAGGAGCGTGCGAATCTGTACGCAGCCGCGCAAGAGATGCATCATCCATGCGCCCACAAGCAGAATGGCGCACGACATGACCACGCTCGACACCCTCGATTGGCGGCTTCTCGATGCCCTGCAGCGCGACGCTTCCTTGACCAACGCAACTCTCGCGGAGCAGATCGGCCTGTCTGCCAGCCAGGTTTCGCGCCGCCGCCAGCGCCTCGAGCAGGACGGCGTCATCCGCGGCTACCGCGCGGCGCTGGAGCCGGCAGCCGTCGGGCTCGGCGTCATCGTCTTCATCCATGTCGCGCTCGACACCCATTCGCGCGACAACGCCCGGCGCTTCCGCGACCTCGTCCGGCTGACGCCGGCGATTCTCGAGGCTCATGCGCTCACGGGCGAGGCGGACTACCTGCTGAAGGTGGCGGTCGGCGATCTCAAGGCGCTCGCCCGGCTCGTCAACGAAATCCTGATGCCGCATGAGAGCGTGGCGCGCGTCCGCTCCGAGATCGCGCTCGAAACGCTTAAGGAACCGGGGCTCCTGCCGCTGCCGATGACATAGCGCGGCGCTTGTGCAAACTGCGCCTTCGTCACGCCGCTTTGATGCGGCTGATCGATCCCGGTCGTATGCCCTCCCACTGCGGCCACCACAGGAGAACGTCGATGTTCAACGCCAAATCGCTGCTTGATGCCCTGATCAGCGCCGGCAGCCAGGCAGGTACGCAGGCGGGTCAGCAGGGTGGCCTCGGCGGCATGCTCGGCGGCCTGGCGGAACAGGTGCAGCGTTCGGGTGGCCTCGGCGGGCTCGCCGGGCAAATCCTGACCCAGGCAAGTCAGGGCGTCGGCGACGCCGCGCGCCAGACCGGCGTGCAGCAGGGCGCGAACGATGCGCTCGGCCGGATCACCGGCGGCAAGACACCCGACCAGCTCATCGAGCAGGCGAAGGGCCTGTTCAACAGCAACCCTGCCCTCGCAACGGCCGTGCTCGGCGGTCTCGGCGCGCTCGTCTTGGGCACCTCGACCGGCCGCTCCGTCGCCGGCTCGGCAGCCAAGCTCGGCGGCCTCGCCCTGATCGGCGGCCTCGCCTACAAGGCCTACCAGAACTATCAGGCCGGCAAGCCCGTGCTCGACAGCCGCCAGCAGGAGTTGCTGCCCGCCCCCGCCGGAACCGGCTTCGAGCCGCAGGCGGCGAGCGAAGCGACCGCCCTCGTCTTCGTCCGCGCCATGATCGCGGCAGCGGCGGCTGATGGCCATATCGACACCGAAGAACGCGATGCGATTCTCGGCGGCCTCAAGGAGGCCAATCTCGATCAGGACGCCCATGCCTGGCTGGCACAGGAACTCGCCAAGCCAGCCTCGATCGACGAACTCGTCGAAGCCTCAGAAAGCCCGGAACTCGCCGCGCAGATCTATACGGCGGCGCGCATCGCCATCAATCCGGACACTGCGCCGGAGAAGGACTTCCTGGCCGGCCTCGCCGGTTCGCTGGGATTGGACGCGGAACTCGTCGCCAATATCGACGCTGCTGCCAGCGCCGCAAAGGTCTGAACCGGGCAAGGCAGACCACAGGCACCGCCAGCGCCGGCTTTCGCCCATCGCGGAAGCCGGCTGAGAACATCACAGGCTCGCGAGTTGGAAGCCGCGCCGCCTCCACTTCCGTGTTCCCTGCTGCTAGGTGCGGGGCCATGCCTGACTCGAAGAACGGCGGACCGGCACCGGAGCTGAACGCCCCCTCGCCGACGCGCCGCCAAGCCCTCGCGCTGACGCTGCTCTCGCCGCTTGCCGCCGTGCCCGCTCTTGCGCGGCCGCCGCTCTTTGCCGGCTCCGCCTCGCAATTCGTGCAGCTCGATCCGCCGGAGGATGCCGGCTCCCTCGCGCTCACCGACCTCGACGGCAAGAGCAGGCCCCTCTCGGCTTATCGCGGCAAAGCCATTCTTCTGAATTTCTGGGCGAGCTGGTGCCCGCCCTGCCGGCGCGAGCTGCCGATCCTGCGGCGCCTGCAGGCAAGAGCGGCGCATGAGCCCTTCGTCGTCCTTCCGGTGTCGTTGGACAAATCGGCGGCGACCGTGATCGCCTATCTCAAGCGCCTTGGGCTTGCCGACCTCTCGACCTTCATCGATGCTGCCGGCGCAGTTGCTTCCGGGCCGAAATCGACCCAGCCAACGCCATTCGCCCTCTACGGCATGCCAATGACCTATGTGCTCGATCATGAAGCGCGTAGCGTCGGCTATCTCGTCGGCGAAGCGGACTGGGACAACCCTGAGGGGCTGAAATTGCTGCGCTTCTACGCGAGAGCGGCGGGCTGATTTGCCAATGAAAGCAGGGTTCGCGCGCTCCCGCGGATCGACCCCGAAAAAATAATCGCCTCCTGCATTGAACCTCCCCGCTCCGTCCCGCGACCAATCGGCATAGAGGGCGAGCAGTTCGCTCTCGCACCAGTCGGGAGAGACGAGCATGACGACGTTCCGCAAGACGCTGACCGCCACCCTCGCGGCCGCGACCCTGGCCACCACTTTCATCGCCTCCGGCGCCGAGGCGCGCCCGCGCTGGGGCTATGGCTACGGTGGCTGGGGCGTCGGAGCCGGTGTGGTTGGCGCGCTCGCCGCGGGCGCTATCATCGCCTCGGCCACTCGCCCGGCTTATGGCCACGGCTATTATGCCGCTCCCGTCCGCTCCTGTGATCTGGTCGAGCGTTTCGACCGCTGGGGCAACGTCATCGGCTACCGCCGGGTCTGCGGCTACTACTGAGGCTTCGGCACCCCTGAGTTCTCGAGACCAGACTGAAGCCCCTCTCCGAGGGGCTTTTTTGCTTCCGGCGTGACCGGCATCAGGCGCCGTCCGTGACGACGGCGCGGCAGCCATGCTCACGGACCGACGCTCAGCGCCACATGGGCTGCCGCCTCGTCGCAGATCCACTTCCGGAAAGCCGCGATCGCCGGCCGCTGCGCGGAAGCCACCGGGCAGACCAGATAGTACTGGTGCGGCCCTTTGACCTGATGCGGGAACGGCCGGACCAGACGACCGGCATCGAGATAATCCCCGATCAGGACATTGGTGGCGAGCGCCACCCCCTGCCCTGACGCGGCGGCCTGCAAGGCCAGGAAGGTGTGCGAGAAGCGTGGGCCCCGCGTCGCGTCGATCTGGGGCAGGCCGACCGCGCCGAGCCAGCGCGGCCAGGTAATGAAATCGGGGATTCCCTCCGGAATCTCATGCAGCAAGGTGTGATGGCTGAGGTCCGCCGGCTCGCGTAGCGGCCGCTCCGGGTCGCCGAGCAGCGCGGCGCTGCAAACGGGAAAGAAATTCTCCTCCATCAGGAGATCCGTCTGCAACCCCGGATAGCCGCCGCGGCCCAAGCGGATCGCTACGTCGACATTCTCGCGGGCGAAATCGGTCAGGCTCACCGAGATCTCGACCCGCACCTCCAGGTTGGGCTCGCGCTCCTTCAGCGAGCCGAGCCTTGGGATCAGCCAGTTCAGGGCGAAGCTCGGCAAGGTGCTGACCGTCAGGGCGTTCGGCGCCTCCGGTCTCAAAGCCCGGGCCGTGGCTTCGTTGAGCTGGTCGAGCACCTGCGAGATCGTCGCGGCATAACGTTCGCCGATCTCGGTCAAGGCAACGCCCTTGCTCGGCAGCCGGATGAAGAGCGGGCGCCGCAGCCAGGCTTCGAGCGACCTCACATGCTGGCCGACGGCGCTTGCGGTAACGGCGAGCTCATCCCCCGCCTTCTCAAAATTACGATGCCGGGCAGCGGCTTCGAAGGCGCGCAGGGAAGCCAGGGGCGGGAGATGGCGACGGCTCATGTCAGGCCAAGTTCAGCTTGGGCAATGCGAAGAACTTCGCATTTGCTTCCCCCTCGGGCAAGGCGCAGATTCCGGGTGGATTAGATCACTCAGGAGGCGCGTCATGTACGCCAGCCCTGCCATAGCCGGACTTTCCTTCTCCGCTCCCCGCCGGTCGAGCGGCCGTGCCCTGGGGCTGCTGTTGCAGCTCGAGGCCTGGCTCGATGCCAGGAGCAGCGCACGCGCGCTCTACGCGATGGACGAACGGGCCCTCTCCGATCTCGCCCTGTCGCGCAGTGATGTCGAGCGCGTCAACGCGGACGCCGGCCGCCCTGCCGGAGCCGCCTGAGAACCCCGCTGCGGAGAAACCGACCGGACCGAGGCCAGCCGGAACCGGACCGAACGAAAAGAGGGGCTGGAGGTCGGCAACGACCGCCAGCCCCTTTTCCTGTCGTCGCACGCTCGCCGACGCGCCCCTTGCCGGCCGTTGCCTTGCATAGATTGCCGGTGGCGATCCAGGCGATGCAGCGCTTCAGCGGGAAGCTGCCACGATCGCCATCGCTGACGTGATCTGACGCGCTGGGGCTAAATCATGATCCCGCGCTCGTAACGGAGATCGTCGATGCCCCTGCCCAACCGAGTCAGGCCTGACGGCACGCTCACCGCCGACCCGGCGCGCGGGCTGTTCTTCGGCAATCGCGGCGGCCGCTTCCACGATCCCGACCGGCGCGAGGTGCCGACCCGCATTCAGGCGACGCAGCACTGGCTTTGTTGCGTCCTCTCATTCAAGGGGCGGCGCCGGAAGGTCTGGGGCCACGGTTATACCGAGCTCTTCTTTTGCGACGAGGTGACGGCGCTCGCAGCCGGCCATCGCCCCTGCATGGAATGCCGCCGCCGCGACGCGCTCGCCTATCGCGACGCGCTGGTGCAGGGCCTGCGCCTCCTGGAAACGCCGCTCTTTCCCGAAATCGACCGCATCCTCGATGCCGATCGCCGGATAGGACGGGCCAAGCGCATGCACCGGCTGCCGGCAGAAGAACTGCCGGACGGCGCGATGCTCCTGTCCGAGAGCGAAGGAGCATTTCTGGCACTGCGCGCAGACACCGCCCTGCTCTGGTCACCAGCCGGCTATGTTGCGCTTCATCCCCGTCCGAAAGGGCTGGCGACCGTTCTCACCCCGCCAGCCACGCTTGCCGCGCTGAAGCATGGCTACCAGCCTATCTGGCACCCGAGCGCGGAAGCCCTGGCCCCGTCCCAGGCACGGACCGGTAGGAACTTTTACCCGCCCGGAAGCGTTGCCGCAGCATCATCCTTTCAATGAGGGGCTGCCAATGCGTTCCATCATCCTGTGGCTTGTGGGTATTCCGATCCCGATCATCATCCTGCTGTGGTTTTTCATGAAGTAGCGTGCGGTTGCGTCGCGTGAAGAAGGCCGGGCCCTGCGCCCGGCCTTCTCGTTTGCGGCGGCGCTTCCCGCCACGAACTGACAGGCGATCATGCTTTCCCGGCATGGCCCTGCCATCGCAACCAAGCTCCGGCTCCCCTATATGCCGCCCATGTCAGACACGACCCCGCCGATCATCTCGGTCTCCGGCCTCTCCAAAACCTATGCCACCGGCTTCAGCGCGCTGAAATCGGTGGACCTCGCCATCCGGCGCGGCGAGATCTTCGCTCTGCTCGGCCCCAACGGCGCCGGCAAGACGACGCTGATCAGCATTATCTGCGGGCTCGTGCGGCCGAGCACAGGCACGGTTCTGGCGGATGGGCACGACATCCAGCGCGACTATCGCGCGGCCCGTTCCGCCATCGGCCTCGTACCGCAGGAGCTGACGACCGATGCATTCGAGACCGTCTGGAGCACGGTCAGCTTCAGCCGCGGGCTTTTCGGCAAGCCGAAGGATCCGGCCCTGATCGAGCGAATCCTCAAGGACCTCTCGCTCTGGGACAAGAAGGACACGCAGATCCGCCGCCTCTCCGGCGGCATGAAGCGGCGCGTGATGATCGCCAAGGCGCTCTCGCACGAGCCGCGCATCCTCTTCCTTGACGAGCCGACGGCCGGCGTCGATGTCGAGCTCAGGCAGGACATGTGGCAGATGGTGCGCCGGCTCAGGGATGATGGCGTCACCATCATCCTGACCACGCACTACATCGAAGAGGCCGAGGAAATGGCCGACCGCGTCGGCGTGATCTCCAAGGGCGAAATCATCCTGGTCGAGGAAAAGGCCGAGCTGATGCGCAAGCTCGGCAAGAAGCAGCTCACCCTGCAGCTCCAGCAGCCGATCGGCGCCGTCCCGGCGACGCTCGCGGGCTTCGACCTGAAGCTGTCTGAGGGTGGCGATGAGATCGTCTATACCTACGACACCCAGGCCGAGCGCACCGGCATCACCACACTGCTCCAGGGCCTGTCGGAAGCGGGCATCCGCTTCCGCGACCTCAGCACCAGCCAGAGTTCGCTGGAAGAGATCTTCGTCAATCTGGTGAGGGAGCGGGCATGAGCGCCGCAAGCTTCAACCCGCATGCCATCGCGGCGATCTACCGCTTCGAGATGGCGCGCACCTGGCGCACGCCGCTGCAGAGCATCGTCTCGCCGGTGCTGTCGACCTCGCTCTATTTCATCGTCTTCGGCGGGGCGATCGGCTCACGCATGCAGTCGATCGACGGCGTGCCCTATGGCGCCTTCATCGTGCCCGGCCTGATCATGCTCTCGCTGCTGACGCAGAGCATCGCCAACGCCTCCTTCGCGATCTATTTCCCGAAATTCACCGGCACGATCTACGAGCTGCTCTCCGCTCCCGTCGCCTGGTGGGAGGCGGTGATAGCCTATGTCGGCGCGGCCGCGTCGAAATCGATCCTGCTCGGCCTCATCATCCTCGCAACGGCGGCCTTCTTCGTCCCGCTCCGGATCGAGCACCCCTTCATGATGCTGCTCTTCCTGGTGCTGACGGCGACGACCTTCAGCCTGTTCGGGTTCATCATCGGCATCTGGGCCGACGGCTTCGAGAAGCTGCAGGTCATCCCGTTGCTGATCGTGACGCCGCTCGCCTTCCTCGGCGGCTCCTTCTACTCGATCAGCATGCTCCCGCCCTTCTGGCAGACGGTGACGCTGTTCAACCCGGTCGTCTATCTGATCAGCGGCTTCCGCTGGAGCTTCTTCGGGCTCGCCGATGTCAGCCTCGGCGTGAGCCTCGGCATGACGCTCGTCTTCCTCGCCGCCTGCATCGCAGTGGTCGGCTGGATCTTCAAGACGGGATATCGGCTGAAGAATTGAGCAAGAGCCGTCATGCTCGGGCTTGACCCGAGCATCTCATGACAATGACGCGCCCAGCCTCCTCCGGGAGGAGATTCTCGGGTCTGCGCTTCGCTACGCCCGAGAATGACGTTCCGTACAACCAATTGACTTCCGCCCCCCTTCCGTCTTGATGCGCGCCATGACCGATCTTTCGACCATCGAGGCGTCCGCGGCCCGCCCCGCGCCGCATGCGCGCCGGCGCACCTTCGCCATCATCTCGCACCCTGACGCGGGCAAGACGACGCTGACCGAGAAGCTGCTCTATTTCGGCGGCGCCATTCAGCTCGCCGGCGAAGTCCGCGCCAAGCAGGGCCGCCGCCAGACCTCGTCGGACTGGATGAAGATCGAGCGCCAGCGCGGCATCTCGGTCGTCACCTCCGTGATGACCTTCGAATATGGCGGCCATGTCTTCAACCTGCTCGACACGCCCGGCCACGAAGACTTCTCGGAAGACACCTACCGGACGCTGACCGCGGTCGACTCCGCCGTCATGGTGATCGACGCGGCGAAGGGCATCGAGGACCGCACCAAGAAGCTCTTCGAGGTCTGCCGTCTCAGAGATATCCCGATCGTAACCTTCATCAACAAGGTCGACCGCGAGACCCGCGACCCCTTCGACCTGATCAACGAGATCGAGACGACGCTGGCGCTCGACGTCGCGCCGATGACCTGGCCGGTCGGCCGCGGGCGCGAATTCGCCGGCACCTACGACCTGAAGGCCAACACCTTCCGCCGCAACCAGAAGGGCGACGAGAGCGCCGAGGATCAGCGCGTCTCCGGCTGGGACGATCCGCTCTTCGACGAGCTTCTGCCGCATGGCGCCGCCGAGTCCTGGCGCGAAGAGGTCTTCCTCGCCGCCGAGGGCCTGAAGCCCTTCGATCTGCAGGCCTTCCGCGAGGGCCATCTGACGCCGCTCTATTTCGGCGCGGCACTGCGCGACTACGGCGTGCGCGACCTCATCGATGCGCTCGGCGCCTACGCCCCGAGCCCGCGCGCCCAGCTCGCCGACAAGCGCCCGATCGAAGCGTCTGAGCCGAAGATGACTGGCTTCGTCTTCAAGATCCAGGCGAACATGGACCCCAACCATCGCGACCGCATCGCCTTCATGCGCGTCTGCTCGGGCAAGCTGACGCGCGGCATGAAGGCCAAGCTCGTCCGCACCGGCAAGCCGATGCCGCTCAACGCGCCGCAGTTCTTCTTCGCACGCGACCGCTCGATCGCGGAGGAAGCCTTCGCCGGCGACATCGTCGGCCTGCCCAACCACGGCACGCTGCGCATCGGCGACACGCTGACCGAGGGTGAGGACATCGTCTTCAAGGGGGTGCCAAGCTTCGCGCCGGAAATCCTGCGCCGCGTCAAGCTGAAGGACGCGATGAAGGCCAAGAAGCTGCGCGAAGCCCTGCAGCAGATGGCGGAGGAAGGCGTCGTCCAGCTCTTCCTGCCGCATGACGGCGCGCCCGCCATCGTCGGCGTCGTCGGCGCCCTCCAGCTCGACGTGCTCAAGGAGCGCATGGAAGCGGAGTATTCGCTGCCGATCGACTTCGAGCCTTGCCAGTTCGCGATCGCCCGCTGGGTCTCGTCGGACGACAAGGCGGCGCTGGCGAAATTCGTCGGGTTGAAGCCCTCGGCCATGGCCGACGACCTCGACGGCGACCCCGTCTTCATGGCCTCATCCCAGTTCACGCTGAAATACGACGCCGAGCGCGCCCCCGATGTGACCTTCTCGGCCATCAAGGACTATCAGAAGGGCGTGAAGGGCTGAGCCGGCCGCTGTGGCCTGAAAGCGACAGGCCGCGGCGCGCTCCTTTCGGGTTGATCCGCGTCAATTCGCATCGCGCGAAACCGGCGCTGATGGAGGCATGAGCTTTGAGGCGCAACCCGCGTCGCAGGCTCGCGACTCCGGAAGCTGCTACCATGATGTCTCGCTCGATCCGTCTTTCTCTTGCCGCCGTGCTGCTGGGCGCCACGGCGCTGACCAGCGCCCAGGCGGCCGATTTGCCCTCGACCAAGGCCGCTCCCCTGGCCCCGGTGCTCACCAACTGGAGCCCGTGGATGATCCGCGGACGCGCGCTCTTCGTCATGCCGCAGGAAGAAGCGAGCCTGAGGCTGGGCGGTGCGCCGGTCGTCGGCGGCAAGGTCGATATCTCCAATTCGGTCGTGCCCGAGCTCGACATCACCTATTTCTTCACCAAGAACATCGCCGCCGAGCTCATCCTCGGCGTCACCCCGCATAATGTGAAGGGTGCGGGCAGCCTCGCCGGCGCGCGCATCGGCTCGGCCTGGCTGCTGCCGCCGACCCTGATGCTGCAGTACCACTTCACCGACCTCGGCGCCTTCAAGCCGTATCTCGGCGTCGGCGTGAACTACACCGTCTTCTTCAACGAGAAGGCCAAGGGCGGCTTCACCGATTTCGACCTGAAGGATTCCTTCGGCTTCGCGCTCCAGGCCGGCTTCGACTACATGATCGACCAGCACTGGGGCCTCAACTTCGACGTCAAGAAAATCTTCCTGGAGCCCAAGGTGAAGGTGAACAACGGGCTCATTGCCGGCAAGGTCAAGATCGACCCCTGGCTCATCGGCGCCGGCGTCACCTACCGCTTCTGAGATCCGGCCCGGCTTCGGCGGTTCGGCTGGCGGAAAGGGAACGGTTCGTTCCTCCCTCCGCCTTCAGCGTTCACACCTCGGCGAAACCCAGCGGGATCGCCGAGGTGGATTTCAGCTCCTCCATCGCAAACATCGAGGTCACGTCGCTGAGATCGATGCGCGAGATCAGCTTCTTGTAGAGCGCGTCATAGGCGGCGATGTCGGCGACATAGGCCTTGAGCAGATAATCGATCTCGCCGCTCATCCGGTAGAAATCGACGATCTCCGGCAAGTCGTGCACGGCCTGATGAAAGCGCTCCAGCCACTCCATCGAATGGCGGGCCGTCTTGATCGCGATGAAGACCGTGACGCCGGCCTTGAGCATCTCGCGGTCGAGCAGCGCTACGCGGCGCTTGATGTAGCCGCCCTCCTCGAGCTTCTGCACCCGCCGCCAGCAGGGCGATGACGATAGCCCCACCGCCTCCGCGAGTTCAGCGAGCGGCAGACTCGCATCCTCCTGCAGCCGCGCCAGAATGCGCAGGTCGAAAGCATCGAGCTTGGCCATGAAACCTCGGCGAATTCGGCATCAGCTTCTTTCCGGAAGAACGAAGCAGAGAATATTTTCCATATATTATCCCATTTAGGGCAACAGGTTCCAATCAGGGAAGAAAATTCTCCAACTGCGCAAACCAATGCCCGCCCCCCTCCCGTATCCTTTTTCGCAAGGGTTCGAGAGGGGGACGACATGCAGGGGTTTCTGAACGAGGAGCGGCGTGGGGCCGTACTCCAGAGCCTGCGGACCGATGCAGGCACGCTGTCGCGCGACTATCTCTCAGCAGCGCGAGAAGTCCTGCACGAGCTTGTCGCCATGCCCGATCTGATCCAGCGCCTGCCGCTGGAGCGCAAGGCGGGCGGCTACAGCCGCAACCTGCTCGCCGGCAATGAGGATGTCAGCGTCTGGGCCATCGTCTGGGGCGAAGGCTCGGCCACCTCGATCCATGATCACCATTGCTCTTGCTGCTTTGGCGTCGTCTCCGGCACCGTCACCGAGACGTGGTATCGGGCCATCGACGGCGCCCGCGCCGTGCCTACCGAGGAGCAGGAGCGCCAGCCGGGCTACGTTGCCTGCATGCTGCCCTCAGGCCCGAACATCCACCGCATGCGTAATTTCGGGCCCGGCGAGGCGATTTCAATCCATATCTACGGCTTCGACCACGAGGTTCACGCCTCCTCGATCGAGACCGAATATACCGCCATCAGCGGCTGACACGTGCCGTAACCGCGGCGCACTGCTTGCGGCGGGACGGGTGCATGGACCCCCGCCCCGCGGCTTCCCGATCGGCCTCAGCCCGCCCGGTTGCCCGAAACCACCGCCAGCGCGGCGATGAAGCGATCGAGATCAGCTTCCATGATGTAGGGCGCCGGTGAGATGCGGATCGTGTCGCCCTGGGCGACGCCGCCACGACGCACCGTCATTACCCTGTGCTTGTCCCGCAGCTCCGCGACGATCGCGTTGGTCTCCGCCACCGTGCGCTTGCCGGTCAGCGCGAAGGAGGTGATGCCGGCGACCATGCTCGGATCGTCCGGCGTCTGGATTTCCACGCCCTTCAGCTCTCGCGCCTTGGCGACCCAGTAGTTGCGCAGATGGCGATAGCGCGCCTCCTTGGCCTGCGGGCCGATCTCCTGATGCAACGCCAGCGCCGTCGGCACCGTGAGCTGGGCGGCGAAGTTCACCGTGCCGGTATGCAGCCGCGAGCGCACATCGTCGGCCTTGAAGTCCTCGTCGGCCAGATAGGTGTCGATGTCGGCCAGGCGCTCCTTGTTGATGTAGAGCATGCCGACGCCGAGCGGCGCGCCGATCCATTTGTGCAGATTGAAGCCGATGAAATCGACGCCGAGGTCCTTGGCCTGGAACTCGACCTGGCCCCAGCTATGGGCGGCGTCGAGGATGACGTCGGCGCCGCGCGCCTTCGCCATGGCGACGATCTCCTTGACCGGCATCATCAGGCCGGTGCGGTGGCTGACATGGGTCAGCAGCAGGAGCCGGGTCTTCGGATTGGCCTTGAGCGCAGCGTCATAGGCGTCGAGCACCGCCTGACGGGTCGCCGGCTCCGGGATGGCGAACTTGACGACATCGACGCCGCGGCGGCCCTTCAGCCAGTTCATCGCATACTGCATCGAGTCGTAGTCGAGATCGGCATAGAGCACCGTGTGGCCGGGCTTCAGCTTGTTGTAGCCGGAGATCAGCGCCTGCAGAGCCTCGGTCGCGCCGCGTGACAGCGCGATCTCCTCGCGCGCGACGCCGAGAAAGGCGGCGAGCGGCGTGCGGACATCGTCGAGGTCCTTGCCGATCTTGGTGCGGGCATAGACCGTGTTCTCGAAATTCACGAAGTCGGTCAGGCGCTTGTATTCTGCCTTCACCGGCTCGGCCATGATGCCCCAATAGCCGTTCTCCAGGTTCACCATGTCCGGCGTCACCGCATAGAGATTGCGCACGGCAGTCCAATAGGCGGTGTCGGAGCCGATATTCGCGGTCGGCAGAGCCGGCAAGGTGCGGGCCGAAGCGGTCATGGCCTGCGTCGTCAGCGCGGCGGCGCCGAGGCCGAGCAGCAACGCACGGCGATTGGTCTCGAGGGCTTGCATGGTCGTCGCCTCCTGCGGGATCGGTGCCGCGTAACGAAGCGGTGTTTCAGCCCTGTGACGGAATGCGGGGATAAAGGGGCACTTCTATCCCCGGTCCGGACGGCGGCCGCATGCTGGCCGGCTCAAATCTCAGGGGAGCCTGCGCATGTCGATTTTTGGCCGGACGGGAGCGCCGACGATTGTGGCACCAGCGCCCTCAGCCGTCACCGAGCCGAAGCTTCGCCGGCTCGCGCCCGATGGAGGCGCGGCGATCCTCGCCGGCATTGCAGGCGGCTTCGATCGGCTGGCGCCCGGCCACGGCGTGACGACGCGGCTGCGCATATGCCATTTCCTCGCGCAAGCCGCACACGAGACCGCCGGCTTCCGCACGCTCGAGGAATATGGCGGCCCCGTCTACTTCACCCGCTACGAAGGCCGGCGCGATCTCGGCAACACCCAGGCCGGCGACGGCATTCGCTATCATGGCCGCGGCATCTTCCAGCTCACCGGCCGGGCGAACTATCGCCGCTTCGGGCAGCTTCTCGGCATCGATCTTGAAGCCGAGCCCGAGCAGGCAAAGGAACCTGCGATCGCGCTCTCCGTCGCCTTTTCCTATTGGCGCGAGCGCGGCATCGGCGCAGCCGCCGATGCCGACGATGTCGAGCGGGTGACGAAGCTGGTCAATGGCGGGCACAACGGCCTGGCCGCGCGGGCGCGCTATCTGAAGCTCGCCAAAGCGATCTGGATCTAGCTGCCCCTCAAACGTGCCCGGCCTTCAGCGCCTGGTCGAGATCGGCGTAGAGGTCCCCGACATCCTCGATGCCGGTCGAGAGGCGCAGCAAATCGGTCGGACAGGGCGAGCCGGCGCCCTCGATAGAGGCGCGATGCTCGATCAGGCTCTCGACGCCGCCAAGCGAGGTCGCACGCTTGTAGAGTTCGACATGGGCCGCAGCCTTGACCGCCGCCGCCTCGCCCCCGGTGACCTGGATCGACAGCATGAAGCCGAAGCCGCCTTCCATCTGCCGCGCAGCGATGTCGTGGCCGGGGTGCTGCGGCAGGCCGGGATAGAGCACGCGCGCCACCAGCGGATGAGCCGAGAGGCGCTGCGCCAATTCCATCGCCGAAGCCGACTGGCGCTCCTGCCGCAGATGCAGCGTGCGCATGCCGCGCATCAGGAGGTAAGCCTCGAACGGGCCGAGGATGCCGCCCTGCCCTTTGCGCACGGTCTTGATGCGGTTCCAGAACTCATCGTCGGCATTGGCGCAGAGCGCCCCGGCGACGACGTCGGAATGGCCGTTGAGAACCTTGGTCGCCGCATGCATCACGATGTCGGCGCCGAGCGTCAGCGGCCGCGTATGCACCGGCGAGGCGCAGGTCGAATCCACCGCGAGCCGCGCGCCGGCGTTGTGCGCGATCTCGGCCGCGGCCGCGATGTCGGTGATGGTCCAGAGCGGGTTCGACGGCGTCTCGATCCAGACGAGCTTGGTCGCGCCGGGCTTCACGGCTGCCTTGAGCGCAGCGAGATCGTCGGTCTCGACGAAATCGACATTCAGGCCCCAGCGTGTCGCCTCGTTGAGCAGCCAGGCGCGCAGCGCCCAGTACATCACCTTGGAGGCGACGACGTGGTCGCCGGGTGAGAGCGCCTGGAACACGGCGGTCGCCGCAGCCATGCCCGAGCCGAACAGCAGCGCGCCGGCCTTGGCCTCTTCCAGCATGGCGAGCACGGCCTGCGCCTCATGGACCGTCTCGTTGTCAGGCCGGCCATAGATGAAACCAGTCGAGTAGCCGTTGTCCTCGTCGCGGATATAGGTCGTCGAGACATGGATCGGCGGCACCACGGCCTTGGTCACCGAATCGACCTTGCCCATCGCCTGCGCTGCGAGGCTCCGCGGGCTCCAGCTTTTCGTGCTCATCGTCTCTCCAACCGTCACGCTGCCTATGTCGACACGATCTCGCATGATCGGTCAGACGCACTCTAGGGCTCAGCCAAAATTAAAGTTGGTGCTTTTCACCATAGGGCGACTATTTTCGTCGCCAGGAAACTCATGATGCCGAAAATCGCCGACCTCGATCAGTTCGACCATGCCCTGCTCGAAGAGATGCAGCGCGACAACCAGACGCCGGCCCGCGTCCTGGCGGAGCGAGTCGGATTGTCTCAGAGCGCCGTGCTCCGCCGCCTCCGGCGATTGCGAGCGGAAAAGATCATCACGGCCGACATCTCCATCGTGAACCCCGCCGTGCTCGGCGTTCCCGTCACAATTCACGTGCTGGTCTCGATCGACAGGGGCTCTCAGCTCGCCGAGGCCTTCGCGCGCAAGCTGCGTTTGCGGCCGGAGGTTCGGTACGCGTCCTATGTGACGGGAGGCGCGGATTTCGTCCTCCACCTTCAGGTCGAGAGCATGGAAGCCTACGCGGCCTTCGCGCGCGAGGTTTTCCACGACGACCCCAACGTGTCGTCGTTCTATACCTATGTCGCCATGCGCGAAGTGGTCGGTCCGGCGCAAGCTGGTCAGCCGGAGCGCGCTACCGCAGCGGCTCGCCCCGAACGGCGGGCCTAGCGCCCGGTCTCGCAAGCGGCCTCCGCCTTCTCAGGAAGAGTTCCATGACCGGAAGACATGCCATCCAGAGCAGGACGCATGTCAGGTGGCGCCCGGCAGCCTTGCCGCCCCAACGCACCGGCATCATCTTCCGGGTATGAACACGCTTCCGGGAATTCACTCCGAACGCCGCTCCCCCCTCTGGGCGGCGCTGATCATCGCGATCCTGCCGGTCGTCGCAGCGTCGGTGCTCGGCGGTGCAGTCACGGTTCCTCAGATTGCGGGGTGGTATGCCGGGCTCGCCAAGCCGGCCTTCAACCCGCCGAACTGGATCTTCGCGCCGGTCTGGACCGCGCTCTATGCGCTGATGGCGCTGGCGGCCTTCCGCATCCTGCGCATCCCTGTCGGGGTGCCCGGCCGGCGCCGCGCGCTGCTGGTCTATCACCTGCAGCTTCTGCTCAATATCGGCTGGTCCTTCGCCTTCTTCGGTGCCAACAGCCCGCTGGCGGGGCTGATCGTCATCCTGCCGCTGCTCGTCCTGATCCTCGCGACCATCGCCGCCTTCAGACTGCTCGACCGGCTCGCCGCCAATCTGCTCTGGCCCTATCTCGCATGGGTCTCCTTCGCGACCCTGCTCAATGCCTCGATCTGGTGGCTCAACCGCTGAGGATTATCCGCCGATCGAGCGCTCGATTACCTTCATCACGGTGGCGCGGAGTTCGGCGATGGTGAAGGGTTTCGCCATCACTTCGGCGACGATCGTCTCCAGGCTCTTCGCGCGCTCGCGCTGCTCGGCATAGCCGGTCATCAGCATGATGGTCAGCTCGGGGAAGCGCTGCTTGGCGGCGAGCGCCAGCGCGATCCCGTCCATCAGCGGCATGCGGATATCCGTCAGCAGCAGGTCGAAGCGCCCCTCCTCCGCCAGAAGGATGTCGAGCGCCTCGGCGCCATCGGCAGCAGTGAGGCAGCTATGGCCGTCCAGGCTGAGGCCGCGCGCCACCAGCACGCGCAGCGGCTCCTCGTCGTCGACGACCAGAATACGTGACATCGCAGTTCCTCAGATGCCCGGCAGTCCGGCCTGATCTTCCGTCTCGATCACGCCGACGAAAGGCAGTTGGCGATAGGAATGCGCGACATCCATGCCGTAGCCGACGACGAAATAGTCCGGGCATTCGAAGCCTACATAATCAGCCTGGATGTTGACCGCGCGCTTATGCGGCTTTTCCAACAGAACCGCGGTGGACACCTTCGCGGCACCGCGTGCGGCCAGCAGATCCTTGGCGAAAGCCAGCGTGCGGCCGGATTCCAGGATGTCGTCGACCAGAAGCACGTCGCGCCCGCGCACCTCGCTCTGCACGTCGCGCAGGATTTCGACCTGCCCCGACGAGACGGTTCCCGACCGGTAGCTCGAGAGGTGGATGAACTCGACCTGCGGCGCGAGGCCGATGCGGTGCATCGCCCTGATCAGGTCGGCCGCGAACATGAAGCTGCCCTTCAGAACGGCAACGACGAGCAGATCCTTGGGATTGCTGGCGGCAATGGCCTCCGCCATCTCCTGGTTGCGCCGCGCGATCGCAGCCTCGTCGTAAAGAACCCTGATCCGCCGTTCCGGCATGATGTCTCCGTCTTCGTTTCCGGCCGCAACCGGCCCGCGCAAGATCGATGCGCCGGGGCCCGTGCAGCGATTGTTGATGAACGCCGTCCAGCCCGACAGGCCCGATCGACAAGCACCCGTCCTAGCAGCGTCAGGGCGTGCTGGCGATATTGGCGGTTGTCGCGGCCGAAGTGAAGCGCACCCGCACGGACCGCCCGCTTTCCGGGGGAGAGGCCAGCCGGGCCCGGAAACGGATGAGTTCGGCAGGCTCCAGGCTCGCCCGCGGCGACTCCGTCGTCCAGGTGTAGAGCGTCGCGCCGGCAGCATCCTTCACCGCGACCTCGATCAGCGGCACTTTCGCCTTGCTCTTGGTGATATTGGTGACATCGCCCTCGACGACGAGGAAACGGTTCGCACCATCCTCGACGAGCCCGCTCTCGATCGCGCCCAGGCTCAGGCCCCTCACATTCACCGGTAGCCCGGCCGTCTCGAACACGCTCGCGAGCTGCGGTGCAGCGCGGACGACTGCGTTGCGCTGCCATGCGAAGAGGCCGAGCAGGGCAAGACCCGCGACTGCGGCCGCCGCCGGTAACGCCGCCGCGCGCCGCAAACCCTTCACCCTGGAAGCGGTTGCCCTTGCCGCACCAGGCCTGCCGCGCCGGGCGACAGGCCTGCTAGTGGAGACGATGTCGGATTCCGCCTCAGCAACCGCCTTCTCACTGGTTTCGGCGGCAAGCGCGGTGATCTCGGCGTCGATGGCGGCAGCGCGCTCCATCTCCTCCGCCAGCAGGGCTTTCGTCTCCTCCTCGCTGGGTGCATCGGGAAAGACGGCGACCGGCTCGACATGCCATGCGGTCTTGCAGCTCGCGCAGCGCACCTTTCGACCTTCCGGCCCCAGTTTGGCCGCGTCGAGTTCATACTGGCTGGCACAGGATGGGCAGACGATCAGCATGGGCTTGAGGCAATCTCTTCGCAACGATGGCCGGGTGTCTCCGGTACGCTTCGGCCCGGGATTCGTCCTTCAGGATCTGGCACGACGACAGGCGCTGAAGCACGAATGGCGGCGAACGGAAATGCCCGCTGCTATTGGCACGATTTATGGTTAACGCCCCGTGAAGAATCTGTGACGCAGACTGCACCCATCGCGCCGTTCCGGGCAGGCTCGCTTGCGGTGTAGGATCGGCGCGGATACGCGTTTCGCTGAATGAGGAAGACCGCTTGGTTCGGTTCGAAAATGTCGGCCTGCGTTATGGCATGGGGCCGGAGGTGCTGAAGGACATCAACTTCAGCATCGCGCCGCGCTCGTTCCAGTATCTCACCGGCCCGTCCGGTGCGGGCAAGACGACGTTGATGCGTCTCATCCTGATGGCGTTGAAACCGACGCGCGGGCTGGTGAACCTGTTCGGTCAGGATGTCTCGCGCCTCGATGCCGACACGCTCACCGCCTTTCGCCGCCGCATGGGCGTGGTCTTTCAGGATTTCCGCCTGCTCGACCATCTCACCGTCTACGAGAATGTCGCGCTGCCGCTGCGGGTGCTCGGCAAGGAGGAGGCGAGTTATCGCGCCGAGGTGGTCGAATTGCTGCGCTGGGTCGGGCTCGGCGAGCGCATGCATGCCGTGCCACCGGTCCTCTCCGGTGGCGAAAAGCAGCGCGCCGCCATCGCCCGCGCCCTGATAGGCCGGCCGGAACTGCTGCTCGCCGACGAGCCGACCGGCAATGTCGATCCCGGCCTCGGTCGGCGGCTGTTGCGGCTGTTCATGGAGCTGCAGACGCTCGGCACCGCCGTGATCATCGCCACGCATGATCTCAATCTCATGGAGATCTACGACGCGCCGCGCCTCGTGCTGGCCGACGGGCATCTGCATGTCGACGCCTGAGCTCAGCCATCACGAACCGGAGCGCGAAGAAAGGACGCTGCCGCCCAATCTGCGGCGCGACCTGCCGCTCGTGCCTGTCGACACCGTTGCCGGCCGCGCGCTTATGGCGGTGATCGCGATCCTGACCTTCCTCGCCGCGCTCAGCGCCGGCGTCGCCGTGCTCGCCGCGCGCGCTTCCGATCAGTGGCGGGGGGCCATCTCCAACGAGATGACCATCCAGATCCGTCCCGATTCGCATCGCAGCATCGACGGCGATGTCGCGCGCGCCGTGGCGATGGCGCAGGCGCTCGACGGCATCGACAGCGTGCGCGCCGTGCCGAAGGCCGAATCGGACAAGCTGCTCGAGCCCTGGCTCGGCACCGGCCTCGACCTCGTCGAGCTGCCGATTCCGCGCCTGATCGTGCTCAAGCTCAAGAGCGGCGCCAGCCCGGATCTGGCGAGCTTCGGCCCGGCGCTGCGCCGCGAGGTGCCGACGGCCATCCTCGATGATCACCGGCTCTGGGTCCGGCGGCTCTCAGCCATGGCCGGCACCATCGTCGCCTCCGGCTTCGCGATCGTTCTGCTCGTCCTGACAGCGGCCGCGCTCGCCGTCGCTTTCGCCACACGCGGCGCGATGGCGGGCAGCCGCGACAGTGTCGAGGTGCTGCATTTCGTCGGCGCCGATGACGGCTTCATCGCCCGTGAGTTCCAGAGCCGCTTCATCAGGCTGGGCCTTAAGGGTGGGGCTTTCGGCGGCTTCGCCGCGATCCTAGCCATCGCCCTCATCGGCTTCATCGTCTCGCGCTGGCGCACCGCGCCGGAGGCCGAGCAGCTGCAGGCTCTGTTCGGCGCCTTCGAAATCGGCTGGGCCGGCTATGCCGCGGTGCTTCTCGTCGCAATGGTGGTCGCCGCCATCGCCGGTCTCGTCTCGCGCTTCACCGTCCGTCACTATCTGCGGATGCTGTCATGAGCGCGCGCGGGGCGACAGCCAGACGTCAACGGATCCTTCACTCCTGCGGCGAAAGCCGGCATGCCGCCGCCGCCGTTATGCCCGAATGCCGGGTTATGCCAACGATATCATGGCCATGATCGGCAGCACGAAGGACGATCTCGGGATCGAGCCGCCGGATTCAGCGATCCGGGGCTCCGGGCAGGCTGTGCGGCCCTCGCTGCGCCGCATCCTGGCTCTGACCGTCGCTGCGCTGGCGGGGACCTGCGTCGCGCTGCTCGGCCTCGGCTATGTGCGTTTCGCCTCGGCCATCGACGCGCAGGAACCGGCGACTTCCCCGCGTACGGACGCGATCGTCGTGGTCACCGGCGGCGCCCAGCGTATCGGCGACGCCATCGGACTGCTTGGGGCCGATCGCGGCTCACGGCTCCTGATCAGCGGCGTCAACGAGAAGACCAGCCGCGAGGAACTGGCCAAGCTCAACCCCGCCTCGCGCGACCTGCTCAATTGCTGCGTCGATCTCGACTACCGCGCCCGCAACACCATCGGCAACGCCATCGAGGCGCGGCGCTGGGTCCGCGAGCACGGCTTTCGCTCGCTGATGGTCGTGACCTCGAACTACCACATGCCGCGCACGGTCGCAGAATTCGCCCATGCCATGCCGGGCGTCACGCTGATCCCCCACCCGGTCGTCACCGAGCATCTCGACACGACAGGCTGGTGGTATCGCTGGGCGACGATCAAGGTCCTCGCGCCGGAATACGTGAAATATCTCGTCGCACGCCTGCGCAGTCTCGTCGAAAGCGATCCCGAGAATTCGCGGCTCTCGGTGATCACCGGCGGCCGCAAGCCTGTCTCGTCGAAGCCGGCCGAGCTTCTGGGCCCCGCGGCCGAGAAGCGGTCGCGGCTGCCGGGCCATTCCCGCCACGAGGGCTGAGTCCCGAAATCGCGCAAGTGCTTGACCGGCGCCGCGTCTCGGGCTCATTGCGCAGCATGCTCGTCCTGCGCTCCCTCGCCTTCAACACACTCTTCTATGCCAATCTTGTCCTCTGGCTGATCTTCATCATTCTACCGGCGCTGTTTTTGCCGAGGCGGATCCTGCTGGCCGCTGCCATCGCCTGGTCGCGGTCCTCGCTCTGGCTGCTGCGCGTGGTCGCCGGCACGCGCTACGAGGTCACCGGCATCGAGAACATTCCGCAGGGCGGCCTGATGGTGGCGGCGAAGCATCAGTCCTTCGTCGAGACCTTCACACTCGTCACGATCTTCCAGAACCCGGTTTTCATCCTGAAGCGCGAGCTGACCTGGATCCCGCTCTTCGGCTGGGCGCTGAACCAGCTGCGCATGATTCCCGTCAACCGCGGTGCCCGAGCCCGCGCCCTGTCCGACGTCACGCGGCGCGCCAAGGTCGAGCTCGGTCAGAACGGCCGTCAGCTGCTGATCTTCCCGGAAGGCACGCGCCGCCCCCCCGGCGCCCCACCGGCCTACAAGTTCGGCGCCGCCCATCTCTACGCCGAGCTCGGCGTCCCCTGCGTTCCCGTCGCACTCAATACCGGTCTCTACTGGCCGCGGCGAAAGTTCCTGCGCCGACCCGGCACGATCCGCATCGAGATCCTGCCACCGATCATGCCGGGTCTCGGCAAGCTCGCCTTTCAGCATGAGCTGCAGGAACGGATCGAAACAGCCTGCGACAGGCTGCTGGCGCAGGGGCGGGCGGAACTCGCCGCGCTCGGCCTCGACCCGCTCGCGGCGCAGGCTCCTGACAAACCCTGACAGCAGAACTTTACGCCGCCTCGGGAGCTGCCGGTTCCAACGCTTGACTTATCTCCCTGTCGTTCCCATTTTGTTCCTATCACGGAGGAACGGACATGGCCGCTCTCGCCTATCGCTATACCCCCGATCTTTTCGACGAGCCCCTCGTCGCGCGCGAGATGCCGCTGCGCAGTGCCGCGAGCCTCAGCGAACGCCGCTTCACCGCCTGGCGCGGCCGGTCCGGCCGGCGTTATGTCGCCTCGGTCTTCGCCGTCGATGACATGCATGCGCTCGGCTTCACCGATGCCGTGCTGCTCGCGGTCTCTCCCGATCGGCGCATCATCGCGGCGCGAGATTCCGGCCCCTTCGGTGTCGAGGCGGCCCTGAGCCGCTGGCAGCGCGCGATCGTCGCCGCAGGCGCTGCCGAGATTCACGTGCATCTTCTCGCCGAGGATGGCTTGAGCCGCCGGGCCGCGCTGCTCGACCTGATGCCGGAGGCCAGCCCGGAAGCCTGATCAGCCGGCCCCCAACGGCGGATGGGGCGCGCCGAGACCGGGCGCCAGCTCCTGCGCGAGGCAGGCCAGGACCGGGTCGTAGATGCCCATCTTGCGCAGATGCTCATGCGTCTGCAGCACATAGTCCGGGTTCTCGCCGGACTGGCCCTTTCCCTCCCGAACGAGCTTGAGCAGCTGCGCGGGCGGCAGCTTACCGGCATATTGCAGATGCTTGCGGTCGGCGACATAGACCAGCCCGCGTGCCTGCCGGCCATCCTCCAGCCTGAGCGGAACATGGCGCTCGAGATAAACAGCCGTCGCCTGCTCGCGCGCCCGCAGATAGTCCACCGTCTCCTTCGCCTGTGCCGCAGCGACCCGGAAGGCGAGGCCCCGGCAGACGCCGCCGCGATCGAGCCCGAGGACCAGCCCCGGCCGCTCCGGCGTGCCGCGATGGACATGCGAGAAGACGCAGAGCGAGCGGTGATAGCCGTGCAGCCGCGCCTGCACGCTCTCCGCGAAGGGAAAGCCAGGCCGCCAGATCAGCGAGCCGTAGCCGAAGACCCAGAGATCGGTCGCACCGAATTCGCTCGTCATCGCCATCCCATAATTTGGCCGCGCCAAGCTGCTTGCTGTCCCGCGCCGTCCAGCGCTAGGGCCTTCCCGCTCTGGCGCCGGCTCCTTCGGCGAGCTAACAATCCGCCCGCCTCCGCGCAAGGAACGCCTGCCGCATGACCGATACCCTTCCGACGCGCCGCCAGAGCCGCTTCTGGCTCTACGGTCCCACGCTTCTGCTCGTTATCCTGGCGGCGGCCTGGTCCGTCTTCTGGTTCTATGCACGCGGGCGCGCCGCGGCCGAGATCGATGCCGCCCTGGCGCGCGAGGCCGAGCGTGGCCGCACCTGGACCTGTAACGATCGCACGATCGGCGGCTATCCCTTCAGAATCGAGCTGCGCTGCAATGCGCTCACACTGACCTCGACGCGCTGGGGAGACGCCGTTCGCGTCGAGACCGGCCCTGCCGTCGCCGTCGGCCAGATCTATTCGCCCAGTCTCGTGATTGTCGAGCTCACCGGCCCCGCCAAGGTCACCCTGCCTGAAGGCCGCTCGGTCGCTCTGACCTGGACCAACCTCGATGCCAGCCTCGCCTGGCGCAATCCCGAGCGCTTCGCCCTCGTCGCCAGCGATCTTACGGCCGTTCAGACGGCGCCCGGCCTGAATCCGGAAACCTGGAGCAGCAAGTCCCTCGAGGCCCACCTTCGCCGCAACCCGGCGCGGCCGGCCACCGACCAGGCCGTCGACATCGCCCTCACGGCCAAGGGTACGGTCCTGCCGCCGATCGACATGCTGCTCCGCAACACCGATACCGGCGAGATCGCGCTGGAAGCCACGCTGACGCAGGCGGAAGCCTTCCGCAAAGGCTTCAATCCCGACGCTCTGGAAAGCTGGCGCGGCGCCAACGGCGCCTTCGAGCTGACCCGCCTCGTCTCGACCAAGGGCAAGGCCCGCGTCGATGGCAGCGGCCAGTTGCAGCTCGATCCGATGCGCCGTGTCTCCGGCGATCTCCGGCTGGCAGCAGCCGGCATCGAACAGATCGGCGGCATTCGCATCGGCAGCCTCCTCGGCGGCCTCGGCGGTCTTCTCGGCGGGCGCGGTGCCGATCCCGCGGCGACACCCGGCCTCACCCCGCTACCGCCCGTGTCGCTGCGCGAAGGCCGGGTCTTCATCGGGCCCTTCCGGCTGCCGCTCCAGCCGCTGCCCTCTCTCTACTAAACACATGAAAAAGGGGCGCCGCGGCGCCCCTTGAACTTATCTGCGCTGCAGCGCCGGCTCAGGCCGCCGGCAGGGCCGCGCTCGGCGCCTCAATGCGGGTGATGGCCTTCTTGACCGCCTCCTGCACCTTCTCGAAGGCGCGCACCTCGATCTGGCGGACGCGCTCGCGCGAAACGCCGAACTCCTCGGAGAGCTGCTCCAGCGTGATCGGATCCTCCGCGAGACGACGCGCCTCGAAGATCCGGCGCTCGCGCGGATTCAGCACCTCCAGCGCCTCGCGCAGAGCGGTATGACGGTTGCTGCTCTCCTCCGAATCGGCGAGGCGGCGCTCCTGGCTCTCGGAATCATCGACCAGCCAGTCCTGCCACTCGCCCTCGCCATCCTCGCGCAGCGGCGTGTTGAGCGAGGCGTCGCCGCCGAGCCGGCGGTTCATCTCGACCACGTCCTGCTCGTTGACGCCAAGCTTGGTCGCGATCTGCTTGACCTGATCGGGGCGCAGATCGCCCTCGCCCAGCGCCGAGATCTTGCTCTTGGCCTTGCGCAGGTTGAAGAACAGCTTCTTCTGGTTGGCCGTGGTGCCCATCTTAACGAGCGACCACGAGCGCAGGATGTACTCTTGAATTGAGGCCTTGATCCACCACATCGCATAGGTGGCAAGGCGGAACCCCTTGTCAGGCTCGAAGCGCTTGACCGCCTGCATCAGGCCGACATTGCCTTCGGACACGACTTCGCCGATCGGCAGGCCGTAGCCGCGATAGCCCATGGCGATCTTGGCGACGAGGCGAAGATGCGAGGTAACGAGCTTGTGCGCCGCATCGCGGTCGCCATGCTCACGCCAGCGCTTGGCCAGCATGTATTCCTCGCTCGGTTCCAGCATCGGGAACTTGCGGATTTCGTCGAGATAACGTGACAGCCCGCCTTCGGCGGACAGGACAGGCAGCGAAGCACTCGCCATGCGCGTGTCTCCTCATCAAGGCTCCCGCTGTGCGGCAGGCCCACCGCGCGATCAACCTTCGCGCAGGTTTCGGATGATGCGAGTAGATCCAACGCAGCAACTGCTGTGGAGTTCGGCTGGACTGATCGCGTGCGGCGCCCCCTTGGCCATCCGCATCCGACAACCCTAGTATATGCGAACTCAGTCTGGCGGAAAGGTGGCAGAGAAGCCAGATTGACTCACAGCGTCGCGAGGGCGGTTTGCAGATTCGCAAAAGCCGCAGGCGGCTCGGACTCGAACAGCATTTCCTCGCCCGTGGCGGGATGCGCGAATCCGAGAATGGCGGCATGCAGTGCCTGGCGCCCCAGCGCGGCGAGCGCCGCCTGTGCCTCCGCGGGCAACCGCACTGCCTTGGTGACAAATCCCGAGCCATAGAGCTGGTCGCCGAGCAACGGGTGGCCGATATGGCTCATATGCACGCGGATTTGATGCGTGCGCCCGGTCTCCAACCGGCACTCGATCAGGCTCGCCAGGGGCTCGGTTTCGTCGAGCCCCTTGAGCAGAGGCGGGTAACGCTCGATCAATTCGATATGCGTGATCGCCTCGCGGCCCCGCCCTTCCTTGACCACCATCATCTTCTCGCGATTGCGGTTCGATCGCTCGATCGGCGCATCGATCGTGCCCTGGTGCAGCCGCGGCACGCCCCAGACGATGGCGAGATAGGCGCGCTGCAGCGGGCCCGTGCGGCCATGGTCGGCGAACTGCTTGGCGAGCTTCTGATGCGCCTGGTCGTTCTTGGCGACGACGAGCAGTCCGCTGGTATCCTTGTCGAGCCGGTGAACGATGCCGGGGCGCCGGACCCCGCCGATGCCGGAGAGGCTCTCGCCGCAATGGGCGATCAGCGCATTGACGAGCGTACCATCCTCATGGCCGCCCGCCGGATGGACGACCAGCCCCGCCGGCTTGTCGATGACGATGAGATGCTCGTCCTCATAGACGACGTTGAGCGGGATATCCTGCCCGATCGGCTCCGCCGGCTTGGCCTCGGGCATCACGAGGGCGAGTTCGTCGCCTTCGACGACCTTGCGGCTCCCGTCGCTAGCGACGGCGCCGTTGAGGCGGACGCCGCCCTCCTTGATGACCTGCTGCAGCCGCGCACGCGAAATCTCGCCGGCCAGCAGGGCAAGCGCCTTGTCGAGGCGTTGGCCGGCCTGTTCGGGACCGACCTGCAGGGTCACGCTGGCATTCGGATCGGAAACGGAGGTCATTGCGCCGCTATACGTTGCATGCAGCGGGACCGCACGCCTTTTCCGCAATGCTCCCCCATCATGCGCGGGCGTGACCCGAGCATCTCATGACACGGGCTTCCTGTTCCTCGCGCTGAAAGAGATTCCCGGGTCTGCGCTTCGCCCGAGAATGATTCCGGCGGCCGCCCTCAGCCGAACAGGCGAAAGCCGCTCTTTTTCGGCTCTGGCGGCGGCTCGTCGTCCGGGCCCGGATCGTCCGGCGCATGCGAGACCGGGAAGATCACCGGCTTGGGCGGCGCGGCCTCCCGCGCAGACACAGCCGGCTTGGCTGCCTCTGCTGTCTTGGCTTCGGCCGGCCTCGCGACCTCGGTCACCGTCTCCACCGGTTTCGGCTCCTCCTTGGGAGCGGGCTGCGCGACCGCCGCGGCCGGCTCCGGCTTCGGTTCTTCCTTCGGCGCGGGCGCGGCCGGGGGAGCTACCACCGCCGGCTCGATCGTCGTCGCCGACAACGGCTTGATCTCGATCAGCTTGGTCGAGTCGTCGAGATCGACCAATACATCGTCGAGCGCCTGAGGCGGGCTCCCCAGCGTCGCCGGCGGCACCGTCCAGACGAACGCGTCGAGCCGGCCGGTGATCGGCGAGACCGGCATCCAGTGGTCGGAGACCAGCCCGTCCGCGACCCAGGCCGCATCATGCGGTGCCCGCGTCGCCCGCGACAGCCATTCGCGCACTCGGCCAGCGGCACCGTGCTCGGCTTCCTCCAGCTCGGCCATCAGCAGACAGGCCCGCACCGAGGCTCCGCCGGCGAGCAGCGGCTTCAAGATCTCGCGCGCCTTCTGGAATTCGCGCGCCTGGATCGCAGCCCCAGCCAGCGCCAGCACGCTTTCGGGGTCGGCCGGCCGCAGCTTCGACAAGGTGGTCGCGCGGTTGAGCCGATCGAGCGCGCTGTCGCCCGGCCGCGCATCGAGATAGGCGGCGGCGATATCGGGATGCGGCGCTTCCCGCCAAGCCGCTTCCAGCAGCTTGGACGCCTTGCGGACATCGCCGCGCTCCGACAGCATCCGCCCGGCAAGCGCGGCCGCGGGCGTCAGTGACGGCGCGAGCTTCACCGCCTCGAGAGCGGCGGCAAGCGCCTTCTCCGGCTCACGGTCCCTCTCCTGCAGCGCTTCGGCGGCGAGCAGAACGGCGCGCTGGCGCCGCGCTTCCGCCTTGTCGGCGAGCCGCAGCGCGGCGCGGCGCTCGACGGCCGTTCGCGCCGCCTGCCAGTCGCCGGCGTTGGTGTGGAAATCGAGCAGCGCATCATTGGCCCATGCGAGCGAGGGCGAGCGCCGCACCGCATCGTCGGCAAACGCGCGGGCCGCCGCCATGTCGCCGCGACGCTTGGCCTCGACGAAGAGACCGCGCAGGCCGAGCACCCGCGTCTCCGGCTTGTCGAGCATGGCCTTGAAGGCAGCCTCCGCCTGGGCGCGGTCGCCTGAAAGCTGCGCCGTCTGCGCTTCGAGCAACAATGTCAGCGGCTCGTTCGGCACGAAGCGGCGCGCTTCGCCGGTATAGCGCCCGGCCGCGACGGGATCGCCCGCGCCGATCGCGACCATGCCGCGCGAGACGGCCTCGAAGCCGCGAGCCCGGCGCCGGGCGCGCGAGGACAGGCTGAAGGCCGAGGGCAGGCCGAAGACGAAGCGCAGCACCGCCCAGGCCAGCAGCACGAGGAAGGCGAGCGCCACGACGCCGACGGCGGCGATCGCAACGCTGGTCTCAATCCGGTAGCCCTGCCAGAGCACCGAGACCTCGCCGGGGCGATCCGCGAGCCAGACCGCACCGAAGGCAAGGCAGGCGAAGACCGCGAGATAGATGAGAACGCGAACCATGGACCCTCTATCCTCCGTCAGCCGGCGGCGCCGAGCGCCGCGACTGCATCCTGCGCGATCTTGGCGATCGCCGCATCCGCCGCGGCCCGCTTCTGCAGATCGGCGCCGAAATCCGCACTGGCACGGCGCGCCGGCTCGGGCAACTGCCCCCACAGCGCAGCCGCCTTCGGCATGTCCCCGGCCGTGATGGCAGCCTCCAGCCGGATGGGCAATGTCGCGGGGTCGTTCGAGCCGTTGTCGCCGACCGGGCGGACCGTGACGATCCGGCTGGCGAGCCCGATGAGCTTGTCCGACCAGCTGTCGGATTGCGGCGTGACCTCGCGCTGGAACATCGCACCATGCTTGCGGAAGCCCGCCAGCAGCGCGTCGCGCGTCGGGGCTCCCGACGCTGCGACCGCCGCCAACGCAGCGATATCGGCCTGAGCAACACCGCTCTTGGTCAGCGCCGCGACATCGCTCGCGAAGGAGCGCCCGCCCGCAAGCGCCCGCTGTACCCGCTCGGCGAGCACGATCCGCGCCGCGGCCGTAGCCTCCGGGCCGAGGGCGGCCGCGCTCTTCGCCTGTGCTTCGACCGCGCCCACGCGGCCGGTGATCTGGTCGAGCCGCTGCCCGAGAGCCGCTGTCGCAGCCTCGGTGCGCTGGACCTGGGCAGCGAAAGCGCTCGTATCGGGCGCCTGTTGATTGCCGAGAGAGCCCAGCTTCCCGGCCAGCGCCTGCACTTCCGATCCGGTCTTCGTGACCGCTTCGGACGCAGCCGTCGCCTTCCGATCGGCCGCGGCCACGCCGGTCTGCACGCTATCGATCCGGCTGCGCAGCTCGGCGATCTGCTCGCCGGTCGCTGCCGGGTTGACCCGGTTCAGCGCCAGGAACACGCCCCCGGCTCCGATGATTCCGCCGACAAGCCCGGCTGCGATCAAGTGCAGCCAGGGCGTTCCCGCCGGCGGCTGGCGCTCGCCGGCATCTCGCTGCGGCTCGACGGGCGGCGGCCTGAATTCCTGCGGCAGCGCCTCCGTCGGCGCAATCGCCTCCGGGGGATGGGCGTCTGCATGCGCGTTATCAGGCGCCGCTGCGGGCGCTTCCGCCTCGGCCTTGAGCTCGATGGTCGGCGGCGTGCGCTTGAGGCTGCCGCGCGGCTCCGGCCGGGCGGGATCGGATGCGCCTGCCCGCGCGGAGACCTGCTCCAGCGCGGCGAGCATCCCTGCCTCCTCCGGATGCTCGGCGACGAGCACCGTGCTGGCGCCCGCCGCGATCAGCGGCGCCGCGACATCGGCCGAGAGCACGACATGGGTGAGTTCGAGCGCCGCGTCCGAAACACCAGCCGCTTGCGCGAGCGTGATGAAGGTGCGTGCGCCGCGTGCCGAATAATGCAGGGCCGCATCGCCCGGCTGACCATGCCGCAACGCGGCCTGCGTATCCTCGGGCAGGACGGTCACCGGCTCGGCCGCATAGGCGGTCCAGAGCGTCACCGCGTAGCCGGCCGCCTTGAGCCGGTCCGGCATGTCCTCCTTGCGATCGCGCCCCACGATCATCAGGAGCTTCGCCGGGGCCGGCAGCGTCCGCTTGATCAGTTCGATCAGGTCGTTGCGGTCGCCGTCTGCGCTGCGCGCATCCTCTAGCCCGGCTTCACGGACCTTGGCCGCCGTTCGCGCACCGACCGCGAAGACCGGCAGGTCACGCCAGCCGGCCGGTCCTTCGGTGAGCGCCGGGACGGCATTGCCGCTCGTCAGCACGATCGCATCGAAAGCAGCCTCCGGCGCTGCTCCGGGCAGCCGGACCACGTCGAAGAGCGGCGCGAGCACAGGCTCGAAACCATGATCGGCAATGGCGCGCGCGGTCCGTTCGGCATCAGGACGGGGACGGAAGACGAAAACGCGCATTCACAGCTCCTGACAAGAAGGGCAACGACCACAGGACGGTGCGCAAACCATGCAGCTTCCCGCGTTCGGTCCGCATTGAGGCGGAACAATGATGCCTTGCATGCCGTCTCCGTTCTTGTCTCTGCCGCAAAGGTCGCAACCGCGCCCCTTGGCCTTGCACCCTACCCCGCACTATACGAAGGAATGGCCGGCGAGGAACTGCCGGACATGGTCCCTCATCCCGTTCTTCCGTTCCGTGAGGTTAATCGAACGATCATGCGTGTCCTTGGGATCGAGACGACCTGCGACGAAACAGCGGCCGCGATCGTCTCCGTCGAGCGCTCGGGCGAGAGCAAGATCCTGTCGAACGAGGTGCTGAGCCAGATCGCCGCCCATGCGGCCTATGGCGGCGTCGTCCCGGAGATCGCGGCGCGCGCCCATGTCGAGGCGATCGACCGCATCATCGCGCGCGCCTTCGCTACGGCCGGCATGAAGCCCGGGGACATCGACGCTATCGCGGCGGCGGCTGGGCCCGGCCTCGTCGGCGGCGTCATGGTCGGGCTCACCGCCGGCAAGGCGATCGCGCTCGCGACCGGCAAGCCCTTCATCGCGATCAACCATCTCGAGGCGCATGCGCTGACCGCCCGCCTCACCGACAACCTTGCCTTCCCCTACCTGCTGCTGCTCGTCTCGGGTGGCCACACCCAGTTGCTGGCCGTGCGCGGCGTCGGCGACTATCTCAAGCTCGGCGGCACCATCGACGATGCCGTGGGCGAGGCCTTCGACAAGATCGCCAAGATGCTCGCTTTGCCCTACCCCGGCGGCCCCTCGGTCGAGCGCGAGGCGCTGAAGGGCGATCCCGAGCGCTTCGATTTCCCGCGGCCGATGCAGGGGCGCGCCAATCCGGACTTCTCGCTCTCCGGCCTCAAGACCGCCGTGCGCCTCGTCGCCGAGCGCATCGCCCCGCTCTCCGATCGCGACGTCGCCGATCTCTGCGCCTCCTTCCAGGCTGCCATCGTCGACGTCATGGTGGACCGCACCCGCGCCGGCCTGCGCGCCTGCCGCGAGGCCGGCATCACGCCCTCGACGCTCGTCGTCGCCGGCGGCGTCGCGGCCAATCAGGCGATCCGCAGCGGCCTGACACGCCTCGCCACCGAAGCCGGCCTGCCGATGGTCGCCCCGCCGCAGGCGCTCTGCGGCGACAATGGCGCGATGATCGCCTGGGCCGGGCTCGAGCGGCTCAGGCTCGGCCTCGTCGATGACATGACGGTCGCCGCGCGTCCCCGCTGGCCGCTCGACGAGCTCTCGGCCAAGCCTAAGACCGCCGCATGAAACCCGCGGTGCCCTACGCGACCATCGGCGTTGTCGGCGCCGGCTCTTATGGCGCGGCGCTGGCGCTCGCCGCGACCCGCGCCGGCCGCGAGGTCCGGCTCTGGGCCCGCGACTCGGACACCGTCGCAGCCATCAAGCGCAGCCGACAGGCGCCCCGGCTGCCCGATATCGCGCTGCCAGAATCGATCCGCGCCACGGCCGCTCTCCACGACCTCGCGGATTGCGACGCGCTGATCATCGCCGTACCGACCCAGAGTTTGCGTTCGGCCTGCCAGAATCTGGCTGGGCACCTGCCGGCGGGCGTGCCGATCATCTCCGCCGCAAAAGGCATCGAGCAGGCGAGCGGCCTGTTTCCGACCGAGATCATCGAAAGCGTGCTGCCCGGCGCCCGCACCGCGATCCTGTCCGGTCCTAGCTTTGCCGCCGATATCGGCCGTGGCCTGCCGACAGCGGTGACGCTCGCCGCGGCAGAACCGGAGCTGGCGCGGGCCCTGGCCGAGGCGCTGAGCTCGCCGGCCTTCCGCATCTATCACTCCAGCGATCCGCTCGGCGTCGAGATCGGCGGGGCGGCCAAGAACGTGCTCGCCATCGCCGCCGGCATCGCCATCGGCCTCGGCTATGGCGAAAGCGCGCGCGCGGCGCTGGTCGCGCGCGGCTTCGCGGAGCTGCGTCGCTTCGGCGAGGCCTATGGCGGCGAAGCGGAAACCCTGATGGGGCTGTCGGGCCTCGGCGACGTCGTGTTGAGCTGCGCCTCGCCGCAATCGCGCAACTTTGCCTATGGTCTGGCGCTCGGACAGGGCCGCAAGCCCGCCGAGGCCGCCGGCGGCAAGCTCACCGAAGGCGCCTTCACCGCTCCTATCCTGGTCGAGATGGCCCGGTCGCGGAACGTCGAGACGCCGATCGCGGAAGCGGTCTGCGAGATCATCGCCGGGCGCATCGGCGTGCGGGAGGCCGTGGCCGCCCTGCTCGCCCGGCCGATCCGGGCCGAACGATAGGGGGAACGGCATGGCAAACGACTGGTCCGATCTCACCAAGCGCGTCGCGCGCGGCATCGCCGAGGTCAAGAAGACGACGGGGTCCGAGCTCATTGCCGAAGGCCAACCCGTCCCGCTGGCCGGGCGGATTGCAGGCCCCGTGCTTCAGCATCGCCGGCGCAAGGCCGAGGGCACCCATCGGTTCGTGCTGATCCTGCCCTTCGGCGAGGGCGAGGTCCGCGTCGAGCTCGACCCCAAGGATTACGCCGCCCTGACGCGCGAGATGGTGCGGTTCTGGAACGAACAGGGCGAGGCGGCCTCGCAGCCGCCGGTGCCGCTCAAGGAGGACGAAGCCTGATGGCTCACTGGCTGATCAAATCCGAACCCTCGGTCTGGTCCTGGGACGACCAGGTCAAGGCCGGCGCCAAGGGCACGCATTGGGACGGGGTGAAGAACCACACCGCCAAGCTCAACCTGATGGCGATGAAGAAGGGCGATCAGGTGTTCTTCTATCACTCCAACGAAGGTCTCGAGGTCGTCGGCATCGTCGAGGTCATCAAGGAAGCCTACCCCTGGGAAGCGGCCGGCCCGCCTTGGGTCCTGGTCGACTTCAAGGCGGTGAAGCCGCTGCCGAAGCCGGTCTCGCTCGCTGCCGTCAAGGCTGAGCCGAAGCTCGCCAAGATGTCGCTGGTCACCTCCTTCCGCCTCTCGGTCCAGCCGGTGACGGACGAGGAATGGGACCTCGTCTGCAAGATGGGCGGCCTCCGATCCCCATCAGAAAATTCATAGCCCTCATCCCGAGGAGCCGCGGAACGCAGCGTCTCGAAGGATGAGGGCTCATCAGATAGCTTCTGCGCCACGGTAGTAGGCGGCGAAGGGCAGATATTTAGCCAGCGCGCGCGGCCGATAGGGCAGCTTCTCGTCGAGGATCGGCACCGCCGGAGCTTTCAGGCGTGGCTCGACGGCATCAGCCATCCGCGCCGGCTGCGGCTGGAACCGGTGCAGCACGAAGCTCCCCCGCGTGCCCTCGCTCCAGGGCAGCCATGAGGTCTTGCGCTCGTCATGCTGGAGGCCGAGCGCATCGGGCCTGAGTTCTGCGACCAGCCCCGGCTCGACGATGAGCGGAGGCGTGGCGGCCCGCGCTTCCGCGACCATCCAGCCGAGCGCCAGGTCGGTCAGCCCCATCTGCAGACCATAGCCGCCGCCGATGTCGGTATGCACGCCTGCAAACCAGACCTGCCTGATCTGTCCCGGCGGCGCCTGCGTCTCGTCCCAGAGCTCGGGCGCGAAGACCTGCCGGTTCTCGTCGATGGCGAGCGCCTGGCGACCATGGGCGACCTGCCGGTTGAGGATCGCGTCGTGGAATTTGTGGCGCCCCGGCAGGCTGCCGATCGCCGGCAGGCCAAGCGCGCGCACGGTATCCCAGACGCCGACGAAGAAAGGAGGCGCCGGCTGGGTAGCGTGGCGTTGCCGGAACGCCGCAGCGGCCTCGATCCGCGCCGCGCGGTCGCGGATCATGTAGACATCCTTCACCGCGCTGGCCGCGAGCTCCCGCACCTCGCGCGCCTGAACCGCGTCGGTGAAGCCGTCCCAGCGCAGCACATTGATGAAGCCGCCCGGCACACCGCAGAGCGCAAGCACCCCGCCAAGGCTACGCACGGTGTAGGCGCCGCGGCTGAAGCCGAACAGGAAGACTCGGTCGCCCGGCCTGTAGGCGCAGAGCAGAGCGGCGTAGCAATCGATGATGTTGTCGGTGATGCCGTAGCCGGTCGCCTGGGCCAGCAGGTCCTTGAAGCGCCGAAGCGGCCCGCGAATCTCGCCCTCGTCCGGGTTCGAGCCCAACCCGGGATCGTAGAAGCAGATCTGACGGGCGGGATCGACCTCCCGCGTCGCCATGAAAAGACGGTAGATGCTCGTCCAGTTGATCGGGTTCGCGCCGCCGGCCTGCCCCGTCCCATCCGAGAAGATGCAGACATTGCGCGCCATGGAGCCCTCCCGCGCCCGCACCCTACCATGTGATGAGGCGCTCCGGGGACAATTTGGCCCCCAACCATGCTTCCAGCGCCTGCCCCTGCCACGAAAGTGCGACGCACAATGGGTTGCCGCGCCGTGCGCGCATCCTATGATGCGGGGAATTCAAAGGAAGCGATGTCCCAACCGCTCGCCAGAGCGGAGGGACCAACGCAACACAGACGTTCCAAGTCTGGGGAGACACCCGAATGTCCGAGACGATCTACGACGTGCCCGCCGGCTGGTCCGAGAAGGCCTGGGTCAACAACGCTCGCTATCAGGAGATGTATGCAGCCTCGGTCGCGGATCCGGAGAAATTCTGGGGCGAGCACGGCAAGCGGATCGACTGGTTCAAGCCCTACACCAAGGTCAAGAACACCAGCTACGAGCCGGGCAAGGTCTCGATCAGATGGTTCGAGGACGGCACCACCAATGTCACCCATAACTGCGTCGACCGGCATCTCGCCACGCGCGCTGACCAGACCGCGATCATCTGGGAGGGCGACAACCCCGCCGAGTCCAAGACGATCACCTACGGCCAGCTCCACGCCGAGGTCTGCAAGTTCGCGAACGTCCTCAAGGAGCATGGCGTCAAGAAGGGTGACCGCGTCACCATCTACCTGCCGATGATCCCCGAGGCAGCCTATGCCATGCTCGCCTGCGCGCGCATCGGCGCCATCCACTCGGTGGTCTTCGGCGGCTTTTCGCCCGACTCGCTGGCGAGCCGCATCGAGGATTCCGATTCCAAGATCGTCATCACCGCCGATGAGGGCCTGCGCGGCGGCCGCTCGGTCCCGCTCAAGAAGAACGTGGACCTCGCCGACGACAAGGTGAAGGGCGGCATCGGCACCGTCATCGTCGTCAAGCGCACCGGCGGCAATGTCTCTATGAAGGCGGGCCGCGACGTCTGGTATCACGACGAGGCAGCCAAGGTTTCCGGCGACTGCCCGGCTGCCGAGATGAATGCGGAGGACCCGCTCTTCCTGCTCTACACCTCGGGCTCGACCGGCAAGCCCAAGGGCGTGCTGCACACCACGGCCGGCTATCTGGTCTACGCCGCGATCACGCACCAATATGTCTTCGACTACCATGATGGCGACATCTACTGGTGCACCGCCGATGTCGGCTGGGTGACCGGCCACAGCTATATCCTCTACGGCCCGCTCGCGAACGGCGCGACGACGCTGATGTTCGAGGGCATCCCGACCTATCCGTCGATCTCCCGCTTCTGGGAGGTGATCGACAAGCACAAGGTCAACACCTTCTACACCGCGCCGACCGCGATCCGCTCGCTGATGGGCGCCGGCGAGGAGCCGGTGAAGAAGACCAGCCGCGCCTCGCTGCGCCTGCTCGGCTCGGTCGGCGAGCCGATCAATCCGGAAGCCTGGGAGTGGTATCACCGTGTCGTCGGCGATCGCCGCTGCCCGATCGTCGACACCTGGTGGCAGACCGAGACCGGCGGCATCCTGATCACTCCGCTGCCGGGCGCCACCAAGCTCAAGCCCGGCTCGGCCACCCGGCCCTTCTTCGGCATCAAGCCCGAGATCGTCGATGCCGCGGGCCAGGTGCAGGAGGGCGCCTGCGAGGGCAACCTCGTCATCGCCGACAGCTGGCCGGGCCAGATGCGCACGGTCTATGGCGACCACCAGCGCTTCATGGACACCTATTTCGCCACCTATGCGAACAAGTATTTCACCGGCGACGGCTGCAGGCGCGACGCAGACGGCTATTACTGGATCACCGGCCGCGTCGACGACGTCATCAACGTCTCCGGTCACCGCATGGGCACGGCGGAGGTCGAATCGGCCCTCGTCGCGCACCCCTCGGTCTCCGAGGCCGCAGTCGTCGGCTATCCGCACGACATCAAGGGCCAGGGCATCTACGCCTATGTCACGCTGATGGCCGGCGAGCAGCCCAGCGACACGCTGCGCAAGGAACTCGTCGCCTATGTCCGCAACGAGATCGGCCCGATCGCCTCGCCGGACCTGATCCAGTTCGCGCCCGGCCTGCCCAAGACCCGCTCCGGCAAGATCATGCGCCGCATCCTGCGCAAGATCGCCGAGGACGAGTTCGGTGCGCTCGGCGATACCTCGACACTGGCCGATCCCGCCGTCGTCGACGACCTGATCGAGAACCGGCAGAACAAGCGCAAGGCCGGTTGACGCCCTTTGGTGGCGGCGCTCAGTGAGCCGCCGCCACCACTTCGATCTCGACCTTGAACTCCGGCCGGGTGAAGCCCGAGACGATCATCAGGGTCGAGGCGGGCGGCGGCGTGCCGACATGAGCGTCGCGCGATTCCATATAGCCCTTCATGTAGGCGCGGTCGGTGACATAGGCATTGACCCGCACGGTATCGGCGAGCGTCATCCCAGCCTCGGCCAGAATCGCTGCGATATTGGCAAAGCACAGGTCGGCTTGAGCCCGGACATCCTCGGGCACGCTCCCATCGGCGGCGATCCCCAGCTGGCCCGAGCAGAAGACGAGCCGCCTGCCCGCCGGCACCTCCATGCCGTGGCTGTAGCGAGCGAAGGGCGGCGCGATCGCGGCGGGGTTCAGCGGCTTCATGCGGGGGTCTCCGGGAATCGTCCGGACTATGCCTGCCCACATCTGTTGGAACCAGAGCATGTATCGCGGGTTCGCATCGCGCCCGGCCTGCGCTAGATCATGCTCATGCCGCGTTCATTGAGTTCCTGTGCTAATGACGCAAAGTTCGGCTGACCGAGATCGGAACCCGCGCCGCATGATGACGATGACTGCCACGCCTGCCGCCCTCACCCGCGCGGCTGCCCTTCTGCCTCTGCTGGTTCTGACGGCCTGCGCAGGCTCTCAGCGCTTCTCCGGCCCGGTAATGAACGCGCCATCCTACGATCAGCCGGTTCTGCCTTCGGCGCCTCCGGTCAGCTCGGCGCCGATCACCTCGGAGCCGCTGCCGCCGCCCGGTGGCTATCCGGCCGCGTCCGCGCCGCCGGCGGGAGGGGGCCTGCCCGCTCCGCAGGATCCGTTCTTCAATCCCGGCGCCGGCGCGCCGCAGGGCCAGGCACTGCCACCCGGCGGCCAACCTTTGCCGCCGACGGGCCAGCCGGAGCAGGCGCCCGGCCTGCGCGGCAGCAGCAACCAGGTCGCCGGGCTCGGCTCAAGTGCCACCGCGCCGCGCCCGGCCGCAAGCCGCGACGGCATGGTCGGCGGCTGGACGGCACGGGAGGCGACCGGCGGCTCCTGCCGGATTCAGCTGTCGAGCACGCCGACGCTCGATCTCTATCGCGCCAGCTCGTCTGGTTGCGCGAATCGGGATCTGCAGAAGATCACGGCCTGGGACTATCGCGATGGCGAGGTCTATCTCTACCAGCAGGGTGGCACCGTTGCGGCGCGCCTGCGCGGCGGCGGCAGCTCGCTCGACGGCGCGGTGACCAAGTCCGGTGCGGGGCTATCGCTCAGCAGGTAGTCTGCGGCCAGCACACGAAGCGCAGGCGGAAGCGCGCCGATCCGCCCTGCGCCGCGGTTTAAGCCGGCGACGAATTACGGCCTGAGCGCGCGGGCAAGCAGGGTCGTCGGCCAGAAATTCTTCTGGATCGACAGGGCGAGCGTCGCGAAGCCGGTCGCATTGTCCAGCGCTTCGTCGAGAATCGTGAAGGGCGTCGGCCCCCCGGTCATGATCACGCCTTCCACATCCGCGTAGCCGCCGACGAGATCCGCCTCGAACTTGGCGGCGAGCCGGCGCATCGCAGCGTTCCCGGGCAGGCAGGTCATGTAGAGCGTGCGGATGCTGCGGTTGCGCGCCGCGGTAATCAGCCGGTGAAAAAGATCCGTGCCGATACCGCGCCGGCGCCAGTCGCCCTCGACGCTGAAAGCCGCCTCGCCTGTCTGCGCGACGATATCGTCGAGGCCGCGCAGCTCGGCGGCACCGCGAACAATCCCGTCTTCGACATAGGCATAGACGAGCCCGCCCACGCCGAAGGTCGTCGTCGCATAATTCTCGAGAAAGGCATCATTGACCGCCGTGCCGAACCGCTGATGGCGTGTCACCGGATCGAGCCGGAGCAGATGTTCCCGCAGCAAATAGCGCTCCGTCGGCCACAGCCGCCGGATCACGCCCGTGCCGGCCTTCACGCCGGCGAGTTTCGAACGAGCCAATTGTCATCTCCTGAACAGCGCGAAGCGCGCACTGCCGACCAGGAGCGTATCTTCCCTAACGCGTTCCCCAGATCGTGCGGGATTCGGGCGAATGCAAGGCATCGAGCTGCGGCATTTTTGCCGGGTCTGACTAAGATTTGAGCCTCTACCGCAAAATCCCATGCAGAAAAGACATGACGCTCGGCTCTCAACAGCCTGGGGACGCCACGAAAAAAAGCACTACAACCACGGATATCGTCGTGCGATAATTTCGCACGTACCCCGATGACGGCGCGCCCGGCATGAGCTAAGTTGCGTGCTCCCGGTCACTCATACTTGAAGCTCCATGTTCGATCGTCGCAAGCCTCCTGCTGCCCAGCCTTTCGTCACGCACGAAAATATCGAAGCCAAGGTTAAGTGGTTCGACCCCGAGAAGGGGTTCGGTTTCGCATCGCCCGCCGATGGTTCGGGCGATGTCTTTCTGCACGTCTCGGCGATCGGCCCGCTCGATCAGCAGGACCTGCTGCCCGGCGCCACCATCGTCGCCGATCTCGGCGAGGGACGCCGCGGCCTCCAGGTCGTCGCGATCCACGAGATCGATGCCTCTACCGCGACCCAGACCGCACCGGCTCCGCGCGCCTTCTCGCCGCGCCCGCCGCGTGACGATTTCGGTGGCGGCTACGGCGATCGGGATCGGGGCGGATATGGCGGCGATCGTGATCGCGGCTTCGGCGGCGACCGCGGCGGCTTCGGCGGCGACCGCGGCAGCTTCGGCGGCGGTGACCGCGGCCCGCGCGGCGGCGGCGGCTTCCAGGACCGCGACAGCGGCCCGGTCGAAGGCCCCTTCGACGGCGCCGTGAAGTTCTTCAATTCGGATCGCGGCTTCGGCTTCATCGCCCCCGACAAGGGCGGCCCGGACGTCTTCCTGCACGTCTCGTCGCTGAGCCGCAGCGGCCTGCAGCCGCCGGTCGACGGACAGCGCGTGCGCTTCTCGATCCGCGCCGGCCGCAAGGGCCCGGAAGCTGCGAACGTCAGCTTCATCTGATCCGAATCAGATCGCTCCAAACGTCAAAGGCCCGCCAATGGCGGGCCTTTTCTTTTGGCATTCACCAGAGCATTTTCGAACGAAGTGGATATCGGTCCGCGTGAAGAAAATGCGAAGAATAACGACTTCGCGCGTTTCCGCGGTTCGGAGAAGCGCGAAAATGCTCTAGCAGCCTGACGGCGTCAAATCGGGGAGCGCCGCAGAGGGCGCACTCCCCGAGCCATTCTCAGTGATCGTGATCGTCGCCTTCGAGGCCGCCGATATGCTTCTGGGTGTAGAGTTCGAGGCCGACGCGCCCGATCAAGTCGAGCTGCGTTTCGAGGAAGTCGATATGGCCTTCTTCATCCTTCATCAGCGCCTTGAACAGATCCTCGGACGGGTAGTCGCCGACGTCACGGCAGTATCTCGCCGCTTCCTGATAGAGGGCGCGCGCCTCCACCTCGGCCTTGAGATCGCACTCGATGACTTCCTTGACGTTCTCGCCGATGCGCAGCTGGTCGAGCGTCTGCAGGTTCGGGAAACCTTCGAGGAAGAGGATGCGGTCGACGAAACGGTCGGCATGGACCATCTCCTCGATCGATTCCTTCTTCCAGGTCTTGGCCATTTCCTTCAGCCCCCAATTGTCGAGCATCCGGTAATGCAGCCAGTACTGGTTGATGGCGGTGAGCTCCGAGCGCAGCCCCTTGTTGAGATATTCGATGACCTTCTTGTCGCCCTTCATGGCGGAGCACCCCAATAAATTACATTAGAATAATACTAATGTAGACAGAGCAAGCTCGGAAGGGAAGAGGGAAATCCGCTTTTGCGGCGCGCCGAATGCGAGCGGGCAAAGCGAAAAGCCGTCCCGGCTCAGGCCGCGGCGGCATCCTCGACGATGGCGATGCCTTCAAGCATGCGCTCGACGGTGACCTGCACCGCACATTCGATCTCGCGGCTGGCGCAGCTGCTGCATTGCGTCGCGCAGGCGGCACGCGCCTCTGCCAGAAGGGTTCGCACTTCGCGGGCGCAACGCCCGCAATCCGGGCTGCAGCCGAGGCAGTCATAGGCCTCGCCCGCCGTCCGCGGACCGCTGCCGTCGGGAGCGACAGTGCCCTTGATCTGACGGCAGGAAATAACGTTGCAGGAACAGACGATCACGCGTGATGGCCCACCACGCGCTTGGTTTCGATCTCTTCGCCATCGGCGCGGCGCAGCCGCACGATCACCTCGACCGAGGAGACCACCATGCCTTCCGGCGCCTCCGGCAGGCCGGAGACATGGATGGTCGAGCCGGGGATATCCGTAACCGTCTCGTCGTCCTCGTTGTAGAAATGATGATGCTCCGACACATTGGTGTCGAAGAAGGTCTTCGGCCCGGAGACCGAGACCTGGCGCAGCAGGCCGGCTTCCGAGAACTGGCGCAGCGTGTTGTAGACGGTCGCCAGTGACAAGGGCTCGCGGGCGCGCAGCGCCTCCTCATAGAGCATCTCGGCGCTGACATGGCGGTCGCCCTTGGCGAAGAGCAGCCAGCCCAGAGCCATGCGCTGGCGCGTCGGCCGCAGCCCGGCCGTGCGCAGACGAGCCTTCACCGAGCTGATCGGGCACGAGGCGGGGTTTTTCTGCGGCCACGGAATATTCTCGCTCGCCACCGGCTTGTGATCCTGATCCTTGTTCGTCAGAACGCTCATCGATAACGCCTTCCACCACGCCGGTTGCCCGGCCGCGCAGTTTAGAAATCCTCTAAACTACTGATATTACTCACATATTTGCCAATATCGGCACCGGTTGTCAATCTTCGTGGCTGCGGCATCCGGCAGCGCCCACAGCTTGGCGATCACGAAATCGCGGGCATGACCGCCTTTGAGGAGGCGTGAGGAGGGGACGACACGCGGCAGGCCATCCCGGCCGCGCAGCCTTGTTTTCAGTGGCCGCCGCCGCCCCCGGCAGCGGCCTTGGGCGGCTTGCGCAGGAAGAGCGACAGCACGACGAGACTGGCGAAGATCAAGGTCAGGCCGAGGAAGACGTCGCTGAAGGCCATGATCAGCGCCTGCTTGTGGACGCGCTGGTTGATGAGCGCCAGCGCCATCTTCTGCGCTGCGTCACCATAGTCGCCGAAGCGCAGCGCCGTATTGGCGAGCGCCTCCTCCGCAACGCCGCGCCCGGCCACGACCATCTCATGCAACCGCGTGATGTGCAGGTCCGTGCGCGTGTTCAGCAGCGTGTTGATCACCGCGAGCCCGACGGCGCCGCCGAGATTGCGGGTCAGGTTGTAGAGGCCGGAAGCGTTCTTGAGCTGCTGCGGCGGCAGCGACCCCAGCGCGATGTTGTTGATCGGCACCATGCACAGCATCAGCGAGCAGCCGCGCAGGATCTGCGGAACCAGAAGCTCACGGAAGTCCCAGTCCGCTGTGATGAACGAAGCCCACCAGGTTCCAAGCGCGAACCCCGCAAAGCCAATCATCATCAGGACGCGCGGATCGAGCTTGGCCGAGAGCCGCCCGGCGATCGGCGCTGTCAGGAACATGGCGAGGCCGGTGACGAACATCGTCTCGCCGATCATCAGCGCGTCATAGCCGCGGATGCGCCCGAGATAGACCGGGTAGAGATAAGTCAGCCCGTAGAGGCCGATGCCCATGCAGAAGGAGAACAGCGAACCGAAGGCGAAGTTGCGATTCCTGAAGGCGTAGAGATCGACGAGCGGGTCGTCGCGCGTCAGCGCCCGCCAGAAGAACAGCACGGCGCCGAACACCATCACGACCGAGAAGAACACGATCTCATGGCTCTGGAACCAGTCGAGCCGCGTCCCCTCCTCCAGCACATATTCGAGACTGCCGAGGAAGGCTGCCATGCCGGCGAGCCCGAGCCAGTCGAAGCGCTTGATCAGGTCGTATTGCGGCTTGTCGAAGTCGATCAGCGTCCAGGCCGCGATCGTCACGCCGATGCCCGGCACGACGTTGACGAGGAAGAGCCAGTGCCAGGAGAAGGCGTGGCTGAGATAGCCGCCGACCGTCGGGCCGATCGTCGGCGCCAGCGTGGCCACGAGGCCGATCAGCGGCGAGACCACCGGGCGCTTCGACGGCGGAAAGATGGTGAAGGCCGCAGCGAAGACGCCCGGGATCATGCCGCCGCCGATGAAGCCCTGGACGGCCCGCCACAGGATCATCTCGTTGATCGAGGACGCCTGGGCGCAGAGCACGCTGGATATGGTGAAGCCCGCCGCCGCGATCGAGAAGAAGACGCGCGTGGACAGCGCCCGGCTGAGATAGCCGGAAAGCGGGATCATGATCACTTCCGCGATCAGATAGGCCGTCTGCACCCAGGCGATCTCATCGGCCGATGCCGACAGGCCCGCCTGGATCTCCGCCAGCGAGGCCGAGACGATCTGGATGTCGAGGATCGCCATGAACATGCCGAAGACCATCGCCAGGAAGGCGAAGATCCGGCGTAAGGGGATGGCGTCCGATGCCGGCGGTGCTCCCGCCGGCACATTTACGGTCGCGGTGGCCATGGTGGCCTCCTCGATTGAGGGTCAGCGCTGGCTGGCGGGACGCGGATCGATCGAGACGATGACCGACATGCCCGGCCGCAGCACATGCTGACCGGTCGATTCCTTGTCGAGCACGATGCGTACCGGCACGCGCTGCACGATCTTGGTGAAATTGCCGGTCGCGTTGTCCGGCGGCAACAGCGTGAAGACCGAGCCCGTGCCGCCGGCGATGCCGCTGACCGTGCCGTGGAAGACCTTGCCCGGCAGGGCATCGACCGTGATGCTTGCCTTGTCGCCGACCTTCAGCGGCCCGACCTGGGTCTCCTTGAAGTTGGCATCGACATAGACCTGATCGAGCGGAACGATCGACATCAGGCGCTTGCCGGCGCTGACGAGGTCGCCGAGCTGCAGATTGGTGTTGGCGACGACGCCGTCGATCGGCGCGGCGATCTTGGTGAAAGTGAGGTCGCGCTCGGCCTTCTGCTCGGCAACCTTGAGCTCATCGATCTGGCGGGCGGCCTCGACCCGCTGCGCCTCCAGCACCTTGATATTGGCCTGCGCCTGCACCACGCCGGCCTTGGCGCTCGCCACCGAAGCGACCGCCTGGTCGCGCGCAGCCGTCGCCGCATCGAGCGTTGCCTGCGAGCCATAGGACTTGGCGGCGAGGCTGTTGGCGCGCTCGAAATCGGCCGTGGTGCGCGTCACCGCCGCCTCGGCCGACACCTGCTGCGCCTGCGCCTGCAAGAGCGCGGCGCGACCGGCCTCGATCTGGCTGTCGATGCGCGCCAGCGTAGCGCGCGCCGTGGCGCTCTTGGCCCGTGCGCTGTCGAGCGCGATCCGCCAGTCGCCATCGTCCAGCGCCACGAGCGGCTGGCCGGCCTTGACCTCCTGGTTCTGCGTCACGGAAACGGTCGCGATGTTCGCCGCGAGCTTGGCAGAGATCGTCGCCATCTCCGCACTGACATAGGCGTCATCGGTCGAAACGATGAAGCGGCCATTGCGCCACCAGTCGATGCCGTACCACAGGCCGGCGCCAACGACGGCAGTCGCCGCGACCATCATGATGCCGCGCTTCAGCGGGCTCTTGCCACCCTTGGCTTTGTCGGCTGCGGGTGTCGGCGGAGCCTCCCTGGCCGGCGCTTCGCGCGCCTCGCGGGCGGTGGCCGGCTCGGCCGGCTGCGCGGTCTCGGCCTGTGCGTCTACGAGCTTCAGCCGGTCACGCCGCGGTTCGGATGCGGTTTCTGCAGACATGATGCGTCCTGCGTGTCAATTCGAACCGCTCGGTTCGATTGCGCTTGAAATAGCGCGAGAGATGATGCATATCAAGTCAAATCGAACCGATTGGTTCGATTCTTTTTTCGCAGCTGCCATGCAGAGCCCGCAGGCCGGGCCAGAGTATGATGACGGAAACCTCTGAAGTCCCGGTAAAGACGGGCCCGCGCAACCGCCGGATCGCCGGTATGGATCCGGACAAGCGCCGCCAGATCCTTGACGGCGCGCTGCAAGTGTTCACCTCGCGCGGCTTCGACGCCGCCAGCATGAGCGACATCGCCGCGGCAGCAAATGTGTCGAAGGGCACGCTCTACGTCTATTTCGAGGACAAGGAGCATCTCTTCGTCGCCCTGATTCAGCGCGAGCGCGAAGCCCAGAAGCGCGGCGCGATCGAGGCCCTGAACGAGGATTCCGATCCCGTGCGGGCCTTGAGCAATTTCGGCTACTGTATCGTGCGGGTGATCAATGACGAGCTGGCGGTGAGCGCGCATCGCGTCGTCATCGGCGTCGCCGAGCGCATGCCGGATCTCGGCCGCGAATTCTACGAGAACGGCCCGATGCTCGGCTCACGGCTGATCGCGGGCTATCTCGACCGCATGGTGGCCGAAGGCAAGCTCGCGATCGACGACACCTATCTCGCGGCCTTCCAGTTCCTCGATCTCTGCCAGTCGACCCTGACGCGGCCGCGGCTGTTCAACGCCGTCCGCACCCCGCCGAGCGAGGACGAGATCCGCCACGTCGTCGGCGAGGCAATCGCGATGTTCATGGCGCGCTATGGACGCGCGGCCGGCGCCGAGCCGGCCGCGCGCTGACCGTGGCGCCCTATTTCAGCGCCTTCAGGCTATCGATGATCGAGGCCAGGTCCTTGAGGTTTTCCTTTTCGCCCTCGGGCGAGGCCCAGTAGGTCACGACAAGGCCTTTGGTCTCGGTCACCTGCAGCAAGGTCAGGCTGACATGTGTGGGGCCATCCTCGTCCTTGCCGGTCCACTGCACCTGGACGCCTTCCATGCCGTTGTTGGAGAACGGCTTCTTCTCCTGCGTCGCGGGATCGACGACGACGCCCTTGCTCTTCAGCCAGGTGACCGCTTCAGCGATGGCCTGTGCGGCATCCTTCAGCTCCGTCACTTCGACGGAGATGTAGACGGCCTCGTCATCGGAGGTGGATTCGACGCCTTTGTCGATCTCGGTGGATTCCCAGTCGTCCGGCATCGTGATCACCGCGACGGGCTTGGGATCGGGAATCGAGTAGGTCTTGGCGCTTGCGAGCCCCGGCAGCAGGAAAAGGCTGGCGGCGAAAACCGCGCGTGCGAGATGGATCGGCATAGGTCGTTCCTGGGAAGAAAACGCCGGGTGGCGCAACGTCACCCTATAGCAACATTGCCGCGATGCCACGTATCCCAGGACGAAGCGGCGGCGCTATCGCGATCCTTGGTTACCGGCCGTCAGCCGGCGACCTGCCTGGCGCGGATGCGCTCGCGATGGGCCGTGTAGAGCCCAGAAGCCGCGATGATACTGGCGCCGACATAGGTCCAGATATCCGGGATCGCTGCGAAAACCAGATAGCCGAAGATCGAGGCCCAGAGCAGTTGCGAATAGGCGAAGGGCGCCAGCAGCGAAGCGTCCGCATAGCGGAATGCCTGAATCAGGAAGATATGCCCGATCGTCGAGATGCCGCCGATGAAGGCGCCGATCAGGATCGTCTTGAGATCGAGCGCCTGCCAACTGAACGGCACGGCCAGCGAAAGCAGGATGAAGCCGATCGTGGCGGAATAGGCCAGCGTCACCACAGGGATCTCGGTGCGGCTCATCATCCGGGTCATGATCAGCGAAAACGCCCAGAAGAACGACGAGCCTAGAACGAAGAACGACGCGCCATGAAAGCCGGCGCCACCGGGACGCACCACGACCATCACACCCAACAGTCCCACGATCGTGGCGAGCCAACGCCGCCAGCCGACGGTTTCGGCCAGGATTGGAATCGAAAGCGCCGTCACGAAGAGCGGCGAAACGAAGGAGGTGGCGGTCGCGTCCGCCATCGGCAGATCGTGCAGCCCGGCCACGAACAGGATCGAGGAGATCGTCACGCCCAAAGCCCGCAGCACCTGCAGGCCAGGCCGGCGGGTTCTCATCCTGCGGAAGCCACCGGTGAAGCAGACGGTCACAAGCATGATCGCGGCAAAGGTGCCATAGCGCATCCAGGTGATTTGGAGCGCTGGCAAGGTGGTCGCGAGATATTTGGAGGCGATGTCGCCGCTGCACATGAAAATGGATGAGAGCAGCACGAGCGCGATGCCACGCGCGGAATTGTCGATGCGTAGCGGCCTGCCTTCCTGTGGAGGGACGGCCGGCGTTTTCTGGAGGGGAGCGTTGGGCAAGGGCTCGGTTCGCGCGCAAGGAGTGCTCAAGCCTTAGCCCTTTTGCCCTGCATATCCACACGCAAAGACGGTCGCCCGCCCATGCGCGTGGGCATTGCGTGTGACCCTGCCCGGTTTTCGGACAGGGTCGGCTGCGCAGTTTGCTTTAGGCGGCCTGCTTGCGCGGCTGGATCAGCTTGCGGTTGACCAGAACCTCGGCGATCTGGATCGCGTTGAGCGCCGCGCCCTTGCGCAGATTGTCGGAGACGCACCAGAAGGCGAGGCCGTTCTCGACCGTCGCGTCCTCGCGGATGCGCGAGATGTAGGTCGCGTCCTCGCCGGCCGCTTCATGCGGGGTGATGTAGCCGCCGGGCTCGTGCTTATCGATCACGAGGATGCCCGGCGCCGTGCGCAGCACCTCGCGCGCCTCGTCGGCGGTGATCGGCTTTTCGCACTCGATGTTGACCGCCTCGGAGTGGCCGATGAAGACCGGCACGCGCACGCAGGTCGCGGTCAGCTTGATGTTCTTGTCGAGGATCTTCTTGGTCTCGACCATCATCTTCCACTCTTCCTTGGTGAAGCCGTCCTCCATGAAGACGTCGATCTGCGGGATGAGATTGAACGAGATGCGCTTCGGGAACTTCTTGGTAGTGACCTCGCCGGCCGAGAATACGGCGCGGGTCTGGTTGAAGAGCTCGTCCATGCCCTCCTTGCCGGCGCCGGACACCGACTGATAGGTCGACACGACGACGCGCTTGATGCCGAAGCGGTCATGCAGCGGCTTCAAAGCCACGACGAGCTGCGCGGTCGAGCAGTTCGGGTTGGCGATGATGTTCATCTTGGAGAAGCCGGCAGCGGCGGCGGCATTCACCTCCGGCACGATCAGTGGCACGTCGGGATGCATGCGCCAGGCCGAAGAATTGTCGATGACGACGGCGCCCTGTGCGCCGATCTTCGGCGACCAGACCTTCGAAATCTCGCCGCCCGCCGACATCAGGCAGATATCGGTGTCGGAGAAGTCGTAATGCTCGAGCGCCTTCACCTTCAGCGTCCGGTCGCCGAAGGAAACCTCGGTGCCGATCGAGCGGGACGAGGCCAGCGCCACGACCTCGCCGACGGGGAAAGCGCGCTCGGCGAGAATGTCCAGCATCTCGCGGCCTACATTGCCGGTTGCACCGACCACTGCGACCTTGAAGCTCATGATGTGATCCTTTGCGGATGGGGGCGGTTCGGATCTCCCTTTGGGGGCCGCCCCGCCCTTTCGGGCGGGTTCGGCGATCTGCCCCCGCCGGGGGGAGATGGGACCCGGAACCGAGGCGAAGCGTCAGCGCGACGTACCGGCTTTCCCGGTCGTCGTTTTGGTCGTGAGTTTCGTCGTCGTCAGACGGACAGTCACAGAGCCAATCCCGAAGGGCTGCAAACTTCGCAAGCGGCGCATTGCTGCACCGCAGCTCTGTCAGAACACCCACGGCGCGAAAAAGTCAATTCCCCCCGAGGACCAACCTGAATTTGCGCCATTAACCCTGCTCGTTGACCGGCGATTCACGCTGCCGAGCGATCGGCGCCGGCCGGTAACCTGCCGGCGACGCTTCGCAGGCGAGCTTACCTGCAGTTGAAGGAGGATGCCGCCCCTGCGCGGCGCGGGAGCGATGGGTTGCGGTTGCGTTCGGGCGATGCGGTTTCGAGGTTGCAGGCAGGGCTCCACCAGCTCAGGCCGATGCTCCTGCAAGGCGTCGCTTTTTCTCGCAGCATCGCCGCGCGTCTTGCCGGCATCGACATCGTCCCTTTCCTCATCGGCTGCGCCGACCGCATCGAGGGCGGCTTCCGCTGGAGCACGCGTGTCGCCCGCCAGCTTCTGCCGCGCCGCGGCCTCGGGCTGACCGGAGCGCTCGCCTGGCGCAGCGCAGCGGCTCTGAGCGGCATCGGGCTGACGGCAGCCCTGATCACCGGCCTTTCCGCGAAGGACGAGGCCCCGACCCAAATGGCCAGTCTGGCCCTGCCGGCGACAGGCCCATCGGCCCAGACCGGGGCATCTCCGCGCCGGCAGCGCGCCCCGGCTGCTGCTGAAGACTGGGTCGCGATCCCCCGTCCCAACACGATGTTCAGCCTGGAGGCATCCGAACTCGGCCGGGAAACGCCCGCCCTGGAAGCGCGGCGCAGCCAGGACGGCGGCCGTCGCGAGGATCTTTTGAGCTTCGGGAGCTTCGCCGAGCCGAAACCGCATCTCGTCCTGCGCCTGGCGACGGGCGATGACGCCGCCGCCGGAACCCGCTCCTTCATGGTTGCCTTGGTGCACGATGCCGCCCAGCGAGGGTTCGCCGTCGAACGCAGCAGCACGCCGGCTCCGACCGAGACCCGTTTCGGTCCGCTGGAAACGGCAGACGTCGTGCTCGGCGAGGGCACGCAAAGCCGCGCCTGCATCGCATTTCGCTCGCCTCCCGGCGAAGCTGGCTTCGCCATGAGCGGGTGGTGGTGCGCCGGTTCGAAGCCGAGCGACCGCCGGCAGCTGGCTTGCCTCATCGACCGGCTCGATCTCGCCGGCCCGGTCGACCCGGAATTGCGCAGGGTCTTCGCCCGCAGCGAACTCAACCGCGAACCGGCCTGCGCTCCTCCGCGCCTCTCCGCGAGCGGCCGCAAGGCATCCTGGCTCGATGTCGACGGCAGCTTGCCGTCTCTGCGGATGAAAACGGCCAGCGCAGAGCCCCCGCGTGCCGTTGCCGAGCCCGGCAAGCGTCGCGCCAAGCCGAATCGCCACCAGCCCTGAAGCTTTCGCAAAACGCCGCCGTTCTAACAAAATTGTTAACGACGGCGTGCTACTCTTTGCGTCGGATTTCTGATGCCTACATGGAGTGGGTGCATCCACTCCCGGAGATTGCCGCCATGATGCCGTTCAAGCGTGTTGCCACCGTTCTCGCCATCACCTTGGCGGCATCGACCGTCCTCGCGACGATCGCCGAGGCGCAGAATCGCCGCGGGCCGCTGCGCGTCACGGTCCAGAAGCGCAGCTACTTCGATGCCGGAAACGTCGTTCCGGTCGGCTCGCTGAACCGCTACGCCAACCAGGCCCCCTATACCTCGCCGGTCTATGCCAACGTCGGCGAGCTCTATGGCGAAGCCACACTGCCGCCCCGCATCGGCGCGGGCGTCAACCCCTTCGCCAATACCTTCTCAACGCCGGGCTACTGACGAAACGCGTCATGGTCGGGTCAGGCCCGGCCATGACGGACCGGCTTAAGGCAAAGCCTTGAGATAGCGCACCGGACGCCCGGGCGACGCGGCATTCGCGGCATGGACGATCGCATTCGCATCGATACCGAAATGCCGGTAGAGATCGGCAACCGTACCGGTCTGGCCGAAATGCTCGACGCCGAGCGCCTTCTGCCGGTGGCCATGGACGCTGCCGAGCCAGGCCAGCGTCGCCGGATGACCATCCAGCACCGACACGATACCGCAATCGCGTGACAGATCGCCGAGCAGTCGCTCGATATGGCTTGTCGCAGCGTGGTTGCCGCGCTGGCGTGCCCGTTCGGCCGCTTGCCAGCCGGCATTGAGCCGGTCGGCCGAGGTGATGGCGAGCAGCCCGACATCGCGCCTGTCCTCGCCCAGCAGCCCGACGGCCTCGATCGCCTCCGGCGCGACAGCGCCCGTATAGGCGATGACGACCGAGGCGTTCGGCCCCGGTTTCCTGAGCCAGTAAGCGCCGTCGATGATGTCGCGCTCAAGTTCCGGCGTCATGGCCCGGCTCGGCTGCTCGACCTGCCGGGTCGACAGGCGCAGATAGACCGAACCGCCGGTCTCGTCGCGCAGCCAGGTCCGCTCGTCGGGATCGCCTTCCCCGTCGCGCTGCATGTAGTCGAAGGACCAGCGCATCATCACCGCCAGCTCGTCGACGAAGGCCGGCTCGAAGGCGCAGAGCCCGTCCTGGCTCATGCCGATCAGCGGTGTCGCGATCGACTGGTGCGCGCCGCCCTCCGGCGCCAGCGTCACGCCCGACGGCGTCGCCACGACCATGAAGCGGGCGTCCTGGTAGCAGGCGTAGTTCAGCGCATCGAGGCCGCGCGAGATGAAGGGGTCGTAGAGCGTGCCGATCGGGATCAGCCGCTCGCCGAAGATCGAATGCGAGAGGCCGAGCGCCGAGAGGTTGATGAACAGGTTCATCTCGGCGATGCCCAGCTCGATATGCTGGCCCTTGGGCGAGAACTCCCATTTCTGCATCGAAGGGATGCGCTCGTCCTTGAAGGTGTCGGCCATCGACGCCCTGGCGAACAGCCCGCGCCGGTTAACCCAGGGGCCGAGATTGGTCGAGACGGTGACGTCCGGCGCGGTCGTGACGATGCGGTCGGCGAGCGGGCCGCCTGCTTTCGCCAGTTCGTCCAGCACCTTGCCGAAGCCCATCTGGGTCGACATGGACGGCTGGATGCCGGCCTCCAGTCTTTCCGGAACCGGCAGCTTGGCGGCGGAGAAGCGCCGGCGTCCCTCCGAGAAGAACGGCACCTTGTCGAGGAAGCCCTTGATCTCGTTCTCGGCCAGGCCGAGCCCCTCGAACAGATCCCATTCATGGCCGGGACGGATGTTGTTGGCCTTGCGGAAGCCGTCGAGCTGCTCCTTGGTCATCAAGCCGGCATGATTGTCCTTGTGCCCGGCGATCGGCAGCCCGAACCCCTTCACCGTATAGGCGAGGAAACAGACCGGCCGGTCATGATCGATCGACTCGAAGGCTTCGAGGATCGACGGCAGGTCGTGGCCGCCGAGATTGCACATCAGCTTCGAGAGTTCCGCATCGGATCGCTTCTCGATCAGCTTGGTCACCGGCCCCTGATCGCCGAGATCATCCATCAGGCGCTTGCGCCAGGCTGCGCCGCCCTGGAAGGTCAGTGCCGAATAGAGCTGGTTCGGGCAGGAATCGATCCAGGCCTTCAGTCGCTCGCCGCCCTTCTCCCTGAAGGCGGCCTGCTGCAGCGAGCCGTATTTCAACGTGACCACGTCCCAGCCGAAATTGCGGAACATGGTTTCGAAGCGGTCGTAGAGCCCTTCACGGATCACCGCGTCGAGCGACTGGCGGTTGTAGTCGATGATCCACCAGGTATTGCGGACGCCGTGCTTCCACCCCTCCATCAGGGCTTCGAAGATGTTGCCCTCGTCGAGCTCGGCATCGCCGATCAGCGAGACCATGCGGCCTTCCGAGCGATCCTTCGCCCAGCCATGCGCCTTCACGTAATCCTGCGTCAGCGAGGAAAAGAGCGTCTGCGCGACGCCCAGGCCGACCGAGCCGGTCGAGAAATCGACATCGTCGATGTCCTTGGTGCGGGAGGGATAGCTCTGCGCGCCCTTGTAGCCGCGGAAATTCTCGAGCTTCTCGCGGGTCTGCAGCCCCATCAGATAGTTGATGGCGTGGAAGATCGGCGAGGCATGCGGCTTCACCGCCACCCGGTCCTGCGGCTTCAGCGCCGCCATGTAGAGCGCCGTCATGATCGTGGCGAGCGAGGCGGAGGAAGCCTGATGCCCGCCGACCTTCATGCCGTCCTCATTCGGCCGGATATGGTTGGCGTTGTGGATCGTCCACGACGCCAACCAGAGGATCTTCTTTTCAAGCTCGGCGAGAAACGGCAGGCGCGCATCTGTTGTCATGGTTTTGGCCCGAACTCCCTGTGCTACCGATCATGCACGGAAGCACTGGCAGAACGAGCCAAATTTCTGTGTTCTGTCGACCCACTTTGGCGGCTTCGACTACTGCAGAGCACAGAGACGCTTGAAATCGCCAAATGGCGTGGCAGAGCCGCGGCCTTTCTTGCCGGCTACCTGTCGACCTGCGCGATGCGGTCGAAGGCGGCGGCGAAGCCGGTCAGGGATACGTTGAAGGAAACCGGCTCGCTGTTCGACAGGTTCAGTGCCGCCACCGTCAGCGTCTTGCCCGCCCTCATCGCGTCGGTCGCAACTGTCGGGAAGGAGATCGGCAGCAGGCAGCCTTGCGCCATGCAGGTCGAGAAGCGCAGTCCTTGGCCCAGATCCCTGTCGTCGAGGCGCAGGACGGCTCCATTCTCCAGCTTCATGCCGAACGGAAACAGGATCGTGCCCTCGGCGCGCCCGTCCTTAGGCGTGCGCAGTTCGATGGCGAAGACGCGCTGTCCGGTCTGGCTGTTGCCCTGCGACTGCAGCAGCACGCAGAGCCGCTGGCCGTTGGCGATGCGACAGTCGACCGACCAGTCACCATAGGTCTCGTTGATCGCGCTCGCGCCGTTCGGCAGCGTCGCGGTCTGCGCTGCGGGTTGGCTGACGCTCGCAGCAGCCTGGTTCTGCGCGACCGGCTGGGCGGGTTTCGCCGCAGGCCGGGCGGCGGGGCGCTGAGGCGCGGCAGGCGGCGACTCTCCCTGCGCCATGAGCGAAGGCGCAGCGATAAAGGAACCGACCACGAAGGCCAGGGCGGCGAGAGAGACGTTTCGGGAGATATGACAGGGCATGGCGCTATGATCTGGTGAATATATCGCCAGAGCTATTGCAGAAATTCATCACGAGAGAAAGCGTGAAATCGCTCACAATCATCGATAAAGCGACGCAGAATTCACTCATTCAAACAAATTTATAGAATAGAATCGGTTCAATCTGAACAGCGTTCGCAGTCACGCTCGGTCACCTCGACTGCCCAGCACCTCAGCCATTCCCCAGCGCGGCATGAACATCCTCCGGACGGCGCCCCCGGCGGATCGCTTCGCGAATGTCCTGCCGCTGCAGGCGCCGGGCGACGCAAGCGAGCGCGTTGAGATGCTGGCCCTGCCCTGCCTCCGGTGTCAGGATCAGGCAGACGATATCGACCGGCTCGCCATCGACCGACTCGAAATCGATCGGCTTGGCCAGGCAGGCCAGCAGACCGAAGGGCACGGAAAGGCCGGCGATCGGCGCATGCGGCATGGCGATACCGCCGCCGATGCCGGTCGAGCCCAACGCTTCCCGGCGCTTCAGCGCGGCGGCAATGACGTCATCCGCCACGCCCGCCGCCCCGGCCGCATGCCGGGCGAGCAGATCGAGGCATTGCTCCTTCGACGCGGCCTTGAGCCCGGTCAGCACGGAGCCGGGGGCGATCAGTTCGGAAATATCCATGGCCGTCAGTCGCTCTCGCGCAGCCGATAGCCGACGCCGGGCTCGGTCGTGATGTAGTGCGGCTGCTCGGGCACCGGCTCGATCTTCTGGCGCAGCTGCCGGATATAGACGCGCAGATACTGCACATCCTCGTTGCCGCCCCAGACCTCCTTCAACAGATGGCGATGCGTCAGCACCTTGCCGGCATGCTGGACCAGCGCGCGCAGGATGTCGTATTCCTTCGGCGACAGCTTCACCTCGGTGCCGCCGACCTGGACGATGCGGCGGACGAGATCGACCGAGAGCTCCCCGGTACGGAAGACCGGCCTCTCGCCCTGCTGGTGCAGCTTGTGACGCAGCGCAACGCGCAGCCGCGCCGCGAGCTCGCGCATCCCGAACGGCTTGGTGACATAGTCATCCGCCCCCGCCTCAAGCGCCTGGACGATGCCGGCCTCGTCGGTGCGGCTCGACAGGATGACGATGGGCAGCGTGCGCCCCTCGCTGCGCCAGAGCCGCAGCAGCTCCTGCCCGGTCATGTCCGGCAGGCCGAGATCGAGCAGCACCAGGTCGGGCTCCTCGGCGTCGATCCGGGCAATGGCGTCCTTGGCGTTGCCGGCCTCGCTGGTCGTGTATCCCTCGGTGCCAAGCCCGACGCGCAGCAGCTTGCGGATCGGCGGCTCGTCGTCGACGACGAGCACCCGGACGGCCATCGTTGTCATGGCAATACCTTCATCTGGTGAGCCTCGGGTGGGATCGGCATGCGGATCGCGAACACCGCGCCCTGCCGATCACTGCGGTTGGCGGCGGTGATCGTGCCGCCCATCGCCTCGACGAAGCCGCGGCAGATCGCAAGGCCAAGCCCGGTGCCGGCGCGGACCTGATCGCCCTTCCCGACCCGGTAGAAGCTGTCGAAGATCCGTTCGAGATCGGCAGGCGGCAGGCCCGGCCCTTCGTCAAGAATGTCCAGAACCACTGCATCGCCATCCCCACGGGCATGGACGCCGATCGTGGTGCCCGTCGGCGCGTATTTCGCGGCGTTGTCGATGAGGTTGAACAGCACCTGGTCGAACAGCACGGGGTCGAGCCGCAGCATCGGCAGATGGGGGGCGAGCGACAGGTCGATCGCATGGCCGTGCGTGATGCTTTCCGCGCGCCGCAGCGCTGCGCCGACGACGTCGCCGACGTCCAGCAGAGCATAGTTCGGCTCCATCGCGCCGGCCTCGATCCGCGTCATGTCCAGCAGATTGGCAATGAAGCGGTTGAGCCGTTCCGACTCCTCGACGACAGTCGCCAGAAGCTCGGAGCGATCCGCCTCGGGGATCGCCTTGCCGTAGTCGCGCAGAGTGCCGGCCGCGCCCAGGATGCCGGCGAGCGGCGTCTTGAGATCATGCGAGATCGAGGTCAGCAGCGCCGAGCGCAGCCGGTCCGCCTCCGCCGCGAGCTTCGCCTTGTCGACATCCGCCGCAAGCTGGACGCGCTCGATCGCGATCGCGGCCTGATCGGCCAGCGCATCGAAGAGACGCTGCTGCTCCGGCGTCAGCAGCGCGCCCGGCCGGTCGGAATCGAGCCCGATCACGCCGATGGCGCCGCGCCCGGTCCGCAGCGGCAAATAGAGCCGCTTCGCACCCGGCAACGTGTCGGCGCCGCGTCCCGCCGGGCGGTCGTGCTCCCAGGCCCAGTGCGCCGCCGCGATATCGGCATCGTCGAGCGTATCGTCGGGTGGGTAACCGGCCCGAACGGCGATGCTGGCTTCTTCCGGTAACAGGATCACGACGCGCACGCGCAGCATCGCCGCGATCTGGTAGGCGCTCGCCCAGAGTACGTCATCGAGCGTGCCCGTACCGGCGAGCTTGCGCGAAAACAGATAGAGGTCCTCGGTGGCACGCGCCCGCTGACGCGCCGCCGCGGCCTGGCGCTGGACGCGGGCCGTGAGATTGCTGGCGATCAGCGCGACCAGAAGGAAGAAAAAGAAGGCGAGCACGCTTTCGGGATCGCCGATCACGAGCGTGTAGAGCGGCGGCAGGAAAAAGAAGTTGAACGCCAGCGCGCCGATCACGGAGGTGAACAGCGCCGGCCAGAGTCCGGCCGTCACCGCCGAGGTGAGCACGGCCATCAGGAAGACGAGCGCGATGTTGCGCACGTCGAGCACGAGATGCAGCAACATGCCGAGCCCTACGGCCACGGCCACGAAGGCCATGCCCGCCAGATAGGCACCGGGCTCGAAGCGGTGCTCGCCGGTGGAGCCGGCAGCACGAACCTCACCAGCCCCGGCTTCCTGCCCGGGAATCACATGGATATTGATGTCTCCGGCCTCGCGGATCAGCGCCTGCGCCACCGATCCGAAGAGGAGCTCGCGCCAGCGCGGAGCGCTCGACGAGCCGATGACGATATGGCTGACATTCTTCGAGGCGGCATAGCGCAGCACCTCGTCAGGCACGGTCTCGCCCGGCAGGATCACCGCCTCGCCGCCGAGCTGCTCTGCGAGCCGCATGGCGGCGGAAAGCCGGTCCTTCTCTGCCTCAGAGGGCCTCGCGCGCCCGGGCGCCTCGATATGCAACGCCGTCCATGACGCCTTCAGCTTCTCGGCGAGACGCCGGGCATGGCGCACCAGCGAAGCGGCGCGCGGGCTGCCGTCGATGCAGACGATCAGCCGGTCGCTGGCCGCCCAGGGCCCCGGGATCGCATGGGCCTGCATATGGCTCAGCAGTTGCTCGTCGACCCGCTGCGCCGTGCGCCGCAGCGCAAGCTCCCGCAGCGCCGTCAGGTTGCCGGGCGAGAAGTAGTTGGAGACAGCTCGCCTGGCGGTCTCCGGCAGATAGACCTTGCCTTCGTTCAGCCGCTTGATCAGGTCCTCGGGCGTGAGGTCGATGATCTCGATCGCATCGGCCCGGTCGATGATGGAATCGGGCACCGTTTCGCGCACGCGAATGCGGGTGATCTGCGCGACGACGTCGTTGAGGCTCTCGACATGCTGGATGTTGAGCGTGGTGTAGACGTCGATGCCACGCTCGATCAGCTCGAGTACGTCGAGATAGCGCTTCGGATGGCGGCTCCCCGGCGCATTGGTGTGGGCGAGTTCGTCAACGAGGACGAGTTCCGGCCGCCGCGCCAGCACCGCGTCGAGGTCCATCTCGTCGACGCTCTGGCCGCGATAGGCGACCTGCGCCCGCGGTATCGTCTCGTAGCCTTCGATCAGAGCCTCGGTCTCGCGCCGGCCGTGCGTCTCGACAACGCCGATGACGACATCGACGCCCTCCGCGCGGCGCGCCCGACCCGCGAGCAGCATTTCGTAGGTCTTGCCCACACCGGGGGCGGCGCCGAGGAAGATCTTCAGCCTCCCGCGCGCTTCGCCGCGGACCTGCTCCAGCAGCGCGTCCGGCGACGGTCTTGGCGGCTCGGTACGAAGCTCGTCCGGCATGGCTGGAATTTGGTCCTTGAACGTTGTGGCGGCAGACCCGTTCCGCTCGCCGCATTCTTAGAGCACGTTGTTTTTCGAGGGAAACGCGCCGTCGTTCGGGGCGACCGAAGGGAGACCCGGAAGCCATCGGAGAGCGCAGCGCCCTTCGATGGTTTCCGGATCGGCGCGGCTTACGCCGCTTGTCCGGAACGACAGCGCTCTTCCATCGGGAACACAGCGTGCTCCTGCGTCATTTCACGGTCGCCGCATCGAGCGCCAGATTGAGTTTCAGCACGTTGACCACGGGCGCGCCGAGGATGCCGAGCTGGCGTCCCTCGACATGGTCCGCGACCAGGCTGCGCAGATCGGCCTCGCCCAGCCCCCGCGCCTTGGCGATGCGCGGCACCTGGAAATAGGCCGCCTCCGGCGAGACATGCGGATCGAGCCCGCTGGCCGAGGTCGTCACGAGGTCCATCGGAACCGCGGCCTGCGGGTTCTCCTGCTTCAGCGTGGCGACATCGCCCTTGATGCGCTCGATCAGCTTGGGATTGGTCGGGCCGAGATTGGAGCCGCCGGAGCCGGCTGCATTGTAGGGCGCATCAACGGTCTTGCTGCTGTCTGTCGGGTCGGCGCCGACCGTCGCCGACGGCCGGCCATGGAAATAGCGCTCACCGGTGAAGGACTGGCCGATCAGCTCGGAGCCGATCACCTTGCCGCCCTTCTCGATCAGGCTGCCATTTGCCTGGCGCGGGAACAGCGCCTGGGCGAGCCCGGTCATCGCCAGCGGATAGGCGAGACCGGTAATGGCGGTAAGCGCGACGATCATCACGATCGCGGGGCGGATATGACGAAGCATGGCTGAATTCCTTCAGATCAGGCCGACGGCCGTGACGGCCATGTCGATTGCCTTGATGCCGATGAACGGGACGATGATGCCGCCCAGGCCGTAGACCAGCAGGTTGCGCGAGAGCAGCGCCCCCGCGCCGACCGCGCGGTACTTCACGCCGCGCAGCGCGAGCGGGATCAGCGCGACGATGATCAGCGCGTTGAAGATGATCGCGGAGAGGATCGCGCTCTGCGGCGTGGCCAGCTGCATGAAGTTCAGCGCGCCGAGCTGCGGATAGAAGGCGATGAACATCGCCGGGATGATGGCGAAGTATTTCGCGATGTCGTTGGCGATCGAGAAGGTCGTCAGCGCGCCGCGCGTCATCAAGAGCTGCTTGCCGATCTCGACGATCTCGATGAGCTTGGTCGGGTCGCTGTCGAGATCGACCATGTTGCCGGCCTCGCGCGCCGCCACCGTGCCGGTGTTCATGGCGACGCCGACATCGGCCTGCGCCAGAGCCGGCGCGTCGTTGGTGCCGTCGCCGCACATCGCGACGAGTTTGCCCTTGCCCTGCTCCTCGCGGATCAGCGCGAGCTTGTTTTCAGGGGTCGCCTGGGCGAGGAAGTCGTCGACGCCGGCCTCGGCCGCGATGGCGGCGGCGGTCATCGGGTTGTCGCCGGTGATCATCACGGTGCGGATGCCCATGCGCCGCAGCTCCGCGAAGCGCTCGCGGATGCCGCCCTTGACGATGTCCTTGAGCTGGATGACGCCGAGCAGCTTGCCGTCGCGCGCCACGGCGAGCGGCGTGCCGCCCGTCTTGGCGATCTCCTCGGCGATGGACTGCACCTCGCGCGCCGCCTCGGCCTCGCCACCGGTCGCGCGGACATGGGCGAGCACCGCATCGACGGCGCCTTTGCGGATGCTGGAGCCGTCATGGTCGACGCCGCTCATCCGGCTCTGCGCGGTGAAGGGCACGAAATGGGCGTTGAGACCAACGAGATCGCGCGCCCGGATGCCGTGCTGCTCCTTGGCGAGCACGACGATGGAGCGGCCTTCCGGCGTCTCGTCGGCAAGCGAGGCGAGTTGCGCGGAGTCCGCAAGATCATGCTCGCTGACGCCACGGACCGGCTTGAACGCCGTCGCCTGGCGGTTGCCGAGCGTGATCGTGCCGGTCTTGTCGAGCAGCAGCGTGTCGACGTCACCCGCCGCCTCGACGGCGCGGCCGGACATGGCGAGCACGTTGAAGCGCACCAGCCGGTCCATGCCGGCGATGCCGATGGCCGAGAGCAGAGCGCCGATGGTGGTCGGGATCAGCGTCACGAACAGCGCGACGAGGACGATCACAGGGATCGCGCCGCCGGCATAGCTGGCGAAGCTGGGGATCGTCGCGGTCGCCAGCACGAAGATCAGCGTCATGCCGGCGAGCAGGATGTTGAGCGCGATCTCGTTCGGCGTCTTCTGCCGCTCGGCGCCTTCGACCAGCGCGATCATGCGATCGATGAAGGTCGAGCCCGCCGTCGCGGTGATGCGCACGCGGATCCAATCCGACAGCACCTGCGTGCCACCGGTGACGGCCGAGCGGTCGCCGCCGGATTCGCGGATGACCGGCGCCGATTCACCGGTGATCGCGGCCTCGTTGACCGAGGCGATGCCCTCGATCACCTCGCCGTCTGAGGGGATGATGTCGCCGGCCTCGACCAGCACGACGTCATTGAGCTTCAGGCTTGGCCCGGGCACCAGCGTATATTTGCTGCGATCGGTACCGCTGAGCAGCTTGGCCTGCGTCTCCGCGCGCGTCCGGCGCAGCGAATCCGCCTGCGCCTTGCCACGCCCTTCGGCGACGGCCTCGGCGAAATTGGCGAACAGCACGGTGAACCAGAGCCAGAGCACGATCTGGAAGGAGAAGCCCAGATGGGTCGCCCCCGTGATCCAGTCGCGCAGCAGCAGGATCGTGGTCAGCGCCGAGACGACGGCGACGACGAACATCACCGGGTTCTTGGCAAGGCTGCGCGGATCGAGTTTGCGGAGGGCGCCACCGAGCGCCGGGACGAGAATGCGGGCATCGAGGATGCTGCCGGACCTTGGATGACTCATGACGAAAGCTCCGTCGTGGCCTGCGAGCGGGACCCCTCTCGGGTCAGACCGCCGCAAGCAGGAAAGAAAGGGCGTGGAAGACGATGGCGATCAACAGAACCGCGATCGTCGCTCCGCAGATGAGGGTCGAAGGGCGAGGTCCCGTTTCGGTGCGCATGACCAGTTCCTCAGAAGCTCTGGCCGGCGAGCATCGCCAGGTGCTCGACGATCGGGCCGAGCGCGAGCGCCGGAAAGAAGGTCAGGCCGCCGACGATGACGATCACGCCGATGAGCAGGCCGATAAAGAGCGGCCCATGCGTCGGGAAGGTGCCCGCCGATTCCGGCACGGTCTTCTTGGCCGCGACGGAGCCTGCCAGCGCCAGCGCCGGGATGATGACGAGGAAGCGCCCCATCAGCATGGCGACGCCGATGGTCAGATTGTACCAGACCGTGTTGCCGGAGAGCCCGCCGAAGGCCGAGCCGTTGTTCGCCGCCGCCGAGGTATAGGCGTAGAGCACCTCGGAGAAGCCGTGCGGGCCGGCATTGGCGATCGAGCCGACGGCATCCGGCAGCACGACGGCGACGGCGGTGAAGCCGAGCATGGCGAGCGGCAGGCAGAGCACGGCGAGCATCGCCATCTTGACCTCCTTCGCCTCGATCTTCTTGCCGAGATATTCCGGCGTGCGCCCGACCATCAGCCCGGCGACGAAGACGGCGATGACGACGAAGAGGATGATGCCGTAGAAACCGGCCCCGACGCCGCCGATGATGATCTCGCCGAGCATCATGTTGATCAGCGGGATCAGCCCGCCCAGCGGCATCAGGCTGTCATGCATCGCGTTGACGGCGCCGCAGGATGCAGCCGTGGTGACGACCGCGAACAGCGCCGAGAGCACGATGCCGAAGCGCGTCTCCTTGCCTTCCATGTTGCCGCCATCGAGGCCGAGCGCCTGGACGAGCGGGTTGCCGGCGGCCTCGGCCCAGTAGCAGACGATGACGCCGGCCACGAACAGGAGGCCCATCACGGTAAAGATCGCCCAGCCCTGCTTCTCGTTGCCGACCATGCGGCCGAAGACATTGGTCAGAGCCGCGCCGATCGCGAAGATCGCGACCAAGTGGATCAGGTTGGTGAAGGCGGTCGGGTTCTCGAAGGGGTGCGCCGCATTGGCATTGAAGAAGCCGCCGCCATTGGTGCCGAGATGCTTGATCATCATCTGCGAGGCGACCGGCCCCTGCGCGATCGTCTGCTGTGCGCCTTCGAGCGTCGTCGCGACGGTGTAGGGGTTGAGGTTCTGTGGCACGCCCTGCCAGACGAGGACGAGCGTCCCGATCACGCAGATCGGCAGCAGGACATAAAGCGTCGCGCGAACGAGATCGGCCCAGAAATTGCCGAGCGTGCGAGCCGAACGGCGCGCGAAGGCGCGGATCACCGCGACGGCGATGGCGATGCCCGTCGCCGCCGAGACGAAGTTCTGCACGGCCAGCCCCGCCATCTGGGTGAAGTAGGACATCGTGCTTTCGCCGGCATAGTTCTGCCAGTTGGTATTGGAGACGAAGCTCGCGGCCGTGTTGAAGGCGAGATCGGCCGGCACCGCGCCCATCTCCGCCGGGTTGAAGGGCAGCGCGCCCTGCAGCCGCTGCATCGCGTAGAGCACGAGGAAGCCGGCGAGGTTGAACAGCAGCATCGCCGTGACATAGCTCGTCCAGTGCTGCTCCTCCTTCTCATGCGTGCCGGCGGCGCCGTAGAGCAGCCGCTCGACCGGGTGCAGGACCGGCGAAAGCAATGTGCGCTCGCCGGCGAAGACGCGCGTCATGTAGCCGCCAAGCGGCCTGGCCAGAGCAATAATGATCCCGCAGAAGAGCAGGATCTGGATCCATCCGTTGAGGGTCATGGACGAGGTTCCGAATCTGAGGGGCCGCCGCCGTCAGAACCGCTCGGGGCGGATCAGCGCGTAGGTGAGGTAGGCGAGCAGGAACAGCGTCACCGCTCCGCCCAGGACGTAATCCAGAAGCATTCCGGCCTCCCCTAGAGCGCGTCGCAGGCAGCGACATAGGCGAAGGAGAGCCCGAAGAAGACGAGCCCGATGGCGAGTACGATGGTGTCCATCATCGAATAACCCCGATGGTCGTGGCTGCCGGACCATCCGTCCGGCAGCGAGCACCGGTTCCATTGGGGGGACCGGCCGTTCGGGGCCAATATCGCGCCGAGGCCATAGCCGTTCGAGAGAAGGACGGAGGCGCGGATATAAAGATTTTATAGGAATTTTCGGCCAGCGCGCCGGGCGAGCATCGAACGGAGGCGGCGCTAAAAGCCGCCTGCCCTACCGAAAACGCAGGGAAACCCCGTCACCGGGCCGCTTGTGAGCCGCCCATGCGCCATGCCAGAAGCTGGCGCGAATTTGGGCAATAGAGCCCGCGCAGGAGGAAGCCTTCCATGAGCAACAGCAAGGACGTCTGGCGTCTGATCGACGACAAGGCCCCGGCCTATTTCGAGCTCTCCGACCGCATCTGGCACATGCCCGAGCTGAACTATCAGGAAGTCCGCTCTGCGGCCGAGCATCAGGCCATGCTGGAGCGCGAGGGCTTCCGCGTCACCACCGGCGTCGCCGGCCTGCCCACCGCCGTGGTCGGCGAGGCCGGCGAAGACGGCCCGGTGATCGCGATCATGGGTGAATTCGACGCGCTGCCGGGCCTGAGCCAGGAAGCCGGCGTCGCGAGCGAGACGCCGGTCGAGAAGGGCGGCAACGGCCATGGCTGCGGCCACAACATGCTGGGCTCGGCCTCTCTCCTCGCCGCCACCGCGGTGAAGGACTACCTCGCCGCCAACGGCATCAAGGGCCGGGTGCGCTATTATGGCTGCCCGGCAGAGGAAGGCGGCTCGGCCAAGGGATTCATGGTCCGCGACGGCGCCTTCGACGACGTCGACATCGCACTGTGCTGGCACCCGGCCTCGTTCAACGGCGTCAACCGGCCCTTCTCGCTCGCCTGTGTCGAGATCGAGTTCACCTTCAGCGGCCGCGCCTCGCACGCCGCCGCCGCGCCGCATCTCGGCCGCTCGGCGCTCGATGCCGTCGAGCTGATGCATATCGGCGTCAACTACATGCGCGAGCACATGCCTTCGACGGCACGCGTCCACTACGCCATCATCAACGCTGGCGGCATCGCCCCCAACGTCGTCCAGGCCACCGCGACGACGCGCCAGCTGATCCGCGCCGCCACCCTCAGTGAGATGTGGGATCTCGTCGCCCGCGTGAAGAAGATCGCCGAGGGCGCCGCGCTGATGAGCGAGACCACCGTCGCCGTCAAACAGCTCTCCGGCGACGCCAACCTGATCGGCAACCGCCCGCTCGAAGAGGCGATGCAGGCCAATCTCGAGGCGCTCGGCGGCCCGGGCTTCGACGCCGCCGACCAGGCTTTCGCCGCCAAGTTCCAGAAGACCCTGAGCGCCGAGGACATCGCCGCCGCCTATGGCCGCTTCGACCTCAAGCCGAAGGAAGGCGAGGCGCTGAGCGACGACATCTATCCGCTCGGCGCCGGCAACGACACCTCGGTCGGCTCGACCGATGTCGGCACGGTGAGTTGGGTCGTCCCGACCGTGCAATGCCGCACCGCCTGCTACGCCATCGGCACGCCCGGCCATTCCTGGCAGCTGGTGGCGCAGGGCCTCGCACCCGCCGCGCATAAAGGTCTGGCGCTCGCCGCCAAGGCGATGGCCGGCGTCGCCGCCGACGTCCTGAACGACCCCGCCCTGCTCAAGGCGGCGAAGGACGATTTCGCGGCGTTCCGCGCCAAGAACCCCTTCGCCAACCCGATCACCGACGATGTCGACCCCCCGCTCGACATGGCGGCACATTGACGCTCTTCCCGGCGGAAGCGCGCGATGCATGTGAGCAAAGCCGCTCGATGACTTGCGCATTCGCTCCGCTGCGGGAATCAAGCGCATCGTCACACCGCTCGGATGGGCGGGGCTTCCGGCCCCTCCCATCCGGCGGATTTCTTTTTGTCGAAAGCAGGGGCCGATGAACCAGCCTGGCTTCTTCGAGATCATCGGCTTCGGCGCCAATGGCTGGGGCCCCGCCCTGCTGGCGGCAACAGGCATGACGATCGCCGTCGCGATCTGCGGCTTTGCGCTCGGCGCCGTCATCGGGGCGCTGGGCGCCTGGGCCAAGCTCTCCGGCGGCCCGATCACGCGCCGGCTTGCCGATGGCTACACCACCGTGCTGCGCGGCATCCCCGACCTTCTGATCATCTACCTCTTCTATTTCGGCTCGAGCGCGGTGCTCACCCCGCTCGGCCGGCTCTTCGGAGCGACCGGCTTCATCAGCCTGCCAGGGTTCCTTGCCGGCGCGCTCGCCATCGGCTTCGTCTCCGGCGCCTATCACACAGAGGTCTTCCGCGGCGCCTATCGCGCTGTCTCGCGCGGCGAGATCGAGGCAGCCATCGCCTGCGGCATGAGCCCGTTTCTGAGACTCAGGCGCGTCATCGCCCCGCTCGTGCTGCGCTATGCCCTGCCCGGCCTCGGCAATGTCTGGCAGCTCGTGCTGAAGGAAACCGCGCTGATCTCGGTCACCGGCCTGGTCGAGATCCTGCGCCAGGCCCAGATCGGCGCCGGCTCGACCCGCCAGCCCTTCACCTTTTTCTTCATCGCCGCGATCCTCTACCTCGTCATCTCCTCGGTGTCGGGCTGGGGCCTGCGCGCGGCGGAAACGCGCTTCACGCGCGGCCTCAGGAGGGCGTAATGGATTTCGCCTTCATGTATGAGACGCTGCTGACGCTGGTCGCGGGCATCCCGCTGACGCTGAAGCTCGCGCTCTCCTCGGTCGCCTGCGGCTCGGTGCTGGCGCTGCTGCTCGCCCTGCTGCGCATGTCCGGCATCGCGCCGCTGGAGTGGTTCGCGCGCTTCTACGTCTTCATCTTCCGCTCGACGCCGCTGCTCGTGCAGATCTTCATCATCTATTACGGGCTCAGCCAGTTCCGCGAAGTCCGCATGAGCTTCGCCTGGCCCTTGCTGCGCGATCCCTACTGGTGCGCGCTGCTGGCGCTCTCGCTCAACACCGCCGCCTATGCCAGCGAGATCTTCCGCGGCGGGCTCCAGGCCGTGCCGGCCGGGCAGATCGAAGCCGCCCGCGCCGCCGGCATGACGCGCCTTCTGATGTTCCGCCGCATCGTGCTGCCGCTCGCCATCCGCCAGGCCCTGCCGGGCTACGGCAACGAACTCATCCTGATGATCAAGGCGACCTCGCTCGCCTCGATCATCACGCTGATGGAGATCACCGGGCTCGCCGCCAAGCTGATCTCGGAAACCTACCGCGCCATCGAGGTCTTCATCGTCGCCGGCGCGATCTACCTCGTCATCAACTTCGTCGTGACGCGGCTCGTCCAATACGCCGAATACCGGCTGACACCGCATCTGCGCCCCGCCCCCGGCGCACCCGCGACCCTGAAATCCGGAGCTTCCGCATGAGCGCCGCCCCAGAACGCCCCGTCGCGGTCTCGCTGACCAATCTGCGCAAGACCTTCGGCTCGCTCGAAGTGCTCAAGGGCATCTCACTCGAAGCCCGCGAGGGCGACGTCGTCTCGATCCTGGGCTCCTCGGGCTCGGGCAAATCGACCATGCTCCGCTGCATCAACATGCTGGAGATACCGGACTCAGGCGACATCACGGTCGCCGGCGAGACGATCCGCTTGCAGCAGACGCCGAACGGCACCAAGCCTGCCGATCCGCGCCAGGTCGACCGGATCCGCAGCGAGCTCGGCATGGTCTTCCAGAACTTCAATCTCTGGTCGCACATGACCATTCTGGAGAACGTCATCGAGGCGCCCATCCATGTGCAGGGGCGCCCGCGCGCCGAATGCATCGCCGAGGCCGAGGCGCTGCTCGCCCGCGTCGGCATCGCCGACAAGCGCAACCATTATCCGGCGCATCTCTCCGGCGGCCAGCAGCAGCGCGCCGCCATCGCCCGCGCGCTCGCCCAGCGCCCCAAGGTCATGCTCTTCGACGAGCCGACTTCGGCGCTCGACCCCGAGCTCGTCGGCGAAGTGCTGCGCGTGATGCGCTCTCTTGCCGAAGAGGGCCGCACCATGCTGGTCGTGACGCATGAGATGGGCTTCGCCCGCGACGTTTCCAGCAAGGTCGTGTTCCTGCACAAGGGCGTCATCGAGGAGGAGGGCCCGCCGCAGCAGGTCTTCACCGCCAGCCGTTCCGAACGCTTCCGCCAGTTCCTGGCGGGCTGATATTAACCGCGCGCCGCTCGCGGCCGCATCATCAGGGAAGAGACCATGAAGACCATCACCAAGCTCTTTGCGCTCGCCGCGCTCGGCGCTGCCGCATTCGCCGCCCCCGTCCTCGCCCAGGCGCCGCAGAAGGTGCGCATTGCCACCGAAGGCGCCTTCCGCCCGTGGAACTGGACCGAGGCCAACGGCACCCTCGCCGGCTTCGAGATCGACCTGTACAAGGACCTGTGCAAGCGGGCCAATCTCGACTGCTCGATCGAGGCCCAGGCCTTCGACGGCATGATCCCCGCCCTCAACGCCGGCAAGTTCGACGCGATCATGGCCGGCATGTCGGTCACCCCGAAGCGCGAGGAGGCGATCCTCTTCTCGAACCCCTACGGCTCGACCGGCCAGACCTTCGCCGTCATCAAGGGCAGCCCGCTCGCCGATCTGCCGGACACCGGCAAGATCTTCCACCTGACCACCGACGAGCCCGGTGCCCTTGCCGAGATCGAGAAGCTGAAGCCCCTGCTCAAGGGCAAGATCATCGGCGTGCAGACATCGACCATCAACGGCGCCTTCCTCGAAAAGTACCTGAAGGGCCTCGTCGAGATCCGCGAGTACAAGACCACCGAGCAGCACGACCTCGACCTGGCCGCCGGCCGCGTCGACCTGATCATGGCTTCGATGGCCTATCTCTCCACCGCCGCCAAGAAGGCCGGCAACGAGGACATGGTCGTGGTCGGCCCGCGCTTCCAGGGCGGCATCGTCGGCAAGGGCAGCGCCATCGGCCTGCGCAAGAGCGACACCGAGCTGAAGGCGAAGTTCGACAAGGCGATCGCCGAGGCCAATGCCGACGGCACGATCAAGGCGCTGGGCGAAAAGTATTTCGGCTTCGACGTCACGGTGCGCTGAAGCGCCTCGTCCTGCGCGATCGTCCGATGCGGCGATCGCGCAGTTCTTTTTGCGCGAGCTTCAGTCGTCCTGCCGGCCGGCGATCTCGACGCGCATCGCCGGCTTGGTCGCCTTGAACTCGGCGACCGCCGCAGCCGAGAGATCGGAAATCGAATCCGACCCGCGCGACATCGCTCGCAGGATGATGCGCCCGAGGCGATCCCGCGCTTCCGCTTCAAGCTCCGCGTCCGTGCGCGCGTCATAGTCCAGCGCAGCCCAGGCTCTGGCGAGCACGGCTTCTGCGACGAGAAGCTCCTGAGAGTTCAGGACACCTGGAAAGCGGAAGTTCTGGACGGGCATCATCGATTCAAGCATGGCGGCGCAACGGATATGGGGGCGGCGAGGTTCCCCGCAAGGCAGGCGGAATTGCGGCCATGCCCTGGAACACCCGCCGCAAGAACGGCATCACCCACAAAAACAACGAACTGTGCACAGGCGAGGATATCGAACCCGGCTTCGACGCAACCGACGCCGCAACACGGAGTGAATAAACAACAAGTCCAAATTGGACTGATTGTCTAAATTTGACTTGACCCCTCGGCCGCCCGGCCTCACAGATCGAGCAAACGCACTGCCCTGCGATGGCAGGGTTCGATGCCGCATTGCCGGAGGCTCCCGTGAAGTTCGACATTTTCCAGATGGAGCGGAACCAGACGCTCTTCGAGAACGACGTCGAGATCAATCTGACCGAAAGCGGCGTCCATCCCTGGGCGATCGAGGATATCCTGGGCGAACAGGCAGCGCGCGACCTGCTCAAGCAGCCCCTCGGCTATGGCTGGACCGACGGCCGGCCGGACCTGCGCAGCAACATCGCCTCCTGGTATCCGGGCGCCACCGCCGCCAATGTGCTGGTGACCAACGGCTCCTCCGAGGCGACGATGATCGCGTTGATGGCGCTGTTCGAACCCGCCGACGCGCTCGTCTTCGCCCTGCCTAACTTCATGCAGATCGACGGCCTCGGCCGCGCGCTCGGCTTCGACATCCGCCGGCTGGAGCTTTCCGGCGAGAGCGACTGGCAGATCGACGCAGAGCAGCTCGCCGCCGTCGCTGCCGGCGCCAAGGCCATCGCCGTGACCAACCCGGCCAACCCGACCGGCAGCGTGCTTTCTACTGCGAGCCGCGCCGTTCTCATCGAGGCCGCCGAGCGTAACGACGCCTGGCTCATCGTCGACGAGATCTACCGCGGCGGCGAGATCGACGGCGCGGAGACGCAGACGCTCTGGGGTAGCTACCCCAAGGTGCTCGTCACCTCGAGCCTGTCTAAGTCCTTCGCCTGCCCGGGCCTGCGTCTGGGCTGGATCGTCGCTCCCGCGGAGGTCGTAGCGGCTGCGGCCGAGCGGCAGGACTACACCACGATCGGCAGCGGCATCCTCAGCCAGATCCTTGCGGAAGAGGTCATGCGCCCGGAGACGCGCGGCCGCCTGCTCACACGTGGCCGCGATCTGCTGCGCAACAATGCCGACCTCGTCGGCGAGTGGATGACCCGGCACAACGATTGGTCCTGGCGGCGCCCGCAGGCCGGCGGCATGGCCTTTCTGCGCTACCCGCTCGACATGCCCTCCGAGGCCTTCTCGCAGAAGCTGCGCGAGGAGGAGAGCGTATTCGTCGTCGCGGGAAGCTGGTTCGGCATCGAAAGCCACATCCGCATCGGCATCGGTGTACCGACCGACGTGCTGCGGGAAGGGCTGGCGAGGCTGGATCGGTTTCTGGCGCGGCACAAGGGCTGACGAGCCTTTCTAACTCGCCGTCATGCTCGGGCTTGACCCGAGCACCTCGTGCCGAAGGAGGCTCCGACACCTCGCTTTCCAAAGATTCTCGGGGTAAGCCCGAGAAGGACGCCCTTCCCGTCGAAGGCTGGCGCTATCGACGCCCGATCCCGTCCAGCACCACCCGCGCGATCGCGATATCCTGCACCGCGATACCGGTCAGGTCGGCGATGGTGATGTCGTCGTCCGAGCGGCGCGCCGGCACGTCCCCGGCCAGAACGGCCCCCAGCTCGACGCAATCGCCCGCATCGATCAGCCCGACCGCCGCCGCCGTAGCGAACTCGCCATGGTCGAGGCTCTGCTCCAGCGAATCCGCGATCCTTGTGTCAGCGAGCGCCACCAGCGCGGAGTCCAACTCCTGCTTGCCCGGTGCATCGGCTCCGAGCGCAGTGATATGCGTTCCCGGCTTGATCCAGTCGTCACGGATGATCGGCGCGGCAGCCGGCGTCACCGTGATCAGCGCATCCGAGCGCGCACACAGCGCCTCCAGCTCGGCCACCGGCTCGATGGCGATGCCCTCCCGTTCCAGATCGCGCTGTAGCGCCTCCAGCTTCTCCGGCGAGCGCGCCCAGCATGCGAACCGCGGCTCGCGCTCGCGCAGCAGATGCGCGGCGGCGCGGATCTGGAAGCGTGCCTGCGTGCCGGCTCCCACGATCCCGATCCTGCGTGCATCCGCCCGCATCCCGGCCCGCGTCGCGATGGCGCCGGCCAGCGCCGTCCTCAAATCGGTGAGCCAGCCCTCGTCGCGCAGGATCGCGACGACCGCGCCGGTCTCGGCCGAAAGCGCGATCATCATGCCGCTCGTCGTCGGCAGGCCCTTGGCCGGATTGTCGTAGAACCCCGTCGCGATCTTCACGACGAAGATGGCATCACCGGCGATATGGCCGAACTTGATATGGCAGTCGCCGTTATGCGCGGGGAAGCCGAGATAGCCGACCGGCGGCATCTGCACCTGGCCGGCCGCAGCCGCCTTGAACCCCTCCTCCAGCGCGATGAAGGCCCGGTCGAGATCGACGGCGGCCTCGATCTCCGCACGCGACAGGTCAAGCATCCGGGGTCTCGTTGGCCTGGTTGAGGTAGTTGTAGACGGTCGCGCGGGCGAGTCCGAGGATGCGCGAGATATAGGCGGCGGCATTGCGCCCCCCGAACGCCCCATTCGCGGCAAGGTCGGCGACCAGCTCGCGCTTCTCGGCCCGGCTGAGACTGGTCACGGCGAGACCACGACTTTGAGTCCATTGCTGCACGAACTCGTTGATGCGCTCGTGCCAGTCTTCCTTGAACAGCGCCTGCGGCTTCTCCGTGCCGGCTGGAACCGTCGCGAAGGCCTGGAGCGTCTGCATCAGCGCGTGGAAATGCGACACGTCGACATTGATGCAGAGCACGCCGACCGGCTTCCCCCCCGCCGAAAGCACGATGCTGATCGATTTCAGCCGCCGCCCGTCCCAGTTCACCTTCTCATAGGGACCGATGATCGTCTCGTCGGGGTCGAAGCCGATCTCGTCGAGCAGTGAGGGCTCGCCGAGCACGCGCTGCGAGAAGTTGCCGGCGATATGCACGACGCTCTGCGACCCCAAATCGTGCAGCACGACCTCGGCATGCGGCCGGAACAGCAGCGCGACCGCGTCGCAGATCGGCAGGTAAGGAGCGAGTTCCGGCGTCATGCTTCCCCCAGGCAGGCGTCAGCGTGGCTGCGACTTCAGATAGTCGCTCAGTCGCTCCAGCCCTGCGGAGAGATGCTCGCCCGGCGCGCCGATGCCGATGCGGATATAGCCGTCGAGCCCGTAGACATCGCCCGGCAGCAGCATGATGCCGCGCTCCTCGCGGAGCCGGTGCACGAGCTCCGTCGAGTTCATCGAGTGGCTGTACTTGATGAAGGCCATGCCGCCGGCCTTGGGCGGCACGAAGGAGAAGAATTCCTCATTCGCCTTCACCCAGTTGCTGAGCAGCGCGAGGTTCTCCCGCAGGATGGTCTTGCTTCGCTGCAGGATCTCCGCGCGCTTCGCCGGCTGGACGACGATACGGGCGACCTGCTCGCTCAGCGCGCTCGTCGTGATCGAGGTGTAGTCCTTGTTCTGCCAGGCCGTGTAGATGTCGGCGGCAGGGCCGACGAGCCAGCCGATCCGCAGGCCCGGCAGCGCCATCGCCTTGGAAAGGCCGCTGGTGATGATCGCCTTCTCGTAGAGATCGGCGAAGCTCGGCGGCTCGTCGACTTCGAGTTCCGCGCCCTTGTAGACCTCATCGGCGTGGAGATAGCAGCCTTGCTCGCGTGCGATCGCGACAAGCTCGTCCATCGTCTCCCGCGAGAGCAGGCTGCCCGTCGGATTGTTCGGATTGCAGATGGTCATCAGCTTGGTACGCGGCGTGATCGCCCTGCGGACCTCGTCGAGATCGGGCGTCCAGCCCAGCTCCTCGCGCAGCTTCACTTCCTTGACGGTGGCGCCGATTGCCCGCGCCCAGCCCCAGATCTGCAGGTAGTTCGGCACGAAGACGACAATCTCGTCGCCCGGCTCGATCAGCGACATCACCATCAGGAAATTGGCCTCGGCCGAGCCGTTGGTGACGATCACCTCGTCCAAGGTTCGGTTGCGATAGAGTTTGGCGATGTCCTCGCGCAGCTCGACCGCGCCATTGGTCCAGCCATAGCCAAGCTCGACCTCCATCAGCTTGGCGCGCTGCTCGGCGCTGAGCAGCTCGTTCAGCGAATAGGGATGGACGCCGCTGTCGGAGAGATTGAACTCGACGGTGTTCTCATAGAGCGACTGGATCCGTTCCAGGGTGAATTCTTCGATCTTCATGCTGCCCATCCCGCAGCGGCCGTTCCGCCGCACCTGCTGCGAGTATGATGAGCATGATTTAGACGTCAAGGTCGATTTTGGAATTTACAGTCCAAATCGCGATTGCTATCCGTTGGCGACGACGTCGCAGCCGCTCCCGGAGAGCCCATCATGTCCGACCAGAACCCCGGTGCCAACAAGATGTGGGGCGGGCGCTTCACGACGGCTCCGGCCGATGTGATGCGCAAGATCAATTCCTCGATCGGCTTCGACTACCGGCTCTACCGTCAGGACATCGCGGCCTCCAAGACCCATGCCGCCATGCTCGCCCGCCAGGGCATCATCGCCGCCGCCGACAATGAGCGCATTCAGGCCGGGCTCGACCAGATCCGCGGCGAGATCGACCGCGGCGAACTCACGTTCAGCATCGACCTCGAGGACATCCACATGAATGTGGAAGCGCGCCTCAAGGAGATCATCGGCGAGCCGGCGGGTCGCCTGCACACCGCCCGCAGCCGCAACGACCAGGCCGTCACCGACGTCCGCCTCTGGATGCGCGACGCGATAGATGCGCTCGACGGCACCATCCGCGACCTGCAGCAGGCCTTGATCGAGCGGGCGAGCGAGCATGCCGACACGATCATGCCGGGCTTCACCCATATGCAGGTCGCCCAGCCCGTGACCTTCGGCCACCATCTGATGGCCTATGTCGAGATGTTCGGTCGCGACCGCGAGCGCCTGGCCGGCGCGCGCCAGCGCACCAATGTCTCGCCACTCGGCGCCGCCGCGCTCGCCGGCACCGCCTTCCCGATCGACCGGCAGTTCACCGCGGCGGAGCTCGGCTTCGCCCGGCCGACCGAGAATTCGATGGATTCGGTCGGTGCGCGCGATCATATCTGCGAATTGCTGTTCTGCTGCTCGATGCTGGCCGTGCATCTCTCGCGCCTCAACGAGGAGATCACGCTCTGGTGCAGCGACGGCTTCCGCTTCATCGCGCTGTCGGATGCCTTCACCACCGGCTCCTCGATCATGCCGCAGAAGCGCAATCCCGACGCTGCCGAGCTGGTGCGCGGCAAGGCCGGCCGCGTCGTCGGCTCGCTGACCGCCATGCTGGTGATGGTGAAGGGCCTGCCGATGACCTTCATGAAGGACATGCAGGAGGATAAGGAGCCGATGTTCGACGCGCTGGAGACCGTCGAGCTCTGCGTCGCCGCCACCACCGGCATGGTCCGCGACCTCACCGTGCGCCCCGAGGGCATGCGCGCCTTCCTCGATCGCGGCTTCCCGACCGCGACCGACCTCGCCGACTGGCTGGTGCGCGAGGCCGGGATCCCCTTCCGCGACGCCCATCACGTCACCGCTCGTATCGTTGCGCTGGCCGAGGCCAAGGGCTGCACCTTGCAGGCGCTCGATCTCGACGCCATGCGCTCGGTCGATCCCCGCATCAACGCCGCAGTCTTCGAAGTGCTCGCGCCGGAGCATTCCGTCCGCAGCCGCCGCAGTTATGGCGGTACCGCGCCCGATACGGTGCGCGCGGCGATCGAGCGGGCGAAGCAGCGCTGGCTGGCCGGCACCATGGCGGCGGAGGTCTGACGCTCTTCGCGCCAATCGGAATGCTTTGCGAAAACGCGCGTCATTCCGGACGAAGCGAAGATCCGGGATCCATGCCTGAGCCTTGATCAGATGCGCTCCGGCATGGATCCCGGGTCCAGCCCGGGATGACGGCGTGTTTCCCCATGAGATCGGCGCGCCACGCATCCCGGCGGGCTCAGCCGCGCAAACTTTGCAGGACCAAAGCGGCCGGCTTTGTGGCTATGGATGATGGTGCCGGCCGATTCGACCGTGCCTGAAAGAATGAGCGCGGAGCACGGCGCAGGCTCCGCGGCGGGGGAGACAAGATGGAACACGTCTGGTTGCGTGGGGTCGCCGAGCAGTTCGGCATCGATGGCGGGCTGCGGCAGCTTGGCGGCGAGTACGATCTCAACTTCCGCGGCCGGACCAGCGAGGGTGATGTCATCGTCAAGGCGATGCGCCCGCAGGGTGAGCCCGCCCTCGTCGACCAGCAATGCGCTGCGATCAATCATGCGCTCGCCGCCGATCCGACCCTGCCGCTGCCCCGCCTGCTTTCCACCGAAGGCAACCGCTTCTGGCAGAACGTTGC
>NZ_JBFTKQ010000015.1:0-138646 GCF_056396025.1 Allobosea sp. 05T438
GTGCGGAGTGCGGAAGGTGGCTCAATCCTTCCGCGCCGCATCCTGGCTCAATGGAAGCGGCCCGATACCCCGCGCCTCGCGGCGCTCCGCTGCCCCTCCTTGCGAACGCCCGCGTGAAAACGCGGGCGGGCGAAGGCATGCGCGTCAATGCGGGCCCCACGCCCGTCATTCTCGGGCGACCCGAAGGGGGCGAGAATCGCGGGCCGGACAAGGCTCCGGAGGCTCCTGTTCGAAGATGCCCGGGCCAAGCCCGGGCATGACGCGGGAGGCAAGCGTCATGGCGCGACATTGGGAAAAAGCCCCGGCGCGTTTGCCTCAGGGCGAGATCGCCTGCACCGCCCAGGCGCGCGCTTCCATCGGGATGGTGCCGTCGGCCGCGAACGACAGGCTTTCGCGCAGTCGCTGCCGCAGCCGCTCGCGCGCCGCCAAGGGCAGGCTCGCGCAATAGCCCGGTGCCGGGCCGGTGCCGAGGGTGAAGGGCTGCCAGAAATCGTCGAAGCTGCGGAACAGCGTCGGCACGGTGATCGGCTCGCAGGCGATATCGATGAGCCCGGCCGAGGCGGCGAGCTCCGTCAGGCCCTCGGCCGTGCAGAAGGGAAAGCGCCTGTCCGCGTTCAGCTCCGCCGCATTCGGGTCGAGCGCCGTCGCCGCGGTCCAGAAGGTGCGCACGAACTGGACGCCGCCGCCCGGATAGTCCCAGACATAGAAGCTGATGAGCCCGCCCGGCCGCACCGCGCGGCGCATCTCGGCCAGCGCCTTGTCCCGGTCCGGCACGAAGTTGAGCATCAGCGCCGAGCCGACGGCGTCGCAGCTCGCGGTCTCGACCGGCAGCGCCTCGGCGCTGCCCTGCCGGAAGCTGGCGCGCCAGTTGGTCACGCGCTCGCGCGCCACGGCCAGGAGGCCCTCCGAGGGGTCGATTCCGATGACGCTGACCGGCACCGCGCCGCCCAGCAACGCTTCGGTCAGCGCGCCGGTTCCGCAGCCGACATCGAGCCATTCGAAGCCGGGCAGGGGGTTCAGCCAATCGACGAAAAGGGGCGCGAGCTCGCGGCTCCAGCGCCCCATATAGCGATCGTAATTCTCGCCGGCCTGCCATGCATCATGGCGAGTCTGGTCGGGCATTCTCTGGCCCTTTGGTCCGGAAAGGATGACTTTACGTCATTTGGGCAGATTCTGCCAGTTGAAGATGTTTTGCAGTGCGCAAACTGCGGTGTCCGGGTGGAATCTACACCAATTCGTTATCGCTTTTTATTGGGTTCAACTTATCCGCGAACCTTGGCGTCAGGACGATATGCCATATGCGAGGCGGAAGCGGCTGCATTCATGCATCGACAGGCAGCCTCACGCCGCCAGGGCGGGCATGCGTTCCAGCTTGCGGATGGCCGTGCTGAGCTCGGGCTCGTCGACGATGTCGGCGGCGTCGGCCAGCTTGAACCAGTGCAGGTCGCGCTGATGCTGCTCGGAGAAGCTGTCGAGCTGCTGCTCGACCTCGAGCAGATAGAGATTGACCTCGCAGAGCACGAAATGGTCGCTCATGCGCTTCCAGTAATTGTAGCGCCCCGCCGGCTCGCGGCTGATGCGGCCGATGACGCCGGCCTCCTCGAAGGCCTCGCGGGCCGCGGCGTCATAGTCCTTGAGGCCCTTCATAGGCCAGCCCTTGGGCACGATCCACCGCCGCGTCGTGCGCGATGTGACGAGCAGAATCTCCGTCGAGCCRTCGGCAGCGTGGCGGATCGGCATGGCCGCGATCTGCGACCGCTTCTCCCCCGTTTTCCGCTTGGCCTTCTTCATCGGCTCTGGACGCTCCTGGCTGGTTGCAGACTCCCTCGCGGCTGCGAATCGGGAATGGCCGCTGAAGCGAATGAATATTGCATCGCTTCGCGAAAATGGAAGAGGCATTCTGCCGAAAAAGTGAACAGGTCAGCCTTGCTTCTTGCGCATAACCTCGCCCGGACAGAGCCTTAGCAGCAGCCAGCCGCCGATGCCGGAGAGCAGCGAGCCGGCAAGGACGCCGATCTTGGTCTGGTTCTGCAGCGCCTCGGAATCCGGGAAAGCGAGCAGGCCGATGAACAGGCTCATGGTGAAGCCGATGCCGCAGAGCAGGGCGATGCCGTAGAACTGCGGCCAGGAGGCGCGTGCCGGCAGATCGGCGAGGCCGGCGCGGATCGCCGCCCAGCCGAAGCCGAAGACGCCGATCTGCTTGCCGAGGAACAGGCCGAGCATGATGCCGAGCGGCACCGGCGCGGCGAGCGTCGAGGGGCCGAGGCCGCTGAAGGAGACGCCCGCATTGGCGAAGCCGAAGACCGGAATGACCAGGAAGGCGACATAAGGGTGCAGCCCGTGTTCGAGCTTGTGCAGCGGCGACTTGGCGTCGTCGGGCCGGGCCGGGGACGGCTTGAGCGGAACGGTCAGGGCCAGCGCGACGCCGGCGAGCGTCGCATGCACGCCGGACTTCAGGGTGAAGTACCAGAGCGCTGCGCCGAGCAGGAGGTAGGGCGCGAGCCGCATCACGCCGAGGCGGTTGAGCGCTGTCAGGATGACGAGCATCGCCGCGGCGAGGCCGAGATACAGGCCCGACAGCTCGGCGGTGTAGAACACCGCGATGATGATCACCGCGCCGAGGTCGTCGAGGATGGCGAGCGCAGTCAGGAAGACCTTGAGAGAAGCCGGCACGCGCGGCCCGAGCAGCGAGAGCACGCCGAGCGCGAAGGCGATGTCCGTGGCGGTCGGGATCGCCCAGCCGGGCAGGCTCTCGCCGGAGCCCAGGTTGAAGGCGACATAGATCAGCGCCGGCGCGATCATGCCGCCGAGCGCGGCGAAGCCGGGCAGCACCCGCCGCCCCCAGGTCGAGAGCTGGCCGTCCAGCATCTCGCGCTTGATCTCGAGCCCGACGAGGAGGAAGAACACCGCCATCAGCGCGTCGTTGATCCAGTGCAGGACGGAGAGGCCCAGCACGTAGCTCTTCAGCGCGCCGAAATAGAGCGGCGCCGCCGGCGAATTGGCGATGACGAGGGCGAGCGCCGCGACCACCATCAGGATGATGCCGCCGGCGGCCTCGCTGTGCAGGAAGTCCCGCAGCGCGGAAAGGGGTCTCACCCGGGTTACGGGGGCGGCCATCAGGCTCTCCTTTGTCGATCAGGCAGAAGGAGATACGACAGGCTGGCGCCGAGGACCAAATCCGGGGAGGCCGGGACGGGCGTCAGAGCTTCTTGCCGTCCTTGTCGAACTGCTTCAGGAAGGCGATCAGGTCCTTGATCTCCTTCTCGCTCTTGATGCCCGCAAAGATCATCTTGGTGCCGGGAATCTTGGCCTTCGGGTCCTTGATGTAGTCGGTGAAGGTCGTCTCGTCCCAGGTCAGGCCGGAACTCTTGTTGGCGGTCGAATAGCTGTAGGCCTCGACCGCGCCCGAATGCCGGCCGATCAGGCCGTTGAGCTCGGGGCCGACGAGATTGCGCGCGCCTTCGCCGATCTGATGGCAGGCGCGGCACTTGTTGAAGGATCGTTCGCCGGCGGCGGCGTCCTGCGCGGCGGCGGGTTGGGCAAGGAAGGGCAGGAGAAGGAGAAGGCTCGGGAGAATCGCGCGCATAGGCAGGTCTTTCGACTTGGAGGCGTTCTCATTTAACCCGAAGCCGCGCGGCGTCGCATGGGCCATTTCGCCGCGCCGCGCCTTGCTTCAGATCTCGGCCTCAGAGCTCGCCGATCCACTCCGCCACGGTCGCCGTGAAGGCGTCCGGCCGCGACACCGGGAAAAGATGCCCGCCCGTTTCCATGATCGCCCGCCGGCAGCCGGGCAGCGCTGCGGCCAGCGCTTCCTGATAGTGGACCGGGACGACCATGTCGTCGCGCGTGCCGAGAATCAGGATCGGCATCGGCAGCGAGCCGATATCGGCGGAGCCGTCGAAGGCGAGGAGCGCATTGAGCCGCTCGCGGGTCACGATCTTCGCGTGCTCGCTGACCGGGGCCGCTTCCATCGCATCGTCATAGATGTGCCAGTTCTGCTCGATCCAGCGGGGCTGATAGCCGCTGAGCACCGAAATGGCGGCATAGGCGTAGGGGTCGGCCTCGAGGATCGCGAGGCGCGCCCCGAACAGGGCGTTGAGGAAGCGGCTTGGCGCAAGCCAGCTCGCGCTGAGGATCAGCCCGTCCACGCGCTCCGGCGCGAGTTTGGCGATCGTCTGGGCGATGCAGCCGCCGGTCGAATGGCCGAGGACCACGGCGCGCCCGACGCCGGCTGCGTCGAGCACGGCGAGGCTGTCGCGGGCCAGGTGTTCCATGTCGCAGGGAGCCTCGCCGCGCGTGCTGGCACCGATGCCTCGCTGATCGAAGCGGATGACCTGAAACGAGCGCGACAGCGTCGCTGCGATGTTCTTCCAGAATGCGGCAGTGCCGCTCAGGCCGCTGACCAGAAGCAGCGGTTGGCCATGCCCTTCCTTGAAGGCGTGCAGCGTGGCGCCGTCGGACGTTTCGACCTTGAAGTCGGAGATCTCGGTCATGGCTGTCATGCGTCACCTCTCGGAAGGCGACATGCGTTGCTGCGCCTGGTGCGCATGATCCCGGACATGGCCCCATCCTCCCTGAAAGCTTAGGTCGCCCACCCGCCGATCGTTCGGCCTTGATCTGGCCGATGGGACCGGTTTGTGCGAGGATGGCGCATCAGGGCCGCACCTGCCATGGCTTGATCGCAGGGGGCGGAATGTTCCTGGCGCAGGTCGAGTAGACCAAAGACTAATTGGCCTGCGTCCGGTGCATGGCTTTGTGCCTGATCGTGGGAAGCCATTCTGCCAGGCGCAGAAAGGGATTGGCGCAGGTGTCAGCTGCGCCGGTTCGCCGCCGCCGGATCCGCGCGCCAGGTCGTGACCGACATGGTCGGGAGATCGAAATAATCGCGGGTCGTCGCATAGCCGTGCCCGCCCATGCGCCCGACGGCGTCGAGTGCGGCCGGGTCGACATAGAGCTTCTGCGGATCGACCGTGTCGGCGCGGAAATGGGCGTAGACGACCTCGCCGAGGATGATCTCGCGCGAATTGCCGATGCCGAGCGTCGTGTGGTGCCGGCATTCGAAGGCTGCCGGCGCCTGTCCGATCCAGGGGCAGGGCACCTTGACGCCGGGCATGGCGGTCAATCCGGCTTCGGCCAGTTCGTCGGCGCCGGGCTCGAAGGGCACAGCGCAGACATTCATGCCTTCCAGGAGCGCGTCCGAGACGATGTTGACGGTGAAGGCCAGGGTCTGCCTGACGTTGCGGCCCGTGTCCTTCTGCGCTCCGGTCGGCCGGTACTCGACGCCGAGCGCGAGGATGGCCGGATCGGCGGACAGGCAGTTGAAGAAGGAGAAGGGGGCGGCATTGACCGTGCCATTCTCGTCGATCGTTGTGACCAGCGCGATCGGGCGCGGCACGACGGCGCCGATCAGCAGCTTGTAGCGCTCGCGCGGGGTGAGCGACGCGAAGTCGAAGGTGACGATGCCGGAGGCGGTCTCGGCGCTCGGCTGTCCGGACGGGTGTGCGGTCACGATGGGGTCAATCCTTCGCTACGGGCATAGGGGGCGAGCACGTCGCGGATGTCCCGCTCGACGCGCGGCGTCAGCAAGGCGCGGGTCACGACCGCGCGCAGATGATGGTCCATGAGATCGGCGGCGCGGGCCGCATCGCCGGAGCGCAATGCCTCGATGAGCTGGCGGTGCTCGGAGACTGCGCATTCGCTCGAATGCGGGCGGCCGTAGATGGCCAGGATCAGCGAGCAGCGCGACGACGCTTCCTGGACATAGCGCAGCAGCAGCGCGTTGCCGGTCATCGTCGCGAGCTTGATGTGAAACTCGCCGGAGAGGCGGATCGATTCCGGCCCGTCCTGCTCGTGTGCTTTCTCTTCCTGCTCGACATGGGCTTCGAGCTCGGCCGCCTGGGAGGCCGTCAGGCGCCCGGCGAGGTTCTCAGCGACCAGTCGCTCCAGCCCGCGCCGGACCTCGAACACGTCGCGCGCCTCTTCCAGCGTCGGATAGGCGACGGAGGCGCCGCGATTGGGCTTGAGTTCCACCAGTCCTTCAACGGCGAGGCGCCCGAAGGCCTCACGCACCAAGGTGCGGCTGACGCCGAGCTGCTCCCCGATCGAATCCTCCGGCAGTTTCACGCCGGGCTTCAGTGCCTGCTCGATGATCGCGCGCCGGAGCGCTCTGTATACGGATTCTGCCCGCAGAACCGGCGTACGACGCTCGCCCATGTCGGCTTTCCCTCGTCCTGATCTGACCATTTGCGGGGGCGTCAATGTCACGATCGCAGGCTCCGATCCAGTTTCTGCTTGTGTTCAATAATCGCATACAATACGATCTTTTCATCGTATGCAAGTTTGTTCAATAATCGCACACGAGATGGCGATCAAAACGCCACGGTGCCTAAACAGGCGGCAACGACGATCCGGGCCCGCTGCGGCGGGGCCGAAACACAAAAGGGGAGAGTTGGATGAAAAAGGCCTGGTTGCTGGCGGCCGTTGCCGCCTTCGCCCTGGTGGGCACCGCCGAGGCGAAGACGCTGAAATGGGGGTCGGCGCGCGAAATCGCCTCGCTCGATCCCTACTCCTTCGGTGAGACCTTCACCCTGTCGGTGCTGAACCATGTTTATGAGGGGTTGGTGCGCTACACCGGCGACCTCAAAATCGAGCCGGCTCTGGCGGAGTCATGGGAGACCGTGTCGCCGACTGTCTGGCGCTTCAAGCTGCGCCAGGGCGTCAAGTTCCACAACGGCAATCCCTTCACGGCCGATGACGTCATCGCCTCGCTGGCGCGCGTCACCCATCCCGACTCTCCCCTCAAGGGCAACTTGCCGGCCTACAAATCCTCGAAGAAGATCGACGACTACACCGTCGAGATCGAGGTCAACGGACCCTATCCGCTGCTGCTCAACGACCTCACCAACATCTTCATCTTCGACAAGGAGTGGATGGAGGCCAACAACTCGCTGCTGCCGACCGATTCCGGCAAGGGCGTGAAGGGCTATGCCACCGACAACGCCAACGGCACCGGCCCGTTCTTCGTCGAAAGCCGCCGCGCCGACTCCAAGACCGTCTTCGCGAAGAACCCGAACTGGTGGGACAAGCCGAAGCACAACATCGACAAGATCGAGTTCACGCCGATCACCTCGTCCTCGACGCGCGTCGCGGCGCTGCTCTCCGGCGAGATCGACTTCACCAATGTCGCCCCGCTGCAGGACCTGCCGCGCCTGTCCGCCTCGCCGGACGTCAAGGTGCTGCAGACCAACGAGCTGCGCTCGGTCTTCTTCGCCTTCAACCTGACCGACAAGCTCTTCGAGAGCGACGTGAAGGACAAGAACCCCTTCAAGGACATCAAGGTGCGCGAGGCGCTCTATCGCGCCATCGACATCGACGCCGTCCAGAAGCGGGCGATGCGCGGCCTCTCGCGCAACACCGGCGCGCTCGTCGCCCCCGCGATCCCCGGCTACGAGCCGTCGCAGGACGAGCGGCTGCCCTTCGACCTGAACGGCGCCAAGAAGCTGCTCGGCGAGGCCGGCTATCCCAATGGCTTCTCCTTCCAGATGAACTGCCAGAGCGACTCCCTCGTCAACGAGGAGGAGTTCTGCCAGGCGGTCGCCTCGATGTGGTCGCGCGCGGGCCTCAAGCCCAATCTCAGCATGGCGCCGCGCAGCCAGCAGGCGCCGAAGCGCGTCAAGGGCGACTTCGACGTGATCTCCTTCGGCTGGGCGAACGAGCCGATGATCGACGCCTATTCGCTGCTGGTGCAGGTGATGCGCTCGAGGAGCGGCACGGGCGGCGTCTTCAACTGGGGCAACTGGGGTGATCCGCGCATCGACGTCCTGGTCGACAAGGCCGGCGTCGAGCTCGATACGCCCAAGCGCATCGAGCTGATGAAGGAAGCGCTCAAGATCGCCAAGGCCGAGCACCTCTTCATCCCGCTGCATCAGCAGCCGATGGCCTGGGCGATGCGTTCGACCGTGGCCTCGACCGTACAGGCCTCGGACAACAAGCCGCGCCTCTGGCTGACCATGATGAAGTGAGACAGGCGCGACGTCATGGCCGGGCTTGACCCGGCCATCTCGGAAACCAGCGCCCTCTCGTCCTGAGATTCCCGGGTCTTCGTTCTGCGAAGCCCGGGAATGACGCCGGAACGCAGGAGCTTTCCATGCCGGCTTTTCTCTTCAAGCGACTGCTCAACGCCGCCGGCGTCATGGTGGCGGTGGCCTTCCTCGCCTTCCTGATCTTCCGCTTCGTCGGCGACCCCGTCGAGCTGATGCTGAACGAGCAGGCGAGCCAGCAGCAGCGCGACGAGCTGCGCGTCCGGCTCGGCCTCGACAAGGGCTTCGCGATGCAGTTCGCGACCTTTGTCGGCAATGCCGCGCGCGGCGATTTCGGCATCTCCTACCGCAACCAGCAGGACGTCTTCACGCTGATCTCGGAGCGCTTCCCGGCGACCTTCGAGCTCGTTCTGGTCGCGACCTTCCTGTCGCTCGCCGTCGGCATTCCGCTCGGCGTCTATACCGCCATCCGACGAGAGAGTTTCCTGGCCAAGGCACTGGAGTTCGTCTCGGTGCTCGGCGTCTCGCTGCCGAGCTTCGCGCTCGGCATCCTCTTCATCCTGGTCTTCTCGGTCTCGCTGCAATGGCTCCCGGCCTTCGGCCGCGGCGAGGTCGTCCAGATCGGCTGGTGGAGCACCGGCTTCCTGACCTCTTCCGGGCGCAAGGCGCTGATCCTGCCCGGCATCACGCTCTCGCTCTTCCAGATCACGCTGGTGATGCGCCTTGTGCGCGCCGAGATGCTCGAGACCATGCGCACCGACTTCATCCGCTTCGCCCGGGCGCGCGGCCTGCCGTCCCGCGCCATCCATTTCGGCCATGCGCTACGCAACTGCCTGATGCCGGTCATCACCGTCACCGGCCTGCAGATCGGCAACCTCATCGCCTTCGCGCTGGTCACCGAGACGGTGTTCCAGTGGCCGGGCATGGGCATGCTCTTCGTCCAGGCCGTGACCTTCGTCGATATCCCCGTGATGGCGGCCTATCTGATCGTCGTCTCCTTCATCTTCGTCACGCTCAACACGCTGGTCGACCTGACCTATGCCTGGGTCGATCCGCGCCTGCGCGAGGACGCCCTCACGGGAGGCGCCAATGCTCGCTGAGAAGACCCGGCCCGCTGACACCATCAAGAAACCCGGCCGCCTGCGCCGCTTCCTCGACAGCGACATCGGCTGGAGCTTCTGCCACACCCCGGTCGCCTGGCTCTCGGCGCTGGTGCTGGCGCTGCTGGTGCTGAGCGCGCTCTTCGCCCCGCTGATCGCGCCGCAGAACCCTTATGACCTGACGCAGATCTTCATCGACAAGGCCGAGATCCCGCCGATCTGGCAGGAGGGCGGCGAATGGCCCTTCCTGCTCGGTACCGATCCGCAGGGCCGCGATGTGTTCTCCGCCATCCTCTACGGCTCGCGCATCTCGCTGATCATCGGCTTCTCCGCCGTCGTCGTCTCGATGCTGGTCGGCGTCTCGATCGGGCTTTGCGCCGGCTTCTATGGCGGGCGCGTCGACAACCTGCTGATGCGCCTCGGCGATACCGTGCTCTCGATCCCGACGCTGCTGATGGCGATCCTGGTCTCGGCGATCTTCCGAGAGATGCTGCCGCCGGGGCTGCGCGAGCCTTTCGCCGCGGTGGTGCTGGTGCTCTCGATCGCGCTGACGAGCTGGGTGCAATACGCCCGCACCGTGCGCGCGCTGACCATGGTCGAGCGCCGCAAGGAATATGTCCTCGCCGCCCGGATCATCCGCGTGCCGGCGACGCGGATCATGCGCCGCCACATCCTGCCCAACACGATGACGCCGGTGCTGGTCTCGGCCACGCTCAATCTCGGCCTCGCCATCCTTTCGGAGGCGACGCTGTCCTTCCTGGGGGTGGGCATGCCGATCACCCAGCCCTCGCTGGGCACGCTGATCCGCATCGGCAACCAGTACCTGTTCTCCGGTTCCTGGTGGCTCGTCGTCTTCCCCTCGCTGCAGCTCGGCCTGATCGTGCTCTCGGTCAACCTGCTCGGCGACTGGCTGCGCGATGCGCTCAACCCGAAGCTTCGCTGACAAGAAACCACGAGGATACGCCTGCGATGACTGCTTCCCTCCTGATCCGCAACGTCCGCCCGAACGCCGGGGCAGCCCTCGACATCCTGGTCGAGAACGGCCGCATCAGCCGCATGGCGAAGGACATCGCCGCGCCCGCCGGTGTGGCGGTCGAGGACGGCCGCGGCGAGATCGTGATTCCCGGCCTGGTCGAGGCGCATACCCATCTCGACAAGAGCCTCTGGGGCCTGCCCTGGTACGTCAACGAGGTCGGTCCGAAGCTCCTCGACAAGATCGACAACGAGCGGGAGAACAAGAAGCGGCTCGATATCGACCCCGCCCGCCAGTCGGCCCGGCAGTCGATCCAGTCCTCGCTGATGGGCACGACCCATATCCGCAGCCATGTCGACATCGATACCGAGCACGGGCTCTGGGGCGTCGAGGGCGTCATGAAGACCCGCGACGAATACCGCGACATCGTCGACATCGAGCTCGTCGCCTTCCCGCAATCGGGCCTGCTGCGCCGTCCCGGCACGCTGGAGCTGATGGATCGGGCGATGAAGGCCGGCTGCGAGGTCGTAGGCGGCCTCGATCCCTGCGGCATCGACCGCGACCCGAAGGGCCATCTCGATGCGGTCTTCGGCCTGTGCCAGACCTATAGCAAGCCGCTCGACATCCACCTGCACGAGCCCGGCGAGATGGGCGCCTTCTCGATGGACCTGATCATCGAGCGCACCCGCGCGCTCGGCATGAAGGGCAAGGTCACGGTCAGCCACGCCTTCTGCCTGGGATCGCCCGACATGGCGCTGGTCGATCCGCTGATCGAGCAGCTTGCCGAACTCGACATCGCGATCATGACGACGGCTCCGTCCCGCAGCGCTGCGCCGCCGGTCAGGAAGCTGCTCGAGGCCGGCGTGCGCGTCTGCTCCGGCTCCGACGGCATCCGCGACACCTGGGGCCCGTACGGCAACGCCGACATGGTGGAGCGCGCCATGTTCGTCGGCCTGCGCAACAACTTCCGCCGCGACGACGAGCTCAAGCTCGCCTTCGACGTCTGCACGACCGAAGGCGCCAAGGTGATGGAGATCGCCGACTACGGTCTGGTCGAGGGCAAGGCCGCCGATTTCGTCATCATGCCCGGCCAGACGCTGGCGGAGCTGATCGTCACCCGTTCTCCGAAGCGTCGCGTCGTCAAGCGCGGCCGCGTCGTTGCCCGCGACGGCGTCTCGGTGAGGGCCGCCCCGTGAGCCTGCAGGCAGCCAGGCGGCCGCAGGGCCGCATCCTGATGACCGCGCGCTGGGTCGTCGGCCACAAGGACGGGCGCCATCGCCTCTACGAGAACGGCGAAGTCGTGTTCGAGGACGGCGCGATCGTCTTCGTCGGCCACGGCTTCCCCGGCGAAGTCGCGCGTCGGGTCGACTACGGCAACGCCCTGATCGGGCCGGGCTTCGTCGATTGCGACGCCCTTTCCGACCTCGACACGACCATCCTCGCCTATGACAACCAGCCGGCCTGGAAGAAGGGCAGGGTCTGGCCGCGCAGCTATCTCGAGGCCGGTCCCTACGAGATGTATTCCCGCGAGGAACTGGCCTTCCAGAAGCGCTATGCATTCGCCTCGCTGATCCGCAACGGCATCACCACGGCGCTGCCGATCGCCTCGCTGTTCTACCGCGCCTGGGGCGAGACGGTGCAGGAGTTCGAGGATGCGGCGCAGGCCGCCGCCGATCTCGGCCTGCGCGTCTATCTCGGCCCGGCCTATCGCACCGGCAACCAGCTGGCCGAGACGGACGGGCGCATCGTCACCTACTACGACGAGGCGCGCGGCCTCACCGAGCTGGACGCGGCCATCGACTTCGCCGGGCGTCATGAAGGCGAGGCGGGGGGGCTGATCCGGGCGATGTTCGCGCCGGACCGCATCGAGACCTCCACGGCCGAGCTGCTGCGCCGCACGGCGGCAGCTTCGCGCGAGCTCGATGTGCCGGTGCGGCTGCATTGCTGCCAGTCTAAGATCGAGTACGACCTCGTCCTCGCCCAGCACGGCATGAGCCCGCCGGAATGGCTGGAGAGCCTCGGCTTCCTCAACGAGCGCTGCCTGCTGCCGCATGGCACGGTGGTTTCCGGCAGCCGGCTGATCGATAGGCCCGGCCGCGATCTCGAGATCATCCGCGATTCCGGTGCGAGCATCGTGCATTGCCCGCTGGTATCGGGCCGGCACGGCAATGCCATCGATCATTTCGGCCGCTACCGCGCCATGGGGCTCAACATCGCCATGGGCACGGATACCAGCCCGCCGGACATGGTGATGAACCTGCAGACCGGCATGATCCTCGCCCGCACCATGGCCGGCAATGTCGGCGCCGTGCGCTCGGAGGACTATTACGACGCCGCGACCATCGGTGGGGCCGATGCCCTGCAGCGGCCCGATCTCGGCAGGCTCCAGCCGGGCGCGCGCGCCGACATCACCGTCTTCGAACTCGACCGGCCGCATAGTGGCCAGGTCATCGACCCCATCCAGACGATGATGCTGACCGGCCATGGCCGGGATTTCTCGGCGGTGGTGATCGATGGGCGCTTCGTCATGGAGAACCGGGTCGTTCCGGGCCAGGACGAGGCCGCCGACAACGCCCGCGCCCAGAAGCAGTTCGAGGGCGTGATGGCGCGCTATCCCGAGCGCACCCTGGGCCATCCGCCGATGAGCGAGATCTTCTCGTCGAGCTATCCGGTCGAACGCAGCGAGGCCATCGCATGACCGCTTCCGCCGCCGCGCCTCTCCTGTCCGTACGTGACCTGCGCATCGTCTTCGACGGCCGCCACGGCCCGTTGACGGCACTCGACGGCGTCACCTTCGACATCGCGCCGGGGGAGATTCTGGGCATGGTCGGCGAGTCCGGGGCGGGCAAGTCGCTGACCGGCACGGCGGTGATCGGCCTGCTCGACCCGCCGGGGCGCATCGCCGGCGGCGAGATCCATCTGTCGGGCCAACGCATCGACAACCTGCCGGCCGAGGCGATGCGCAAGCTGCGCGGCCGGCGCATCGGCGCGATCTTCCAGGACCCGCTGACCTCGCTGCACCCGCTGCTCAAGGTCGGCGACCAGATCGTCGAGACGATCATGACCCATCTGCCGGTGAGCCGGGCGCAGGCGCGCAAGCGTGCGCTCGATTTGCTCAAGGAGGTCGGCATCCCCGCCGCCGAGACGCGCATCGACCATTTCCCGCACCAGTTCTCCGGCGGCATGCGCCAGCGTGTCGTCATCGCGCTCGCGCTTTGCGCCGAGCCCTCGCTGATCATCGCCGACGAGCCGACGACCGCGCTCGACGTCTCGATCCAGGCACAGATCACCACGCTGCTGAAGCGGCTCTGCCGGGAGCACGGAACGTCGATCATGCTGGTCACGCACGACATGGGCGTGATCGCCGAGACGGCCGACCGGGTCGCCGTGATGTATGCCGGCCGCATCGTCGAGATGGGGCCGGTCGAGGAGGTCGTGCGCCGTCCGCGCCACCCGTACACCGCCGGGCTGATGGCCTCGATCCCCAGCGTCCACGTCCGCCACGAGCATCTCAACCAGATCGACGGCGCGATGCCGCGCCTCAACGCCATCCCGCCCGGTTGCGCCTTCAACCCGCGCTGCGGCCGGGCCGAGGCCTTCTGCCGGGACCACAAGCCGGGCCTGCCGGTGATGGCCCATGCCGCAGCCTGCCATTTCCCGCTGAAGGAGGCGGCGCATGCGTGAGCATATGGAAGCTCCTACCGCGAGCCCTCATCCTGAGGAGCCGCGCAGCGGCGTCTCGAAGGATGTTTCAGCGCGCCCTGAAAAACCCTTCGAGACGCAAGGCTCACGCCTTGCTCCTCAGGATGAGCGCTCGCGCGGTGCAATCGGTGTAGGAGGGGAGGACATCATTCTCGAAGTCGCCTCTGCATCCTGCCGCTTCGACGTCTCGGCGCCGGCCCTGTCCCGGCTGTTCTCGAAGGAGCCGCGCCGCATCCTGCGCGCGGTCGAGAACATCTCCTTCACGGTGAGGCGCGGCACCACCTTCAGCATCGTCGGCGAGTCCGGTTGCGGAAAATCGACGCTGGCGCGCATGGTCGTCGGATTGCAGCGGCCGACCGAGGGCAAGCTCAACTTCCGCGATATCCGCCGCGGCGATGGCTCGTTCGGCCCGCCGCGCGTGCAGATGATCTTCCAGGACCCCTATGCCTCGCTCAATCCGCGCTGGCGGGTCGGTGACATCATCGCCGAGCCGATCCGCGAGCTGAAGCTCAGGCCCGACGACGCGGCGGTCCAGCAGCGCGTCGGCGATCTGCTCGAGGTGGTCGGGCTCTCGCGCACCGATGCGAGCCGCTATCCGCATGCCTTCTCCGGCGGCCAGCGCCAGCGTATCTCGATCGCACGCGCCCTCGCCACGGAGGCCGACTTCCTCGTCTGCGACGAACCGACTTCGGCGCTCGACGTCTCCGTGCAGGCCCAGATCCTCAATTTGATGGTCAGGCTGCAGAAGGAGTTCGGGCTGACCTATCTCTTCATCAGCCACAATCTTTCGGTCGTCCGGCACATGTCGGACGATCTCGCCATCATGTATCTCGGCCGCTTCGTCGAGGCGGGGCCGGCCGAGGAGGTCTTCACCCGGCCGCGCCATCCCTATACGCGGCTATTGCTCGACACGATCCCCGATGTCGAGAAACCGAACCGGGCGCGCAAGCCGATGTCCGGCGAGGTGCCGAGCCCGATCGCGCCGCCGGCGGGCTGCAGCTTCAATCCGCGCTGCGCGCAGGCCGCGGATCGCTGCCGTGCCGAGCGGCCGGAGCTGCGGCCGATCGGCGGTGTCGAGGTATCCTGCCACTTCGCCTGATGCCCGGCGTTTTCGTCATGGTCGGGCTTGTCCCGACCATCCACGTCTTCGTTTCGGGCCGCGCGGTGTTCAAGACGTGGATGCTCGCCACAAGGGCGAGCATGACGTTGCGAGATACACCAGTTAGCCGACCAGCGTCGCTTCCAGCGTGATCGGAGCCTTGAACAGCTTCGAGACCGGGCAGCCCGCCTTGGCCTTGTCGGCCAGCGACTGGAAGGTCGCCTGGTCGGCGCCGGGCACCTTGCCTTTCAGCGTCAGGTGGATCGCGGTGATGGCGTAGCCGTCGTCGAGCTTGTCGAGCGTCACGCGCGCGGTGGTGTCGAGCGCATCGGCCTTGAGATTGGCCTCGCCCAGGATCAGCGAGAGCGCCATGGTGAAGCAGGCAGCATGGGCCGCGCCGATGATCTCCTCGGGATTGCTGCCTGGCTTGCCTTCGAAGCGGCTGGAGAAGCCATAAGGATAAGAGCTGAGCGCTCCGCTCTCGGTCGAGATCGCGCCCTTGCCGTCCTTGATGCCGCCCTCCCAATGGGCCGAACCGGTCCTGTTGATCGCCATGATGCTGACTCCCGTTCTGGTTGGATGGATATGCGGCGGCTGGAAAGCTACCCTTCGATAACGGCTTCAGGGCGCCTCGGGTTCACTTGCTGGTGATCGGCGCTCGGAGGGAAGGGAAATTGTGCTCGAATGGACTGATCATAGAGAAATAGGCAGAATAGATAAGTAGCTCCCGACCCCACCCCGGCCACCGGTATGGGTCAAGTTCGCAAAGGGTGACTTCGCAGCGAGGCGTCTGAGCAGAGTCCGCAATGGGAGACGGGAAGATGAGAACGATCCAACGCGCGTGCCTGTTCGTCGCCATCGGAGTTTTGTCGTCGGGCTGTGCCGTGACGGAATACAGGAGCCCGGATCTCGCCTCCGTCTGCGCTGTGCCGGTCAATCGGACAATCCAATCGGCATACTGGCTGGACTGCCGGTCGTTCGATCCGTACTCCGACCCGTATTCACAGCACTATCGTTATTCGAAGCACTATTAGGAGCCGTTCGGGCGTTTGAGCTCGGGGAGCTTCGCGGGTGGGTCGTGTCGCGGCGGATGAGCCGGACCGGCGTGGCAGACGACCGCCGAAGGCCTGCTTCCCACCCGCTCGAGGCATTCCACTGAGCGCCTGACGCCTGCCGCCGAACAGAGAAGCCCGCACCGATCGCTCGATGCGGGCCTTCGCAAATGGCAGGCGGCTCAGCGGAACAGCGCCAGCGATTTCGACAGGGTGATCCAGACGCCCCATGCGATCGGCAGGCCGACCACGGCCCAGGCGAGCAGGGCGCCGCCGTCGACGCCACCCTTGCCGATGCCGTGGGAGCCGTAATGGACCGCCGCGTCAACGCTCGTCGACCGTTTCTGCAGGGCCGCGACCTCGGCATCCTTCATGAACCACTTCGCCGCGACCGGGCGGACCAGCAGGTTGCAGAGGAAGCCCAGCACCAGCATGCCGGCGAGGATGTACATGGTGCGGTCATAGACCTGCGCACGCGGCACGCCGGCATTGATCTGCGCCTCGCGGATGTAGTTCACCACCACCGGGCCGATGATGCCGGCGGTCGACCACGCCGTCAGCAGCCGGCCATGGATGGCGCCGACGAACTGCGTGCCGAACATGTCGGCGAGATAGGCCGGCACGGTCGCGAAGCCGCCGCCATACATCGACAGGATGATGCAGAAGAAGCCGACGAAGAGCGCCAGCGACCCGGCATGCGCCGCCCACGGCGACAGGCCGTAGAGCAGGATGCCCAGCCCGAAGAAGGTGGCATAGGTCAGCTTGCGGCCGAGCTTGTCAGAGAGCGAGGCCCAGAAGAAGCGCCCGGCGATGTTGAACAGCGAGAGCAGGCCGACGAAGGCCGCCGCGATGGTGGCGATCTGCGTCTTCTGCCCGGCGTCGAGCGCGGCGAAGCCGATCTCCGGCTTGCCGATCAGGGATCCCGCGAAGATCTCCTGCAACATGGGTGAGGCCATGCCGAGCACGCCGATGCCGGCGGAGACATTGAGGCAGAGCACGGCCCAGATCAGCCAGAACTGCGGCGTCTTGTGCGCGTCCTTCAGATGGACGTGGCCGGAGGTGATCATGGCGTTCTGCGTCACCGGCGGCGTCCAGCCCTCCGGGCGCCAGTTCGCCGGCGGCACGCGATAGCCGAAGGTGCCGGCCATCATGAAGACGAAATAGATCGCGGCCATCGCGACGAAGGTCTGCCAGACGCCGACCGAGGCCGGTGTCTTGAAATAGTTCATCAGCATGTCCGCCAGCGGGGAGCCGATCATCGCGCCGCCGCCGAAGCCCATGATCGCCATGCCCGTGGCCATGCCGCGCCGGTCCGGGAACCACTTCACCAGCGTCGAGACCGGCGAGATGTAGCCGAGGCCGAGCCCGATGCCGCCGATGACGCCGGAGCCCAGCCACATCAGCCAGAGCTGGTGCCAGTAGACGCCCAGCGCCGAGATCAGCAGGCCGCCGCACCAGCACAGCGTCGAGACGAAGGCCGCCTTGCGCGGTCCGACGCGCTCGAGCCAGCCGGCCCCAGATCGCCGCGGAGGAGCCGAGCAGCACGAAGAACAGCGTGTACATCCAGCCGAGATCGGCGACCTTCCAGTCGCACGCCGTGGTGAACAGCGAGGCGGCGAGGCCGACATCGGCGGCGCAGGCCACCGGCTTGGTGATGCCGATCGCCTGGCTCAGCGGCAGCCAGAACACCGAGAAGCCATAGGCCATGCCGATGCAAAGATGGATGCACAGGGCGGCCGGAGGCACGAGCCAGCGGTTGAAGCCCGGTTTGGCGATGGTTCGTTCGCGGTCGAGCAGGCCGATGCCGCCCCCGATCTGTCCGATATCTTGTGCGACGCTCATTCCCCGTTTCCTTTCCCCATGGCTTCGCCGTTCGGGCCGGGTAGTGTCCCGGCTCGTTGAACTTCTCGATGCACCGCGCTGGCGGCGCCTTGCTTGCTAACCTCCGCGCCCCGGCCTGATCCGCGGCAGGGCGTGCCGCAGCAGGGGCGGGAGGTCCTCCGGACGGGCGGCGAAGGCGGCGAGGAAGTCCCCGCGCATGCGCCCGGTCCAGAACTGGTTGATGTGATCGGCCACGGAGGCGGCGGCCTCCTCCTCCGGATAGGCCTTGAAGAAATCGGCGATCTGCCCCGCCATGCGCCGGAGCTTCGCGATGTTCTCGTCGTGGGGCTCGCCGGGGGTGTCTTCTGTGCTCAGGCCGGCCTCCATCATCGGGCGACAGCCTCGCGCTCGGGCGCGAGGGCGCCGGTGAAAACGATGCAGCCGTCGCGGCGTGCCACCGCTGCCAGCGTCAGGCCGAGATGCCGGGCACGCTCGATCGCGAGCGAGGTCGGCGCGGAGATCGCGACCAGCGTGCCGGCGCCGAAGATCGCGGCCTTCTCGACCATCTCGAAGGAGGCGCGGCTGGTGACGAGCAGGAAGCCGTCGCTGGCATCGGCCCCGGCGCGCAGGCGAGCGCCGATCAGCTTGTCGAGCGCGTTGTGGCGGCCGACATCCTCGCGCACCGCGATGACGGTGCCGGAGGCATCGCACCAGGCGGCGGCATGGACGGCGCGGGTGAGTTGATTGAGCGGCTGGTGCTGGTCGAGCGCAGCGAGCGCGGCCTCGATCGCCGAGCCGGGCACGGCGCGCGCCGCCCGCCTCGCCGCATCGGCCATCGGGATCTCCTCGATGGTCTCGACGCCGCAGAGCCCGCAGGACGTCCGCCCCGAAAGGTTGCGTCGCCGCGCCAGATGCTCGCGGAAGCGGCCGGGCGCCAGCTCGACGGTGACGATCACGCCCTCGTCCTTCGGCTCGACGGCGATGCCGCGGATCTCGTCCGCGCCGCGCACGATGCCCTCGGTCAGGCTGAAGCCGGTGACGAAATCCTCGAGGTCCGACGGGCTCGCCATCATCACCGCATAGGGCATGTTGCCGTAGACGATGTTGATGGGCGTCTCGACCGCGACCTCGATCTCGCGCGCGCCTTCGCGCGCCGCGCCGAAGCGCAGCGGCTCGGCCTTGACGGCGGCCGAGGCCGGCGGCTGGGCGGGCGGGTTATTCCGCGGCATCGGGCAGGCGCTCCGCGATCCGGCGCAGGGTCACGTCTTCCTCGAAATTCTTCTCCTGCCAGGCCGACCAGGCATTGGTGCGTCGCACCTCGACGGCGGTGACCTTGTATTCCGGGCAGTTCGTCGCCCAGTCCGAGAAGTCGGTGGTGATGACGTTGGCGCCGGTCTTGGCGTGGTGGAAGGTGGTGTAGACCACGCCGGGCTGCATGCGCTCCGAGATTTCCGCCCTGAGCGCGATGTCGCCCGAGCGGCTGGCGAGCGCGACGAGATCGCCGTCGCGGATGCCGCGGCTCTCGGCGTCGAAGGGGTGGATCTCCAGCACGTCCTCGTCGTGCCAGGCGCCGTTCTCGGTGCGCCGCGTCTGCGCGCCGACATTGTATTGCGAGAGGATGCGCCCGGTGGTGAGCAGCAGCGGGAAGCGTGGGCCGGTCCGCTCCTCGGTCGGCACGAACTCGGTGATCATGAACTTGCCCTTGCCGCGCACGAAGCGGTCGACATGCATCAAGGGCGTGCCGGTCGGCGCCTTGTCGTTGCAGGGCCACTGCACGGAGCCGAGCTTCTCCAGCTTGTCGTAGGAGACGCCCGCGAAGCTCGGGGTCAGCCGCGCGATCTCATCCATGATCTCGCCGGGATGGCCATAGGACATCTCGTAGCCGAGCGCCCGGGCCAGCTCGATCGTGACCTGCCATTCGTCCTTGCCGGCGAGGGGTGCCATCACCTGCCGCACGCGGTTGATGCGCCGCTCGGCATTGGTGAAGGTGCCGTCCTTCTCGAGGAAGGAGGCGCCCGGCAGGAAGACATGGGCGTATTTCGCCGTCTCGTTCAGGAAGATGTCCTGGATGACGACGCATTCCATCGCGGCCAGGCCTGCCGTGACATGCTTGGTGTTCGGGTCGGACTGGGCGATGTCCTCGCCCTGCACATAGAGGCCCTTGAAGGTGCCCTCGACCGCTTCGTCGAGCATGTTGGGGATGCGCAGGCCCTGCTCGGCGTCGAGCGGCACGCCCCACATCATTTCGAAGACCTGCCGGGTGGCGTCGTCCGAGACGTGGCGATAGCCGGAGAACTCATGCGGGAACGAGCCCATGTCGCAGGATCCCTGCACATTGTTCTGCCCGCGCAGCGGATTGATGCCGACGCCGTCGCGGCCGATATTGCCGGTCGCCATGGCCAAGTTCGCCATCGCCATCACCGTGGTCGAGCCCTGGCTGTGTTCGGTGACGCCGAGGCCGTAATAGATCGCGCCGTTGCCGCCCGTCGCATAGAGCCGCGCCGCGGCGCGGACGTCGGCCGCCGGCACGCCAGTATACTGCTCGCTGGCTTCCGGCGAATTCTCCTCGCGGGCGACGAAGCGGGCCCAGTGCTCGAAATCGCCGAGATCGCAGCGCTCGCGCACATAATCCTCGTCGATTAGCCCTTCGGTGACGACGACATGGCCGAGCGCATTGAGCAGCGCGACGTTCGTGCCGGGCTTGAGCGGCAGGTGGTAGTCCGCCTTGATATGCGGCGACTGCACCATGTCGATCCGGCGCGGATCGGCCACGATCAGCCGCGCACCCTGGCGAATGCGCTTCTTCATCCGCGAGGCGAAGACCGGATGGCCGTCGGTCGGGTTGGCGCCGATGACGAGGATGACGTCGGACTTGGCGACCGACTTGAAGTCCTGCGTGCCGGCCGAGGTGCCGAGCGTCGTCCGCAGGCCATAGCCGGTCGGCGAATGGCAGACGCGGGCGCAGGTATCGACATTGTTGTTTCGGAAGGCGGCGCGCACCAGCTTCTGGACGAGGAAGACCTCCTCGTTGGTGCAGCGCGACGAGGTGATGGCACCGACCGACTCGCGGCCGAACTTCGCCTGGATCCGCTTGAATTCGGAGGCCGCGTAGTTGATCGCCTCTTCCCACGACACTTCGCGCCAGGGATCCGTGATCTTCGTCCGGATCATCGGCTTGGTCATGCGGTCGGTATGGGTGGCATAGCCCCAGGCGAAACGGCCCTTGACGCAGCTATGGCCCTCGTTGGCCTTGCCGTCCTTGTACGGCACCATGCGGATGACGCGGTCACCCTGCATCTCGGCCTTGAACGAGCAGCCGACGCCGCAATAGGCGCAGGTCGTGACCACGGAATGCTCGGGCTGGCCGTGCTCGATGACCTTGTTCTCGATCAGCGTCGCCGTCGGGCAGGCCTGCACGCAGGCGCCGCAGGAGACGCATTCCGAGCCGAGGAAGTCGGTCGGTCCCGCCGCAACGCGGGACTCGAAGCCCCGGCCCGTGATCGTCAGCGCGAAGGTGCCCTGCACCTCCTCGCAGGCGCGCACGCAGCGATTACAGACGATGCATTTCGACGGATCGTAGGTGAAGTAGGGGTTCGAGGTGTCCTTCGCGAGCCAGTTCTCGTTGACCGCGCCGTCCTTACCCTCTGCGAAGACGTGGTTCTCGCCCTCATAGCCGTAGCGCACCTCGCGCAGGCCCACGGCGCCCGCCATGTCCTGCAATTCGCAGTCGCCATTGGCGGAGCAGGTCAGGCAGTCCAGCGGATGGTCGGAGATGTAGAGCTCCATCACCCCCTTGCGCAGGCCGGACAGGTTCTCCGACTGGGTGCGCACGACCATACCGTCTTCTGCCGGAGTCGTGCACGACGCGGGCGTGCCGCGCCGTCCCTCGATCTCGACGAGGCAGAGCCGGCAGGAGCCGAAGGGTTCGAGCGAGTCGGTTGCGCAGAGCTTCGGGATTGCGGTGCCCATGCTCATCGCCGCCGCCATCACGGAGGTCCCGGCCGGGACAGTGACGCTCTGGCCGTCGATAGTCAGCGTCACCGTTTGCTCGGAGAGCCGGATCGGCGTGCCGTAGTCGATTTCCTTGATCAGGCTCATCGCTGCCTCCTCACTCGGCCGCCAGCGCAAGTTTTTGCAACGGACTGGGAGGACGGTCGAAATCCTCGGGGAAATGGTTGAGCGCGCTCAGGACCGGCATGGGGGTGAGCCCGCCCATGGCGCAGAGCGAGGCGTCGGTCATCAGCTTCGAGAGGTCGCGCAGCACGGCGATGTTCTTCGGAACCTCCGCGCCGGCGATGATGCGGTCCATCACCTCGACGCCGCGTGTCGCCCCGATCCGGCAGGGCGTGCACTTGCCGCAGCTTTCCTTGGCGCAGAAGGCGAAGGCGAAGCGCGCCTGCCGGGCCATGTCGACGCTGTCGTCGAACACCACGATGCCGCCATGGCCGAGCATGGCGCGCATGCTCGCCAGCGCCTCGTAATCCATCTGCACGTCGAGCTGTTCGGCCGTGAGATAGGCGCCGAGCGGGCCGCCGACCTGCACGGCGCGGATCGGCCGCCGCGAGAGCGTGCCGCCGCCCATCTCCTCGATGATCTCGCGCAGGCTGATGCCGAAGGCGAGCTCGATCAGCCCGCCGCGTTTGACGTTGCCGCCAAGCTGCACCGGCAGCGTCCCGCGCGAGCGGCCCATGCCGTAATCGGCATAGGCCTGCGCGCCATGCGCCAGAATCCAGGGCACCGCGGCGAAGGAGAGCACGTTGTTGACGACGGTCGGCTTGCCGAAGAGACCTTGCAAAGCCGGTAGCGGCGGCTTGGCGCGGACGATGGCGCGCTTGCCTTCCAGGCTTTCCAGCAGCGAGGTCTCTTCGCCGCAGATATAGGCGCCGGCACCGAGCCGGACCTCGAGATGGAAAGCGCGGCCCGAGCCCATCACCGAGGCGCCGATCAGTCCGGCCGCCTCCGCCTTGAGGATCGCGCGCTGCAGCGTGCGATGGGCATGCGGGTATTCCGAGCGCAGATAGAGGTAGCCGCGCGTCGCACCGACCGCGACCGCCGCGATCGCCATGCCCTCGATGGTGAGATAGGGATCGCCCTCGAACAGCATGCGGTCGGCGAAGGTGCCGCTGTCGCCCTCGTCGGCGTTGCAGACGATGTATTTCTGCTCCGCCTTGGCATCGTGGACGGTCTTCCACTTGATCCCGGTCGGAAAGCCTGCGCCGCCGCGGCCGCGCAGGCCGGAAGCCTTCACCGCCTCGACGATCTCGCCGCCGGTCAGGCCGAGCGCCTTCTCCAGCCCCTTGAACCCGCCATGGGCGCGGTACTCGGCGATCGACAGCGGGTCGATGACGCCGACGCGCTCGAAGGTGAGGCGCTGCTGGCGCTTCATCCAGTCCAGTTCCTCGGTCTTGCCGAGGCTCAAGCGGTGCGCGCCACCCGAGATGAAGCCGGCATCGAAGAGCGAAGGCACATCCTGAGCCGCGACCGGCCCATAGGAGACGCGTCCGTCTGGCGTCTCGACCTCGACCAGCGGCTCCAGCCAGAGCATGCCGCGCGAGCCGTTGCGGATGATCTCGACGGCGAGGCCGCGTGCTGCCGCTTCGCCCGCGACAGCCTGTGCGACGGCCTCCGCGCCGACCGACAGGGCGGCCGCGTCGACGGGGATGAAGATGCGAACCGGGGCGGCGCTCATGACCGCGCCTTTCCGTGCTGGCAGAGCCCGGCCACGCGGGCTGCGTCGACGCGCCCGATCAGTTCGCCATCGACCAGGGCGGAGGGGCCGAGCGCGCAATTGCCCAGACAGTACACCGTTTCGACCAGCGCGTCGCCGGAAGGTCCACTGTCGACGACGATGCCGTGCTCGGCGGCAAGCTCGGCGACGACCTTTTCGCAGCCGAGCGACTGGCAGGCTTCCGCCCGGCAGAGCTTGATCACGCGGGCAGGCTGCGGCGCGGTCTTGAAGTCGTGATAGAAGGAGATCGCGCCATGGACCTCGGCGCGCGACAGGTTCAGCGCCTCCGCGATCAGCGGCACGGCCTGCGGGTCGACATAGCCGAACTCGTCCTGCAGGGCATGCAGCATCGGAAGCGTGGCGCCTTCCAGATGCGCCAGGCTGGCAATGAGCGTGCGCGCGTTGTCCTGATCCCAGGCCGGATAACCCGCCATCTTTCCTCCATCGGCCCGGTTCGCCGGGCGCCTCTTGTCGGAAAAGGTGGGGTATCCTGGAATGATTTCAAATCGTTTGTTTCAACTGCATGATAGTTTGTGACTATCAAACTCGCGCGGTTACCGGGCTCGGCGGCCAGGTGAGCCAAGTCGGCGGTCCGAAAATTTCGCAATCAGGCCATTTTGCGCCGCACAATGCTGCGCCGCTTCTACGACGATAGGCGAAGGCTATCGCACAATGGGTCGGCGCGGCAGCCGCGCATCGGTCACCGGTTTCGTCATCATCAGCAGGTTGCGCGCGAGCGGGGCGACGGGCTGCCGGTCGGCGACGATCAGGCCGATGGTGCGTTGCGCCTCGGGCTCGACCAGCGACAGCGCCCTGGTGCCGAGCGGGATGCCGAAGAACTCGAGAAGCTGCAGCGAGACGATGCTGGCGACGCCCTGGATGCCGGCATGGGAGCACAGGTTGAAGATCGAGTTGGTCTCGATCATCGGCCGCGGCGCGGTGCCGACCGAACGGAAGATGCCGTCGATGATGCGCCGGTTCTGCATGTCGCCGGTGAGCAGGCAGAGCTTGTGCTCGGCGGCTTCCGCCCAGCTGATGGTGTTGCGCGCGCCCAGGGGGCCGTCCTCGCGCGTCAGCAGCACATAGGATTCCTGATAGATCGGCTTCGAGATCACCCGGTCGAGCGGCTCGTTGTCGAGATAGGTCAGCCCGACATCGAGCTCGAAATTGTCGATGCCCTCCTGGATCTCCTGCGAGGTCAGCGACAGCACGGTAAGAGACACCGCCGGATAGCGGTCCGAGAACGGCGCGGTGATATGGGCGATCATCGGCAATGCGGTCGGGATCGCGCCGAGTCTGATCCTGCCGGAGACACCTTCGCGCAGCTCCGCGATCGAATCCTTCATGACCTCGGCTTCGGCCAGGATGCGCCGGGCGTGGGCGAGCACGACCTCGCCCTCCTTGGTGAAGCCCTGGAAGCGCCGCCCGCGCTCGACGATCATCACGCCGAGTTCCTCTTCCAGCTGCACGATCGCGGCGGAGAGCGTCGGCTGCGAGACATGGCAGGCCTCGGCCGCACGGCGGAAATGCTTCTCGCGGGCGAGCGCATCGAGATAGACCAGCTGGCGAATGATCATGGCGTCGCTTCAGGAACGGCTGATGTCGCCGCGGCCGCCGAGCATCGGCATAGCGCGCAGCCGTTGCAAGCGCTGCGGTTGCAACTGGGCAAACAGGTTGTTGCTGCCGGGGCAACGCTGGGAGAATTGCGTCGAGGCAATCTCGATCCTAACTCCCTCAGGCCGGGATGGCCGGCAAGCAAAGGGTCGCGTCGCGGCCTCGGGATGATCATGGCACAGGAACTGGAATTCGGGCTCGACACCTTCGGCGACGTCACCAACGGGGCGGACGGCAAGCCGCTGCCGCATGCTCAGGTGATCCGCAATCTCGTCGAGGAAGCCGTCCTGGCTGATAGCGTCGGCATTGATTTCATCGGCGTCGGCGAGCATCACCGTGCCGATTTCGCCGTGTCGTCGCCGGAAACGGTGCTGGCCGGCATGGCCACGCGCACCAGCCGGATCAAGCTGGGTTCGGCGGTTACCGTGCTGAGCTCGGACGACCCGATCCGCGTCTTCCAGCGCTTTTCGACGGTGGATGCGCTCTCGAACGGGCGCGCCGAGGTCATTCTGGGTCGCGGCTCCTTCACCGAATCCTTCCCGCTCTTCGGCTTCGACCTGCGCGACTATGAAAAGCTCTTCGAGGAGAAGCTCGATCTCTTCGCCGCGCTGCTGCCGCAGGAGCCGGTGAGCTGGCAGGGCTCGATCCGCCCGCCGCTCAAGGACCAGCTCGTCTACCCGCCGGTCGAGAATGGACCGCTCAAGACCTGGATCGGCGTCGGCGGCAGCCCCGAATCGGTGGTGCGCGCGGCGCGCTACGATCTGCCGATGATGCTCGCCATCATCGGCGGCGATCCGCTGCGCTTCAAACCCTATGTCGATCTCTACCACCGCGCCTATGCCCAGATCGGCAAGCCGGTGAAGCCGATCGGCGTGCATTCTCCGGGTTATGTCGCGGCGACCGACGAGCAGGCCAAGGAGGAGTTCTTCCCGGCGTTCAAGGCGAACCGTGACCGCATCGGCGCCGAGCGCGGCTGGCCGCCGATGACCCGCGAGGACTTCGAGCAGGAGGTTGCGCACGGCTCGCTCTATCTCGGCTCGCCCGAGACGGTGGCGCGCAAGATCGCCGCGACCGCCAAGGGGCTGGGCATCGCCCGGTTCCAGCTGAAGTACAGCGCCGGCCCGCTGGCGCATGAGAAGGCGATGGAGTGCATCCGGCTCTACGGCGAGAAGGTCGTGCCGCTGGTCCGGGAGATGCTGGGATAGGGTCAACCTCGACCGCGTCGTCATGGTCGGGCTTGTCCCGACCATCCACGTCTTCGCTGGTCGAAGGATGTGTTCGAGACGCGGATGCTCGCCACAAGGGCGAGCATGACGGGGAAGGCCGTCATTCTCGGGCGAAGCGAAGCGCAGACCCGAGAATCGCAGGCAGGATGAGGCTGAAAGAGCTCGTTCCGGCAAGAGATGCTCGGGTCAGGCCCGAGCATGACGGCGCATCACCCCGCCACCTTCAGCGGATCGACCGACAGCGTCCGCTTCAGCGCCCTCAAGCCGAAGGTCGTCCGCGTCTGGCGCACGCCCGGAATGCGATAGATCGTTCCGCGCAGGAAGCGCTCGTAATGGTCGGTACCGCTGACCACGACCTTGGCGAGGTAGTCGTACTCGCCCGTCACGAGATGCGCCTCGACCACCTCCGGCGCCCGGCTCAGCGCCTCGCCGCACTGGTCGAGCACCTGATCGTCATGCTTGTCGAGCGTGATCTCGACGAAGACGATGTTGTTGTAGCCGAGCGCCTTGTGGTCGAGCAGGGCGACATATCTCTCGATCGCGCCCGACTCCTCCAGCCGCTTCACCCGCGTCCAGCAGGGGGAGGGTGACAGTCCCACCTTTTCGGCGAGCGCCTGCGTGGTCAGCCGCCCGTCATCCCGCAGTGCAGCGAGAATCTTGCGATCGATGAGATCGAGAGCAGGACCGTTCTGGCTCTTTTTGTTCATCGGGAGATCATTCCGAGGTTTATCGATTAGGCAGAAGTATCTTCTGTCTGATTTCGCGCGCGCCGGCAAATTCGGAATGAACCTCCGCGGCTGCAACGCTAGCGTTGGTTGCAAGGGGAACGATCGCCGGCCGGCTGTGCGTCCCGCCGCATCTCCGACGAGCGCCACAGGCGCTTGCGGGATGCGCGCGAAGGCGGAATGCTGGCGACGTCAGGGATGGAGGCGCTCATGAGCAGCGACAAGGCAGGCCAGGCGCCGGCAGCAACCCAGCCACTGCAGTTCCATGTCCCCAAACCGGCAAGCCGTCCGGGCGAGAAGCCGGACTTCTCCCATGTCGTGATCCCGAAGGCGGGCTCCGTGGCGCGCCCGCCGGTCGATGTCGATCCCAAGGACATCCGCGACCTCGCCTATTCGATCATCCGCGTGCTCGATCGCAAGGGCGAGGCGGTCGGCCCCTGGGTGCCCGATCTCTCGCATGAGGACCTGATCCGCGGCCTGCGCCACATGATGACGCTGCGCACCTTCGACGGCCGCATGCAGATGGCGCAGCGCCAGGGCAAGACCTCCTTCTACATGCAGCACACCGGCGAGGAGGCGGTGAGCTGCGCCTTCCGCATCGCCCTCCAGCCCGGCGACATGAACTTCCCGACCTATCGCCAGGCCGGCCTGCTGATCGCGAACGATTATCCGCTCGTCGACATGATGAACCAGATCTACTCGAACGAGCGCGATCCGATGAAGGGCCGGCAATTGCCGGTGATGTACTCCTCCAAGGAGCACGGCTTCTTCTCGATCTCGGGCAATCTCGCGACGCAATACGTCCAGGCCGTCGGCTGGGCGATGGCCTCGGCGATCAAGAACGACACCCGCATCGCCGCCGCCTGGATCGGCGACGGTTCGACGGCGGAATCGGATTTCCACGCTGCTCTCGTCTTCGCCTCGACCTACAAGGCCCCGGTCGTCCTCAACGTCGTCAACAACCAGTGGGCGATCTCGACCTTTCAGGGCATCGCCCGTGGCGGCTCCGGGACCTTCGCGGCGAGGGGCCTCGGCTTCGGCATTCCGGCGCTGCGCGTCGACGGCAACGATTACCTCGCAGTCTACGCCGTCGCGCAATGGGCGGTCGAGCGTGCCCGTCGCAATCTGGGTCCGACGCTGATCGAATACGTCACCTACCGCGCCGGCGCCCATTCCACCTCGGACGACCCCTCCGCCTATCGCCCCAAGCACGAATCCGACGACTGGCCCTTGGGCGACCCGCTGATCCGCTTGAAGCAGCATCTGATCGCGGTCGGCGCCTGGTCGGAGGAGCGCCACAAGCAGGCGGAGGCGGAAATCCTCGCCACCGTCATCGCGGCGCAGAAGGAGGCCGAGAGCTTCGGCACGCTGCATTCCGGCGGCAAGCCCTCGGCGCGCGACATCTTCGAGGATGTCTATGCGGAGCTGCCGCCGCATCTGCGCCGCCAGCGCCAGCAGATCGGGGTGTGACGAGCATGGTTTCGCGCATGAACCTCTGCCGTCATGCTCGCCCTTGTGGCGAGCATCCACGTCTTGAACACGGCCTTCGCCCAGCGAAGACGTGGATGGTCGGGACGAGCCCGACCATGACGAAGTGGTCCTTACGCCTCTTCATCGGAGCCCGCTGACCATGCCCCGCATGACGATGATCGAGGCGATCCGCTCCGCCATGGACGTCTCCATGGGCCGCGACGACAATGTCGTGGTCTTCGGCGAGGATGTCGGCTTCTTCGGCGGCGTCTTCCGCTGCACCCACGGGCTGCAGCAGAAATACGGCGTCTCGCGCTGCTTCGACGCGCCGATCAGCGAGGCCGGCATCGTCGGCACCGCGATCGGCATGGCGGCCTATGGCCTTCGCCCTTGCGTCGAAATCCAGTTCGCCGACTACATGTATCCGGCCTACGATCAGATCGTCTCGGAAGCCGCGCGCCTGCGCTACCGTTCCGCCGGCGATTTCACCTGCCCGATGGTGATCCGCATGCCGACCGGCGGAGGCATCTTCGGCGGCCAGACCCATAGCCAGAGCCCGGAAGCGCTCTTCACCCATGTCTCCGGCCTGAAGACGATCGTCCCGTCCAACCCCTATGACGCCAAGGGCCTGCTGATCGCGGCGATCGAGGACCCGGACCCGGTGATCTTCCTGGAGCCGAAGCGGCTCTATAACGGCCCCTTCGACGGCCACCACGACCGCCCGGTCACGGCCTGGTCGAAGCATGAGCTCTCCGAGGTGCCGGAAGGCCATTACACCGTGCCGCTCGGCAAGGCGGTGACACGGCGCGAGGGCAGCGCCGTCACGATTATCGCCTACGGGACGATGGTGCATGTTGCGCTGGCGGCAGCCGAGGAGACCGGCATCGATGCGGAGGTCATCGACCTGCGCACGCTGGTCCCGCTCGATCTGGAGGCGATCGTTGCCTCGGTCGGGAAGACCGGCCGCTGCATCGTGCTGCACGAGGCGACGCTGACCTCGGGCTTCGGCGGCGAACTCGTCGCGCTGGTGCAGGAGCATTGCTTCTACCATCTGGAGGCGCCGGTGATGCGCGTTACCGGCTGGGACACGCCCTATCCGCATGCGCAGGAATGGGACTACTTCCCCGGCCCCGCCCGCCTCGGACAGGCGCTGCGCGACATCATGGAGGCACGCTGATGGGCGAGCGCATCATCAAGCTGCCGGATGTCGGCGAAGGCATCGCCGAGGCGGAACTCGTCGAGTGGCACGTCAAGGTCGGCGACATCGTTCGCGAGGACGACCTGCTCGCCGCCGTGATGACCGACAAGGCGACGGTCGAGATTCCCTCGCCGGTCGAGGGCGAGGTGACCTGGGTCGGCGCCGAGGTCGGCGACACCGTCGCGATCGGCTCCGCCATCGTGAAGCTGAAGGTTGCGGGCGAAGGTGCGGTGGCTGAAGAGCCTGCCGAAAACGCGCCTGCCGAGAAGCCGGCCGCCGCGCCGCCGCCCAAGGCCGAAAAGCCTGCGGCGCCTGCCGCTCCCGCCAAGCTGGCTGTGCCGCCCCCGCCGCCACCGAAGCTCGCACATGCCAGCGCCGTCCCCGCCCAGCGCCGCGCGCCGGGTGAGAAGCCGCTGGCTTCGCCGGCGGTGCGCCTCAAGGCGCGCGAGGCCGGGGTTGATCTGCGCCAGGTCCAGGGCACCGGCCCGGCCGGCCGCGTCACCCATGAGGACATCGACGCCTTCCTGCTGCGTGGGCCGGAACCGGTCCGTGGCGGCGGGCTCGTCGAGCAGAGCGCCGTCACCGAGGTGAAGGTCGTCGGTCTGCGCCGCCGCATCGCCGAGAAGATGGCGCTGTCGAAGTCGCGCATCCCGCACATCACCATCGTCGAGGAGGTCAACGTCTCGCCGCTGGAGGACCTGCGCGCGACGCTGAACAGGAAGCCGACGCCGGAGCGGCCGAAGCTGACGATGCTGCCCTTCCTGATGCGCGCCATGGTCAAGGCGCTGGCCGAGCAGCCCGCGCTGAACGCACTCTATGACGACGATGCCGGGATCGTGCGCCAGCATGCCGCGATCAATATCGGCATCGCGACGCAGACGCCTTCGGGGCTGACCGTGCCTGTGGTGAAACATGCCGAGGCGCGCGATCTCTGGGGCTGCGGCATCGAGCTTTCCCGCCTCGCCGAGCGCGCCCGCGACGGCACCGCGACGCGCGACGAGCTGACCGGCTCGACCATCACCATCACCTCGCTCGGCGCGCTCGGCGGCATCGCCACGACGCCGGTGATCAATTACCCGGAGGTCGCCATCGTCGGCGTCAACAAGATGGTCGTGCGCCCGGTCTGGGACGGCACCACCTTCGTGCCGCGCAAGATGATGAACCTCTCCTCCAGCTTCGACCACCGCGTGATCGACGGCTGGGACGCCGCCGTTTTCGTGCAGCGGCTGAAGGAGCTGCTGGAGAACCCGGCCACGCTCTTCGTGGATCTGTGACGTGATGAGGATCGCCATCGAGCGCGACGCGGTTACCCGTCATTGCGAGGAGCGAAGCGACGAAGCAATCCAGGGGGGCTTGGCGGAACGCTTCAGCCCAATCCCCCTGGATTGCTTCGCTTCGCTCGCAATGACGGGCGCTAGCTGGGACGACCGTGAAAGCCTGGGCCACGGAGGCCGCGCATGACCGAGATCACCTGCAAGCTCCTCGTCATCGGCGCCGGCCCCGGCGGCTATGTCTGCGCCATCCGCGCCGGCCAGCTCGGCATCGACACCGTCATCGTCGAGAGCACCAAGCTCGGCGGCAGCTGCCTCAATGTCGGCTGCATCCCCTCCAAGGCGATGATCCATGTCGCCGAGGAGTTCGAGAAGCTGGCGGAGGCCGCTGCCGGCAAGACGCCTTTCGGCCTGACCGCCGCGGAGCCGAGGCTCGACCTGAAGCAGGCGGTGGCCTGGAAGGACGGCATCGTCCAGCGCCTCAACAACGGCGTCGCCGCCCTGTTGCGCAAGGCGAAGGTCAAGATCGTCCATGGCAAGGCCCGCTTCCGCGACGGCAAGACGGTCGTGGTCGAGACCGAGACCGGCCCGAAGACGATCCAGGCCGAGGCGATCGTCATTGCCACGGGTTCCGCCCCGGTCGAACTGCCGTTTCTGTCCTTCGGCGGCAACGTCATCTCCTCGACCGGCGCGCTGGCGCTGACGGAGGTTCCCAAGCGCCTCGTCGTGGTCGGCGGCGGCTATATCGGGCTGGAGCTCGGCACCGCCTTCGCCCGGATGGGCAGCAGGGTCACTGTGGTGGAGGCTCAGGAGCGCATCCTGCCGCTCTACGACACCGACCTCACCGGCCCGGTCTCGAAGCGCCTGACCGCGCTCGGCGTCGAGGTGCTGACGGGTGCCAAGGCGCTCGGGCTCACGGCGCAAGGCGACGGCCTGCGTATCGAGACCGCCGATGGCACCGAGCGCAGCCTGCCGGCCGACAAGATCCTGGTCACGGTCGGCCGCAAGCCGGTCACCGACGATCTCGGCCTCGAAAACCTCGTCCTCGACATGGACGGCCGCTTCATCCGCATCGGCGAGCGCTGCGAGACGGCGATGCGAGGCATCTACGCCATCGGCGATGTCACCGGCGAACCGATGCTGGCGCATCGCGCGATGGCGCAGGGCGAGATGGTGGCGGAGATCGTCGCCGGCCTGCCGCGCGCCTGGGACAAGCGCTGCATCCCGGCGATCTGCTTCACCGACCCCGAAATCGTCTCGGTAGGCCTTTCGCCCGAGGAGGCGAAGCGCGCCGGCCATGAGCTGAAGATTGGGCAGTTTCCGTTCCAGGCGAACGGCCGGGCCATGACCCGCCATGGCGAGGCCGGCTTCGTGCGCGTCGTCGCACAGGCCGGCAGCGATCTCGTGCTCGGCATCCAGGCGGTGGGGCAGGGCGTCTCGGAGCTTTCGGCCGCCTTCGGGCTCGCCATAGAGATGGGCGCCACGCTGCAGGACATCGCCGGCACGATCCACGCCCATCCGACGCTTGGCGAGGCCTTCCCGGAGGCCGCGATGAAGGCGCTGGGCCACGCGCTGCATATTTGAGACTGGTTGGCGCAGCGCTCTCCCAATAGGCGCAAGTCATCACCGCCGGAGCGCCTCCGCCGTCATGCTCGGGCTTGACCCGAGCATCTCCTGCCGGAGGAGGCTCCTGTGTCTCATTTGCCAGAGATTCTCGGGTCAAGCCCGAGAATGACGCTCTTTATTGGCCTCGGCCTCCGGAACTCTTCATTGACGCGAAGAGCCGGGATGACCCGCATTTGGTTGGACAGGAGGCCCCACTGCTCCCGCGACTGATCCGCGCAGGCAGTCAGCTAAGACGCATACAATCTTGACATTGTCTTTGTCTGGAATGATCTGAGGGGCGATGCCGATCGAACGGCGCCGCCCCGAGGAGAACTTTCATGTCCGGCGAGCACTGGCCGCCACTCTCTCCGCTCCAGACCGGCCTGCGCGGCCGCTGCCCGCGCTGCGGGCAGGGCAAGATGTTCGAAAGCTTTCTGAAGCTGAAGCCGAAATGCGAGGTCTGCGGGCTGGATTACTCCTTCGCCGACCCGGCCGACGGCCCGGCCTTCTTCGTGATGATGTTCGTCTGCATCCCGGCCGCGGCTTTTCCGCTCTGGCTGGAGCTGACCTACAACCCGCCGACCTGGGTGCATCTCGTCACGACGCTGCCATTGATCCTGCTGACCTGCATTCCACCGCTTCAGCCATTGAAAGGCTGGCTCGTCGCCTCGCAGTTCTTCCACAAGGCCGAGGAAGGCCGGCTCGCCCGCCCGACGCCGCAGGACAAGCCCGCAGCTTCCAGCTGACAAGGCAGGCGTGTTCAGCGCCCCGCTTACGCGTCGCCGCGGATCAGCCCGGCGAGGAGATTGAGCGCCTCGGCCAGTCGCGCCCGCTCGGGGATCGCGCCGAGTGCGATCCGGATCGCATCCGGCGCCGTGCCGCCCGTGCTGAACGCATCGGCAGCCATCACGCCGAGCCCGGCGAGGCGGGCGCGCTCGATCAGGCTGTTGCGTTCCCAATGCGCGGGCAGGGGTTGCCAGACATGCAGCGCATGCGGATGGCCCTGCATCGTCTCCGGCAGGATCTCTCTCGCCAGCAGCTGCCGCTCGGCCGCCTCGCGCCGCACGCCATCCAGCAGATCCCTTGCCGCGCCGATCCTGATCCAATGGGCGGCGAGCGCCGTCATCAATGGCGCGGGCATCAGTGCCGTCGCGCGCAGGGCGGCGAGGAACGGCGCGCCGTCAGCTCCCTCCGGCATGATGATGAAGGCCGTGCGCAGGCCGGGCGTCAGCACCTTCGACAAGGTCGCGACATGCCAGGTCCGCTCCGGCGCCAGAGCCGCCAGCGGCGGCGGGGCATCTCCGGCGAGCGGGCTGTAGGGGTCGTCCTCGATCAGGATGAGGTCGCGCCGACGGGCGACGGCGACGAGATCAAGCCGGCGTTGCGCGGACAGGGTGATGCAGGTCGGATTCTGCAGCGTCGGCGTGAGGGCGAACAGCCGGGCCCCATGGCGGACAGCAGCCTCGTCGAGCGCGTCCGGCAGCGGGCCATCCGCGTCGCCAGCCACAGGCACCATGGAGAGAGCACGCTGCCGCGCCGCGCCAATCAGGCCGGGATAGGCGAGAGGTTCCGTCAGGATCGTGTCGCCGGGCCGGGCCAGCAGTGAGAGCAGCGCGTTGAGCCCGGTCTGGGCGCCCGGCACCACCGCGATGCGCTGCGGCGGAATTGCACCCATCAGCGGCGAGAGCCAGGCCGCTCCGGCAGCGCGCTCGGCCAGCGAGCCGGCCCCGCCATGATAGTTCATCAGCTGGTCGGCATCGCTGCGCGCCAGGATCTCGGCGATGCCGCGCTGCATCAACTCGCCCAGCCGCAAGCCTTTAGGCGCCGGCGGAATGGTCATGCTGAGGTCGAGCGCCGGCCCTTCCTTTTCCCGCCGCGCCGAGATGAAGGAGCCGCGCCCCGTCACGGCGTCGATCAGGCCGCGCTCGCGAGCCTCGCCGAAGGCGCGCGTCACCGTAGTGAGATCGACCGCGAGATGTTCTGCGAGGCGGCGCTGCGGCGGCAACCGGTCGCCCGGCCTGAGCAGCCCGTCGGCAACCGCCCGTTCGAGCTGCGCGACGATCTGGAGGTAGCGCGGCCCCGCCGCCGGGTCGAGCCGGCCGACCCAGTGGAGCGCTTCGTCGCTATCGGCCATCGCCAAGTTGGTTTCCATACATTCGGTGGATTGTAGGTATCGCATAGCGCGGTCGGGTCCTTCGCGCCAGTGGTATGCCGCTGGCGCCATCCGTCCTCGCCGAGATGCCAGTGGTGGCGGGTGGGCTCTCCTGTAAAAGGGCGATCTCAGCCGGGACCGGAGACAGGGAATGGCACGCCTGCGCCTCGATGCGCTCGACCGCAAGATCATTGCGGAACTGCAGATCAATTCGCGCCTTTCGGTGCAGGACCTCGCCCAGCGCATCGGGCTGTCGGCCTCGCCGTGCGCGCGCCGCATCCGCATGTTGGAGGAAGCCGGCGTTATCCAGGGCTACGCGGCGATCATCGACCAGACCAAGGTCGGGCTGCCGATCAGTGTCTTCGTCTCGATCAGGCTGGAGCGTCAGCGCGAGGATGAACTCGACCGCTTCTCGCAGGCCGTGGCGCGCTGGCCCGAGGTCGTCGACTGCTACCTGATGACCGGCCAGCGCGACTATCTCCTGCGCATCGTGGTGCGCGACCTGCCGGCCTATGAGCGCTTCCTCAAGGACAAGCTCACCCGCCTCGACGGCGTCGCCTCGATCGAGTCGAGCTTCGCGCTCGGGCAGGTGAAGCGCTCCAGCGCGCTGCCGATCGCGGCGGTGGCGGAGGAGGATTGAACCGTGCCGTCATTCTCGGGCGCCGCGCAGCGGCGACCCGAGAAGCTCAGGACGGGAGGGCTCTGGTTGCTGCGAGTGCCGTCTTCCCCGTCATTGCGAGCGCAGCGAAGCAATCCAGGGGACGGGGTGAGGCGTTCGGCCCTGCCGCCCCTGGATTGCTTCGTCGCTTTGCTTCTCGTAATGACGATGGAGGGCGATCTACCGCTCCGCCGAAGCCGCCCAGATGTTGATGCCGCCATCGACGGCGTGGCTGTCGATGGCCGCCAGTTCCTCGGGCGTGAATTCCGGGTTCTTCAGCGCTGCGACGCAGTCCGTCACCTGCTCGGGCCGGCTTGCGCCGATCAGCGCCGAGGTGACGCGCCCGCCGCGCAGCACCCAGGCGATCGCCATCTGCGCGAGGCTCTGGCCGCGCGCTTTGGCGATCTCGTTCAGCGCCGCGATATGCCTGATGTTGTCGTCGCTGAGGAAGCCGTCGCGGAAGGAGGGCGCCTTCTTGTCGGCGCGGCTGCCGGCCGGCACCCCCTTGAGGTACTTGTCGGTCAGCATGCCCTGTGCCAGCGGCGAGAACACGATCGAGCCGATGCCCTCCGCATCGAGCGTGTCGAGCAGCCCGTCCTGCTCGATCCAGCGGTTGAGCATCGAATAGCTGGGCTGATGGATCAGGCAGGGTGTGCCGAGCCGGCGCAGGATCGCGACCGCTTCCTGCGTGCGCTTCGAATTATAGGAGGAGAGGCCGACATAGAGCGCCTTGCCCTGGCGGACGATGGCGTCGAGCGCGCCCATCGTCTCCTCCAGCGGCGTGTTCGGGTCGAAGCGGTGCGAATAGAAGATATCGACATAGTCGAGCTTCATCCGCTTCAGGCTCTGGTCGAGGCTGGAGATCAGGTATTTGCGGCTGCCCCATTCGCCATAGGGACCGGGCCACATCCGGTAGCCGGCCTTGGTCGAGATCACCAACTCGTCGCGATAGCCCGCGAAGTCCTGGGCGAGGATCTCGCCGAAGGCGGTCTCGGCCGAGCCGGGCGGGGGGCCGTAATTATTGGCGAGGTCGAAATGGGTGATGCCGAGATCGAAGGCGGTGCGGCAGATCTCGCGCATGTTCGCGTGGCTGCCGGTCTCGCCGAAATTCTGCCAGAGACCGAGCGAGAGCGCCGGCAGCTGCAATCCACTGCGGCCGCAGCGGTTGTAGCGCATCGCGTCATAGCGGTTCGAATTGACCATGGCTGAGGCCTCTCAATCGATTGAAATGGAGCATAAAATGAAGGCCCGGTGGCTTTGCGTCCACCGGGCCTCGTTGATGAAAGACCCGCGCCGTCATGCTCGCCCTTGTGGCGAGCATCCACGTCTCGAACTCCGCATGCACGGAACGAAGACGTGGATGGTCGGGACAAGCCCGACCATGACGGGAATGGCGTACCGTCGCGATCAGGCCGCGGCGTAGCCGACCGTGCCCTTGATCTCGAGGAACTCCTCGAGGCCGAAATCAGCGTATTCGCGGCCGTTGCCGGACTGCTTGTAGCCGCCGAACGGAGCGCCTGCGTCCCAGGCCGGATAGTTGATGTAGACATTGCCCGCGCGCATCTGCGAGGCGACCTTGCGGGCGCGATCCTGCGAGCCCGACTGGACATAGGCCGCAAGGCCATAAGGCGTGTCGTTGGCGCGCTCGACCACCTCGTCGTCGCTCTTGTAGGGCAGGATCGAGAGCACGGGGCCGAAGATCTCCTCGCGGGCGATCGTCATCTCGTCGGTGACGCCGCCGAAGATCGTCGGGCGGACATAGTAGCCGCGGTTCAGCCCCTCGGGCCGGCCAGGGCCACCGGCGACGAGCGTCGCGCCTTCCTTGATGCCGGCCTCGATCAGGCGCTGCACCTTCTCGTACTGGACCTCGCTGACGACGGGGCCGAGGAAGACGCCGTCCGCCGAGGGAGCACCGACCTTGAGCGGCTCGGCGACCTGCTTGGCGATGGCGAGCGCCTCCTCATGCAGCTTCTCCGGCACGAACATCCGGGTCGGCGCATTGCAGGACTGGCCGGAGTTGCGCATCACGCTCTCGACGCCGAGCTTCACCGACTTCTTCAAATCGGCATCGTCGAGGATGATGTTGGCCGACTTGCCGCCGAGCTCCTGATGCACGCGCTTCACCGTATCCGCCGCCGCCTTGGCGACGAGGATGCCGGCGCGGGTCGAGCCGGTGAAGGAGACCATGTCGACGCCCGGATGGCGCGAGATGGCTTCGCCGACCGTCGGTCCGTCGCCGTTGACGAGGTTGAACACGCCCTTCGGCACGCCGGCCTCGTCCATGGCTTCCGCGAAGATCAGCGCGTTGAGCGGTGCGATCTCGGAAGGCTTCAGCACCATGGTGCAGCCGGCCGCGAGCGCAGGCGCGACCTTGCACATGATCTGGTTGAGCGGCCAGTTCCACGGCGTGATCATGCCGACGACGCCGATCGGCTCCTTGGCGATCAGGGTCGAGCCGCGCAGCTCCTCGAACTCGAAGTTCTCGAGCGTCTCGATCATCTTGGCGAGATGCGCGGTGCCCATCGCGGCCTGTGCCCGGTGCGCCAGCTCCTTCGGCGCGCCCATCTCGCGCGACAGGATGTCGGCGATGGCGTCATAGCGCTTCTTGTAGGCCTCGGCGAGGCGGCGCATCAGCGCGAGGCGCTCGGCCTTGGAGGTCTTCGCGAAGGCGGGGAAGGCGGCGCGGGCGGCGGCGACGGCCTTGTCGACATCGGCCTGCTCGCCGAGCGCGATAGTGGCGAAGACTTCCTCGTTCGACGGGTCGACCACGCCCAGCGTGCGGCTGCCGGACGGCTTCACCCACTGGCCGTCGATGTAGAATTCGAGCTCATGCGCCATGTCTGGTCTCCTGCCTCGTCTGGCTCAAAGCAAGGACAACCGGCCGAAAAGCGGCCGGCGGTCCATGCCCCGAGCGGGAACTGTCGATGTCCGACGCGAACGGGCGGCCTTGCGCGATCATGCATCGCCGGCCGCCCTCGACGCTGTATCTGACGGGGGATAACGTTAGGGGCGCGGCGCGCGCCTGTCACGGGGCTCCGTGTCGCGTTTGCGGATGGCCGCCATGCGGCGGTGATCCTTGTCGAGCGGAGTTTGGTCTAGCGCGCGCCAACGTCGTCATTGCGAGGAGCGAAGCGACGAAGCAATCCAGGGGGACTGGGCTGAACGTTTCACCCAGTCTCCTGGATTGCTTCGCTGCGCTCGCAATGACGGGTGAGGTGTATTGCTACAGCCGCGCCTTGACGCTGCGCGGCGTCGCCAGCAGCAGGCTGGTCTCGCTGTTGGTGACGCCGGGGATCAGGCGGATGCGTCTGAGAACTTGATCGAAAGCGATCAGGTCGGAGGTGCCGAGCTCGACCACGAGGTCCCAGTTGCCGTTGGTGGTGTGGATGCTGGAGACCTCGCTGAAGCCGCTCAGCGCGGCGATGACCGAATCCGCAGCCTGCCCGGCGATCTCGATCATCGTGATGCCGCGCACCGGCAGATCGATCGCATCCGAGCGCAGGATCACCGTGAAGCCGATGATCTCGCCCGACTGTTCCAGCTTCTCCAGCCGCGAGCGCACCGTCGCCCGCGTCAGCCCGAGATCGGCCGCGAGGTCCGAGATGCTGCGGCGCCCATCGTGGCGCAGCAGGGTGATGAGCTTGTGATCGATATTGTCCATCGTCCGAAGTGGATAATGGATCTATTCATTTCGATCAATCTTGGCGTCGATCGGGTCAATCTGGCTTCTATCGCCTGCCGGTGAAGCCGGGCACTATAGGGCTCTCGCGAGAGCAACAGGGGATCCTATGGTTCAGCAACTGAATGTCGTGCCTTTCGTCAGCGTCGACCACATGATGAAACTGGTCCATGCGATCGGCATCGAGCGGATGCTGTCCGACATCGCCGGCTATATCGAGGATGATTTCCGGCGCTGGGAGATCTTCGACAAGACGCCGCGCATCGCCTCGCACAGCCTCGAAGGCGTGATCGAGCTGATGCCGACCAGCGACGGCAAGCTCTACGGCTTCAAATACGTCAACGGCCACCCCAAGAACATGAAGGCCGGCCTGCAGACGGTCACCGCGTTCGGCCTGCTTTCCGATGTCGCGACCGGCTATCCCGTCCTGCTCTCGGAGATGACTTTCCTGACGGCGCTGCGCACGGCGGCGATGTCGGCGGTGGCGGCGAAGCACCTCGCGCCGAAGCATGCCGCGACCATGGCGCTGATCGGCAACGGCGCCCAGTCCGAGTTCCAGGCATTCGCCTTCCGCGCGCTGCTCGGCATCGAGAACCTGCGGCTTTACGACGTCGATCCGGCCGCAACCGAGAAATGCGCCCGCAATCTCGCGCGCCACGGCTTCAGGATCACGCGCTGCGCCACCGCGATGGAAGCGGTCGAGGGCGCCGAGATCGTCACCACCGTCACCGCCGACAAGCAGTACGCGACGATCCTGACCGACAACATGGTCGGCGCCGGCGTCCACATCAACGCGGTCGGTGGCGACTGCCCCGGCAAGACCGAGATCCACCGCGACGTGCTGTTGCGCTCCTCGATCTTCGTCGAGTATCCGCCGCAGACCCGCATCGAAGGAGATATCCAGCAGCTCGACCCCGACCACCCGGTCGAGGAACTCTGGAAGGTCATCGCCGGCACGGCGACGGGCCGCACCGATTCCAGTCAGATCACGCTGTTCGACTCGGTCGGCTTCGCGATCGAGGACTTCTCGGCGCTGCGCTATGTCCATGAGCGCATCCGCGAGGCCGGCACCTATGTCGATCTCGACCTGATCGCGGATCCCGACGATCCGCGCGATCTCTTCGGCATGCTGATGCGAGCAGCGCCGAGCGCCGTCGCGGCGGCCTGAGACGCGGGTCTCGGCTCTCGCCGGAAACACGACGTCATCCCGGGCTTGACCCGGGATTCATGCCAGAGCGCTTGCGGTAAAGGTTCAGGCATGGATCCCGGATCTCCGCTTCGCTCCGTCCGGGATGACGCGCGTTTCCCGGCCTGCGGCATTTGGCGATCAGGCCGCGTCGCGGTCCCAGCGCGGGAAGGGGTCTTCCAATCCCAGCAGCGCCTGCGTCAGCCCGGTGGTCACGCTGCCGGTGAGGCAGGCGTCGAGTTCCGCGCGGATCGCAGCTTCGTCCATCTCCGGCCCGCCGATGAACACCATCTCCTGACGTCGGTCGCCCCATGTCGGTGACCAGTGCTTGCGCATCAGCGACTGGAACTCCTCCGAGCCCGGCCAGCGCTCCTTGGGCACGGCCGCCCACCAGCGCCCCATGCCTTCGGTGCGGGTGACGCGTCCGGCCAGCGAATATTCGCCGACCCAGTGCGGCCGGGTCGCCAACCAGAAATGGCCCTTGGCCCGGACGACCCCGGGCAGGCGCTTGCCCATGAAGCCGTGCAGCTTCAGCGGATGGAAAGGGCGCCGCGCCCGATAGACGAAGGAGCGGATGCCGTATTCCTCGGTCTCCGGCACATGGTCGCGGAAGCCATAGAGCTCCTTGTGCCAGAGCGGATGTTCTTGCGCCTTCTCCTCGCTGTAGAGCTTGGTATCGAGCACCTCATCGAGCGGCACGCGGCCGAAATCGGCCTCGACGATGCGCGCATCGGCATTGAGCCCCCGCACCACCTGCCTGACCTTCTCCAGTTCCTGCGGCGCGACTTCGCCCGCCTTGTTGATTACCACGACGTCGGCGAACTCGATCTGCTCGACGAGCAGGTCGACCAGTCTGCGCTCGTCGCCTTCGCCCGCCGTCTCGCCGCGATCGCCGAGGAAGTCGCGGCTGCCGTAATCCCTCAGCAGGTTGAGCGCGTCGACCACCGTCGCCATCGTGTCGAGCCGGACGACATCGTCGAGCGAGCGGCCCTCCTCGTCGCGGAAGGAGAAGGTCGCGGCGATCGGCAGGGGCTCGGCGATGCCGGTGCCCTCGATCAGCAGGTAGTCGAACTTCCGCTCCTCGGCGAGGCGACGCACCTCGCTGAGCAGATCGTCGCGCAGCGTGCAGCATATGCAGCCATTGCTCATCTCGACCAGGCTCTCCTCGGTCTTGGAGAGATTGGCGCCGCCCTCGCGCACGAGATCGGCGTCGATGTTCACCTCGCTCATGTCGTTGACGATGACGGCGACGCGCCGGCCTTCGCGGTTGTTCAGGATGTGGTTGAGCAGCGTGGTCTTGCCGGCGCCGAGGAAGCCGGAGAGGACCGTGACCGGCAGGCGCCGGTCGACGAGAAGCGGTGATGGAGGCATCGGGAAAGGTCCGGTTCGTCGAAAGATGATTTGTTACATTATAACATACCATCAATGTCAACCGCCTGATGGGGCGGAGAACTAACCGTCATCAGCAGGGTTCAGGGCGTGCGGGTCTCTGCCAGCGCCAGAAACGCCGCTGCCGCCTTGGCGAGGTAGCGTTCCTTGTGGCGCAGTGCGAGGAAACGGCGCTTGGGCAGCGCTAGCGCGACCGTGACGAGGCGTCCGGCCGCGATAGCATTGGCGGCGACGAGCCGCGAGATCGCGGTCGTGCCGGCGCCGGCGGCGACTGCGGCGCAGATCGCTTCGTTCGACGGCAGTTCGAGCGCGACGGCCAGATCGGAGGGCGCAAGCCCGAGCCCCGGCAGCGCCGCCTCGAACATGGCCCGCGTCCCCGAGCCCGGCTCGCGCAGCACCCAGGCGCCCTGCTTCAACTCGGCGGAGGACGGAGGCCTCTGCGCCCAGGGATGGCCGGCTGGCGCGACGATGACGAGTTCGTCTTCTGCGACGGCGGTCATGGCGAGGGCGGGGTCGTCGATCTCACCCTCGATGAAGCCGAGATCGGCGTCGCCATTCTGGATGGCAGCGCTTACCGTCTCGGTGTTGCCGATGGCGAGCGTGACGGCGATGCCGGGGTGGTCGCGGCGAAAGCGCTGGATCAGCGGCGGCAGCCAGTAATTCGCCACCGTCTGGCTCGCCATCAGCACGAGCGAGCCGCGGGCAAGCCCCGAGAGATCGGAGAGCACGGCTTCCGCCGCCGCGGCGCGCGCCAGCACGGCGCGGGCCTCGGTCAGGAAGAGCCGGCCGGCCTCGGTCAGCGCGATGCGCCGGCCGATCCTGTCGAACAGTTTGGTGGCGTAGCGCGCCTCCAGCGTCGCGATCGCCGAACTCACCGCCGATTGGGTGAGATTGAGGGCACGTGCGCCCTGCGTCAGATGTTCCCGCTCCGCGACGGCGACGAAGATGCGGAGTTGTTCGAGCGTCATGCCCTGAGCTTACAGCCCGATCGTAAAAACTCAGCCCTCGGCATGCGCTTCCGCCAGGAAGGAGAGATAGGCCGGATTGTCGCTCTCGCTCCAATAGGGATAGCCGAGCGCATCGAGCCTCTTGGTCAGCTGGCTGCGCTGGGCCTGCGGAATCTGGATGCCGGCGAGGATGCGGCCGTAATCGGCACCGTGGTTGCGGTAGTGGAACAGCGAGATGTTCCAGTCCGCCGAGAGGCTGTTCAGGAACTTCAGCAGCGCGCCCGGCCGCTCCGGGAACTGGAAGCGGAAGATCAGCTCGTCGCCGAGGCCCGGCGCCTTGCCGCCGACCATGTAGCGGATATGCAGCTTCGCGAGTTCGTTGTCGCTCATGTCCAGCACGGGATAGCCGTGCTCTGACAGCATCGCGATGATCTGGCGCTTCTCGGCATCGCCCTCCGAGAGCTGCACGCCGACGAAGATGCGCGCAGCCTTGGGGTCGGAATAGCGATAATTGAACTCGGTGATCGCGCGCCGGCCGAGCAGCTCGATGAAGGCGCGGTAGGCGCCGGGTTTTTCGGGGATCGTCACCGCCAGCAGGGCCTCGCGGTGCTCGCCGATCTCGGCTCGCTCGGCGATATGGCGCAAACGGTCGAAATTCATGTTGGCGCCGGAGTTGATCGCGATCAGCGCGCCGGTGCGCTTGGCCTCGCGCGCCGCATAGGCCTTGAGGCCCGCGAGGCTGACGGCGCCGGAGGGCTCGGCGATGGCGCGGGTATCCTCGAAGATGTCCTTTACCGCCGCGCAGATCTCGTCGGTCGAGACGGTGATGACCTCGTCGAGCAACTCGCGGCAGAGCCGGAACGTCTCCTCGCCCGCCTGCCGCACCGCGACACCGTCGGCGAAGAGACCGACCTGGTCGAGCACTATCCGCTCGCCCACCGCGATGGCGCCGGCCATGGAGGCGGCATCCTCGGGCTCGACGCCGATCACCTTGATCTCCGGCCGCAGGAATTTCGCGTAGACCGCGACGCCGGCCGCGAGCCCGCCGCCGCCGATCGGCACGAAGATCGCCTCGATCGGATCGGAATGCTGGCGCAGGATCTCCATGCCGACGGTCCCTTGGCCGGCGATGACGTCCGGATCGTCATAGGGGTGGACGAAGGTCAGCCCCCTCTCGGCTTCGAGCTTGCGGGCATGGCCATAGGCTTCGTCGAAATTCTCGCCATGGAGCACGACGCGCCCGCCGAGGCTGCGCACCGCCTGCACCTTGATGTCCGGCGTGGTGCGCGGCATAACGATGGTCGCCTTGATGCCGAGCTTCTTCGCCGCCAGCGCCACGCCCTGCGCGTGATTGCCGGCCGAGGCGCAGATCACGCCGCGCTCGGCCTCCTCCGCGGAGAGCCCGGCGATCTTGTTGTAGGCGCCGCGCAGCTTGAACGAGAAGACCGGCTGCAGATCCTCGCGCTTGAGCAGGGCATTGCCGCCGAGGCGCGCCGAAAGCCGTGGCAGCGGGTCGAGCGGGCTTTCGATCGCGACGTCGTAGACGCGCGCCCCGATGATCTTGCGGATGTAGTCTTGCATGGCCGGCCCGTCCTTCGGACGCGGCGATAGTCCTCCATGCCGGGATGTCAACCGCCACAGTTGCGTGCGGCGAGGGACGGGCGATGTCGGCCATGCGCCGGGCGGGATTGCCAAGCCCCCGGCCGCCGCGCCAAAGCGGTGAGTGAAACAAGGTGCCGCGCAGCGATGGCGCCGCAGAGGTGGAGACGACGCATGAGCTGGGGCAATCGCGATTTCATGGTGCCGGGCCGTCCGGTTGCGGTCGGCGATCGCGGCATGGCGGCGACCTCGCATCCGGCCTCGACGCTGGCCGCGGTCGAGATCCTGCGGGCCGGCGGCAACGCCATCGATGCCGCCATCGCTGCCGTCGCCGTCCAGGCCGTGGTCGATCCGCACATGACCGGCATCGGCGGCGACTGCTTCGCGATCTATGCGCCGGCCGGCGGCAAGATGGTGGCGCTCAACGGTTCCGGCCGCGCGGCGGCCAAGGCCGAGCTTGGCTGGTTCCTCGGCCAGGGCATGACGGCGATCGCGGCGGATTCAGCCCATGCCGTCACCGTGCCCGGCGCCATCGACGCCTGGTGCCGCCTCGTCGCCGACTACGGCAGCAAGAGCCTGGATGAGATCTTCGCCCCGGCGATCCGCGCCGCCGAGGAAGGCTTCGTGGTGACGCCGCGCGTCGCGCTCGACTGGGCCAAGGCCCGCGGCCGCATCGAGAAGCACGGCCTCGGCAACGCCGTCTATCTGCCGGGCGGCAATCCCCCGGCGGTCGGCGACAAGATGGTCCATCCCGCGCTCGGCAAGACGCTGCGCCGCATCGCGCGCGAGGGCCGCTCGGCCTTCTACGAGGGCGAGGCCGCCGAGGACATGGTCGCGGTGCTCAAGGCCGCCGGCAGCCTGATCGAGCTTGAAGACTTCGCCGCCTCGAAGCCGGATTATATCGATCCGATCGGCGCCGATTACCGCGGCCATCGCCTCTGGGAATGCCCGCCGAACGGCCAGGGCATCGCCGCGCTGCTGATCGCGCGCATCCTCGAAGGCTTCGACCTCAGGGACGAAAAGCTCAGCGAGGCCGATCGCATTCATCTCCTCGCCGAAGCCAGCAAGGCCGCCTATCGCCAGCGCGACGCGCTGGTGGCCGATCCCACTGTGAGCCCCTTCGATACGGAAGCCTTCCTCTCCGACCAGTTCGTGGGCCGGATCCGCAAGGAGATCAGCCTGGAGAAGGCTGCGGCGCCCGAAGCCTTCGACATGCCCTTGCACAAGGACACGATCTATCTCTGCGTCGTCGACGGCGACGGCAACATGGTGTCCTTCATCAACTCGCTGTTCTCGGCCTTCGGCAGCGGCATCTACGCGCCGAAGGCCGGCGTGATGCTGCAGAACCGCGGTTCCGGCTTCCGGCTGATCGAGGGACATCCGAACGCCATCGCGCCGCGCAAGCGCCCGTTCCACACGATCATTCCGGGCATGCTGGCCAAGGACGGCAAGCCGATCATGCCGTTCGGCGTGATGGGCGGCCAGTATCAGTCGACCGGCCATGTCCATTTCCTCTCCGGCATCCTCGACCGCGGCCTCGATCCGCAGCAGGCCTCGGACGCGCCGCGGAGCTTCGCCTATGACGGCAAGCTCTCGCTGGAGACGACGATCCCGGCCGCTGTCGCCGCCGATCTGAAGGCGCGCGGCCATGATGTGGTCTGGGCCGAGGAGCCGCTCGGCGGCTGCCAGGCGATCTGGGTCGACCATGCGCGCGGCGTCATGTTCGGCGCCTCCGACCACCGCAAGGACGGCTTCGCGCTGGCCGTGTGAAGCCGGTTCCCCGACCGGCTCGTCATTGCGAGCGTAGCGAAGCAATCCAGCATCGTAGAGCTCTACGTCTCCTGGATTGCTTCGTCGCTGTCGCTCCTCGCAATGACGCGAGGGCGGCTGGCGGATCTTGAAGGATGCTCAGGCCGCGCCGATGGCGTTCGACGGGGTCTGCCGGTCGGTGATCTGCTGGCCGAACAGGCTGCCGGCGAGCTCGACGGCGAGGCGGGCCGTCTGGCCGCGATCGTCGAGGAAGGGGTTGAGCTCGACGATGTCCATCGAGCGCACCAGCCCGGAATCGTGCAGCAGCTCCATCACCAGATGCGCCTCGCGATAGGTCGCGCCGCCCGGCACGGTGGTGCCGACGCCCGGCGCCAGCGGCGGGTCGAGGAAATCGACGTCGAAGCTGACATGCAGCACGCCGTTGGCGGCGCGCACCTTCTCGATGACCTGGCGGATCAGCACGCCGACGCCGTGCTCGTCGATGGCGCGCATGTCGGCGATGTCGATGCCGCGCGCCTTCACTGCAGCCTTCTCGAGCGGGTCGATCGAGCGAATGCCAAACAGGCTGAGCTGCTCCGGGGAGATCGAGGCACGCGGCTCCGAGCCGAGCAGGTCGTCGAGGCCGCCCTCGCCGCAGAGGAAGGCCGAGGACATGCCGTGCATGTTCCCGGAGGGCGAGATCGCCGGCATGTTGAAATCGGCATGGGCGTCGAGCCAGAGCACGAAGAGCTTGCGGCCCTGCTCCTGCCAGTGGCGGGCGACGCCGTTGACCGAGCCCATCGACAGGCTGTGGTCGCCGCCGAGGAAGATCGGCGTGTCGCCGGTGCGGGCGAGCTCGTAGGCGCGGGCGCTCAGCGCGCGCATCCAGGCGGCGATCTCGCTGTAGAAGCGGGCATTGTCGGGCGCCGGGCCGTCGACCGGCTTCAGGTCACGCGCGAGGATGTCGCCATGGTCCGCAACGGCGTAGCCGAGATCTTCGAGCACCCGCACCAGGCCGGCGGTGCGCAGGCCGGCCGGCCCCATGAGCGCGCCGCGGCGCGAGGCGCCGACCTCGATCGGGCAGCCCAGCAGGGCGATGCGACCCTGTACGGCCGGGTTCTTGGCGGAAATGTCGGTCATGAGAGCAGGCTGTCCGTGTCTGCGAAGGGGCGTTCGTCGCCGATGCGCCGTCCATGGCGCATCGGCTTCCGCCTGTCGAGTGCCGCGCTCGCGTGACCGTTCTGTGTCAGGTCGGCTTCCCGAACTGCGGAAGCCGCTTCCCTTGAAGGCCCGATGCCGACTTAGCCGAGCCCGAGCACGCCGCGCAGCTTGGAAAGGTCTTCCGCCAGCGTGGTGATCATCGCGGCGAGCGCCTTGCGGTCGGCCTCGCTCAGCTTGTCATAGGTCTCGAAGCCGCCATCCCCGAGCTTGTACTTCGCCAGCGTCTTGTCGACGGTCTCGAAGTTCGCGTCGATCTTGGCCGCGAGCGCCTTGTCCTCCTTCGCGACCAGCGGCCGCAGCAGGTCGACGATCTTCTTGGCGCCGTCGACATTGGCCTGGAAATCCCAGAGGTCGGTGTGGCTGTAGCGGTCTTCCTCGCCGGAGATCTTGGTGGCCGCAACCTCCTCGATCAGCACCGCAGCACCGCCGACCATCTTGTCCGGCGGAACCGTCAGACCCTTGATACGGCCCTGCAACTCGGTGACGTCGGCAAGCAGCTTGTCGGCGAAGGGTGCGAGCCCTTCCGTGCTGTTCTTGGCGAAGAGCCCGTATTCGATGCGGTGGAAGCCGGTGAACTCCGGGTCCTCCTCCTTCTTCTCATGGTCGTCGGCGCGCGAGTCGATCTTGCCGTCGAGGTCGCTGAACAGCTCCGCGACCGGCTCGATCCTCTCGTAGGAAACGCGGGTCGGCGCATAGAGCGCCCTGGCCTTGGCGAGATCGCCGGCCTTGACCGCATCGGTGAAGGCCCTGGTGTCCTTCACCAGCTGGTCGACGCCCTGCGAGACGTAGAGCTTGTATTCGGAGACCGGCGCCACGAGGTCGAGCGGTGAGACGGCGAAGGCCGGCCCGGCCGTCACGGTGGCGAACAGGCCGGCCCCGGCCAGCCATGCGAAGCGCAAGCTCATATCAGTCTCCTGTCTTGCGGGGTGAAGTGTTGCTTAATGGGCTATTGGCCGCGGCGGGTGCGATGCCGCGCGCCGCCTTGATCAGCCCGGCGCCGAGATAGCTCCCGGCATCGGGCACGCCGGGCAGGGCGAAGAAATAGCCGCCGCCGACGGGCTTGATGTATTCCTCCAGCGGCTCGCCATCGAGGCGCTTCTGCACGGCGATGAAGCTGCGCTCGAGGTCCTGCTGGAAGCAGATGAAGAGCAGCCCCATGTCGAGCTGTCCGGCGCGGGTGACGCCGTTGGAATAGTTGAACGGCCGGCGCAGCATGCGGCTGCCTTCCGTCTCCGGCCGGCGCGGATTGGCGAGCCGGATATGGGCGTCGAGCCTGGTGCGCTTGCCCTCGGGATCGTCGGCATAGACCGGCTCGTCATATTCGCGCCGGCCGCCGATCGGCGCGCCGCTCGCCTTCTCGCGGCCCATGATCGCCTCCTGCTCGCCGAGCGGCGTGCGGTCCCAGCGTTCCACGAAGTTCCGGATGATCCGGATCACCTGATAGCTGCCATTGGCGGCCCATTCCGGCTCGTCCGAACCGGTCTGGACCCAGACGAGGTTGTCCATCAGCGTCTTGTCCGCGGCGTCGGGGTTGGCGGTGCCGTCGCGGAAGCCGAGCAGATTGCGGGCGCTTTCCGCTGGCTCGCTCGGCTTGGGCTTGAGCACCGGGACCGTGCCCTCCTGCTTCCAGCGCAGCAGGATGAGGTCCGGCGCGTTCTTCAGGATGTCGCGCAGTGCGTGGATGCTGGTGTCGGCCGTGTTGGCGCAGAACTGCAGCAGCAGGTCGCCGTGGCAGAGCGCGCCGTCGAGCGCGTCGTTGCGGAAGCGCTTCATCCGCTGCAGGCGCTTCGGCTTGAGCGGGCCGAGGCCGAAGCGCTCGTCGAAGAGCGAGGCGCCGAGCGCGACGGTGATAGTCAGGTTGTCGGGCGCGATGACGGGGCCGAGGATGCCGCTGTCCGGCGGCGGGAAGCCTGGATCGGCCGTTGGAGCCGGCCCGCCCTGCATCAGGAAGGTGATGCGCTCGCTGAGCAGCCGGAAGAGCCGTTCGAGCTCGTCGAGCGAAGTGGCGGTGACGTCGAAGGCCGCAACGAGGCCGGTCGCCGGGCGCGGCGTGACGATGCCGGACTGGTGAATGCCGTGGAAGGGCTGGCGTTGGGTGGTCGCGTCGCTCTCAGGTGCGGCTGCGGGGTTCCGTGCCGGCTCGCCTGCCGCCTGTGCCAGCGAGGCGCTGCCGAGAGCCGCTGCGCCGCCGATCAGGAGCGATCGCCGCGAGGCTGTGAAGGTCTTGCCCGGTCGGGTCATGATCTGCGCTCCGCTTCAGGCAGGGCGAGCGCCTTGCGCATGGCCGAGAGGTCTTCGGCCAGTGAGCGGAGCGTGCCGCCTGGCTTGGCGTCGTTCGGCAGGGCTACGAGAACGGCCTTGGTCCGCGCGGCCAGATCGGGGTCGATGCGCGCCGTCAGCGGCAGGAGGAGTTGCGCGATATGGCTCGCTGCCGCGACAGCCTCGGGTGAGACCGTCTCTCCGTCCGGGGAGGAGAGAAGCGCGATGGCGCCCGCCAGCATCGTGTCCGGGAGGACGGTGCGCTGGCCGAGCGCCGCACGGAGCTGATCGGCGGTCGGCCTGAGCTCGGCGCGGGGAGCGCTTTCGCTGCCGCCCAGGGCGGCCTCGATCTTGCCGAACAGGCCTTCGAGCTCGGCATCGCCCGTTACCGCTGGGCGCAGTGCCGGCAGGAGGGTAGCGGCGTCACGGCGGGCCTTGCCCGCGGCCTCAGGATCATGCGCCGCTTGCGCCTGCGCCAAAGTGTCGAGCGCGGCTCCGAACGCAGTCGAGCGCTCGCTGAGGAGGGCGCGGTATTCGGCGGCCGGGCCGACCATATCCATCAGCGTCAAGGCGAGGCGCGGCTGGGTTGTCGAGGCCTGCACGATCAGCCGGCCGCGCGGCGCGCTCAGCAATCCGCAGGTGATGGTGTATTCGCCGGGATGGAGCTGCGTCGCCAGCCGCCGCGACTGGCCCGGCGCGATGTTCTCGCGCTCCTCCAGCACCATCACGCCGTCGAGGATTTCCCATTCCAGCACGCGCTCGCCGCGATTGGTCACGACGAAGCTCGCCTTGCCGGCGGGAATCGTCAGCGTCGCGGGCTCGCATGTCCGGTCGGTGATCGCGATGGCGATGTCGGTCGCGCTCGCCTCCGCGACGCGCCGGCCGCCGCTGCCCGCCGCATAGATGAAGGCGCCGACCCCGCCGCAAATGAGGAGCAGCGTGCCGGCGCCGGCCAGCCTCAGGCGCGGCGAGTGTCGTGCTTCGGAGCGGGGTGCGGCTGCCGCCGTCTGTTCCTGCCGGCCACCAGCCAGGAACAGGGCGAGCATCGGGATCAGGAAGGCGAGATACGCGATGACCTCGCCAAGCGCCGCCCGCTCCTGATAGCCGAAGAAGCCTGAAAGGATCGCGCCGAGAGCGCCATCGGCCGGAAGGGTCGTGCCGAGGTCGTAGACGGTCTGCTGGAGGTGGTTCCAGAGCCCGGCTTCGTGCAGGGACCGCACGGCATTCGCCACGAGTCCGGCCGCGACGAACAGGATCAGGATGCCGGTCCAGCGGAAGAAGACGCGCAGGTTGAGCTTTACGCCGAGCGCATAGATGGCGTAGCCGGCGGCTGCCGCGAGCAGGATGCCGAGCCCCGCGCCGAGCGCGGGAGCCCAACCGCCATTCTGCTGGAAGATGGCGAGCAGGAAGAAGACCGACTCCAGCCCCTCGCGCACGACGGCAAGGAAGGCGAGGCCGACCAGCGCAAGCCCCTGATGCCCGCCGGCCAGCGCCGCGTCGACGCCGGCCTGCAACTCGCCCTTGATCGAGCGTGCCGCCCTGCGCATCCAGAACACCATCGAGGTCAGCATCGCGGCGGCGATGAGGCCAATGACAGCCTCGAACAGCTCCTGCCCGCGCTGGGGCAGCTCTCCGGCAATGATGTCGAGCGCTGCACCTGCGGCGAGGCTCACGGCGCAGGCGAGTCCGACACCGACCCAGAGCGCCGGAAGCCATTCGCGCCGCCCCGTCCTGACCAGATAGCTCGCGACGATGCCGACGATCAGCGCGGCCTCGATCCCTTCGCGGAGCATGATGAGAAACGGTACGATCACGGCGAATCTGACTCGATTGCGCGTCGCGATCAGATAATTGCGGCGCAGTCAGCTCGTGACTAGGCAGCCGCCGCAGAAGGGTCAACCAAATCCTGATAGTTTAGAATTGTCGTAAACTGACGATATCGCGTCGGATACTTGCCGAAAGTATAGCCGTGTTTGGTCTTTTTCTTTCGGATCGCTCCGGATGCTGTCGGATCGGCCGGGCGCGGCGAAGCGTCACGCTCCGCCGCGCCCCGCACTCAACGCCGCTTCAGCAGGATCATCTTCTCCTGCGTCATGTCGCGCATGGTGTAGGGGATGCCGCCGGTGCCGTAGCCCGAGACGCGCCGGCCGGCGAAGGGCATCCAGTCGGTGCGGAAGGTCGTGGGGTCGTTGACCATCACGGCCGAGGCATCGAGCCGGTTCGCGGCGCGCAGCGCGACGTCGATGTCCTGCGCGAAGATGCTGGCCTGGAAGGCGACGGGCAGTGAGTTCGCCCGCGCGATGGCCTCGTCGAGCTTGCTGTAGCGATAGATCGCGACGGCCGGGCCGAACACCTCCTCGCTGGAGATGCGGGCTTCCGGCGCCGGGTCGATCAGCACGGCCGGTTCGAGCGTCGTCTCCGACAGGCGCTTGCCGCCGGTCGCGAGCCTGGCGCCGCCCTTCACCGCCTCGTCGATCCAGGCTGCGACGCGATCGGCCTCCTTGGGGATGATCAGCGGGCCGACTTCGGTGTCCTTCAGCGTCGGGTCGCCGGTGCGCAGCTTCTTGACGCGGGCGACAACCCGCTCGGTGAAGTCGTTGACGATGGCTTCATGGACATAGATGCGCTGCGTCGAGACGCAGACCTGACCGGCATGGTAGTAGCCGCCCTTCACGATCGGCTCGATGATCGCATCGAGATCGGCGCTCTTGTCGACGATCGCGGGTGCGACGCCGCCATGCTCCAGCGCCGAGCGGGCGCCATGGGCGAGCTTGGAGTGCAGGTACCAGCCGACCTTGGCCGAGCCGATGAAGCTGAGGAAGGCGACGCGCGGATCGGTCGCGAGCTTCTCCGCCAGCGCGGTCTCGGTGGGAACGAAGGTCTGGCACCAGGCCTCCGGCAGCCCGGCCTCATGCACCAGCTTGACGAAGTCGATACAGGAGAGCGGCGTCGTGCCAGCCGGCTTGACGATGACCGGGCAGCCCACGGCGATGGCCGGCGCGACCTGGTGGACGATCAGGTTGAGCGGGTGGTTGAAGGCCGAGATCGCCGCGACGATGCCGATCGGTTCCTTGGTGGTGAAGGCCCAGCGGTCGGCGGCGGCGGCCGACAACCCCATCGGGATCTCGCGCCCGGCGAAATTGCGCAGTTCGTCGGCGGCGTTGTGGACGCCGTCGACGGCCCGGTTGGCCTCGACGATCGCATCCGGCAGCGGCTTGCCGCCCTCGCGGGCGATCTGCATGGCGAAATGGTCGCGCTTCGCTTCGAGCAGGCTTGCGAGCTTGCGCAGGATCGCGATGCGCTGATGCGGCTTCAGCCAGTTGTCGCGGTCCTTGAACACATCCTGCGCCGCCTTGAGCTTGCGCTCGAGCGCGGCTTCGTTGTCGGTTTCGATCTCGGTGATCGGGGCGCGGTCATAGGCTTGAACAACCTGAAGCATGGCTCTCTCTTCCGAAAAAGGCGCGGGTCATCCCGGACGCAGCGGAGCGGAGATCCGGGATCCATGCCGGAACATATATCGGAATAGCTCCGGCATGGATCCCGGGTCTCCCTTCGGTCGCCCCGGATGACCCGGCGATGGGCGACGAAGCGGAATTTCTCGAAGATCGGAGCATTGCTCAGGCCAGATCGACGTCCGGCACCTTGTTGCGCAACTCCTCGACGAGGACGCGGGTGTTCTCGGAATAGTCGATCGGGCAGTCGACGAGATGGACGCCGCCGCCCTTGAAGGCGGCTTCCAGCGTGGGCACCAGCGCCTCGGCCGAGGTCACGCGGGAGCCCTTGGCGCCATAGGACTCGGCATAACGCACGAAGTCGGGGTTGCCGAAGGTCATGCCGTAATCGGGGAATTTGTCGACGGCCTGCTTCCAGCGGATCATACCGTAGGCGCCGTCGTTCAGCACGAGCACGACAAGGTTGAGGCCGAGCCGAACCGCCGTCTCCATCTCCTGCGAGTTCATCATGAAGCCGCCGTCGCCGCAGACGGCCATGACGCGCCGCCGGGGATGCAGCATTGCCGCCATCATCGCCGAGGGCAGGCCGGCGCCCATCGTCGCCAGCGCATTGTCGAGCAGCAGCGTATTGGCGACATGGGTGCGGTAATTCCGCGCGAACCAGATCTTGTACATGCCGTTGTCGAGGCAGACGATGCCGTCCTCCGGCATCACCGCCCGCACGTCATGGACGAGCCGCTGCGGCGTCACCGGGAAGCGGTCCTCCTCGGCGCGGGCATTGATCTTGGTCAGGATCTTCTGGCGCAGCTCCAGCATCTGCTTCTGCTCGGGCAGCTTGCCCTCGAGCCTGTCGGCCAGCCCGGTGACCGTGGCGCCGATATCGCCGATCACCTCCGCGTCGGGGTGATAGACCTGCTCCACATTGGCCGACTGGTAGCCGATGTGGATCACCTTCGGCCCGCCGGCATTGCGCATCAGGAAGGGCGGCTTCTCCACCGTGTCGTGGCCGACGGCGACGATCAGGTCTGCGAGCGCCACCGCCTCGTGGACATAGTCGCCCTCGGAGAGCGCGGCCGTGCCGATATAGAGGTTCGAGCCGCCGGTGACGGCGCCCTTGCCCATCTGCGTGTTGAAGAAGGGCAGGCCAGTGCGGCGCACGAAGGCCGACAGCGGCTCGACCAGGCGCGGCCGGTTGCCCGCGGCGCCGATCATCACCAGCGGCCGCCTGGCGGCGAGGATCATCTCGGCCGCGCGGTCGAGCGGCGCGTCCGGTGCGATCGGCCGGTCGAGCGGGTGGACCGGGATCAGCGGGACATCCTCGATCTCCTCGGCCGCGACGTCCTCGGGCAGCTCGAGATGGACCGGGCCCGGCCTCTCCTCCATCGCGACGCGGAAGGCATCGCGCACCACCGAGGGGATGCTGCCGGGGCTGACGATCTGGCGCGTCATCTTGGTGAGCGGGCGCATCGAGGCGACGACGTCGACGATCTGGAAGCGCGCCTGCTTGGCGGTCATGATCGCCTTCTGCCCGGTGATCAGGATCATCGGCATGGCGCCGAGATGGGCATAGGCCGCGCCGGTCGAGAAATTGAGCGCGCCGGGGCCGAGTGTCGCGATGCAGACGCCGGGCTTGCCGGTGAGCCGGCCATGGGTCGCGGCCATGAAGGCGGCGGCCTGCTCGTGCCGCGTCAGAACCAGCTCGATCTTGGATTTGCGCAGGGACTCGACGACGTCGAGATTTTCCTCGCCCGGAACACCGAAGACGCGGTCGACACCTTCGTTCTCAAGCGCTTCGACCAGAAGATCGGAACCCTTCTTCATCGCCCGTCGCCTTTCAGTGGAAGCGGCCTCGCCAGACCGGCAAGGCTAGGCCTTCGACGTAGGAAGGCAACAGGGTATGCGTCAGGGCGCGTGGCGCATGGCCGCCGCGCCTTTGAGGATATTGCTGCTCCTTGCACGGCGGCGATTACTGAAGGGCGCATGTATCGGCCGCCTTCCCGAAATTCACGCGAAAGTGAGGCCAAGCAGGCAGGCAAGAAGATTGGCAATCGGTGCTCGATGATTAGTTAGACGGGGCGGGCGACACAGTTCAGGAGGTTGCCATGCTTTCACGCAAGATCGTTGCCGTCGCTGCTGCGCTGCTTCTCCTGGGAGCCGGATCGATGGCCTACGCCGCCGAGCTCGGCGCCGCGAGCATCGTGCGCGAACAGAGCCAGAGCCAGCGGGCTGCTGCGGAGCAGGCCCAGTACATGGCCTATCACAACCACTTCAGGGCCCCGTCCGACCAATACAACCAGTCGGGCTACAACACCGGCGTGCTGCCGCATCACAACTGAGATCTGGCGGTACGCCCGGAGAGGGGCCGCACACTACGGCCCCTTTTTCCCCCGCCTTGCCGGCGCCGCGCGCTGGGGGTCAGGCTGCCTGCCGCAACCCGACCAGGAAGGGCGAAAAGGTGACGTTGCCGGCCTGCACCGTGGCCAGCGTGTTGCAGGGCAGGGCCTGCCAGCATTCGCGGGCGGCGTCGACGGGTTCCGAGGCGACGACGACGCTGTCGGGCCGCGGACAGACATAGAGGCTCGGCGGCCTGGCGTCTGAAGACCAGCGGATCGCATGGATCGTTTCGCCGTCGGCGAGCGCGGCGGCGCAGCGTAGCGGCTCGCGGACACCTGTCCGTTCCATCAGGGAGAGCGCGTCGGAGAGGGCGGCGGCAAGCGCTTCGCCCGGTGCCATCCCTTCGGCCATATGGGCAAGGGCGAGCAGGAAGAGGGCTTCGGAATCGGTGGTGCCGGCGCGGGCGCCGTAGAGCGAATCCGGGATCAACGCCTCGAGCTGCCTGCGGATCAGTCCGTAGCCGCCGATCTGGCCGTTATGCATGAAGAGATAGCGGCCGTGGACGAAGGGGTGACAGTTGGCCCGCGTCGTCGCGGTGCCTGTCGCGGCCCGGACATGGGCGAAGAACAGATGCGAGCGCACCTGCCGGGCGATCGAGAGCAGGTTCTCGTCGGACCAGGCCGGGCGCACCTCGCGATAATGTCCCGGCTCGGCCCGCTCGCCATACCAGCCGACGCCGAAGCCGTCGCCGTTCGTGCCAGTCTTGGCCTCCTCGGCGTGAAGCGACTGGTGGATCAGCGAATGGCAGGGCGAGGCGACGAAATCCTCGAGAAAGACGGGGACGCCTGAATAGGCGAGGAAGCGACACATCTCGGCCTCGAATCAGCCGGTGGGGAATGATCACGGGGAATATTGTTCCCCGAAGATGAACGTGGACATAACGAATTTTCTCTGCGGGCGCATCCGGGCGGATGCTGCTCGCAATCTGCTGGCGCGAAATGCGAGGGCCGTGCACATCCATCTTTCGTCTAAGGGATGAGAACGGCATAGTCTTGCGTGTGGCGCAACGCTCCTATACCGATCCAGCGCGTAAACGGCGCACAATCAATGCCCGGACATGCGTATCCGGCGCGTAGCGCCTCGACGGGAGCGGGAATGTGAAGGGCCTCCTCGCCATCAGCCGGGTCATCGACGCGGTCAACGGCTTCATCGGCAGGAAAATCGCCTGGCTTATCCTCGCGGCCGTCATCGTCGCGACAGTCAATGCGATCGTCCGCAAGATCTTCAACGTCTCGTCGAATGCCTGGCTCGAGCTGCAATGGATGCTGTTCGGTGCGGTCTTCCTGATGTGCGCGTCATGGACGATGCAGGTGAAGGAGCACATCCGCATCGACATCGTGAACAGCATGCTGCCGAAGCGCGTCCGCCAGTGGATCGAGCTGCTCGGCCACGTGCTGTTCCTGATGCCGTTCTGCCTGCTGATCGTCTACCACTCCTGGCCGTTCTTCCTGCGTTCCTATGCCATCAACGAGCAGTCGCTCTCGGCCGGCGGCCTGCCGCAATGGCCCGCCAAGGGCCTCGTGGTGGTCGGCTTCGTGATGCTGAGTTTCCAGGGCGTCTCCGAGATAATCAAGCAGATCGCGATCATACGCGGAGACCTTGAGGATCAGGAGGCCGCCGCCGGCCATGCGGCCGCGGCCGAGGCGGAAGCCCAGCGCCTGCTCGACCAAGCCAAGGAACAGGGCCTCGCTTCGTGAGCGGCCCGCAAGAAGTCCGGAACGATCCCATGCACGCTCATCGCCTTCCGCGCGTCGCCGGCCTGCTGCTCGCGCTCACCGTCCTCGCCTTCTTCGGCCTCCACACCGGCGACGCCTTCGCGGCGGGCGGCGGCATCGGCGACTTCCTGCGCGTCAACATGGCGCCGGTGATGTTCGCGACGCTCGTGGTCTTCCTGCTGCTCGGCTATCCCGTCGCCTTCGCGCTCGCCGCCAACGGCCTGCTCTTCGCGCTGATCGGTATCGACCTCGGCATGTTCCAGGAGAACTTCCTGCAGGCCCTGCCGGAACGCATCTACGGCACGATGAACAACGACGTGCTGCTGGCGATCCCCTTCTTCACCTTCATGGGCCTGATTCTCGAGCGCTCCGGCATGGCGGAGGATCTGCTCGATACCATCGGCCAGCTCTTCGGCCCCGTCCGCGGCGGCCTCGCCTATGCGGTGATCTTCGTCGGCGCGCTGCTGGCGGCGACCACCGGTGTCGTCGCGGCGTCCGTGATCTCGATGGGCCTGATCTCGCTGCCGATCATGCTGCGCTATGGCTATGACCGGCGCCTCGCCTCGGGCGTCATCGCGGCATCGGGCACGCTGGCGCAGATCATCCCGCCCTCGCTCGTCCTGATCGTGCTCGCCGACCAGCTCGGCCGCTCGGTCGGCGATATGTATGAGGGCGCCTTCATCCCCGGCCTCGTCCTGGCGAGCCTCTATGCGGGTTACGTCTTCCTCGTCACCATCGTCTACCCGCAGCGCGCGCCGGGGCTGCCGCCGGAGGCACAGACGCTGCGCGATGCCGACGGCAAGACGCGGCGCTTCTCGCTGCTCGTCGTGACGATCATCGCCTTCGCCCTGTCCTATGCCTACATGAAGCTGTTCACGAAGGTGACGGCGGGTTCGGACTTCGTCGTGCTCACCATGTCGCTGATGGTGGGGGTCTCCTTCGTCATCGCGCTGATCAACAAGTTCCTGAAGCTCAACCTGCTGTCGCGGATGACCGAGCAGGTCATCTTCGTGATGGTGCCGCCGCTGGCGCTGATCTTCCTGGTGCTTGGCACGATCTTCATCGGCGTCGCCACGCCGACGGAAGGCGGCGCGATGGGTGCTGCCGGCGCGATCCTGCTCGCCTGGGGCAAGAAGCGGATGACCTTCGAGCTGCTCCGGCAGGCGACGGAATCGACCGCCAAGCTCTCGGCCTTCGTGCTCTTCATCCTGGTCGGCGCGCGGGTGTTCTCGCTGACCTTCTATGGCGTCAACGGCCATCTCTGGGTCGAGCACCTGCTGGTCGGCCTGCCCGGTGGCGCGACGGGCTTCCTGATCGTCGTCAACGTGATGGTCTTCCTGCTCGCCTTCTTCCTCGACTTCTTCGAGCTCGCCTTCATCATCGTGCCGTTGCTCGGACCGGCGGCGGACAAGCTCGGGATCGACCTGATCTGGTTCGGCGTCATCCTCGGCGTGAACATGCAGACCTCGTTCATGCACCCGCCCTTCGGCTTCGCGCTGTTCTTCCTGCGCTCGGTCGCGCCGAAGAACCCCTACAAGGATCGCGTCACCGGCAAGATGATGGCGCCCGTCACCACCGGCCAGATCTATTGGGGCGCGGTGCCCTTCGTGGTGATCCAGTGCATCATGGTCGCGCTCGTCGTGCTCTTCCCGCAGATGGTGATGCACTACAAGGCATCGGCCGTGCAGCTCGACCAGAAGGCGATCGACAAGCAGTTCGACTCGATCCAGATCCCGGGCCTGGGCGGGCCGGGCCTGCCCGGCGGATTCGACCTGAATGCGCCGCCGGTCATCGAGGCGCCGAAGCCCTGACGGCCGGTCTCTGAGATGATGCGGCGCGGGGGAGCATTGATCGCGGCGGTGCCGGCCATTCTGGCCGCTGGCCCGGCGCTGGCCGCCGGCGATATCGGCGGGGCAACGATGGGTGCCGGCTGGGCTTTGCCCTTCGCCGGCATGCTGCTCTCGATCGCGCTGGGTCCGGTGGTGTTCCCGCATCTCTGGGAGCGCCACTACGGCAAGTTCGCCGCCTTCTGGGCCGTGCTCACCTTGGCTCCGCTGGTGCTTCTCCGAGGGCTCGACCCGGCGCTCGCTGCGCTGCTTCACACGGCGCTGCTCGACTACATCCCTTTCATCATCCTGCTTTTCGCGCTCTTTACCATCGCCGGCGGCATCCTGATCAGCGGCAACCTGCGCGGTACGCCTCTGACCAACACCACCCTGCTGGCGATCGGCACGGTGCTCGCAAGCTTCGTCGGCACGACCGGCGCCTCGATCATCATGATCCGCCCGGTCCTGCGGGCGAATGACGACCGGCGCTTCAACGTCCATGTCGTCGTCTTCTTCATCTTCCTGGTCTCGAATATCGGCGGCTCGCTGACGCCGCTCGGCGACCCGCCGCTCTTCCTCGGCTTCCTGCGGGGTGTCGACTTCTTCTGGACCACGACGCATCTGCTGCCGGAGACAGGCTTTGCCGTCATCGCCCTGCTGGCGCTGTTCTATGCATTCGACAGCCTCCTCTTCCGCAAGGAGAAGGGCTACCCCACACTCAAGGACCCGACGCCGGACCGCGCCATCAAGCTCTGGGGCAAGGTCAACATCCTGCTGCTGGCGGGCGTGATCGGCGCGATCCTGATGTCGGCGAACTGGAAGCCGGGCACCGCCTTCACCGTGCACGGCGTCGCCGTCGAAGGGCAGAACCTGCTGCGCGACCTCATTCTGCTCGCCCTCGCCGGTCTCTCGCTCAAGCTCACGCCTGGCCCCGTCCGTGCCGGCAACGAATTCTCCTGGGGGCCGATCATGGAGGTCGCCAAACTCTTCGCCGGTATCTTCATCTGCATCATCCCGGTTCTGGCGATGCTGCAGGCGGGGCGGGAGGGCGCCTTCGCGCCGCTGGTCGCGCTGGTCTCCAACACCGACGGCAGCGCCAACACGACCGCCTATTTCTGGCTGACCGGCGCGCTCTCCTCCTTCCTCGACAACGCGCCGACCTATCTCGTCTTCTTCGAGCTCGCGGGCGGTGACCCCAAGGCACTGATGACGAACGGCGCGTCGGCGCTGGCCGCGATCTCGGCGGGCGCGGTCTTCATGGGGGCGAACAGCTATATCGGCAACGCACCGAACTTCATGGTCTATGCCATCGCCAAGGACCGGAAGGTCGCGATGCCCAGCTTCTTCGGCTACATGCTCTGGTCGGGCGCGATCCTGATCCCGCTCTTCGTGGTGCTGACCTTCCTGTTCTTCAGGTAGGGGCGCCGAGCCGATCCGTCATGGTCGGCCTGTGCCGACCGTCCACGTCTTCGTCGATACAGAGCGGTGATCAAGACGTGGATGCTCGCCACAAGAGCGAGCATGACGCTGAGAGCTTCAGGGCAGGGGGTAGGCCGGCCCGCGGGCTCGGGCCCGGTCATGACGCGCGGCCTCACGGCCGTCCGGTCGGAACGCCTTCCCTGATCTTTGCGGAGAAATCCGGGTCGTCGAGCGAGAGCGTGCGAGCGCGGTCGCCGATGCGGGCGAGCCGCACCAGTTCGTCCAGCGGGATGTCCTGCCGGATCGCGCCGATCTGCTGCAGATAGCCCGGCAGATAGCCGGAGAGCAGCACGCGCGGATCGAGCGGCAGTGAGAACTTCCAGCCGGGCGCGACGCTGCCGACGAGGTGGTAGACCACGGTCGTGCAGTTGGTCGTCAGGGTGTTGTACCAGCGCGGCCTGGCGGCGAGATCGTTGACGTCGGCGATGTAGGCGAGCAGCAGGTCGCGGGCCTGGCTGGCGGAGGCGCTGAGGCGGAAGAGCCTGGCATCCTCGCGCCGCGCATGGGTGCGCAGTCCGACGATGTCGCGCTCGTCGGCGGCGACATAGGCCATCTCGTAGCTGCGGAAGAAGCCGGCCAGGGCCGACCATTCCTCGCCCTTCTCGCGCCGAACCTCGATCGAGAAGGTCAGCGGCACGGAATCCGAGAAGGTGAAGCTGACCAGGAGATGCGCGATCGCCTCCCCCGACCAATAGGTCAGGAAGACGTCGGCGCCGCTGATCGCCGCGAGGTTGTATCGGCGCGTTTCCCAGCGCTGGTCGTAATCCTCCTCCGTGCGCCAACGGAAATGGCGCAGGTTGGAGACGGTGAGCACGTCGCCCTCGCGTGCGATCGTCGGCAGCCTCGCGAGCTCGGGAATCCAGTCGCGATCATGCGAGGGCTGGAAGCTGCTCCACCAGGAGAGCAGGCCGACGAAGACCATGGCAAAGCCGAGCGGCAGGCGCGCATCGCTCGTCCAGACGCCGATGAGGCCGGCCAATGCAGCGATGCCGAAGCCGATCGCGCCGACGATCGCGATCGCGCCCGTGAGCCGGAACAGCAGGAAGCCCGTGCCCCAGGTTGCGGCGCCGAGAATGACGAGGGTCAGGAGAAGCTTCAGCACAATCGAAAAGAGGCGGCCCATGGCCGCCTCTCGTAACCGATTTCTCGATCCGTCCCAAACGCAGTCATCCCGCATCGGCGCGACCGAAGCCGCTTGTCGGGGATGACAGGCGATGCAACGCCGGAAATTCTCAGGCCGCGAGCGAGTTCGTCGGGGCCGCCGCCTTCACGGCGTCGTCGACATGGGCCTCGAACTTGGCGAAGTTCTTGGCGAACATGCCGACGAGATCATTCGCGGTCTCGGCGAAGGCGGCTTTGTCGGCCCAGGTCTTCACCGGATAGAGGATGTGCGGCTCGACGCCGGGCACCGAGCTCGGCACCGCGAAGCCGAAATAGGGATCGCGGCGGAAATCGGCGCGGTTGAGCGAACCATCAAGCGCCGCCGAGAGCAGGCGGCGAGTGACGCGGATCGGCATGCGCCGGCCGGTGCCGTATTTGCCGCCGGTCCAGCCGGTGTTTACCAGCCAGCAGTCGACATGGTGCTTGGCGATGAAGTCGCGCAGCAGGTTGGCGTATTCCGAAGGGTGGCGCGGCAGGAAGGGCGAGCCGAAGCAGGTGGAGAACTCGGGCTCGACGCCGGTCAGGCCGCGCTCCGTGCCGGCGACCTTGGCGGTGTAGCCGGAGAGGAAGTGGTACATCGCCTCGGCCGGGGTCAGCTTGGCGATCGGCGGCATCACGCCGAAGGCGTCCGCTGTCAGCATGACGATGTTCTTCGGGATGCCGGCGCGGCCGGTGCGCGAGGCGTTGGGGATGAAATCGAGCGGGTAGGCCGAGCGGGTGTTCTCGGTCTTCGACTGGTCGTCGAAATCGACCTCCCGCGTCAGCGGGTCCATGACGATGTTCTCGAGCACCGTGCCGAAGCGTAGCGATGCCGCGTGGATCATCGGCTCGGCCTCGGCCGAGAGGCGGATCGTCTTGGCGTAGCAGCCGCCCTCGAAGTTGAAGATGCCTTCCTTCGACCAGCCATGCTCGTCGTCGCCGATCAGCGTGCGCTCGGGATCGGCCGAGAGGGTGGTTTTGCCGGTGCCGGAGAGGCCGAAGAAGATCGCGGAATCGTCCTTGGGGCCGACATTGGCCGAGCAGTGCATCGGCACGACGCCCTTGGTCGGCAGAACGTAGTTCAGATAGGTGAAGACCGACTTCTTCATCTCGCCGGCATAGGCCGAGCCGCCGATCAGCACGATCTTGCGGGTGAAGTCGATGGCGACGACGGTCTCGCTGCGGCAGCCATGGCGCGCCGGGTCGGCGCGGAAGCTCGGCAGGTCAACGATCGTCATCTCGGGTGCATAGCCGTCGATCTCGTCGCGCGGCGGGCGGATCAGCAGGTTGCGGATGAACAGCGAGTGCCAAGCCATCTCGGTGTAGACGCGGGCACGGACGCGGTGAACCGGGTCGGCGCCGCCATAGAGATCCTGCGCGAAGAGCTCCTTGCCTTCGGCATGGGCCAGGAAGTCGCCGAGCAGCGTCTCGAAATGCTCAGGCGACATCGCCTGGTTGTTGTCCCACCAGACCGTATTCTCGGTCAGCGCGTCGCGCACCGTGAACTTGTCCTTGGGCGAGCGGCCGGTGTGGGTGCCGGTATCGGCGCAGAGCGCGCCACCGCGCGCCAGCTGGGATTCGCCGCGGCGCAGCGACTCTTCGTAAAGCTGCGGCGCTTCCAGGTTCCAGCGCACGGCCTTGAGCTTGCGGAAGCCGAAGGCCTCGGCACCATGGGCGGCGTTGAACTGACCGATATTGTCCACTGAATTCCTCCGGAGGCTGGTCCCTGTCAGGGCAGCCTGTTGTCGAAACACATACGCACGGGCCGGTCGAAAGGTCCGGGCGTCGAGGCAAGGCACTTGGGCCACGCCCGGTCTTTACGGCCATGATCGCTCGGGCTCAAGTCATTGGAAATGCCCGGTCTCTTCGCGGCTTTCGCTAAATCGATTGAAATACGGTTGTGGTGAATCGGAGGACGGTGCCTTCGGAGCCTTGCCGGCCGCGGCTGCTGTCCAACGGGTCAGGCGGACTGCGCGCGCGCCTTTCCGGCGAGCTCGGCGAGGGTTCGGCGCAAGGCCGCAGGGCCGTCCACGGAGGCAGGGAAGGGCAGACGCAGCGCGGCGCTGCCGAGCGTCATGTCGAGCCCGTCGGGGTCGAGGCCGATCGCTCTCCAGTCACCCGCCTTGGCGCCGAGAAGCCGTGTCGCATAAAGGCCGAGCGCATCGGCATGGTCGGTGTTCATGTGTTCCACCGCCCCATCCTCGACATCGGCGAGGGCGGCGGCATGGGCCGGGTCGCTCATCAGATCGGCCGGCGTCGGTGCGAAGGCGCGCGCGAAGCCGCCATTGAGGCTGGCCCCCTCGATCGTCAGCGCGAAGAAGCCGAAATCGGGGAAGTCGGCATAGAGCGCGGATTTCGGCTGGCGTGCCAGATAGCGGCGGCGGATGCGCAGGCCCTCCTCCGTCTCGCGCTCGATCTTGCGGGCGCGGACCTTGAGCGTGATGCGCGCATGAGCGAGCGGATCGCCCTTGCCGCCGGGCGAGATCAGGAGCGAAGCGCGAGGATCGGCGATAAGGTTCGCCGTATGAGCGGCCAGGCCCGAGATCAGGATGATCGGCGTGCCGTTGATGTCGGTGGCGAGCCCGACCAGGCTGGCCGAGGGATGGCCATCGGGTCCAAGCGTGGCAAAAGCCGCCGAGCGGGCGCCGCGCAGCAATCCCTTGGCCTCGGTGCGTACGGCATCGTCCATCGGCTGGATCACGTCTTTGGGGTCCTTGGCCATGGAACCTCTCTCCGATTTCAGGCTTGTGATACGGGGACATAGGCAAATCGCCACGGCCCGGCTAGATTGCCGCCACGCTTTGGCCTCTCTCCCGCGAGAGGGGAACCCGTTTATTGCAACGAGACCAAGAGACGAAAGCCTTATGCCAACGATTGCGCTGGTCGATGACGACCGCAACATCCTGACGTCGGTTTCGATTGCTCTCGAAGCAGAGGGCTATCGCATCATGACCTATACGGACGGTGCCTCGGCCCTCGACGGGTTGAAGCAGAACCCGCCCGATCTCGCGATCTTCGATATCAAGATGCCGCGCATGGACGGCATGGAGCTGCTGCGCCGCCTGCGCCAGAAATCCGATCTGCCGGTCATCTTCCTGACCTCGAAGGACGAGGAGATCGACGAGCTCTTCGGCCTCAAGATGGGCGCGGACGACTTCATCCGGAAGCCGTTCTCGCAGCGGCTGCTGGTCGAGCGCGTCAAGGCGATCCTGCGCCGCGCCGGAACCAAGGACGTCACGGCCACCGCCCGTGCCGAGGACGCCAAGGCCCTGGAGCGGGGCCTGCTGCGCATGGATCCCGAGCGCCATACCTGCACCTGGAAGGGCGAGCCGGTGACGCTCACCGTCACCGAGTTCCTGATCCTGCAGTCGCTGGCCCAGCGCCCGGGTGTGGTGAAAAGCCGCAATGCGCTGATGGACGCCGCCTATGACGACGAGGTCTATGTCGATGACCGCACCATCGACAGCCACATCAAGCGCCTGCGCAAGAAGTTCAATCAGGTCGATCCCGAGTTCGACATGATCGAGACGCTCTACGGCGTGGGCTATCGTTTCAAGGAAGTCTGAGGCAGGAAGGCGGGACGCGCCGCCTCCGGCGCCCCCATCGTCTCCTGAGCGGAAAGTCAGCCGCAAGCCATGGCAACCGTCGACAACCAGGCCCGGCCGTCAAAGCCTGCCGCCGGCTGGCGCGGGGCATTGCGCCGCCGTGTCGGCCTCGTCTGGCGGCGTATGGGCCGCGCGATCTCGGCACGCGCTGCCTCGAGCCTGACGCGGCGCATCCTCGTCCTCAACCTCGGCGGCCTCGTGGCGCTGCTGCTCGGCTTCCTCTACCTCAACCAGTTCCGCGAGGGCCTGATCGAGGCCCGCGTGCAGAGCCTGCTCACTCAAGGCGAGATCATCGCCGGCGCGATCGCCTCTTCCGCCACGGTCGAGATCGATACGATCACCATCGATCCCGACAAGCTGCTGCAGCTCCAGGCCGGAGAGAGCGCCGGCATCGCCGAGGATCCGCTCGACTTCTCGATCAACCCCGAAAAGGTCGCGCCGCTGCTTCGCCGGCTGGTGACGCCGACCAAGACCCGCGCGCGGGTCTACGACAAGGACGGCCTGCTCACCCTCGACTCGCGCAGCCTCTATTCGCGCGGCGACGTGTTGCGCCTGGACCTGCCGCGCGTCGGTGAGCCCGACGAGCCGCCGCTCCTGGAGCGCACCTGGAACATGCTGCGCAATCGGCTCGGCAAGGCCGACGTGCCGACCTATGATGATTTCGAGAACGCCAACGGCAAGTCCTATCCCGAAGTCGCCCGCGCCCTCAGCGGCTCGCCGGCGAGCGTGGTGCGTGTCAACACGCGGGGACAGACCATCGTCTCCGTCGCGGTGCCGGTGCAGCGTTTCCGCACCGTGAAGGGCGCGCTGCTGCTCTCGACGCAGGGCGGCGACATCGATGCCGTCATCGCCGCCGAGCGTTTCGCCATCTTCCAGGTTTTCGCCGTCGCGGCCGGCGTGATGATCGTGCTGTCGGTCCTGCTCGCCGGCACCATCGCCGAGCCGATCCGCAAGCTCGCCGATGCCGCGCAGCGCGTGCGCAAGGGCGTGAAGTCGCGCGAGCAGATCCCGGATTTCAGCAGCCGGCACGACGAGATCGGCCATCTCTCCGGCACGCTGCGCGACATGACCAAGGCTCTCTACAGCCGCATCGAGGCGATCGAGAGCTTCGCGGCCGATGTCGCGCATGAGCTGAAGAACCCGCTGACGTCGCTGCGCAGCGCCGTCGAGACCTTGCCTCGCGCCAAGACCGAGGATTCGCGCTCGCGTCTGCTCGCGGTGATCCAGCACGACGTGCGTCGTCTCGACCGTCTGATTTCGGACATCTCGGACGCCTCGCGCCTCGATGCCGAACTCGCGCGCAACGATTCTGCGCCGGTCGATATCGGGCGGGTTCTGGAAGCTGTCGTGACGATCCAGAACGAGACCCGCCGGGAGGGCCAGGCCATGATCGAACTGGTGGCCGACCGCCGCAGCCAGCGCGCCGGCAACGATGCTTTCCTCGTGCTCGGCCACGACTCCCGGCTCGGCCAGGTCATGGTCAACCTCATCGACAACGCCCGCTCCTTCTCGCCGCCGGACAAGCCGGTGCGCGTCATGCTCTCGCGCGTCGCCAACGACGTGCTGGTCACCGTCGAGGACGAGGGGCCGGGCATCGAACCGCATGCGCTGGAGCGGATCTTCGAGCGCTTCTACACCGACCGTCCCAATGAGGGCTTCGGCCAGAATTCGGGCCTCGGCCTCTCGATCTCGCGCCAGATCGTCGAGGCGCATCGCGGCTCGATCCGGGCCGAGAACCGGCTGGGGCCTGTCGGACCGGACGGCGAAGCCTGCCGGATCGGCGCTCGCTTCATCGTCTGTCTGCCGGCGGCTTATTCGCATGCCGCCTGAGCCGAACGCAAAAGCGAGCGAGCGCATCCACGCCACCGCGATAGCGATCGGCGAGGCAGGCATCCTGCTGCGCGGCGCCTCCGGCAGCGGCAAGTCATCCCTCGCGCTGGCCCTTGTCGGCCTCGCCGAGCGCTCGGGTCGCTTTGCTCGACTGGTCGCCGACGATCGCGTCGCCTTGACGGCTGCTGGCGGTCGTCTGCTGGCCCGGCCCGTCGCACCGCTGGAAGGGGTTGTCGAGCGACGTGGCCTGGGCCTCACGCCCCAACCCTTCACCGGGGCCGCCGTCGTCCGTCTGCTCGTCGATCTGATCGGCGAAGAGCCGGCCCGGATGCCGGAGCCCGAGGAATTGGTCGATAATCTCGCGGGGTTGGACCTGCCGCGCCTGCGGATATTCGGCCGCGTCGGCGACGAACGGCTCGTCCTGACCGCCCTCGACTTATTCACAGAGCCCGAGTTGTAACCACGATTTTGACAAGTTTAACGGCTGACACCTTGCGATTGTCTCGCACCTGCCGCATAAACCGCGACCTTGTCCGGGCGCCGATGGGCGCTCTCCGGTGCTGGATTGAATGATCGGACTGGTCCTTGTGACTCATGGGCATCTGGCGACGGAATTCCGCGCCGCCCTCGAACACGTCGTCGGCCCCCAGGCGTATCTGGCGACGATCGCCATCGCTCCCGATGACGACATGGAAAGTCGCCGCCGCGACATCATCGCTGCTGTGGAGCAGGTCGAGAACGGCGATGGCGTCATCATCCTGACCGACATGTTCGGCGGGACCCCCTCCAACCTGGCGATTTCGGTGATGGAGCCCGGCCGCGTCGACGTGGTCGCCGGCATCAACCTGCCGATGCTGATCAAGCTCGCCAGCGTTCGCGAGGAGAAGACCCTCGACGAGGCCGTGACCAGCGCGCAGGATGCGGGCCGCAAGTACATCACCGTCGCCAGCCGCGTGTTGGCCGGCAAGTAAGCGCACGCGACCGGGGAGGGCGGCTTGGACGAGAATTGTGACTGCCCCGAGATCCAGGTTCCCGACGGCGCTCTCTACGGCGAGTTCGAGATCGTCAACAAAAAGGGTCTGCACGCCCGCGCCACGGCGAAATTCGTGCAATGCGCGGCCCGCTATGATGCCGACATCACGGTGAGCCGCTGTGGCGAAACCGTCGGCGCCACCTCGATCATGGGTGTGCTTACGCTCGGCGCCGGCATCGGCTCGACGATCACCATCGTCGCCAAGGGCGCCGAGGCCCAGCCCGCCCTCGATGCGCTGGCGGCCCTGATCGCCGACAGGTTCGGCGAAGGCGAGTAACCGGCTAGCGGGGCGGGGTCGGCATTCCCGTCATTGTGAGCGAAAGCGAAGGTGGCCGCCAAGGCCGCCCGTCATGGTCGTGCTTGTCCCGATCATCCACGTCAGTACCGGCCGAATGCGGTGTTCAGGACGTGGATGCCCCCCAAAGGGCAAGCATGACGACAACACATAAAGACATCTTTATATCTTTGATTGCCTTCCGTCCCGGTCGCTGCTAGAGAGCCGGCACGTTTCAGGTGCCAGGATTGGAGCTCCCCCGTGTCGGATTACATCGTCAAGGACATCAGCCTCGCGGATTACGGCCGCAAGGAAATCAACATGGCCCAGGACGAGATGCCGGGCCTCATGGCCATCCGCGCCGAGCACAAGGGCAAGGCCCCGCTCAAGGACGCGCGCATTGCCGGCTGCCTGCACATGACCATCCAGACGGCGGTGCTGATCGAGACACTGAAGGAACTCGGCGCCGATGTCCGCTGGTCCTCCTGCAACATCTTCTCGACCCAGGACCATGCCGCCGCCGCGATCGCCGCGACCGGCACCCCGGTCTTCGCCATCAAGGGCGAGACGCTGGAGGAGTACTGGGAGTACGTGCTGAAGACCGCCACCTGGGGCGACGGCGGCACGCCCAACATGATCCTCGACGATGGCGGCGACCTGACCATGCTGATCATCCTCGGCGCCGAGGCCGAGGCCGGCAATGCCGCCTTCCTCGACAAGCCGGGCAATGAGGAAGAGACGATCTTCTTCGCGCTGATCAAGCGCCAGCTCAAGGCCAACCCGGGCTGGTTCACCAAGACCCGCGCCGCGATCAAGGGCGTCTCCGAGGAGACCACCACCGGCGTCCACCGCCTCTATGAACTGGCCAAGGCGAGCCGCCTGCCGTTCCCGGCGATCAACGTCAACGACAGCGTCACCAAGTCGAAGTTCGACAACCTCTATGGCTGCCGCGAGTCGCTGGTCGATGCCATCCGCCGCGGCACCGACGTGATGATGTCGGGCAAGGTCGCGGTCGTCGCCGGCTATGGCGACGTCGGCAAGGGCTCGGCCGCCTCGCTGCGCCAGGCCGGCTGCCGCGTGCTCGTCACCGAGGTCGACCCGATCTGCGCCCTGCAGGCGGCGATGGAAGGTTACGAGGTCGTGACCATGGAAGATGCGGCGCCGCGCGGCGACATCTTCTGCACCGCCACCGGCAATCTCGACGTCATCACGGTCGACCATATGCGCGCGATGAAGCACCGCGCCATCGTCTGCAACATCGGCCACTTCGACTCGGAGATCCAGGTCGCGGGCCTGAAGAACTTCAAGTGGGACAACGTCAAGCCGCAGGTCGACGAGGTCGAGTTCCCCGACGGCAAGCGCATCATCCTGCTGTCGGAAGGCCGCCTCGTGAACCTCGGCAACGCCACGGGCCATCCGTCCTTCGTGATGTCCTGCTCGTTCTCGAACCAGACGCTCGCCCAGATCGAGCTCTGGAACCACCACGCGAAGTACGAGAACAAGGTCTACACCCTGCCGAAGCATCTCGACGAGAAGGTCGCCGCGCTGCATCTCGCCAAGGTCGGCGCCAAGCTGACCAAGCTCAACGACGCTCAGGCGAAATACATCGGCGTGTCGCAGGCCGGCCCGTTCAAGCCGGAGCACTACCGCTACTGACACGCGCCAACGCGCAATCTCTCGAAGGCCCGGCACCTGCCGGGCCTTTTTTTATCCCTGTGCCATTATGGAATCAGGCGGGGAGATACTACCAATTGTAGGTCGAGCTGATTTCGAATCTACTTCTTGATGTTTGGCTCTCGGTGAATCGGGCCGCCTGAAAATCTCACCATTTACCGGCGATTAAGCACTTCCTGACGGACTCCACGGATGATTACAGTGGGGGTGATTCGGGCTCCCCGCTATGGCGCGGAACGGATCAAAGCTCTGATGTGATTGGCGTGGTGGTGCGCGTGCATCGGCCTTCGAGACGGCGGTTTTCGCCGGCTCTCCAAGCCGATTCCGACGAGTGTGGCGGATATGGCGGCCGCGGCCGCCGCGAGAAGATGGGCGCAGAATGAGACGGTTGAGGCGACAGAGGCGAGCTGGGGACTGGGCTCCGCGCGCATTGCTGCCTGCTTTGACCGCTTCGATTGCTTCGGCCCCCGCCATCGCGCAGGATCAATGGCTGGTGCCGATGCGGCTCGATATCATGAGCACGGGCGCGCTTTCGCTCACTCTTACCGGGCTGACGGTCTTCGCCACGACGACCTCGCTCCTCTATGTGCGCGAACGCGCCCGCTGGCAGAAGCGCGAAGCCAAGCTGGCAGCCGATCTCGAAGCCGCGCGTAGCCATCAGGAGCGCCTTTCGATCCTCCTGGGAGCAGATCCGCAGGTCGTGGTCAGCTGGAACGGCCGCGACGCGCAGCCGGTCTTCGAGGGCGACAGCGGGTTTCTCGGCGCCCCCGGAGCTGCGCTCGCACTGGCCTATGGCAGCTGGGCCGCCCCCGCCGACGCCAAGCGGCTGGAGCTCGCGACCGATGCACTGAAGGAGCGCGGCGAGGCTTTCAATGTCACGCTGCGCAGCAAGGCCGGACCTTTCATCGACATCGAGGGCCGGCCCGTCGCCGGCCGGGCTGTGATCCGCTTCCGCGAGGTCACCGGCGAGCGGGCGCAGGTCATGACGCTGCGTGGAGAGCTGGAGCGTGTCACCGCGGATCATGCGGCGCTCGCCCATCTGCTCGCGGGCCTGCCGCACCCGGCCTGGATGCGCGATGCCGATGGGCGCCTGACATGGGTCAACGCCGCCTATGCGCGCGCCGTGGAGGCCAGCGATACGACGACCGCGGTGAAAGGCGGTCTCGAACTGCTCGACCGGGCCGAGCGCGAGGCGGCGACGCGGGCGCGGCGCGAAGGTCGCTCCTTTGCGGCGCGGGCGCCAGCGGTGGTCGCGGGCCAGCGCCGGACCTTGGACATCGTCGAGGTGCCGGCTGCGACGGGCTTTGCCGGGTTCGCCACGGATATGAGCGAGCTGGAAGCGGTGCGGGCCGATCTTCAGCGCCAGATGGATGCCCATGTCCGCACGCTCGACCGGCTGAAGACGGCGGTCGCGGTCTTCGACGGCTCGCAGCGCCTCGTCTATCGCAATTCCGGCTTCGACACGCTCTGGTCGCTGGACGCCGGCTTCCTCGACGGGCTGCCGACCGATGGCGAAATCCTCGACCGGCTCCGGGCCGAACGGCGCCTGCCTGAGCTCGGCGACTACCGCAGCTGGAAGGCGGCGGCCCAGGCTGCCTACACCGCAACGCGCGCGAGCGAAGACTGGTGGTATCTGCCGGACGGGCGCACCATCCATGTCGTCGCCAGCCCCAATCCGCAGGGCGGTGTCACCTATCTCTACGATGACGTGACCGAGCGCTTCACCCTCGAATCGCGCTTCAACGCGCTCTCCCGCACCCAGCGCGAGACGCTGGATTCGTTGCGCGAGGGCGTTGCCGTGTTCGGCTCCGACGGGCGGCTCAAGCTCTCCAACCCCGCCTTCGCCCAATCCTGGCGCATTCAGGGCGGCGACCTCGCCGCCAGCGCCCCGCATATCGACGAGGTCATCCGGCTGTGCCGGCCGCTCTTCCCGCAGGACGAGGTCTGGAGCGAGCTTCACAGCGTCGTCACCGGCGTGCGCGATGCGCGCGAGGATTACCGCAGCCGGATGGAGCGGCGCGACGGCACCGTGCTCGACATGGCGGCCGCGCCGCTGCCGGACGGCGCGACGCTGATCTCCTTCGCCGACGTCACCGCCAGCGTGAATGTCGAGCGAGCCCTGACCGAGAAGAACGAGGCGCTGGAGAAGGTCTCGCGGCTGCGCGAGGATTTCGTCCACCATGTCTCCTACGAGCTTCGTTCGCCGCTCACCAACATCATCGGCTTCGCTCAGCTGCTCGGCACCGAGACGGTCGGCCCGCTCAATGAGAAGCAGCGCGACTATGCCTCGCATATCGTGCGCTCCTCCGGCGCCCTGCTCGCGATCATCAACGACATTCTCGACCTCGCCACCATCGACAACGGCGCGCTGACGCTCGACATCCAGGATGTCGATGTCGCCGACACCATCGCCCAGGCCGCGGCGGGGCTGCATGACCGGCTGACCGACAGCAGGCTCGAGCTCAAGGTCGATATCGATCCGCGCACCGGGCCGCTGCGGGCGGACGGCAAGCGCCTGCGGCAGGTGCTGTTCAACCTGCTCTCCAACGCGATCGGCTTCTCCTCGCCCGGCCAGACCGTGACCGTGAGCGCGACGCGGCAGGGCAGCGACCTCCGCATCACCGTGGCCGATCACGGCCGCGGCATTCCTGCGGAGGTCATGGAAAAGGTTTTCGAGCGCTTCGAGAGCCATTCCCTCGGCTCAAGCCATCGCGGCGTCGGCCTTGGATTGTCGATCGTCCGCTCTATCGTCGAATTGCACGGCGGCCATGTCGAGCTCGATTCCGCGCCGGGCCGCGGCACGAAGGTCTCCGCCGTGTTCCCCGCGCAGGGCATGCCGCTCTCGGACGCCGCTGAATGACGGAAGAAGCCCGCAAGGCCGGCCTGCACCGGCTCATGCTGGTGGACGAGGCGGCGACGCTGCGCCTCGCCGCCGACATCGCCGCCATCCTGAAGCCGGGCGACATCGTCGCGCTTTCCGGCCATCTCGGCTCCGGCAAGTCGCTGCTGGCGCGCGCTATCCTGCGCGAGCTTGCGGACGACCCCGCGCTGGAGGCGCCGAGCCCGACCTTCACCCTGGTCCAGAGCTACGACACCCGGCGCGGCACTGTGCTGCACGCCGATCTCTACCGCGTGCGCTCGCCGGACGAGCTCGACGATATCGGCCTGATCGAGGATGTCGAACGGCTGATCACGCTGGTCGAGTGGCCGGACCGCGCCGGGACGCGCCTGCCGGCGGGGCGCAGGCTCGATATCGTGCTCGATGTCGACCCCGACAGTCCCGAGACCGGCCGCATTGCCGATCTCTCCGGCGGCGTGCTCTGGAAGCAGCGGCTCGCCATCGCCGTTGCCTCGCGCCGCCTGCTCGACGCCTCCGGCTGGGGCGGAGCGCGCCGCGACTTCATGCTCGGCGACGCATCGACGCGCGCCTATGAACGGCTGACGCAGCCGACCGGCGAGACGGCGGTCCTGATGATCTCGCCGCCGCGGCCGGACGGCCCGCCGATCCGCCTCGGCAAGCCCTACAGCACGCTGGCTCACCTTGCCGAGAACGTCGAGGCCTTCGTCGCGATGGATCGCGGCCTGCGCTCGCTGGGCTATTCGGCGCCGGAAATCCTCGCCGAGGATCTGACCACCGGCCTGCTCGTCATCGAGGATCTCGGCAACGAGGGCGTGATCGACGCCGAGCGTCGGCCGATCGCCGAACGCTATGAGTCGGCGGCCAGGCTGCTCGCCGACCTCCACCGTCACACCCTGCCGTCGATTCTGCCGGTGGGCGAGGGGCGCGACCATGCGATTCCCGAATACGACCGGCAGGCGCTGGCGATCGAGACAGAGCTGATCCTGGAATGGTATGCGCCGCATATCGCGGGCGTGACCCTGCCGGCGGTGACGCAGGCGGAATTCGCCCGCATCTGGAACAGGCTCCTCGACGAGATCCTCGCCCAGCCCGGCACCTGGACGCTGCGCGATTTCCATTCGCCGAACCTGATCTGGCTGGAGAAGCGGGAGGGCCATGCCAAGCTCGGCCTGATCGACTTCCAGGATGCGGTGCTCGGCCACCCGGCCTATGACCTGGCGTCGCTCGGCCAGGATGCGCGCATCGATGTGCCGGCCTCGCTGGAGCTGAGGCTGCTCGCCGCCTATGGTGCGGCGAGGCGCGCTGATGCGCCCGATTTCGATCTTGCCGATTTCGCCCGCGCCTATGCGATCCTCGGCGCCCAGCGCAATACCAAGATCGCCGGCATCTTCGCCCGGCTCGACAAGCGCGACGGCAAGCCCGACTACCTCAAGCACCTGCCGCGCATCGAGGCCTATCTGCGCCGCAACCTCGAACACCCCGCCCTCGAAGAGCTGAAGGGCTGGTACCAGGCCCATATGCCCAAGCTGTTCGAGACGGACGCCGCGGGCTAGTCTGATCCGATCGATACGGAGATTCGCGTGACCTCAACCGCTTCGCCGCCGATCCGCCGGGCGATGGTGCTGGCGGCCGGGCTCGGGCAGCGCATGCGCCCCATCACCGACACGCTGCCGAAGCCGCTGGTGAAGATCGGGGGCAAGGCGATGCTGGACCATATGCTCGACCGGCTGGCCGATGCCGGCGTCGAGGACGCTGTCGTCAACGTCCACCATCTCGCCGGGCAGGTCGAGGCGCATGTCGCCGGGCGCGCCCGGCCGCGCATCGCCATCTCTGATGAGCGCGCCGAATTGCTGGAAACCGGCGGCGGCGTGAAGAAGGCCCTGCCGCTGCTTGGAGCTGCGCCGTTCTACCACGTCAATTCCGACGCGCTCTGGCGCGAGACGGGCCGGCCCGCCATGCAGGCGATGTCCGAAGCCTGGGATCCGGCGCGGATGGACATGCTGCTCCTGCTCGCCGAGCGCAAGACCAGCCTCGGCTTCGACGGCGCCGGTGACTTCTTCCTCGGAGAGGATGGCCGCCTGACCCGGCGCGGCGCGGCTGAGAGCGCGCATTGGGTCTATGCCGGCGTCGCCATCCTGAAACCGGAGCTCTTCGCCGACACGCCGGAAGGGCCATTCTCGCTCAATCTGCTCTTCGACCGCGCCATCGCTCGCGGTCGCCTGTTCGGCGAAGTGCTGGAGGGGCGCTGGCTGCATGTCGGCACGCCCGAGGCGATCGCGCCGGCGGAAGCCGCCTTCGCCGCGCAGCCGGTCGATGCCTGAACTCAATCTGTTCAGCACACCGGCCGGCGCGCCCTTTCTGGATGTTCTGGCCGAAGCGATGCTGGACGGGCGCCTGGGGGCGATCCACGACCCCGGCGATCCGGCGGCGATGGCGCGCGCCACGCTCTACCTGCCGACGCGCCGCGCCGCGCGCGCCTTCACCGCGATCCTGGCCGAGAAGCTCGGCGGCAAGCCGCTCCTGCTGCCGCGTATCGTCCCGCTTGGCGATGTCGACGAGGCCGAGACGGCGCTGATCGGCTCCGGCGCCTGGACGGGCGAGCGCCTTGTTCCGATCGAGCCATTGCCCCGCCGCATGCTGCTGACCCGGCTCGTCGACGCCTGGGGCCGCACCGCCAACCGCAGCCATCTCAGGCTCGATCCGTCGGAGCCGTCCCTGGTGCCGGCGACGCTGGCGGAGGCCTATGGGCTGGCTGGCGACCTCGCCGACCTGCTCGATCAGATGCAGACCGAAGGTGTGCCGGTCGAGAAGCTGGCCGGCCTCGACGCCGCGCGCTTCGACAGGGTCTGGCAGCTCAATGCGAGCTTCCTCGCCATTCTCGGCGAAGCCTGGCCGCAGATTCTCGCTGATCGGGGCGCCACCGACCCGGCCGAGTTTCGCAATCGGATGCTGGCGGCCGAGCGCGAGCGGCTGCTTGCGGGCGGGGCGAGGGGGCCGATCATCGCTGCAGGCTCGACCGGCACCGTCCCGGCCACGGCGCGGCTGCTCTCCGCCATCGCGCGGCTTCCAAACGGGGCGGTCGTCCTGCCCGGCGTCGATCTCGGGCTGGACGAGCGCGCCTGGAACGCCATCGCTAAGGAACCCGCGCCTTCGCATCCGCAGGCGGCGCTGCGTCACCTGATGGAGACGCTCGGCGCGGAGCGCGCCGATGTCCGCGAACTCGCCGCGCCCGATGCCGCACGCCATGCGCGGGGAGAGCTGCTGCGCGAGGCGATGCTGCCGGCCTCGGTGACGGAGCTCTGGGCGAGCCTCGGCCAACGTTTCGCGCCCGGCGAGGCGGAGGCAGGCTTCGCCGGCCTGCGTATCGTCGAGACGGCCGACGAGCGCGAGGAGGCGCTCACTGTCGCGATCGCGCTGCGCGAGACGCTGGAGCGACCGCAGGCGCGGGCGGCGCTGGTGACGCCCGATCGGGGCCTTGCCGAGCGCGTCGCCGTCGAGCTCGCGCGTTGGGGCGTCGAGGTCGATGATTCCGCCGGGCAGCCGCTCGGGCGCTGGCCGGCAGGCTCGCTGCTGCGGCTGATCCTGGAGGCGGCGCTGGCGCAGATGACGCCGGCCTCGCTCGTCCCGCTCTTCGCCCACCCGCTCTGCCGGCTTGGCTTGAGCCGGGAAGCGCTGGCGCGGGGAGCCGCGGCACTGGAAATCGGCTGCTGGCGCGGCAATGCCGTCGGCAGGGGGCTGGCGGGCCTGCATCTGGCGCTCGGCGAATGGAGCGAGCTGCGCGAGGCTGGTCACGTTCCCGGCCCGCGCAGGCGCTTGACGGCGGAGGATGCTGCCGCGGCAGCGGCCGTGCTCCACGCGCTGGAAGCAGCCTGCGCGTCGCTGCTCGAAGCGCTCTTCCTCGGCGAGCCGTCGCTTGGAGCCGTCGCTGCAGCTGCGCAGGCGGCCGTTACCGCCGTCAGCGCGACAGAGGCCGGGACGCCGCTCGCTTTCATCGGCCCAGATGGCGAGGCGCTGGCCGGGCTGTTCGACGATCTCGTCGCGGCGAAGGACGTCATGCCGCCCGGCGGCCGGCCGCAGGATTTCGTCGCGATTCTCGACGGCCTGCTCGCCGAGCGCGCGGTCAAGCGGGCGACGCCGGGCCATCCGCGCGTCGCCATATGGGGCCTGCTTGAGGCGCGCCTGCTCGAAGCCGACCATATCGTGCTCGGCGGCCTGAACGAGACGGTCTGGCCGCCGCAGACCACGACCGACTCCTTCATCAACCGGCCGATGCGTGCCGAGCTCGGCCTCTCGCCACCGGAGCGCCGGATCGGCCAGACCGCGCATGATTTCGCCCAGGCGCTGATGGCGGCGCGCGAGGTCACGCTGACGCGGCCGCGCAAGGTCGGCGAGGCCGAGACCATCGCCTCGCGCTTTTGGCAGCGGCTGCACGCGGTGACGCCGAAGCAGGCATGGAGCAAGGCGCTCGACGAAGGCCGTCGCCTGCGCGGGCTCGCCGCCCTGCTGAGCGCGCCCGCCGATGCGAGGCCGGTTGGGCGGCCGAAACCGCGCCCGCCGCGCGAAATCCAGCCGCTATCCCTCAGCGTCACCGAAGTCGAGACGCTTTATCGCGATCCCTATCAGATCCACGCGCGCAAGATCCTGAAGCTCGACGCCCTCGACGGGCTGATCGAGGATCCGACGGCTCAGGATCGTGGCCGGCTGCTGCACAACATCGTAGAGAGCTTCACCACAACCTATCCCGAGCAATTGCCGGCCGACGCGCTGGGGCAGTTGATCGCCATCGGCGACAGACTCTTTCGCGACTTCGATGACGTGCCTGAGGTCCGCGCTTTCTGGTGGCCGCGCTTCCTGCTGACGGCCGGGCATTTCATCCGCTGGGAGGAGCGCAGGCGGCCCGGCATCGCCCGCATCGGCGTCGAGCTCTTCACCGGCGCGAGCTTCAGGCTGGCCGACGGCAGCGAATTCCGCCTGAGCGGGCGGGCCGACCGCATCGAGCTGACGCGCGAGCCGGCGCTGCGGATCGTCGACTTCAAGACCGGGGCTCCGCCCAGCAAGGCACAGGTCGAGAAGGGTTTCGCGCCGCAATTGACGCTGGAAGCCGAGCTGGCGGCGCGTTCCGGCTTCAAGGGGCTCGCAGGGCCGACGCCGGTCGAGGCTGTCATTTACATGAAGCTCCACCATGACCCGAAGGGCTGGGCCAAGGACAAGCCGCTCGACTTCGATGGCGAGCCGCTGGCCGATGTCGCAGCCCGCCACCTGGACAATCTGCTGAAACATCTCGATGCGCTACGCACCGGTCGCGAGGCCTATGTCTCGCGGCGGGCACCTGACTACATCCGTTACGCCAGCCCTTACGACCATCTCGCCCGGGTCAAGGAATGGTCGGCGGCGCCCGGTGGTGACGAAGGAGGCGAGGCGTGAAGCCGGGCTGGATCGTCCCGTCGCTGACCAATCAGCGCCAGGCGCTGGCTGCCGATCCCGGCCTCTCCGCCTGGGTCTCGGCCAATGCCGGCTCTGGCAAGACCCATGTGCTGGTCAACCGCGTGCTGAGGTTGCTGCTGGACGGCGTCCAGCCGAGCAGGATGCTCTGCATCACCTATACCAAGGCGGCCGCCGCCAACATGGCGAACCGCATCTTCAAGGCGCTCGGCGCCTGGGCGACGTTGGATGAGGCCGTCCTTGCCAAGGAGCTGACCAATCTGACCGGCAGCGCGCCCAGCGCCGCCGAGCGGGCCAAGGCGCGCCGCCTCTTCGCCGAGGCGCTGGAGACGCCGGGCGGGCTGCGCATCGAGACGATCCACGCCTTCTGCACCCGCGTGCTGCAGGCCGCGCCCTTCGAGGCCAACGTGCCGCCGCGCTTCGAGGTGGCCGATGATCTCGCCCAGGCCGAGATGCTGCGCGAGGCGCGGCGCGAATTGCTGGCCCTGGTCGCCGCGAACCCGGATGGGGCGGAGGCCCGCGCGCTCGACCTGCTGGCGCAGCTCGCGGCGCAGGATTCCTTTGAGACCATGGTGCAGGAGGCGCTGCGCCAGCGGGCCCTGTTCAGCGACGAGAACGGCCGCGCCCGCGACCCGCAGGAGATGCTGGCCGGCATCGCCGCCTTCCTCGGCATCGACCCCGATCTCGATGCCGACACGGTGAAGCGGGCCTTTCGCGCCGAATTGGCCGCGCTGCCTGGCCGTCAGGCCCTGATCGAGGCACTCCACTCCGGCAGCGCGACGCGCCAGAACCTCGCCGGGACCCTGCGCACGCTGCTCGCCGGGCAGGATGATGGCGATCCGATCGCCTTCTGCCGGCGCGGCTTCATCACCGAAGCCGGAACGATCAACGCCAATATCCGCGGCAAGGGCAAATCCGAGTTCGAGGGTGCCACGCTGGCGACGCTGGAGGCGCTCGCCGCCTGCCTGCTGACGGCGGCCGATGCGATCAACGCCGTCGCCATCCGCGACCGCAGCGCAGCGCTCGCTTTGCTGGTCACGCGCATGCTCGCTTCCTATCAGCGCCAGAAGAGCCTGCGCTCGCTGCTCGACTATGACGACCTGATCGCGCGGACGCGTTCGCTCTTGGAGCGGGTCGAGGCGGCCTGGGTGCTCTACAAGCTCGATGCCGGCATCGACCACATCCTGCTCGACGAGGCGCAGGACACCGGCGAGGCGCAATGGGCGATCCTGCGCAAGCTCGCGGAGGAATTCACCGGCGGTGGCGATCTCAGGCCGAAGCCACGCACCATCTTTGTCGTCGGCGACGAGAAGCAGTCGATCTACGGCTTCCAGGGGGCAGCGCCGGCCGCCTTCGGCGAGGAGCGCCGTGCGCTCGGCCGGCGCATCGCGGAGGCCGAACTCGCCTTCGAGGCGATCAGCCTCAACACCTCCTTCCGCTCGGCGCCGGACATCATGCAGGCAGTCGATGCCGTCTTCGCCTTGCCCGAGCATGCGCGCGGTCTCGTCTTCGACGGCGCGGCGCGTCCCGAGATGCACGACACGGTTCGACGCAGCGCGCCCGGCACGGTCGATCTCTGGCCGCTCGCCGCCAACGATACCGGCGAGCCGCCGGACGCCTGGACCACGCCGGTCGACGCGCCCGAGCGTCGGAGCGGCACGGTGAAGCTCGCCGAGCGCATCGCGCGGACCTTGCAGCGCTGGCACCGCGACCGCCGTGACGATCGCGGCAACCCCTTCGCCGCCGGCGACGTGATGATCCTGCTGCGCCAGCGCGGCGCGCTCTTCGAGGCGATCGTCAAGGCGCTGAAGGATGCCGGCGTGCCCGTCACCGGCCGCGACCGGCTGACGCTCGCCGAGCATCCGGCGGTGGAGGATCTCGTCGTGCTCGGCCGCGCGCTGCTGCTGCCGGACGACGACCTGACGCTCGCCACCGCCTTGAAGACGCCGTTGATCGACCTGAACGACGACGATCTCCTGCGCCTCGCGCCCGGCCGCAAGGGCTCGCTCCGAGCTGCCCTGCAGGAAGCTGCGGCGAGCGAGCCGCGCTATGCCGCCGCCGAAGCGAGGCTCGTTAACTGGGCGCGCGAGGCTGGCCGTTCCGGCCCGTTCCGCTTCTTTGCCGGGCTGCTCGGCCCCGGCGGCGGGCGCAACCTCGCCATCGCCCGGCTCGGCGCCGAGGCGGGCGACGCGCTCGATGCCTTCCTCAATGCCGCGCTCGATCATGAACGGCGTTACGGCCCCTCGCTCGCCGGCTTCCTCCAGCATGTCACCGGCAGCGCCGCCGACGTGAAGCGCGATCTCTCGGCCAGCGCCGGCGAGGTTCGCGTCATGACCGTCCACGGCTCGAAAGGTCTGGAGGCGAAGATCGTCATCCTCGCCGATCTCGGCGTCGAGCCCGGCGCCAAGCGTCTGCCGAAGATACTCGCCGTATCGACGCCGCGTGCTGGCCTCGTGCCGATCTGGCCACCGGCGAGCGCCGAGGACACGCAGGCGACGGCCGCAGCCAAGGCGACCGTCGTCGCGCAGATGGTCGAGGAGCATCATCGCCTGCTCTATGTCGCCATGACCCGCGCCGAGGATCGGCTGATCGTCTGCGGCGCGCAGGCCAAGGGCGACCCGCCGGCCGGAAGCTGGTACGCGATGATTGCGCAAGGGCTTGCGCAGTCGGAGGCGGGCCTCGCCACCCTTGGGGAGGGCGAGGATGCGATCCTGCGCTTCTCCGTGACGCCTCCGAGGCCGGCGGAAGAAGAGGCGCAGGTGCAGCCGGCCGAGCCGGTTCTGCAGCCCCCCGCCTGGCTGACGAAACCGGCCTCGCGCGAGGCCGAACCCGCACCGCCGCTGAAGCCGTCGAACGCCCTCTCGGCAGCCGATGGCGAGGAGCGGCCGGGCGACGGACCCTTCCTCGCGGAGGCGGCTGCCGCCGGCCGGCTGGCGCATCTGCTGCTCCAGCTCCTGCCCGATCTTCCGGCCGAGCGCCGCACCGGGGCGGCAGACGCCTTGGCGCAGGCACGCGGCGGCGCGTTGCCGCCGCAGCGGCGTGCCCGCATCGTCGCGCAGGCGCTCGCTCTCCTGGCCGAGCCGGGCCTTACCGCGCTCTTTGCCGAAGGGGCGCTGGCGGAGGTGCCCGTCGCAGGCGCCATCCGCCTGCCGGACGGTGCGGTGCGCGCGGTCTCCGGCCGGATCGACCGGCTGGCCGTCACCGCCGAAAGCGTCGTCATTGCCGATTTCAAGACCACAGCCCGGCCGCCGGAGCGGGCCGATGCGATTCCGGTCGGGACTCTGGCGCAGCTCGCGGCCTACGCCGCGCTGATGCAGGAGATCTATCCAGACCGGGCGATCCGGGCGCTGGTCGTCTACACCGCGAACCTCGCCCATTTCGAACTTGCTGCCGCGCAGCTCGACGCGGCGCTCCTCGCCTTGGCAGGCGCCGCGGCGGGCGCTAGCGTCGGCCGCTCCGACGGATCGTCCCGGCCATGAAGCTCCTGCCATCCCTGCTGCTGCGCCCGCGCCTTCTGGCGGCTCTCGGTGCTGGCGTGGGGTTGGCGGCGCTGCTGCCCGGCGACTGGCGGTGGGCGACGCGCTTCCTGGTTGCCTGGGATGCTGGCGCGATCTTCTATCTGGGCCTGCTTGGCGCGACCATGTTCACCGAGTCGGTCGACGAGATCAGGGCGCGGGCCGAGCGGCAGGACGAGGGCGCCTTCGCCATTCTTATCATCGCCTGCCTGGCGGCGAGCGCCAGCCTGGTCGCCATCGTGGTTCAGCTCAGCGGCATTGGGGCGGTTCCGGCCAGCGGACGCGGGATTCACCTCGCGCTGGGTGGCGTCACGATCCTGTGTTCATGGACGCTGCTGCACGCCTTCTTCACGCTGCACTATGCCGGCATCTACTATCGCGGCGGCAAGTCCAAGCCCTGTCTAGATTTCCCGGGCAAGACCGATCCGAACTATGTCGATTTCCTGTATTTCTCCTACACGATCGGCTGCACCTCGCAGACCTCCGATATCGGCGTGACGACGCGGCAGGCGCGCGGCGTCGTGCTGCTGCATTCCATCCTTGCCTTCGTCTTCAACACCTCGATCCTGGCGATGGCGATCAATGTCGGGGCAAGTCTGGTCTCAGCCGGCTCGTGACGCGCCGGCCTCGGCTCTGCCCTGCGATGCACGCGCCTTGACCGGAGGGGCGGGCGTTCATAGCTTCGCTGGCGAAGGGCGGCATTGCCGCCCGTTGAAAACCGAAAGGCGGCCAGTCATGGCAACGAGCAAGGTAACCGATCAGAGCTTCGAGGCCGACGTCCTGAAGTCGTCCGAGCCGGTCGTCGTCGATTTTTGGGCGGAATGGTGCGGCCCCTGCCGCATGATCGGCCCGGCGCTCGAGGAAATCGCGACCGAGCTCAACGGCAAGGTCAAGATCGTCAAGATGAACGTCGACGAGAATCAGCAGATCCCGGCGCAGTTCGGCATCCGCTCGATCCCGACGCTGATGTTGTTCAAGGACGGCAAGCTCGCCTCGCAGAAGGTCGGCGCTGCGCCGAAGAGCGATCTGTCGCGCTGGATCTCGGCGGCAGTCTGAGCCGTTTCGCGTCCCCTATGAAGAAGGCCCGCTTTCGGTGGAAAGCGGGCCTTTTCGATTCGTCGATTTGGACCGGTGGTTTGGCCGGGGCCAAGCCCTCGTCCTGAGGGGATCAAAGGCCGTGTCGGAGGGCGCTCCTGATGCCTCGATCGCTTCCTGGAGCATCCTTCGAGACGCCGTTCCTGCCGGGATGGCTCCGCGGGAAGGGGCTCGACGGCTTTTGAATTCAGGTTCTCAGGCGCGGCTTTCCTTGTCGATCGCGAAGGCGCCCGCCCCGGCGAAAACGAAGTAGAGGAAGACGAAGCAGTAGAGGATCGCCGCGTCGCCGCCGTTGAGTGCCGGGTAGAGGCTCTTCGGCGCATGCGCCATCCAGTAGGCGAAGGCCATCTGGCCGGAGAGGACGAAGGCGACAATCCGGGTCTGGAAGCCGACGAGCATCAGAAGGCCGCCGGCGAGTTCGAGGGCACCCGCGAACCACATGAGCGTAAAGGCCGGGGGCAGCACGCCGCCGGCCGGCGGGGCCGGGAAGCCGAGGAGCTTCTGCGTGCCGTGCAGGATGAAGATCAGTGCGGTGACGATACGCAGCAGGCCGAGCACATGCGGCGCATAGCGATTGAGCGAGTTCATCTGGGTCCTCTGTCGACGAAAACGAATAAGTGGCGATGTGTTCCTGCGCGTTTCCCGTCCGGGTTTTAGGCAGGGCTTCCGATTTTGCGCAATATCCCGCTCGATGACGATTTCGTTTGCGCATTTGCAAGTTTGATCACGTTCTCGCGACGACTGTGCCTTCGCCGCCGCATCGCACCCTTAACCGTCCCTTAAAAGCGCCATGTTTGAATCCTGTGTGACCTGACCGCATTGCGAAGGCGGTGTGTCGGCCGAAACGGGACAGGATGAACGACCGGATCAAACGGGGCGAGCGGCGCGAGCCGTCCTTCGACGACGAGAGCGGCGCAAGCCGCGATGATTTCGACATGCGCGTTTCTGACGACGATCGCCCGCTTCACCGTCACCGCGCTGCGCCGCGTCCGCAGCCGCGCAGCCAGCCGGTGCGCAACAAGCGCAGCGGCGGAGGAGGTGGCGGCAAGCGCCGCGGCCGCCGTCGGCGCTCGCTGCTCGGCGGGCTGTTCTATTGGACGATGGTGCTCGGCCTGTGGTGCGCCATCGGCCTTGGCGGCTTCATCGCCTATCACGCTTCGCAGCTGCCGCCGATCGATCAGCTCACCGTGCCGAAGCGGCCGCCGAACATCGCGATCCTCGCCGCCGACGGCTCGCTGCTCGCAAATCGCGGCGAGACCGGCGGGCGCACCATCACCATCGGCGAGATCCCGCCCTATCTGCCCAGGGCCTTCGTCGCGATCGAGGACCGGCGCTTCTACGAGCATTTCGGCATCGATCCGATCGGCATCAGCCGCGCGCTCGTCACCAATCTGCGCGGCCGCGGCGGCGTGCAGGGCGGCTCGACGCTGACCCAGCAGCTCGCCAAGAACCTGTTCCTGACGCAGGAGCGCACCGCCGCCCGCAAGATCCAGGAAGCGATCCTGGCGCTCTGGCTGGAGCGCACCTACACCAAGGACCAGATCCTCGAGCTCTATCTCAATCGCGTCTATTTCGGCTCCGGCGCCTATGGCGTCGAGGCCGCGGCGCAGCGCTATTTCAACAAGTCGGCGCGCTCGGTGACGATCGCGGAGGCGGCGATGCTCGCCGGCCTCGTCCAGGCGCCGTCGCGGCTCGCGCCCAACCGCAATCCCGATCTTGCCGAGAAGCGCGCCCAGCTCGTCATTGCCGCGATGGCCGATCAGGGGTTCATCACGCAGGCTGCGGCCAAGACCGCGCTGACCGCGCCGGCCGAGGTGCCCGAGCGTGTCGGCGCTGGCTCGGTCAATTACGCCGCCGACTACGTCATGGACGTGCTCGACGACTTCATCGGCGCGGTCGAGGGCGACGTCACCGTGCTCACCACGCTCGACACCAAGCTGCAGAGCTCGGCAGAGACGATCTTGGTCGATGCGCTCTCGGCACAAGGCGCCAAGCTCAACGCCTCGCAGGGCGCGGTTGTCTCGCTCGCGCCGGACGGCGCGATCCGCGCGCTGATCGGCGGGCGCGACTATACCAAGAGCCAGTTCAACCGCGCCACGGCGGCGCGGCGCCAGCCGGGCTCTTCCTTCAAGCCCTTCGTCTATCTGACGGCGATGGAGAAGGGCATGACGCCCGACACGATCCGCGACGACTCGCCCGTCTCGATCAAGGGTTGGGAGCCGGAGAACTATTCGCGCACCTTCCGCGGACCGGTGACGCTCGCGACGGCGATGCAGCATTCGCTCAACACGGTGTCCGCCCGGCTGATCCAGGAGGTGACGCCCAAGGAGGTCGTCCGCACCGCCCAGCGCCTCGGTATCAGCTCGGCTCTGCAGCCGAACCTGTCGCTGGCGCTCGGCACGTCGGAGGTGACCCCGCTGGAGATGACAGCTGCCTACGCGACCTTCGCCAATGGCGGCCAGTCGGTGCTGCCCTATGTCATCCGCGAAGTGCGACAGACCAGCGGCAAGGTCGTCTATGCCCGCAAGGCCGCGGGCCTCGGTCAGGTCATCCAGCCGCAATATCTCGCGATGATGGATACGATGTTCAACGGCGTGATGAACGGCGGCACCGGCAGCAAGTTCAACATCCCGGGCTGGCAGGTCGGCGGCAAGTCGGGCACGACGCAGGATTACGGCGACGCATGGTTCGTCGGCTTCACCGCCAAACTCGTCACGGCCGTCTGGGTCGGCAATGACGACAATTCGAAGATGAAGCGCGTCACCGGTGCCGGGCTGCCTGGCGAGATATGGGGCAAGTACATGAAGGCCGCCCATGCCGGCGCCCAGCCCATTCCGCTGCCCGGCGGCTTCTGGCAGGGCGCGCCGAAGACGATCTTCGGCGACGGTGCGCCGGTGGCCGATGCCGGCACCCCCGCGCCGACTCAGCCCGCCAGTTCGGATCGCGCCTGGGTGAAGCCGGCGCCGCAGGAGCGCAACTTCTTCGAGCGGCTCTTCGGCGGTTGAAGAACTGCACCGTCATTCCGGCGCGGCCCGCAGGGCCGAGCCCCGAACCCATAATCCGCAGGCGGTTCAGGAAAAGCCTGCGAACGAGCCGCGTCGTCCTGCTCGAACCGTGGTTATGGTTCCGGGCTCCTCGCTGATGCGAAGCGCCGGAAAGACGGCGTGGTGCTGTTGGAACGCAGGGCGGTCTAAGCTTTCGCCGCACGGATGGCCCGCGTCGCCCGGAACAGCACGAGGGCGGCGACGCCGAGCGTCGACATTACCAGGGGCAGCGGCAGCGCCGCGTTCTTGAGCAGATGGCCGACGAGCAGCCCCACGCAGGCCGAGAGCAGCATCTGGCACAGGCCGTTGAAGGACGAAGCCGCACCGGCCCGGTCCGGGAAGGGCATCATTGCCGAGGCCTGAGCCTGCGGCATGGTGAGCCCCACGCCGCAGGCATAGAGCGCCATCGGCACCACGACGCCTGCCGCTCCGCCGAAGCCGGTGAGGACGCCGACCAGCATGGCAAGCCCGCCCCCGGCGAGGCAGGCGACCCCGAGCGAGATCACCTCGTCCATGCTGCGCCGACCGACGAGCCGCTGGGCGATGATCGTGCCGGTGATGTAGCCGAGCACGCCGAAACCGAAGGAGAAGCCGTACTCGACCGGGGTGAGCCCGTAGACGCCGATCAGCACGAAGGATGAGCCGGAGATGAAGGCGAAGAGCCCGGCATAAGCGAGCGCGGTGAGCGCGACATAGACGCGGAAGGCGCGGTTGTGCAGCAGCACGCCGAAACCGCGGAAGATCGCGATCGGCGAAAGCGGCTGCGGCGAGCGCACGCGCAGCGTCTCCGGCATGACCGTTACGATGACGATGGCCAGCGCCAGCCCGAAGGCGAGGGAGGCGACAAAGGTCGAGCGCCAGCCGAAGGCGACCTGCAGCACGCCGCCGATCACCGGTGCCACGGCGGGGACGAGGCCCATGATCATGCCCATCCGCGCGAGCTCGCGTCCGGCGCGCGCGCCGTCATAGAGGTCTCGCACCATGGCGCGGCCGAGCACGATCGGACCCGATGCCCCGAGCGCCTGCAGCGCCCGCGCGAATGTCAGCGCTCCGATCGAGGGAGCGAGCGCGCAGGCCAACGTCGCCAGCGTGAAAAGGCCCAGGCCAGCGAGCAGGACGGGCTTGCGGCCGAGCCGGTCCGAAAGCGGCCCCCAGAAGATCTGCCCCGCGGCGAAGCCGAACAGGAAGGATGAGAGCGTCGCCTGGGCGCCGGCCACATCCGTCTCCATCACCCGCGCGATCTCGGGCAGGGACGGCAGGTAGAAATCGGTGGAGAGTGGGCCGAGCGCCGTCAGCATGGCGAGGACGGCGGTCATCGCCAGCGTATCGGGACGAAGCTTCATGGGCGGCCTCCGGCGCGGCCGGAACCGGCCGCGCGCCCCTGCTACGACGTCAGCCGGTCATCCGGCAATGGCGACGGGCGCCGGGCCGTCCTGAGTCTCGCCATGATAGGCGGTCGCCCGCATCGAGGAGCGGTGCGAGAATTCCTCGTACCAGCGCGTCAGACGGGGGCGTTTGGCCCGGAAATCCGGCAGCGCGCGGAACTCCAGCCAGGCCAGCGCCGTGGCCAATCCGATCTGCCCGATATCGACGGGGCCGTCGAACGGCCCCTGCCGCTCCAGCAGGTCATAGGATTCGACGAGCTTCGCTGTCTGGCCCTCCTGGAGCGGCGGGTAGCGCAGAGCCTCCGGCCGGCGCAGCGTCTCCCAGCGCAGTGCGATGCCGGCATCGCAGAGCCCTTGCGCGACGGCGTGAAGGCGCAGCCCCTGCCAGCGCTCGGCCCCGGCCGCGGGGATCAGCTTCCGCCCGGCATGAAGCCCGTCGAGATAGTCGCAGATCACCAGCGAATCGAAGACCGCGCCTGCCTCCGGCGTGATCAAAACCGGCACCTTGCCGAGCGGATTGACCGCGAAGACCGCGGCGTTGCGGTTCGTCGGGCTGGTCTCGTGGTCGATGATGTCGAGACGATCGGCGATGCCGGCCTCATATGCGAAGACGATGGTCTTGCGCGCATACGGCGAATGGCTCTGCGAATAGAGCGTCAGCCGCTCGGACGGGGCGTGCGCCGATGCGGTCATGCTGCAATCTCGGCCGGTTCGAGGCCCACGAGCTCGGCATAGCGCGCCGGGTCGGTCGCGCCTTCCGTGTTGACGAGGAAGACGCGCGAGGAGGCATCGAGCTTCAGCGCGGCGCGTGTCTCCGGGTTGCGCAGGGCCGCAAGCAGGCCGGCGAGCCCAGCCGCCCCGCTTTCGCCGGCGACGATGGCTGGATCGCCCGCGGCCGGGCGGGCGAGGCGGTTCATCGCCTCGACGGCATCGGAATCCTCTGCCGTCAGGAAGGCGTCGGCGGCGCGGTAGAGCACGCGCAGGGCCAGCGGCGAGGGGTCGTAGCATTCGAGCATCGCCATGACGGTCGGCGCGCCATGGGCGATCTTGACCGGCCGCCCCTGCCGCGCCGCCTCGAAGACGCAGGCGGCCCGCGACGGTTCGACCACGGTGAAGAACGGTCGCTCATCGCCGAAACGGGTCTGCATCTGCGCAGCGAGCGCGGCGGCGATGCCGCCGACGCCGGCCTGCACGAAGACATGGCTCGGCTGCGCCGGCATCTGCGCCAGCGCCTCGCGTGCAATGGCGGTGTAGCCTTGCATGACCAGGCCAGGGATGCGCTCGTAGCCTTCCCACGACGTATCGGAAACGATGGTCCAGCCGCGCTCGGTCGCGACGCGGGCGGCCTCGACGACGGAATCGTCATAGGTGCCGGCGACGCGCACCATTTCGGCGCCGAAGCGGGCGATCGCGGCGACGCGCTCGTCGCTGACGCCGCCATGGACGAAGATCACCGCCTTCGCTCCGAGCAGTTGCGCGCCCTGCGCCACCGAGCGGCCGTGATTGCCGTCGGTGGCGCAGGCGAAGGTCATCCCGGCGGCCACGGCGCGGACCGCAGGGTCGTTCATGTCGGCATCGCCAAGGCGGCGGCCGAGCTTCTCGGAGGCCGCCTCCAAGGCGAGCCGGATCACCGCATAGGCGCCGCCGAGCGCCTTGAAGCTGCCGAGGCCGAGGCGCTGGCCCTCGTCCTTGATGAAGAGCGCTCCGATGCCGAGCGCGGCGGCGAGGCCGGGCAGGCTGCGCAGCGGCGTCGGGACATGGTTCTGGCGCTGGGCGAGATGCGCCTCGATCGCATCGGCCCCGGCTGGGCCGAGCGTCTCGACATCGTCGGGATGGAGGGCAGAGCGATAGTCGGGGTGGTGGTTGAGCAGGAACATGGCGACCTCGGTGCTTGCTCACGAATGGATATTGCAAGCGAGGCGAAAAAGGCGCTGGATTTCGGGCAGGCCTATGCAAGTTTGTTTCTCAGGATGCGCCATGCCCGAGGCAGCCGTCTACGATCTCGACGCCTTCGACCGCGCGATCCTCGCTGTCCTGCAGCAGGACAACACCACGCCGCAGCGCGTGATCGGCGAGCGCGTCAACCTTTCCGCGCCGGCCGTGCAGCGCCGTATCCGCCGGATGGAGGCGAGCGGCGTCATCCGCGCCAATGTCGCCGTGGTCGATCCGGCGGCGCTCGGCCATCCGATCACGCTCTTCGTCGAAGTGGAACTGGTCAGCGAGACGGCTGTCGACATCGACGCCGCCAAGACCGCCTTCCTCGCCGCGCCCGAGGTGCAGCAGTGCTACTACGTCACCGGCGAGGTCGATTTCATGCTGGTCGTGCTGGTGCCGAGCATGGCGGCCTATGAGGCGCTGACACGGCGCCTCTTCTTCGCCAACCCCAATATCCGCAAGTTCCGCAGCTTCGTCGCCATGGACCGGGTGAAGACGGGGCTCGCGGTGCCCGTTTCGTAGCGGTCCCGCAGCAGGCGCAGGCGCGGCATCGCCGGCGCGTCTTGTTCTGGCCGCGACGATATGCGACCGCGGACGGATGTGACGAACGAGCCTGACGGGCCTTGCCTTGATCACTGTGAAAGCCACCCCAGCATCTGCCGGAGCGGGCGATGCCCCGCAGGGCTTGCGCGCGCTCATCCGCTCGAGCGATATCGGCGTCGTCGTGCTGGCCTCCGTGGTCGGCGTCTTCGCCGGGCTGATCGTGCTGGCGATGTCGTTCGCGACGCAGCTCCTGCATGAGCTCATCTTCGGATTGGCGCATGGCCAGCGTCTGTCGATCGCCACGACGATCCCGGCTTGGCGGGCGCTCGTCGGTCCTGTCCTCGGCGGTCTTGGAATCGGCGTGGCGTCCTGGCTGTTCTTCCGCCGACGCAAGCAGCCGGTCGACCCGATCGAGGCCAATGCGCTGCATGGCGGGCGGATGTCGCTGCGCGACAGCGTCTTCGTCGCGCTCCAGACGATAGGCTCCAGCGGTGCGGGCGCCTCCGTCGGCCTCGAAGCCGGCTATACCCAAGCCGCGAGCGGGCTTGCCTCCCATATCGGCCGCCGCCTGCGCCTGCGCCGGGCCGATATGCGCCTGATGGTCGGCTGTGCCGCCGGCGGCGCCATCGGTGCAGCCTTCGATGCGCCGCTGACCGGCGCCTTCTATGCCTTCGAGCTGATCCTCGGCAGCTACTCGATCGCCGCCTTTGCGCCGGTGATGGCCGCGACCTTCATGGCGACCGTGACCCACAGTCTGCTCGCGCCTTCGCTGCTCGCGGTCGAGGTGCCGCCGATCGGGCCGATCATCGTCTCCGACCTGCCCCTCGTCGTGATGTTGGGGGCGGCCTGCGGGCTCGCCGGCATCGTCGTCATGCGCGCCGCCGCCTTTGTCGAAGCCGTCTTCCGGCGTTCGCGCATCCCGACCTGGCTGAGGCCGGCCTTCGGCGGCCTCCTCGTCGGTGCGCTGGCGATCTGGAGCCCGTCGGTGTTCTCGGCCGGTCACGGCGCGATCAACCTCTATCTCGGGGTTGACACGAATCTTGCGTTCCTAGCCCTGGTCCTCCTCGCCAAGGCATTGGCATCCTCGATCTCGATCGGCTCAGGCTTCCGTGGCGGCCTGTTCTTCGCCTCACTGCTGCTCGGCGTGCTGACCGGGCGCCTCTTCATCGGCGTTTTGTCGCTGGCCTTCCCCAACCTCGCCGGTCACGAGACGCTGTTTGCACTGGTCGGCATGAGCTCGCTCGCCGTGTCGGTCGTCGGCGGGCCGATGACCATGGCCCTGCTGGCCCTCGAGATGACCGGCGATCTCAAGCTGACGCTCGCCGTCGTCGGCGCGGCCGGCGCGGCCTCGCTGGTGACACGCCGGCTCTTCGGCTTCTCCTTCGCGACATGGCGCTTCCACCTGCGCGGCGAAAGCATCCGCGGCGCCCATGATATCGGCTGGATGCGCGACCTCACCGCCGGCAGCATGATGCGCATCGAGGTGCCGAAAATCGCGGCCGACGCCACCATCGCCGAGGCGCGGCTGAAATACCCGCCGGGTTCCACCAACTACCTCGTCGCGATCGGACCCGGCGATGCCTATGCCGGCATGGTGCCGCCCGGCGCGCTCTACGAGCCCGATCCGGGGCTCGACGAAGAGGCGGCAGCCGAGCCGGCCCCGCGCACCGTCCGCCATCTGCTGCGCAATCGCGATCGCATGCTGCTGACCGACATGTCGGTGCGCGACACGCTGAAGCTCTTCGACGAGTCGGAGAGCGAGGCGCTGCCGGTGGTCGCCGACCGCGACAGCCGCCGTCTCGTCGGCATCCTCAGCGAGGCGCATGCGATCAAGCGCTACAGCGACGAGGTCAGCCGCCGCAATCGCGAGCTGACCGGCGAGTAGCGCCGCGCACCGTCATTGCGAGCGAAGCGAAGCAATCCAGGGGACTAGGCAGAACGGTTCAGCCCAGTCCTTCCTGGATTGCTTCGTCGCTTCGCTCCTCGCAATGACGGCGGGCGGCGGTCATCCGCCACTCAGCTCGAACGCAGCCTTGTCTGCGAGACGACCCGCCATTCAGCGATCGGGATATCCTGCCCCGAGGTCACGATGCCGATCCGGTCGAAATGGATCGCGCGGCCGGCGAGTCGCGCGTGCACCTCCGCGATCGCAGCTGCTTTGGCCGCAGCCTCGACAGGTCCATAGAGCAGCGAGACATGCGGCATGAAGCTGTCGAAGCCTTCGGGATCGAGGGCGCGCTTGAGGTTCGCCAGCGGCTGCGAGACCGCGAAGCGGGCATAGAAGGAGCGGAAGAAGGCCTCGCTCCCCTCGACGCACGCCACGGGTTCCGAGAAGGCTGAGACCGTTTCCGCCGCAGCTGCAATGGCTTGCGCCAGCGCGGCTGGCGGCATCCCCGTGTCACCTTGCAATGTCAGATGTGGCGCGAAGAGCGGGGTGCCGAAACGCCCCGACAAATCGCCGACGAGACCGCTCAGCATCGCCTCGTCGGAGGGAGACGCCATGAGCCAGAGAGAATGTATCTGCGCTGTCATCCAAGTTTCACAAAGCTCTTGCACATAGTGCGCCCCATACGTAATGTTTATTTCAATCGCTCCAGTGAATGGAAGAAAAATTCCATTCACTGGACACAAAAACGAAGGTGGGGAGTGGGCGCCTTGCAGCCAGAAACGCAAGCCAGAGCGGGTAGTGGCGCGGCCATTGGCGTGCGCGCGCTCAAGGTCTCCTATAGCGGCACGCGCGTGCTGCACGGCATCGACCTGGACTTCGCGCCCGGGAGCTTCACGGCGCTGCTCGGCTCCTCCGGCTGCGGCAAGACGACCCTTCTGCGCTCGCTCTCGGGTTTCGTGCCGGTCGACTCCGGCTCGATCGTCGTCGGCGGCAAGGATGTCGCGGGATTGCCGCCGGAGAAGCGCGGCATGGCGATGGTCTTCCAGTCCTATGCGCTCTGGCCGCATATGACCGTGCTGCAGAACATCGGCTACGGCCTCAAGCTGCGCGGCAAGTCGAAGGCCGAGATCGCCGCCAAGGTCGGCGAGATGCTGAACTTCCTCGGGCTTGCCGGCTACGAGAACCGCAAGGTCACGGCCTTGTCCGGTGGCCAGCGCCAGCGCGTTGCGCTCGGCCGTGCGCTCGCGATCGACCCCGGCATTCTGCTGCTCGACGAGCCTCTCTCGAACCTCGATGCGAAGATCCGCATGACCATGCGACATGAGATCCGCGCTATCCAGCAGCGGCTCGGTCTCACCGCCGTCCACGTCACCCATGATCGCGAGGAGGCCATGACCATGGCCGACCGGCTCGTCATTATGCAGGCCGGGTGCGTCGCGCAGGTCGGGACGCCGGAAGAGGTGTATGATCGCCCGGCCACCGCCTTCGTCGCCAATTTCATGGGGGCGGAGAACGTGCTGCCGCTGCGCATCGAACGCGGCGAGGGACGAGCTTCCGTCGCTGCCGGCGAAGCCCGCGCGACCCTTGCGGGCGAAGGAGCCGCCGCGCTGCCGGCCGGCGAGACGCTCGCCTATTTCCGCGACGATGTCGCGAGCCTCGATGCGCTCGATGCGCCGGCTGCGGGCGGCGAGCTCGTCGTTCCCGGCACCATCGCCGCGCGCGCCTATCCCGGTGGCGTCTATCGCTACAAGGTCGAAGCCGCCGGCCGCCAGATCACGGTCGACGACGCCGACCGTCACGAACTCGGAACGAAGGTTGGGCTGCGCATTCCGCTGCAGCGCCTTCACATCTTCCCGGCGACCGAGGCCGGGATCGCCGCCTGACAGGGAGTCAGACACATGCGCATTATCACGCTTGCCTGCTCGCTCGCTGCGCTGATCGTGGCTTCGCCGCTATCCGCGCAGACCCTCAACGTCGCCTCCGCCGGCGACCAGAACATGGTCGACTACGTCAAGGACTATCTCGGGCCGATGTTCGAGAAGGCCCATCCGGGCGTGAAGGTCGTCTCGGTCGGCACCGGCCCGGGCGATTCCGGCTCGCAGAAGATCTACGAGAAGCTCGACGCCCAGAAGGGCGCTGCCGCGACCGATTTCGACGTGCTCGTCATTCACCAGAAGGCCGCCGGCCAGATGGTCAAGGAAGGGCTGCTGAACAAGTACACGGCCAATGTCGATACGGCCAAGCTCGCCACCGGCGACGCCGCCAAGAACGCTCTCGGCACCGACGTGACCGGCTACGTCATCCCGATGTTCCAGTCGCAGACCGCGCTCGCCTACAATGCCGACATGGTCAAGACGCCGCCGGCGACCTTCGCCGAGCTCGCCGACTGGGCCAAGAAGAACCCGAAGCAGTTCGGCTATAACGGCATCAAGGGCGGCATGTCCGGCGTCTCCTTCGTCGCCGGCTGGGTCTATGCCTTCGGCGGCGACGCCGACAAGCTGATCCAGGGCCCCTATGACGCCAACACCAAGGCGAGCTGGGACAAGGCCTTCGGGGAGCTGAAGGAGTTCAACAAGAACGCCGTCATCACCCCCGGCAACGCCGGCACGCTCGACATGCTCAACCGTGGCGAGATCGCGATCGGCCCGGTCTGGGTCGACATGTTCTATTCCTGGCAGGCCGACGGCAAGCTGCCGCCGAACATGAAGCTGAAGCTCGTCTCGCCCGGCATGCCCGGCCAGCCGATGTACTACGCCGTTCCCGAGAAGTCGGCCCAGAAGAAGCTGGCCGAGGCGTTCATCGCGCTCGCCACCAGCCCGCAGGTCCAGGCCGACGGCATCGTCAAGAAGTTCAACTGGTATCCGGGCATCGACGCCAAGAACCTCGAAGGCAAGCTCGACAAGGCCGCCTGGGACAAGCTCTTCACCGACGTCACGCCGGCCGAGCTCGCCAAGAACGGCAAGCCCTTCCCGATCGCGCCCTACTTCAACGACATCCTCGAGGGCTACGAGAAGAAGGTCGCGAACTGAGGTTCGTTCTCTCGAAGGGCCGTCATTCGCGGAGTGCCTCCGCCGTCATCCTCGGGCTTGACCCGAGGATCCCACGACCAGCTCGCTCTGGTTGCTGAGATGGTCGGGTCAAGCCCGGCCATGACGGCCTCTCTCGCCCGGCCATGACCGCCTTTCTCCTTTTCGCGTATAGCCGGCAGGTTCGATGTCTCTTTCCCAACGCCAGCTCGCTCTGCTGCTGATCGCGCCCGGGCTCGCCCTCGTCGCAGCGCTGTTCCTCTATCCGCTCTGCTTTTCGCTGATCTCGGCCTTCACCGGGCCGGATGGCGGCTTCTCGCTCCAGGCCTTCGCCAAGGCCTATGAGCTCTATTCCGGTGACATCCTCTTCACCGTCGTCATCGTGCTCGCCTCCTGCCTGCTGACGGGGCTCACCGCCATCGTCATCGCCGGCACGCTGACGCTGGGCGAGAACCGCTTCATCGTCGGCACGCTCAAGGCGCTCTATCGCTGGCCTCTCTTCATCCCGTTCATCGTCGCGGCGCAGTGCATGCGCACCTTCCTCGCCAAGAACGGGCTGATGAACAATTCCTTCGTCGCCATGGGACTGATGGAACCGCTGCAGGCGGTGAGCTTCCTCGACTGGCGCGGCATCATCGCCACCTTCGTCTGGAAGCAGACGCCCTTCGTCGCGCTGCTGCTCGCCGGCGCGCTCGCCGCGCTCGACCGCGCCACGCTGGAGGCGGGCCGTAATCTCGGGGCTTCGCGGATGCGCGTCCTCGTCGAGCTCGCGCTGCCGCAGGTGATGCCGCAGCTTCTCGTCGCGCTCGTCCTCTCCTTCGTGACGATGCTCTCGGTGCTGTCGGTGCCGATGATGGTGGCGGGCTCGCAGCCGACCATGCTGACCGTCGACATGGCCTTCCGCATCAATGCCTATGGCGACTACGCCACGGCCAATGCGCTCGGCGTCATCACCTACCTGATCTCGGCCGGCGCGGCGATCATCTACCTCAAGCGCGGCATGGCGCAGGAAGGCGCACGATGACCGGGCACGCCATGACCCGCGCCGGCTCCGGCCTGCGCATGCTGTTCGCGGCCTTCGCGCTCGCGGCCTTCGCCTTCTTCCTGATCGGGCCGCTGGTCAATCTGGCGCTATGGTCCGTCGCCGAGCGCTGGTACACGCCCTACAAGCTGCCGGTCGTCTACGGCACGCGCTACTGGGAACAGGTCTTCCGCCCGACCGGCGACGCCATGGCCTCGCTCGCCACCTCGGTCTGGATCGCGGTGCTGACGGTCATCGTCGCGCTCGTGCTCTCGATCCCGGCCGGCTACGCTCTGGCGCGGCTGAAGCTGCCGGCGCGCGCTCTCTTCATGGTCGTGTTCCTGCTGCCGCAGGCCTTTCCCTCGGTCGCGATCTACATCAACGTCGCGCGCATCTTCTATCAGCTCGGCATCAACGGCACGGTCTTCGCGGTCGTGCTCGTCCACGCCGCGCACGGCCTGGTCTATTCGGTCTGGATCGCGGCCGCGGCCTTCGCGGCGGTCGATCGCGATCTCGAGCTGGCGGCCCGCAATATCGGCGCCCCGCCGCTCAAGACCTTCTTCTCCGTGACGCTGCCGCTCGCTGCCCCCGGCATCATCGCCAGCGGCATCTTCGTGTTCCTGGAATCGCTCGACGAGTTCACCGGCACCTTCTTCGTCGGCGTGCCGCAGGTTACCACGCTGCCGCTGCTGCTCTACAATGCGGCGATGGGCGGCAACTATCAGGTCGCCTCGATCACGGCGCTGATCCTGCTGGTGCCCTCGGTGTTGTTCATGCTGTTCATCGAGCGCTTCCTGCGGGCCGATGTGCTCGCCAAGGTCGGAGCCTGAGGCGAGGGCGGGCTTGCGCGCCTGAGGGCGATCCGCAAATCTGCCGCTCCTCGCCATGCCGTCATTGCGAGAAGCGAAGCGACGAAGCGATCCAGGGAGACCGGGTGAGACCTTTGACCCAGTCCACCTGGATTGCTTCGCTTCGCTCGCAATGACGGTTCGGCTTGACGGAAACTGGCTACAACCTCTGGCGGATGACTGATGTCGAACGGCGCTGTTTCCACCCCCGGGACCTTGCCGAAAGGCCGCTCCTTCGCAGGTCTCTCACCCAGCCTGATCGGCTTCGGCGGCGCGCCGCTCGGCGATCTCTACGGTCATCTCGATGAGGTGACGGCGCAGGATACGGTTCGCGCCGCCTTGGCCGTCGGCATCAACCTCGTCGACACCTCGCCGCTCTATGGCCATGGCCTCTCCGAACATCGCATCGGCGCGGCGCTGCGCGGCGTGCCGCGCGAGAGCGTCATCGTCTCCACCAAGGTGGGGCGCTGGATGCAGGCCGGCCAGCCGAAAGGCGACGGCTCGGGCTATGCCGGCGGCCTGCCGCACCCCGCGGTGATCGACTATTCCTATGACGGCGCGATGCGCTCCTTCGAGCAGTCCCTGCTCCGGCTCGGTACCGACCATATCGACATCCTGCTGATCCACGATGTCGATGTCTGGACCCATGGCGACAGGATGGAACAGCGCTTCACGGAGGCCATGGACGGCGCCTATCGCGCGCTGGAGAAGCTCCGCGCGTCCGGGGCGGTCAAGGCGATCGGTGTCGGCGTCAACGAGGCCGAGATGTGCGCGCGCTTCGCGCGATCAGGCGATTTCGACGTGATGATGCTGGCCGGCCGCTATTCGTTGCTGGAGCAGGGCGCGCTGACGGAATTCCTGCCGCTAGCCATTGAGAAGAAGATCGCGGTGATGCTCGCCGGCGTCTTTAACTCCGGCATCCTCGCCACCGGCGCCAAGACCGGTGCCCATTACAACTACAAGCCCGCGCCGCCGGAGATCCTGGCCCGCGTCGCCAGGATCGAGGCGGTCTGCGCCGCCCATGGCGTTGCGCTGCCGCAGGCGGCGCTCGCCTTCTGCGCCGCCCATCCGGCGGTGGCGACGATCGTGCTCGGCGCCGTCACGCCGCAGGAGGTCGCTGGTAATCTCGACCTCGTTGCGCGGCCGGTGCCGGCCGCGCTCTGGCGTGATCTCAAGGCGCAGGGCCTGCTCGCCGCCGAGGCGCCGGTCCCCGAGGCCTGAGCCTTACGCGGCCGGCGCGCCGGTTGAACCGAGATAGTCGACCGCGCAGGCGACGTGCAGCTTCATCACCGCGATGGCTTCGTCGATGGTGACGTGCTCCTCGTCTGTGCCCATGCTGATCGGGGAGGGGCCGCAGATCAGCGCCGGGACGCCCCGCCAACGCCAGTAGCGGGTGTCAGTGCCCCCCAGGCTCGACACCGGCGGCGCGTCATGGCCGAGCAGCTCGCGGATGTTGCCGCGCAGGATATTGGCCATCTCGCTGAAGGGATCGGTGAGGCTCGCCGGGTAGCTGTGGTCCTCATTGACGACCATCTCGCAATCGGCCTCGCGGGCGAGCGCTTCGAGATCGGCGCGGATCGCATCGCGGTCGGAGCCGATCGGGATGCGCATGTCCAAATGGGCGATGCAATGCGTCGGGATCTGCGTCGCCTTCTGCCCGCCTTGCAGGATGCCGACATTGACGGTGATGCGCCGGGCGACATCGCCCGCGCCCTTGCCGAGATTGAGGTCGGCCGCCGCGATCGTCTCCGCTGAGGTCAGCACCGCGTCGATCTCCGGCGGCAGCGCCGCGAGCTTGAGATGGTAGCGATCATAGATCGCGGTCACGAGCCGGCTCACATCCGCGATCGGGTTGCGTGCGCGATGGGCGTAGCCGCCATGGCCGCCGATGCTCTTGGCCGAGAGCGAGAAGCGCAGCGTGCCTTTCTCGGTGAAGCGCAGATTGGCGAGGCCGCTCGGCTCGCCGTTGAGGCAGCAATCGGCCTCCATCTCGTCGCCGAATTCGTCGAACAGATATTTGGTGCCGTAGCGCCCGCCCGACTGCTCGTCCGAGACCACGGTCAGGGACAGCGCGCCGCTCAGCTTCTCGCGATGGGGATAGAGCTGGCAATAGGCGAGGATCGAGGCGAGCGTCCCGGTCTTCATGTCGGAGGCGCCGCGGCCCATGATCTTGCCGTCGACGATCTCGGCTTCCCAGAGCTTCTCGTTGGTGACCGGGAAGATGTCCATATGGCCGTTGAGGATGAGATGGCGGCCGGGATTGCCGGCCTCCCAGCGGCCGATGATGTTCGGCATCTCCGGCACGAAGGCCTCCGTGCGATGCGGCACGCCGGCCGCGTCGAGAAGTTCGCGGACGAAGGCGGCGGCCTCGCGCGTGTCGCCCGGCGGGTTGACGCTCTTGATGCGCAGGAAGCGGCGCAGCAGTTCGACGATCTCGTCGCGACGCGCATCGATCGCCTGAAGCAGCTCGGCCTTCAGGGCGGCGGTATCCTTGGACATGACTCGATCTTCTTGGTCGGCGTTTCGAAAGGGGCTGAGAGGTGCTCAGGCGCGGGCGAGCAGCGACATCGGGCGAGTGAGCTCGGTCTTCTCCAGCCGGGCTGCGACGCAATAGGCGGGGTTGAAGACGTTCGCGATGTCGTAGCGCACCGCCTGCCCGAGCAGATGGCTCGCCTCTACCGGATCGACACCGAGATCCTCGCCGACCCAGCGAAGCAGTTCCGTCGTGGCGAATTGCAGGGGCTGGTCGAGCGGGCGCCCGGCGGCAATCACCAGCAGGTCGGTTTCAGTCTCGCAGCGCGGCCAGCGCAGGCCGAGCTTCTTCACGAGCTTCACCGAGAATTCGACCTCAAACGAGGTCTCGACGCCGGTGCCGGCGATCTCGCCATCGCCCTGGCAGGCATGGCCGTCGCCGAGGAAGAACAGTGCGCCGGCCTCGAAGACCGGGAAGGCGATGGTCGCGCCCGGCCCGAACAGCCGGTAGTCCATGTTGCCGCCATAGGCGCCGCTGGTAGCGGTCGAGATCGCCTGGCCGCGCTCCGGCGCCACGCCGAAGCAGCCGAGCATCGGGGCGAGCGGGAAGCTCCAGTCCTTGATGCGGGCGGAGGGCTCTAGCAGCTTCACCGTGCCGGCCTCGGCATCAACAGCCCACTCGTAGCGCTCGCGCTTCGGCAATTCGTGCAGCATCCCGGGGTCGAGCACGCCCGGCGCCAGCGGCGAATAGGTCCAGCCGGTCTTCCGGTTCGGTGTCATCCGCTCGATGGTGACGAGGAGAGCATCGCCCGGCTCGGCGCCGGTGACGAAGAAGGGGCCGGTCATCGGGTTGCCGCGCGGCGCGTGCTGCTCGCCATCGCCGCCGAAGCCGGCGGCGTCGAGCGTGGTGGTGACGACGCTGTCGCCGCTGGCGATCTCCAGAACCGGCGGCAGGGTGCCGATCACGTTCGAATAGCGGGTGGGGACGAAGTGATGGCGCGCCATGAAAGCCTTCCGGAGCAGGTTCGCGTCGATATCGTGGCCGGGGGCGTCGACCGCCTGGCGCACCGGACCGTAGGGGCTCGCCCGTCGCATGAGAAGCGCTCGCCGGCGAAGGGGCGCCCTGCGTCAGGCTCGCGCCCTTGCTGGCCGGCGGGAGCGCTGGGCTCCGCCTGCGAAGGTCTCAGTCTCTCAAGCCCTGGATGATCGGGCTTCGATAGGAAATCGCCGCCGGCAGCAGCGCGAGCAGGCTTCCCACGACGCAGAGCAGGCCCGCCTGCGTGAGCTCGCCCGCGCCGATCGCAGGCGAGAGCGAAAGCCCGGTGCGGGCCGCGACGAGGCCCGAGATCGCATGGGTCGCGATCACGCCGAGCAGCAGCCCGGCGAGGCAGCCCGCGGCGATCAGGACGATCGTGCCGATCCAGGTCACCAGCAGCACGTAGGAACGCGGGGCGCCGAGCGCCCTCAGCGTGGCATAGCGCCGACGGCGCAACCCGTTCACGGCGATCAGGAGAAGCACGACGCTGGCGAGGATCAACACCGCGTTGGAAGCGGAGGCGACGACGAGGATGTCCCGCATGTCGCCGAGCGCGCCGTAGAGCGAGACGAGCACCTCGGCAGGGAAGAAGGCCATGGTTCCGCCCTGCCGGTATTGCGCGCGCAGGGCATAGGCGCCGGCTACGCTTTTGGGCTTCACCACGATCGCCGGAACGCCGGGCACGCGCTTGGCGTCGAAGGGCGGGCCGATCCGCGCTTCCTCTGGACGGCGACCGTCGTTGATGTTCGAGCCGGCTTGCCAGAACGGGGAATCGCTCCGGGCTTCCTCAGTGGCATGGCCGTTCCCGAGGCCGTGGATTTCCCAGACGCTCTCGATCGGCACGAGGATGGCGCGGTCCCAGGGAGAGCCGAGCCGCGGCAGCCGGCCGACGGCCGTGTAGCCATGGCCTTCATGCTTATGGCCTAGTTCCTCCTCGTCGACCTGGCCGGGTTTGGGCGCGTGGCCGGCGACGCCGTGGGAGGGCTCGATCGTGTCACCCAGCCGGTAGACGACATCGGCGCCCAGCACGGCCTCGCCCTCCGCAGAGAAGAGCCGGCCTTCACTCGTCTTGATCCGGCCCCAGCGACCCGCGAAATCGGCCGTCGTGCCGATGACGGGATAGCCGCGGCTGACGTCGCCGAAGGCGACCGGGGCGAAGTTCCCGACGCGCTCGTCCTGCGCGAGCGCCTTGAGAACCTGCCCGTCGACCAGCGGCAGCGCTTCGAGCTGCAGGTAGACGGCCGACATCAGCAACTGCGTCTGGCTGCCGGGCGCGCCGATGATCAGGTCGAAATCGTCGGCAGCCCTGGCCGAACCCTGGCGCAGCGCCCGCTCCTGTGCGCCGATCGCGATCCCGGTGGCGACCGCGAGCGCGACCAGCAGCATGATGGCTGGCGCAGTCCAGCGCAGAGCCCGCAGGTCAGCGAGCACCATCGGCCAGGGGTTCATGCCGCGTATCCCGTCCTGAGATCGAGCCGCTGCGCCAGCCGGGCGAGCAGGCGCGGGTCATGCGAAGCGCAGATCAGGGTGGCGCCGCTCTCCTGCGCAGTCTCGGCGAGCAGTTCCGAGACGCCGTCGGCGTGATCGGCGTCGAGGCTGGCGGTCGGTTCGTCGGCCAGGATCAGGCGCGGAGCGTTGAAAAGCGCGCGGGCGATCGCGACGCGCTGCTGCTCGCCGCGCGAGAGAACCGCTGCCCTCCGGTGTGGGTCCTTCAGCCCGACGCGGGATGCCAGCGCGAGCGCGCGTTCGCGGCCGGACGTGCCCAGGCGCCAGGAGGAGAAGCTCGCAGGCAAGGCGATGTTGCCGGCGACATCGAGCTCCGGCACCAGATGGAAATCCTGGAAGACGAAGCCGAGGGTTTGCCTGCGCCAGCGGTCGCGCTGCGCTTCCGGCAACCCGGAGACCTCGGTGCCGCCCCAGCGTACCGAGCCGGTGCCCGGACGCAGGAGGCCGGCGATCAGGTGAAGCAGCGTGGACTTGCCGCAGCCGGACGGGCCGCTGATGCCGAGCGCGGCGCCGGGCGCGATCACCAGCGCGGGAATATCGAGAACGCGGAAGGGCTGCCCGTCGCCGTCGCGATGATCCAGTGCGATATCCGCGAGGACGAGCCGCTGCGCGCTCTCCTCAGGCGAGGGAGAAGCCGGCATCGGCAATCCTGATCTGGCTGACGAAGCCGGTCTCCGCATCGGTCGCCGAGCCGATCTCCAGCCGCCCGCTCACCACGACCTTGCGGCCGGCGCTGACCATCGCCGTCTCGCTCTTCATGAACACGACGACGATATCGACGGGCCAGTCGGCATCGGACTGGCAGAACGGGCAGATGGCGAGCGGCTCGCGCGTCAGCACGAAGAAGTGGCTTTCCGGCTTCAGCGGCGGCGCCATGTAGCCGATCATGCGCACGCCCTTGCCGCGCAGGGCCGTGACCCGGTCGGAGAACTGGAAGCCCAGAACCCCGAAAGACTTGTAGAGCCCGTCGAAGGAGATCGGCTCGATCTCGGCGGCGGCGCGGGCCCGGCCGCCAAGGCTCGCCGCCGCGAGGCCGAACACGGCCCCGCGGCGGGTGATGGTCGCAATGGGGTTTCGCCGGCGCATGGATGTCTCCGTAGCCCCGATCATCGGTTCACTTGCCGCCGAGCGCCAGCGCTTCGGACATGACGCGGAAGACGAAGGTGTTGGGCTTGTGGCCGCGGAAGCGCTCCGCGCCGGGGCCCATCGCCGTCAGGATGACGTCGTCGGCCGAGTGGACGCCGCTATTGGCGTCGAGGGGGAGATTGCCGACCTTGCGCGTGGCGAGCGGGCCCGTGCAGTCCTTCTCGTTGGCGATATTGGCCTTGCCATCAGGGCCCTTCACGGCCGGAACGCGCTCGCCATCCATGGTGGGGCGGCCGGTGTCGCAGGTGTCGGGATAGGAGCCGTAGACCACAGCGAGCCGGCGCGAGGTGTCGACATTGGTGGGATAGCCATCGGCATCGAGCGGGCCGTAGTTCGGCGGCACGGAGTCGGCGTAGACACCGAGCTTGTCGCGCAGCTGCTGGCCGGGGCGCTCGTCGTCATAGGTGCCGATGATCGAGATCGGATGGGCGTGGTCGGGTACGACGATGATCAGCGTGTCGTTGCGGTCCCCGGCGAAGTCCTTGGCGACCTTGACCGCGTTGTCGAGCATGATCGTGTCGAAGACCGAGCGCTCCCAGTCGAGCGAGTGGCTGTACTTGTCGATACGGGCGGATTCGACCATCAGCAGGAAGCCGTCGGGATTGCCCTTCAGCATGTCGATGGCGGCCTTGGTCTGCTCGACGACATCAGGCTGGTCCGGGAATTTCGAGACCGTGCCCTTCTTCGTGAGGCGCAAGTCGAAGGCGCCGTCGATATTGCCGGTGTTGTAGAGGCCGAGCAGCTTCTTCTGGCCCGCGGCGACGGCCGCGTTCATCTCGGTCTTGGTGGTGGCGAGGGTGTAGCCGGCGTCCTTGAACTTCGCGATGAAGTCCTGCTCGTCGGTGCGCTTGGAGCCCGGCGTCGCCTTCGACAGGAAGTTGGGCGAACCGCCGCCCATGATCACGTCGGGCTTCACATCGAAGAACATCTTGACGATGTCGTTGAAGTCCGAGCGGCGGCGGGTGTGGGCGACCATGGAGGCCGGGGTCGCGTCCTCGATCTCGGAATTGGTGACGACGCCGACGGCCATGCCGGTGCGGCGCTTGGCGAGCTCGGCAATGGTCTCGACCTTCGGATGGTCGAGGGTCAGGGCGTTCTTGGMGCAGTAGACGCCGAGCGCGTTGACGCAGGATTTGTGGCCGGTGGTGTAGGCATGGGCGGCATTGGCGCTGTCGGTGACGATCGAGTCGGTGCCGGAGGTCGAGATCAGCGCCATGTTGGACATGTCGTCCATGGCGAGCTCGCCGTCATATTTGCCTTCCTTCCAGCCCTTGGAGAGGATGCGGGCGGCGGTACGGTTGGCGACCGACATGCCGTCGCCGATGAACAGGATGACGTTCCTGGCGCGGCGCGGCTGGGCGGTGGCGAAGACATCCCAGTTCACGGTCGCCTTGTTGCCGCCCTGCGTGGCTTCCACCACATAGCGGCCGGCCGGCAGCGAAGCGCCGCGCAGCCACAGCGCCGAGTGCTTCTGGCCTTCCTCGCTCTGGATGAAGTTGGTCGGACGGCCGAAGATTTCGGCGGCAGGCTTGCCGTTGACGGTGACGTTCACGTCGGCGGAGGTCGGCGCGTTCGGGAATTCGACCTTGAAGTCGAACCGCGAGCCCTCGAGGATCTCGGCACGGTCGATCGGATAGACGGTCTGCGCAGCGGCGGACCCTCCCGCTACGCCCGCGGCGATGACCGCCGCCAGCCAGTGATATGCGCGCATTGTGGTTCTCCGCCAAGGCTCGTGCCTGCGGCCCCCCGCCTAAGTCCGGAATGTGACAGTTTAATCAAACTGGCGAACTGGCCGGCGCGATTTGAGGAGCCGTCGATCGCCCGGCCTCAAGGCCCGGCAGCGCCAGGGCGGGGCCTGTTTTCCATTGGCGTTGCAGACAATTTTAAGGAAAAAACGGCCCCGTTCTTAGGGGAAGCGAGTCATGCTGCCGGTTGTTCACCGAGGAGAAGGCATGGATATCTTCAGCATGTTGGGCCTGATCAGCTTCGCCGCGCTGGCTTACGCATTCAAGCTGGCGACGGAGAGCGTGACCTAAGTATCGGGCAGCCGGGTCTGGCGCGGTCGAGCGGATGCAGGTAAGGAATCATTTACCTTACGTTGCGCCAGGCCGCCAAAATGATCGACATTGCTCTCAACCTCCTCGGCATTGTTGCGTTCAGCCTGCTCGGCTACGCGATGCTCATGGCGGTCAGAGGCCCGAAGGCCGAAGCTTGAAGCGGAATGGCGCGCCAGCCGTTCGCTTTTCTTTTTCTTTTCTTGAATGGCCGGGCGACAGCCTTTGCGCCGGGAGCGCACGATCGCGATCAGTGCGGGTCGTGATTTGATCGGCCTTTGCCGTCGTCCGCGAGCGCGACGGGGATCGTGACGCCGAGGCGGCGAGCGCGGCTTTTGAGTGCCTCGAGCGTTTCCGCTCCCAGAGCGCAGAAACCGTCGAAACGGCTCCGCGCTTGCGCCGCGCGATCGCCCGGAAGCCGTACGGGGCGTCCCCCGGGAGCTGTCCGCGAGCTCCGGATCCGATCGGAAAATCCGGAAGCCGCCGCCTCGAATTCCGCAATCGGCCGCATTCCTTCGATCTGGATCGCCATGAACAGGTTCGCGCTTGCATAGGGGCGGGCGGCATCGCCGTAGAGCGGCTGCACGGCCTCGCCGATGGCGCCGGCCGACAAGCCGCCAGCCAGAAGATCGATCATGACGGCGAGCCCAAAGCCCTTGGCCCCCGCGGCAGGCAGGAGCGTACCCCGCAGCGCCTCGAATGCGTCCCGTGTCGGCTCGCCTTGTGCCGTTTGCGCCCAGCCTTCCGGAATCGGCTCGCCCTTGCTTGCGGCCAGCCTGATCTTGCCCATCGCGCCGGCGCTCATCGCGAAATCCAGCGCGATGGGCTCGCCGCCGGTCGGGACCGCGATCGCCAGCGGGTTGTTGCCGACGACGGCTTCGACACCGCCGGGCGCGGGCAGCATCGGCCGCGTATTGGCCATGACGATGCCGATCTGTCCGGTCAGCGCGATCTTCCGCGCGAAGCGGCCGGCGGCGCCGAAATGGAAGGCGTTGCGGACTGCCACCATCGCAAGGCCATGCGCGGCGGCTCGCGCCGTCGCGATCTCGCAGGCCCGCTCGGCCGTGACCTGCCCCAGCCCGTTCCCGGCATCGATCGTCAGGCGCGAGCCCAGATCCGCGACGATCTCGCCCCTCGCGCACGGATCGACGGAGCCTCCTGCGATCCGGTCCAGATACATCGGCAGATGCAGCAAGCCGTGCGAGGCCAGTCCCTCGATATCCGCGTCGACGAGAGCTTCGGCCACCAGGGCCGCATTGTCGGGCGGCGCCCCGGCCGCTTCGAGCAGCGCGACGGCGAAGCCCTTCAGGATTTCCGCAGGGTAGACATCCGAAACCGACATCGGCTCCCCTCGATGCAGCACGCCCGGCGCGATGACCGGGCGTACGAGCCAGTTTTCAAACCCCGGCGGAGCCGGGTCGGGACGATCTCGCTCAGCGCGCCGGCGGAGCGTATTGCAGGCCGCCGGCGGTCCAGAGCTTGTTGAGGCCGCGCCCGATGCCGAGCTTCGAGCCGGCGCCGACATTGCGCTCGTAGACCTCGCCGTAATTGCCGACCTGCTTGACGATCTGCAGGGCCCAATCGGGCTTCAGCCCCATCGATTCACCGAAATTGCCGTTGCCGCCGAGCAGGCGCTGCACCTCGGGAGAGCCGGTGCGCTTCTGCTCCTCCGCATTGGCGGCGGTGATGCCGAGTTCCTCGGCATTGATCATGGCGTAAAGCGACCAGCGGACGATGCTGGTCCAGGTCTCGTCGCCCTGGCGTACGACCGGACCGAGCGGCTCCTTCGAGATCAGCTCCGGCAGGATGACGTATTCGGCCGGGTTGACCAGCTTGAGCCGGTAGGCGGAGAGCGCGGAGACGTCGTTGCTGAACACGTCGCAGCGGCCGGATTCGAAGGCCTTGGCGACCTGGTCGCCGGCCTCGAAGGCGACGCCCTCGTATTTCATGCCGTTCGCCCGGAAATAATCGGCGATGTTGAGCTCCGTCGTGGTGCCCGTCGGCACGCAGACCGAGGCGCCGTTCAGGTCCTTGGCCGAGGCGATGTTCTGCGATTTGCGGACCATGAAGCCCTGCCCGTCGTAATAGGCGACGCCGACATAGCGCAGGCCCATCTGGGTATCGCGCGACAGGGTCCAGGTGGCCTGGCGGGACAGCATGTCGATCTCGCCGGTCTGCAGCGCGACAAAGCGGTCCTTCGGGCTGAGCGGGGTGTAGCGCACCTTCCCGGCGTCGCCGAGGACAGCGGCCGCGACCGCGCGGCAGATGTCGACATCGAAGCCGCCCCAGCGCCCCTTCTCGTCGGGGACGGAGAAGCCGGCCACCCCCGGGCTGACGCCGCAGACCAGTTCGCCGCGGTTCCTGACGTTTTCGAGCGAACCGGCAGCGGCAGGCAGGGCGGAGGCGGCCAGGAGGCCGGCGATCAGCAGGAGGCGCTTCTTCATTTGGGATGGCCTTTCAGACGGTGGGATCCGCCGCTTCATTGAACCCGGCCCGATCCTGCCGCCTTTCTGACCAAAGGGCAGGCACGCATCAACGCATTTCGAAGCGTGAAACGCGGCAACTTCCGGCCGCGCTCGGCCGAGCCGGTGCCATCATCGCCGCCACCGAAACCGGCACGTTGCAGCATGCAAGCTCCCGCACCCAACAGCTTCCGCCAGCGCCTTCTCAGCGGCGCCTTCCTGGCCGGCAGCTTCATCAAGACACCCACCGCCCACGCCACCGAGATCCTCGGCCACAGCGGCTTCGATTTTGTCGTGGTCGACCAGGAGCACGCGCCCTTCGATCGCAACGCGACGGACATCGCGCTGCTGGCGGCGCGCGCGGCCGGCATCGCCGGCGTCGTCCGCGTTCCCACGCTGGCGGCGGACGCCATCCTGTCGGTGCTCGACTGCGGCGCCGTCGGCGTCCTCGCCCCTCATATCGCTGATGTGGCCGATGCCGAGGCGCTCGTTGCCGCCTGCCGCTATCGCGGCGGCCGGCGCGGTTTCTCCGGTGTCACCCGCGCCGGCCGCTATGGCGGGTCGAAGATGTGGGACCTCGTCGATGCGTCCGACGCGGCCGTCGCTACCATCGCCATGATCGAGGACCCGTCGGCGCTGGAGCGGATCGACGCGATCCTCGCCGTCGAGGGGCTCGACGCCGTCTTCATCGGCCGCGGCGATCTCACCGTCGCCTTCGGCGCGCCCAGCCGCGACGCTCCGATCGTCCGCGACGCGGTGGACGCGATCTTCCGGGCGGCGAAGGCCGCCGGCAAGCCGGTCTGCGTGATGACCGACAATGGCGAGGAATCCGCCGCCTTCGCCGACCGTGGCGCCAGCGCCTTCATCCTCTCCTCGGACCAGGGCTTCCTGCGCAAGGCCGCGAGCGACGCGCTCTCGCAAATGCAGGCAGCCCGGAGCCGCGTCGAGGCATCCGGCGCGCGATAGGAGAACCATTCGTGTCTAACTACCCTTCCAGTGATCCCCGTTCGCAATTGGCGGCGCAGCCCACGGCCAAGGCTGCTCCGGTCAAGGCCTATGCCGGCGCCGACTACGCCCGCTTCTATGCGGAGGCACCGCAGCAGGCCGGCGATGGGTTCAGGACCTGGCTCGCGCGCGGCCAGAACTTCATCGTCGCCTATTCAGACGTCGAAACCGGAGCCGTGCTGGAACGGGCATCGCAGCCCGACGAATACTGCCTGATCCTGCCCGAGAAGACGCTCAGTGCGACGGTCTCGGCCGGAGGCGAGACGGTCGAGGTGCTGGGCGGCTCGATCGCCTTCATCCCGCCGGGCGCATCGCGCATCACGACGACGGGCACAGGCCGCCTCATCCGCATCTTCTCCAGCGCCGCGCCCGATCTCGCCGCGGCCTGCTCCAACGCGGCCTCCTACGCGCAGCCCCACGCCAACGTCGCATTGCTGACGCCTTGGCCGGAACCATCAGGTGGCTGGAAGATCCGCGCCTACAGCCTGGATGCAGGGGGCGGTGAGGGGCGTTTCGGCCGCATCTTCCGGTGCACGACGCTGATGGTGAACATCCTCGACCCGCGGAGCGGCCTGCGCGACATCACGGCGCTCTCGCCGCATCACCACGATGATTTCGAGCAGGGCTCGCTCGTCATCGACGGCGGTTACATCCACGACATCCGCTGGCCCTGGACGCCCGACATGCGGATCTGGCGCGAGGACGAGCACGAGCTGATGGCGGCGCCCTCGCTCACCGTGATCCCGCCGCCGTCGATCCACACCTCGCGCTCGGTGCTGCCCGGGCTGAACCAGATGATCGACATCTTCTCCCCACCCCGCCTGGATTTCTCGCAGAAGCCCGGCTGGGTCATCAACGCCGCGGATTATCCGATGCCCGGCGAAACCGCGTGAGGGCCACGGACATGAACTCCTCTCCTGCGAATGCCGACGCGCGCAGCCGCCAGATCGCCGATCTCCTGGTCGGCGCCGTCGACCTTCACTGCCATAGCGGCCCGGCCGCCATGCCGCGTATCCTCGACCATCACGAGGCCATGCTGGACGCCGCCGAAGCCGGGTTTCGCGCCGTCGTCTACAAGGACCATTTCTACCTCGGCACGGCCCATGCGATCCTGCTTGAGAAGCTCGTGCCGGATACCGGCGTCAGGCTGTTTTCCGGCATCGCCCTCAACAATGCGTCGGGCGGCTTCAACCCGCATGCGGTCGACCATGCCATCAAGCTCGGCGGCAAGATCGTCTGGATGCCGACGCTCTCGGCCAAGAACCATATCGACGTGCTGGCTTCGGGGGCGGTGAAGACCTTTCCCAAGACCGCGCAGAAGATGCTCGATCCCGTCCCGCTCACGGCCTTCGGCACCGACGGCAAGCTTCTGGACGAGGTCAAGCAGATCCTCGACCTGATCGCGGCCGGCGACATCATTCTCGCCGGCGGGCACCTTTCGACTGCCGAGCTCTTCGCGGTGTTCGAGGAGGCTAAGGCCCGCGGCGTGAAAAAGCTCCTGGTCAATCACCCGACCTACATGGTCAACAATTGCAGCGACGCGGAAATCCGCCATCTCGTTTCGCTCGGCGCGGTGATGGAGCATTCGATCTGCATGTTCGTCGAAGGCAAGTCGAAGAAGTTCGAGCCGCCGGAGCTGCGCCGCGTGATCGAGGTCGCCGGCGTCGAGAAGACGGTTCTCTGCTCCGATCTCGGGCTCGTCGGCTCGCCGCGTCCTGTCGATGGCTACCGCGAGGTCGTCGGCCATCTGCTTGACCTGCAATTCACGGAAGCCGAGATCAAGCGGATGACCGGTGGGCATGCCGCTGAGCTGCTCGCGCTCGACGCTGCGGCATAAGGCACGCTCGCTCGAGCTCGGCATCCCGGGCTTGACCCGGGATCCATGCCGGAACGCTTCCGATCACGGTTGCAGGCATGGATTCCGGACCTCCGCTTCGCTGCGTCCGGGATGCCCCGCGTTTCGATAGGACGAAAAAAGGCCCGGGTTTCCCCGGGCCTTTTTGTTTCTTGAGGCAGGCTTACGACACGCCGTTCAGTCGAGCGAGATCGCCGCGGCCTTGATCACATCGGCCCATCTGGCGATCTCCCGGGTCTGGGCGGTCCGCAGCGCCGCTGCATCGCCGCTGCGCGCACGCACGCCGATCACGCTTAGCTTCTCGCGCCCCTCCGCGCTTTCGACATAGGCCCGGGCGATCGCGGCGATCCGCGCCACCACCGGTTCGGGCAAACCCTTCGGGCCGACGAGCCCGAACCAGCTTGTCGCATTGACGCCCGGCAGCCCGGCCTCCGACAGCGTCGGCACCTCCGGCAGTTGCGGCGCCCGCTGGTCGCTGGTGACCGCGAGCCCGCGGATCGCGCCGCTTTTGACAAGCGGGATATAGGCCGGGATGAAGTCGATCGCGACATTCACGGTTCCGGCCAGCAGGTCGGTCGCGAGCGGCGCCGAGCCGCGATATGGCACATGAGTCATCTGGAAACCGGCCTTGCGCTGGATCAGCTCGCCGGTGATGTGCCCCATCAGGCCGAAGCCGGGGCTGCCGAAAGTCAGCTTGCCCGGATTGGCCTTCCCATAGGCGACGAGCTCCGCGAAGGACGAAACCGGCAGCGAGGGATGGACCGCGACGATACCCTGGACATCGCCCAGCAGCGCGATCGGCGTGAAATCGGCGAGCGGATCGAAGGGCATGGTCTTGTAGAGCAGCTTGTTGGTCGCGAGCGGCCCCGAGGACGAGAACAGCAGCGTGTAGCCGTCGGCGGCGGCCCGGACCACGCTGGTCGCGGCGATGTTGCCGCCGGCGCCGGTCTTGTTCTCGACGACGAAGCCTTGCCCCAATTCGCCGCGCAGCCGCTCCGCCAGAAGCCGGGCGACAACGTCGGTCGAGGCGCCGGCCGGGAAGGGGACGACGATATTGGTCGGGCGGCTCGGCCAGGTGTCGGCGAAGGCCTGTCGCGGGCCGGCCAGAAGGCCCGCTCCGGCGACCGAGGCCATGAAATTGCGGCGTGAGAGCTGTCGCACCATCGAGATTTCCTCCGGAAAACGCCTCTTCGGACGTGTTGGCCGGAGACTAGGGGCGAGCGGCAGGCGGCCTGCGGAAAAGGCCGGCTATTTCTCCCCTTGAAACGCAACGCCCATGGATTGCGACAGGGCCTCCAACTGCGCCTCGATGCTGGCCGCCGCCTTCTTCAACGGGTGGATGATCCGCGCCTTGTCCTCGGGAGTGGCCACGGCCGAGCGGAAGAACGTGACGCCGAAGGTCGCGAGCAAGCGCTCGCCGAGCCTGATCGGCACCGCGATCGTCGTCGAATTGCGGGGCTCGGTCGAAGCGTCCCTCTCGGTATAGCCGCGCCAGCGGGCCTGGGCGATCAGCCGCTCGATATCCTCGTCCGTGAGGCTGCTGTTCTCGGGATCGGAGGAGGCGCGCATCGCCGCGAGCAGAACGGCGCGCTCCTCGTCCGGGCAGAAGGCGAGATAGGCGCGCCCGAGCGCGCGGCCTCCCAGGCTCAGGCGGTAGCCGAGCGTGGCGTGGAAGGGCGAGATCGGGCTGTCCGGAATCGTGCTGAAGCGCACGATGACCGCGTCATAGTCGAGCAGGCACACGGCACAGGGCCATTTGATCTGCCGTGTCAGCGCCGTAGCCCACGGGCGTGCCGCCTCGATCACCATCGGCGCGCCATGGAAGCCCGAGCTCAGATCCGCCACCTTCGAGGTGACGAGATAGCCGCGCACGCGCTCATCGCGCGTCACATAGCCGGCGTCGATCAGGGTTTCGAGCAGGCGCACGATGGTCGGCTTCGGCAGGCCGGTGCGGCGGTGCAACTCGCCGACGGTGGCCGCACTGCAGCGATTGACCTCGGTCAGCAGCCTGAGTGCCTTGAGGACGGATTGAACGGGCGCGAACGAGAACACTCTGCGGGTCCGGCGTGACGAAGACGAACGCCGACTCTAGAGTGGTTTTCGACCCGACAGAACCGTCATTGCGAGCGTAGCGAAGCAATCCAGTGGACTGGGCTGAAGCCTCCCAGCCAGTCCCCCTGGATTGCTTCGTCGCTTCGCTCCTCGCAATGAAGGGTAGGGTTTCAACCCGATCAAAAGCCGCCATGGAGCCGAATGGGCTGCGCAGGACAGCGTTGTTCACGCACCCTCACGGTTCAGGCCGGCATGGTCAGAACCACCTTGCCGATCTGCTCGCCCGCATCCATCAGCGCGTGCGCATCGCGGACATCGCCCCAGTCGAAGGTCGCGCAGATATGGCTGCGGACCCTGCCGCTGGCGAGCAGCGGCCAGACCTGTTTGACCAGTTCGGCCGCGATCCGGCCCTTGTAGGCGGCGTCGCGCGGCCTGAGCGTCGAGCCGGTCAGGGTTAGCCGGCGGCGGACGATGTTACGGACGTTCACCTCCGCCGTCTGGCCGAGATGGCTGGCGATCAGAACGACCCGCCCATCCGGCGCGAGCAGCCCGAGCTGCTTTTCCGTATAGGGGCCGGCCTGCGAATCGAGCACCACATCGACCTTCTCCTTGCCGATCGCAGCCTCGATCTCCCCGACCCAGTCTGCCCGGTAGTCGATGGCGAAATCGGCGCCGATCTCCAGGCTGACCGCGCGCTTCTCGGCCGAGCCGGCGGTCGCGATCACGCGTGCCCCGCGCAACTGCTTCGCAATCTGGATCGCGGCCATACCGACGCCGCTCGTTCCGCCCTGAACCAGCAGGGTCTCGCCCTCAGCCAGCCGGCCGAGCCAGATGACATTGTTCCAGGCGGTGAAGAACACCTCCGGCAGCGCGGCCGCCTCGGCGAAGGAGAATCCATCAGGCAAGGGCAGGCACTGCAAGGCCGGAACTGCACAGATCTCGGCATAGCCGCCGCCATTGGCGAGCGCACAGACGGCATCGCCGACCTTGGGCCACGCAACCTCGGCACCAACCGCCTCGACCACGCCGGAAACGTCCAGCCCCGGAAGATCGGTCGCGCCGGGCGGCGGCGGATAGAGGCCGCGCCGCTGCTGGATGTCGGGACGGTTCACCCCGGCCGCGCGCACGCGGATCAGCACATCGGCCGGGCCGAGCTGCGGCAGCGGACGCTCGCCGAAGGCCAGGACCTCAGGGCCGCCCGGCTGGGTGATTTCGATCACTTTCATTGGGGTCTCTCTGTGTCGTCTGGAGAGGGGCGCAGCGACTGCAGGATCTCGGGCATCCGCTCGCGGGCCGAATTCATCAGGCGCTCATAGATCGAGTTGCCGTGAGCATCGATGGCGACGATGACCGGGCCGAAGCCGTCGAGCCGGATGCGGTTCAGCCGGAATTGCATGATGAGGTCGGTCCAGGCGCAATCCGTCACGGCCTGAACGCCCTGGCTCAGCAAAGCGGAAGCGCCGCCGACGAAGGAGAAATAGACGCAGCCCACCTCGCGCATCGCCGCAACACTTTCCGCTCCGAGCCCACCCTTGCCGCCGGTTGCGCTGAGTCCGAGCGTCCGGATCAGGGAGGGCATCAGGTGGTCGAAGCGGCTCGACGTGGTCGGGTTGACGTAGTGGAGCGGGCCGGGGCCGGTCGCGGCCTCCTCATAGCTGACGCCCATGTGGAAGAAGGAGCCGCCACGCAGCGGCAGCGGCAGTTCGCGGCCGGCTTCGAGCTCCGACACCATCCGCTTCTGTGTGGGCATGCCGACGGTCGCGACGGCGTCGCCGTCAAGCAGCACGACGTCGCCGAGCTTCAGCGCCCGCGCGGCCTCGGGCGTCAACGGCAAGGTGATGCGAGGCAGGGACGGGCTCACTCGATCCGCTCCACCGTGCCGGAGTTGTAGATCCGGGCGCGCGTCCGCCGATTGATCCAGCAGTTGAACGAAACCGCGACCGGTGTGAAGCCGTGGCCCGAGGCGTATTCGACATGGACGCCGAAGGTGGTCGTCGAACCGCCGACACCCATCGGGCCGAAGCCCATCTGGTTGACGGCGCGGGTCAGGCGCTCCTCCATATCCGCGACCATCGGCTCGGGATTGCGCTCGCCGAAGGGGCGCAAAGTCGCGTCCTTGGAGAGCTTGGCGGCGTGGTCGAAGGTTCCGCCGATGCCGACGCCGACGACGACCGGCGGGCAATGCTGTCCGCCCGGGCGCAGCACGAGTTCGAGGATGCAGCGCTCGATCTCCTCGAGGCTCGGGCTGACCAGTGTCTCGACCGCCGCCCAGCGCCCGCCGCCGAGCGCTTTCGGCGCGCAGGTGATGTCGAGATAGTCGACATCACCGACGAGCTCATAGGAAACCAGCGGCATGTCCTTGCCGTGATAGCTGCGTTCGTTGGTCAGCGGGTTGGTGACGAAGCGCAGGATCGGCGGCTGGATCGTCCGGACGAGATCGGCGAAGCCGTCGACGATGGCCTGGCGGATGTCGCCTTCCATGCGCACGCCGGAGCCGATCTTGATGGTGTAGCTGGGCACGCCGGCATCCGAGCACAGGAACTTGCCGGTCTCTTCGGCACGCTCGGCGCTGTCGAGCATGAAGGCCAGCGTCTGCCGCGCCTGCGGCTCGGTTTCCGTCGCGAGGGCTTCGCGGAACGCGGCCTTCGAGGATTCCGGAATCCGGCGCAGCGACCAATCATAGAGATCGGCGGTGACTTCCTTGACCAGATCGTAGGTGATGGCCATGCGCTGCGCCCGTTTCGACGGCGCGAAACTAGCCGATCCCAGGGCGATGGCGGGCTGTGCATGCGGCATTTCAATCTATGAAACAGAGGTCTTTGCCCGCCGCGCCTGCCCGCTTCCCGATAAGCACGGAATCGGTCAGGAGTGCTTGCGCACGCTGAAGAACGAGCCCGGTGAAGGGGGCATCGAACGCCTCGAACACTGGGCAGCCTTGCTGGGGACGGATCTGCCATGAGCCATGTGGATATTACCGGTTTCGACCTTACGATCGACCAGCTCGTCGGCATCGCCAGGGGGAAGGCTCAGGTCTCGGTCACGGCGGATGCGGTTCAGCGGATGAAGGCTGCTCGCGCCGTCGTCGACAATGCGGTGGCGCGCGGCGAAAAGGTCTACGGGGTCACCACCAGCGTCGGCGCCAAGACCGGCGTGCCGCTCGCGCCCGATCGCATCGCCGAGTTCAACCGCCGCCTGCTGCTGACCCACAATGTCGCACACGGGCCTCTCGCCCCGCATGAGGCTGTCCGGGCGATGATGACGGTGCTGCTCAACGCGATGGCGAGCGGGCGCCTCGGCGTTCGGCCGCTGCTGGCCGAGCGGCTTGCTGCTGCGCTGAACGAGGATCGCACGATCGACGTGCACATCTGGGGCTCGATGGGCCAGAGCGACATGGCCCCGATCACCGATCTGGCGCTCGCGCTCTATGGCGACCTCGAATTGCAGGCCGGCGAAGCCCTGGCGCTGCTCAACTCCAGCGCGCTCGCCTTGGGCACTGCGGCGCTGGCCATGGCCGATCTGCGCGATAGCCTCGACCTCTGGAGCCTGATCGCCGCGCTGAGCATGGAGGGCTTCGCCGCCAACCCGTCGATCGTCTCGCAAGCCGCGCTGCAGTCGCGCCCCTTCGCCGGGCTCAACCGGCATGGCACGCGGATCCGCCACTACCTCGCAGGAAGCTATCTCTTCGCCAAGGGCGGGCCGCGTCATCTGCAGGACCCGCTGAGCTTTCGCTCGCTGCCGCTGCTCCACGGCACGGCGGCGGATAGCCTGGAGTTCGCCTATGGCCAGGTCGAAACCGAGCTGCGGGCGAGCCAGAACAACCCGATCGTCTCGATCGAGGAGCAGGCGCTCATTTCCGTCGCCAATTTCGACACGGTCTCGCTGTCGATGGCGCTCGACGTTGCCCGGTTGGGATTCGCCCCGGTCGTGACCAGCTCGGCGGAACGTGTCGCGAAGCTGGTCGATTCCTTCTGGTCGGGCCTCACCGTCGGGCTGATCGAGGAGGATGGCGTGGGCCTTCCCGGCTTCAACGGGCTGGCGCAGTTCCACAAGGCGATCACGTCCGAGGCACGGCTCGCCACCGCGCCCGTCGTGCACGAGCTCGCCAGTTCGAGCCATTCCAACGGCAATCTCGACCGGGCCGGCATGGCCGGGCTGGCGGCCCGCAAGACGGCCGAGGTGGCGGGCCTGTGCCGCTCGATCGCAACGATCGAACTGCTCGTCGCCGCGCAAGCCGTCGATATCCGGAAGGCCGCCCCGCTCGGCGCCGTGACGGGCAGGCTCCATGCGCTGGTTCGCGAGGCCGCTCCTTTCGCCGCGGCTGGCGACAGGGTGCCCCATATCGATCCGCTGCTGCAGCATATCGGCCAATGCGACGCCGAGATCCGGAGCATGCTCACTCTCGGCTGATGGCTCCAGGGGCCGATCCGAAAGCAGGCCGCGCCGACCTCCAGCGGCTGGCGCGCTGCCAGGCTGCGTCTCTCCATCGGCTTGCTGACGAGCTTCTGGATCCCATCCGGAAACACTCGCGGAGCCGGTCGAGCTCTTGAGGCGGTTGAGCGCTCTCAAAAATCATCTTTTGGGAATTGCTGGCGGACAGGGCGGGATTCGAACCCGCGATACGGTTTCCCGTATACACACTTTCCAGGCGTGCGCCTTCAACCACTCGGCCACCTGTCCGGCGCGCTGCTTATGACTGCCGGGCCAGCATCTTTCAAGGCCCGAGATGAAGGGTTTTGCACAATCCCCTAAAACCTGCGCGTCCGGTTGCGCTGAGCCCCTGGGATGAGCACATCTTGGAGCTGGGGCCGCAGTCAGATACGCGAGTGGCAAACTGAGACGGGGAGCAAGGTGAGGTTTCTTCTGCGACTGTTGGGATATCTGTCCGTTGCGGCCGGATTCGTAGCGCTCGTGATCGACGGCGCCCGTTCCATCGCCAACTCCGCCCTGCGCTTCACGGCGTTGAGCGAAACCCTGACCGCCTTGATCCATGAGCGCTACGCGCAGCTCCAGCCAGCTGTCGAACGCAACATCCATCCCTTGCTCTGGGATCCCGTGCTGCTGTCGGTGATGCGGATGCCGACTGCGCTCGCGGCGCTTCTGCTCGGATTCGCGCTGCTATGGCTGGGGCGGCAGCCGGAGCCGCAGATCGGCATCGTCACGCGTCGGTGAAGCCCGTGTGCGCGAAGCCCCCTGTGCGAAGGGCCGCCGGAGGCTTACATAGGCGCCGAAGCTCGAACGAACGGAGCGAGGAATGTTCTCTTTGCGCAAGAAGACCGAGATGCCGACGGCGGCCGAGACCCTGCCGGGCCGCCCTGCTGCGATTCCCACCGCTGAAACCCATTTCGTCAACGGGCGCGCTCTGGCCGGCCCTTATCCGGAAGGCACGCGCAAGGCGCTGTTCGGGCTCGGCTGCTTCTGGGGCGCCGAGCGCAAGTTCTGGCAGAGCGGCGAGGGGATCTGGGTGACGGCCGTGGGCTATGCCGGCGGCACCACGCCGAATCCGACCTATGAGGAGGCGTGCAGCGGCCTGACGGGGCACACCGAGGTCGTGCTGGTGGTCTATGATCCCGCCAAGATTTCCTATGAGGATCTGCTCAGGATCTTCTGGGAGAACCATGACCCGACTCAGGGCATGCGCCAGGGCGGCGATATCGGCACGCAGTACCGCTCCGCGATCTATACCTACGATGCAGAGCAGAAGGCCGCCGCCGAGCAATCGCGTGCGGACTACCAGAAGGCTCTGGCCGCCAAGGGCTACGGCCCGATCACGACCGAGATCCGTGAGGCGCCGACGCTTTACTTCGCCGAGGGCTATCACCAGCAGTACCTCGCCAAGAACCCGGCGGGCTATTGCGGCCTCGGCGGCACCGGCGTCGCCTGCCAGATCGGCCTGGGCGTCGAAGCCTGAGCGTTCTCCAGGCAGGGAGGCGATCGCCTCCCTGCATCACCATAAGTTCTTGATATGTTCTTGCGCTGCCGCTGAAGCTCCGCTAGCGTTCCTATGGGGAATGGGGCGAGGCCGAGATGGTGACGCGGGTCGCGACGGTGGCGTTCGAGGGGATCGAAGCGCGCGCCGTCGATGTTCAGGTGCAGGTCGCGGCCGGCGGCGTCGCCTTCATTCTGGTCGGGCTGCCTGACAAGGCCGTCGCCGAGAGCCGCGAACGGGTGCGCGCCGCGCTCATCGCCTCGGGGCTTGCCCTGCCGGCCAGGCGCATCACCGTCAATCTGGCGCCAGCCGATCTGCCCAAGGAGGGCAGCCACTACGATCTGCCGATCGCGCTCGCCGTCATGGCGGCAATCGGCGCGATCCCGGCCGATGCGCTTGCCGGCTATGCCGTGCTCGGGGAGCTCGCCCTCGATGGCTCGATCACGCCGGTGGCCGGTGTCCTGCCGGCAGCGATCGCAGCCTATGCAAGAGGGCAGGGTCTGATCTGTCCTGCCGCTTCCGGCCCGGAAGCAGCCTGGGCGGCCGCCGATATCGACATCCTCGCGCCGCGCTCCCTTATCCAGCTCGCCAACCATTTCAAGGGCACGCAGGTGATGGCGCGGCCGGAGCCGGCAGTGGCCCGTCAAGGGGGATTTCTGCCTGATCTCGTCGATATCAAGGGGCAGGAGAGCGCGCGCCGCGCGCTCGAAATCGCTGCGGCCGGCGGCCACAATCTCCTTATGAACGGTCCACCGGGCGCCGGAAAGTCGATGCTGGCGAGCCGCCTGCCGTCGATTCTGCCGCCGCTTTCTCCGCGCGAACTGCTCGAGGTCTCAATGGTGCTCTCGGTCGCGGGCCATCTTGCCGACGGCGCACTGACCGATCGCCGCCCGTTCCGGGCGCCGCATCATTCGGCTTCGATGGCAGCGCTCGTCGGAGGCGGCCTTCATGCCAGGCCGGGGGAGGTCTCGCTTGCCCATCACGGCGTGCTCTTCCTCGATGAGTTGCCCGAGTTCCAGCCGCAGGTGCTGGATGCCTTGCGGCAGCCGATGGAGACCGGCGATGTCCTGATCTCCCGCGCCAATCACCGGGTCTCCTATCCCGCCAGATTCCAGCTCGTGGCGGCGATGAACCCGTGCCGCTGCGGCAAGGCGACAGAGCCCGGCTTCGCCTGCCGCCGACAGCCGAACGAGCGCTGCATGGCGCAGTATCAGACTCGCTTGTCCGGTCCGCTGCTCGACCGGATCGATATCGCGATCGATCTTCCCGCGGTCACGGCTGCCGACCTGATCCTGCCCTCTACGGGAGAGGATTCGGCCACTGTCGCCGCAAGGGTCGCTGCGGCCCGTCAGCTCCAGAGCGCGCGCTTCGAGGCGCTGGAGCTGACTCAGCGCGGCCTGGGCCACGTCACCACCAACTCAGCCTGCCCCCCGCCGGTGCTGGAAGAGATCGCGCGGCCCGACAATGCCGGGCTCGCCCTTCTGCGCGATGCCGCGGAGGCGATGCGCTTGACCGCCCGCGCCTATCATCGCGTGCTGAAGGTGGCCCGCACGCTCGCCGATCTCGATGGCGAGGCGAAGGTCGGGCGGCTGCATCTGGCGGAGGCGCTGTCCTATCGCTCGCGCGGGGGCGAGCTCGTTCAGGCGGCCTGATCGCATGGCGCGTTTTCGAGCGAAGCGGACGCCGGTTCTGCTGAAGAAAGTGCGATAAAACAACGGGCTGGAAGTCCGCGGGGTTAACCGACCCTTAAGGCCGAGCGGCAAATCCGCGGAGTTCGCAGGCGCCTTTCTCAAGGGACGAGCGCTAGATCGAGGAGCATGGCTTCGTCATTCTGGTCATGGCTCATCGTCGGAAGCGCAGCGCTCGCGCTATGCGTGCTGATCGCTCGGCTCCTGTTCCAGCGCGAACAGCTGCGCCGGCAGGTCGCCGCTTTGCTCCGCGACACCGAGAATCTCAATGACCGGCTTTGGACCCTCGCCGACAGCGAGGAACGCTATCGCAGCCTGATCGAGGCCCAGGGAGATCTGATCGTCAGGCGGGACGGTGCGCGCATCGTCTATGCCAACCGTGCTTATGGGGCGCTGTTCGGCGCGAGCGAGGTCGACCTCGTCGGCAGCAAGATGCAATTGCCGCAACTCGCCAGCCGGCCGGCGCAGCTGCTCGAAGGTGGAGCGCGCAGCTTCGATGAGTGCCTGGCGACCTATGAAGGCGAACGCTGGATTTCCTGGGTCGAGACGGCTGTTCCGGGAAACGGCGGGAGGGCGCTCATCCAACGCGTCGGGCGCGACATCTCCGCCCGCATCGCCGGCGAGGACGCCCTCGTCGAGGCCCGCGCCCGGGCCGAAGCTGCGAGCGAGGCGAAATCGCGCTTCCTCGCCACCGTCAGCCACGAGTTCCGCACGCCGCTCAACGGCATCCTGGGGATGGCCGACCTGCTGACGGATACCGGCCCCGACGCGGAGCAGGCGACCTACATCGCGGCGCTGCGGACCTCCGGCGAGGCCTTGCTCGCCCTGGTCGACGACATCTTGGATTTCGCCAAGGTCGAGGCCGGCAAGCTTGAGCTGGTCGAGGAGCCCTTCGACGTCGTCCAGCTGGTCGAGACGGTGGCTGAACTGATGGCGCCGCGGGCGCAGGCGAAGGGCATCGAGCTCTCCGCCCATATTGCGCCCGAGCTGCCCACGCGCCTCATCGGCGACCGCGACCGCCTGCGCCAGATTCTGCTCAACCTCGTCGGAAATGCGGTGAAGTTCACCGAAGCCGGCGGTGTCGGTCTTAGCCTGCGTCTGTCGGGTGCGGATGTCGAGATCACCGTCGCCGATACCGGACCCGGCATTCCCGCCGACCGGCTCGACGATATCTTCAGCGAATTCGAACAGGTCGAGCACGGTGCCGGCATACGGCAGTCCGGAGCTGGCCTCGGGCTGGCGATCGTCCGGCGCCTCGTTGGCTTGATGGCCGGCGAAGTGAGGGCCGAAAGCCGGCTAGGCGAAGGAGCAACCTTCCGCGTCACCCTGCCGCTCGCGGCAGCTTCCGATGCTGCGCGTCCGGGCATTCCGCATTGGCCGCATCAGCATATCCTGCTGGTCTCGCCCGTTCCGTTCGCGGCGCGCTTTCTGGCGGAAGCGGTCCGGGTGACCGGGGCGGCGGTCTCTGTCGCGACGACTGTCGAGGCGGCGCGCGTGAAGCTGATCGGCGAAACCCTTCCGACAGCCGTTCTGATCGACCACGCGCTCGGCGATATGCCGGCGAAGGATCTTGCGGCGGCGGTCGCTGCGTCGGGCATCCGAGATTGCCTGATCCTGCTCTCGCCTCTGGAGCGGCGGCAGTTCGGTGCGCCGCAGACAGCGGGCTTCTCCGGCTTTCTCATCAAGCCGGTGCGGACGCGCTCGCTCTATGAACGGCTCGATGCCGACTTCCCGCACATGCTGCCGGCGATGGGCGAAATCGCGAATGTCGCTGCATCCGCGCGCAACGTGCCCGGAACGGGCCTCCATGTGCTCGTGGCCGAGGACAATGAAATCAACGCGCTGCTGGTCGTTCGGACGCTCGAACGCTTCGGCTGCATCGCCTTCTGGGCGCGCGACGGGCGCGAGGCTCTGCAGCGCGTCGAGGCGAGCTTTGCCGGCGCTGCTCCGCCGCTGGCGCTCGCCCTTCTCGATGTGCGCATGCCGGTGATGACGGGGCTCGACTGCGCACGCGCCGTCCGCGCGCTCGAGCGCCGGCTCGGGCGCGCCTCCGGCTTGCCGCTCGTCGCCGTCACGGCGAATGTCGCGGAAGCCGATCAGGAGGCGGCTTTGGCGGCGGGGATGGACGACTGCCTCGCCAAGCCGCTGGAGCGCGCGGCATTGCTGCGCTGGCTCGAGCGCCTGTCTCAACCGCCGGCGGGCAGCCTCTCGGCTTGACGGTAGTCATCCCATCGACGCAGTTCTGTCGCGAAGTTGTAAGATGCTCCGGGCAAGCCTACCTCTAGGCCGAACACGGCTGAGGGACCGAGATTCGCAATGGCATTGCACGTTTCTGACAGCAAGAACGCGCTGCCCTCCCGATTTTCAGCCGGCAATCCGTTCACCAGGTTCGCTCCGCTGATGCTGATCGCGGGCGCTCCGATGCGCCGTTTCGGCGCCGAGCCCGGCGAGGCTCCCCCGCTTTCGGGAACGCTCGGCCGGCTAGGTTCGCTCGAGGTCCGGCTGGCGCGCGGCCCGCGCGAGATCTGGCGGGCGCAGCGCCTGCGCTACCGTGTGTTCTACCAGGAGATGTCGGCCAAGGCCGATGTCGTGTCGCGGATGTTCCGCCGCGACGCCGACCGCTTCGACAAGGCCTGTGACCATCTCCTCGTCATCGATCATGCGGCGCGCGGCCGCTTCGGCGGTATCAAGCCCAAGGTCGTCGGCACCTACCGGCTGATGCGCCAGAGCGCCGCGGAACGGCTCGGCGGCTTCTACACGCAGAGCGAATTCGATCTGGCTCCGCTGCTCGCGCGCCATCCCGGTCAGCGCTTCCTCGAACTCGGCCGTTCCTGCGTGCTGAAGCCCTACCGCACCAAGCGGACGGTCGAGCTGCTCTGGTCGGGTATCTGGGCTTACCTCCAGCATCACCGCATCGATGCGATGTTCGGCTGCGCTTCCTTCGACGGGACCGATCCCGACTCGCTGGCCCTGCCCTTGAGCTTCCTGCACCATCAGGCTCGCTCGCAGGGCGAATGGGCCGCAACTGCGCATCCCGAGCATTTCGTCGGCATGGATCGCCTGCCGTCGGAGATGATCGACGCCAAGCTCGCGCTCAAGGAGTTGCCCCCGTTGATCAAGGGCTATCTCCGGATCGGCGCGCGCTTCGGCACCGGCGCCGTGATTGACCGCCAGTTCGGCACGACCGACGTGCTCGTCGTGCTGCCGGTCTCGGCGATCGACAAGCGCTACACCGACTACTATGGCGGCGAGACCCCGCGCCGCGCGGCCTGACGGAAACTATTCGCCGGCTGCCGCCAGCGCGCGCAGCGCCTCGCGATAGGTCGGGTAGCGGAAGGCATAGCCTAACTCCCGCTTCACCAGCGCATTCGAGACACGCTTGCTTTCGCCGTAGAAGCTCGCCGCCATCGGTGAGAGCTGCGCTTGTTCGAACGGGGTTTCCGGCGGCGGCTCGAGGCCGGTCAGTTCGGCCGCAAAGGTGATGACGTCCTGCGGCGGCCCCGGCTCGTCGTCTGTGACGTTGTAGATCGCGCCGTTGCGAGGCTGCGCCAGCGAGGCCATCAGCACCCCGGCGATGTCGTCGACATGGATGCGGTTGAAAACCTGGCCCGGTTTGATCAGCCGGTTCGCCTTGCCCTCGCGCAACTTGGTGATGGCGTTGCGGCCGGGGCCGTAGATGCCGGAGAGACGGAAGATCTGCACCGGCTTGCCGCTGTCGCGTCCAAGCTGCAGCCAGGCCTCCTCGATCGCGACGCGCTGGCGGGTGCGGCCGTTGGTCGGAGCGGGTGGCGTGGCCTCGTCGATCCAGGCGCCGCCCTGGTCGCCATAGACGCCGATCGTCGAGAGATAGCCGATCCAGCGCAAGTTAGGCGCCGCAGCGAGCGCGCTGCGCAGCGGGCCGAGCGCCGGGTCACCATCCTCGGACGGCTGCACCGAGACCAGCACTGCGTCGGCTTCCGCCACCGCCTTGCCGAGCGCCGATGATACGGCGAAGCCGTCGAAGACCAGCGTGCGGATGCCTTCGCGGCTGAGATGGACCGCCTTCTCGGCGGAACGGACGGTGCCGGTCACCTCCCATCCCCGCGCCAGTGCGGCGCGCGCGAAGAAGCCGGCCGAATAGCCGAGGCCGAGGATCAGGATGTTCATGCAGCGTCTTCCGTCTGAGGCGTGAGCGCGAGCCATTCGGCGCGCACCTGCAGGTCGCTCTCGCCGCCGAGACCTCCAGCAGCGAGCTTGCTGGCGTGTTCGGGGGCGAGCCGGCCGAGAGCCCAGACCGCCATGGCGCGGACGAGCGGCGAGGGATCGGCGAGATGGGGCAGGGTGCTTTCGGCAAGCTCCGCCCGGCCGCTGTTGCCGATGGCGATCAGGACATTGCGCAGGAAGCGGTCGCGCCCGGTGCGCTTCACCGGCGTGCCGGCGAAGAGTGCACGAAACGCGGTATCGTCCAGGCGGGCGAGTGCGGCGAGGTCCAGCCCGTCGAGCTCGTCCTTGAGGGCGAGCCGGGTTTCCTGTGCGGTCTGCGCGAACTTGTTCCACGGACAGACGGCGAGGCAGTCGTCGCAGCCGAAGACGCGGTTGCCGATGCCCGGCCGCAATTCCGCGTCGATATGGCCGGGATGTTCGATGGTGAGATAGGCGATGCAGCGGCGCGCATCGAGCCGGTAGGGCGCCGGAAAGGCGTCGGTCGGGCAGATGTCGAGACAGCGCCGGCAGGAGCCGCAATGGTCGCGCTCGGCCGCGTCAGGCGGCAGCTCCGCGGTGGTGTAGATCGCCCCTAACAGCAGCCAGGAGCCATGCTCGCGCGAGACCAGGACGGTGTGCTTGCCTTGCCAGCCGAGCCCGGCCGCCTGCGCCAGCGGCTTCTCCATCACCGGGGCGGTGTCCACGAAGACCTTGACGCCGGCACCGCCGCGCGCGGCGAGCAGGCCGGCCACGCTCTTCAGCTTGCCCTTGATGACGTCGTGATAGTCGCGTCGGCGCGCATAGAGCGAGATCGTAGCCTTGTCGGGCTGAGCCAGCGTGGCGAGGGGATCGCCGTCGCCCGCATAGTTCATGCCGAGCATGATGACGGAGCGAACCTCCCCCCACAGCCGGCGCGGATCGGCGCGCTGGTCGCGGCGCTCCTCCATCCAGCCCATCTCGCCCTGATAGCCGCTGGAGAGCCAGGCTTCGAGCCGCTCCGGCGCCTCGGGGATGGCATCGGCCGTGGCGACGCGCATCACGGCGAAGCCTTCGCCGAGCGCCCGCTCGGTGACGGCGCGCTTCAGCTTCTCGCCGCTCAGAAGTCCAGATTGTCGTAATGGGCGCTCGGAGACATGCCGGGCACGCGGTCGCTCAGCAGCGGCCGGAAGCTCGGTCTCGACTTGATCCTCGCGTACCATGAGCGAGCCGCCTCATCCTCTTCCCAGGGCACGTCGCCGAGATAGTCGACGCAGGACAGATGCGCCGCCGCCGCGAGATCGGCATAGCTCAGCTGCGCGCCCGCGAGCCAGTTCCTTTTGGCCAGCAGCCAGGAGATGTAGCGCAAATGATAGCGCACATTCGCGCGGGCGGCGCGGATCGCGCTCATTTCCGGCGGTCCGCCGCCCTCGTCGCGGCTCATGAACCGCTTCATCACCTTTTCCAGCACGAKCGGCCCGGTGATCTCCTCATGGAACTTGACGTTGAACCAGTCGAGCAGGCGGCGCACTTCGACGCGCTCGCCGGGGCCTTCCGGCAGGAGACGGCGATCGCCGAGCGCAAGCCCGCGGGTCTCGTCGAGATACTCCGCGATCGGTCCGGCGCCGGGCACCGGCAACCCGTTCTGCTCCTGGAAGACGGGCGTCGTCCCCGCCGTGTTGAGCTCGAGGAATTCCCGTCGCCGCTCCCAGACGCGTTCCTCGACCAACTCGGCCTCCATGCCGAACTCGCCAAGTACGAGACGGATGAAACGCGAATGCGGACATAGCGGGTAATGGTACAGGGTCGCCATGGCACTCATGAAGACTTGTGAAGCAGGCAAAATGCGTCGGAAGCAGGGCCGCCGGACTTTCAAGCGATCCGAAGGGGCGACCGGGCTTGCTATAATCATGCCCGAAAAGCGTCACAAGCCGCGGCAATGCGGGAGCATACAATTTGTCCCGGCTCCTTCGCGAAGTGGTAACCAATTTGCAAAGGCCTGGGCGTAAGCCGACGAGACGACGACCGACGCCCGGCCAGGTGCGGTCTGATTCGCGCGAGGATCTCCCGCATGCAGAACCTGATCGAAGCCTTCGTCCTCGGCATCGTCGAGGGCCTCACCGAGTTCCTGCCGGTCTCCTCGACGGGACATCTGCTGTTGCTGGGCCATTTCCTCGGCTTCGAATCGAACGGCAAGACCTTCGAGGTGCTGATCCAGCTCGGCGCGATCCTGGCGATTCTGCTGGTCTATTTCCGCCGCCTGCTCGACATCGCGCTGAGACTGCCGAGCGATCCTTCCGCCCGGCGCTTCGTCATCGGCGTGATGATCGCCTTCCTGCCCGCCGCGATCATCGGCGCCGCCTTGCACGGCTTCATCAAGACCGTGCTGTTCAACCCCTTCATCGTCTGCTGTGCACTGATCGCCGGCGGCTTGATCCTGCTCGTCGTGGACGAGATGGAGCTGCAGGAGAAGCACACCGACGCCACGACTTTCCCGCTGCCGATGTATTTCAAGATCGGCCTGATCCAGTGCCTGGCGATGATCCCCGGCGTCTCACGCTCGGGCTCGACCATCGTCGGCGCCATGCTGTTGGGTGCCAGCAAGCGGGCTGCGGCCGAGTTCTCCTTCTTCCTCGCCATGCCGACCATGGCGGGCGCCTTCGCCTATGACTTGCTGAAGAGCTACAAGGACCTGACTTTCGACGACAGCATCCTGATCGTCGTCGGCTTCATTGCGGCCTTCTTCTCGGCGCTGATCGTGGTGCGCAGCTTCCTCGACTTCGTCTCGAAGCGCGGTTTCGCCCCCTTCGCCTGGTGGCGCATCATCGTCGGCATGGTCGGGCTCGCCGGCCTCTGGATCGTCGGCTGAACGGGCTGATCACGTAAGTTCGTCGAACCCGCGACGTCATGGTCGGGCTTGTCCCGACCATCCACGTCTTCCTTCGCCGAAGCGGTTCAAGGCGTGGATGCTCGCCACGAGGGCGAGCATGACGACAACTTGGATTTGTGCCGCGTCCGGGGAGACTGGGGCACATTGCTACCCCGATGATGTGGGAGCGTCGTGGGTTCAGGCCGGTCGCGACGTATCGGCCAGCGAGTCCGCGAGCGTCGGAGACCTCGTCGCCGGCATTTGCGGCAGGGAGGTTGTCTGCCGCTCGATCATGCGATGGACCACCGGCGGGTTCGGCCCGCTATGCAGCGCTCGGACGCGCTCGCCGATCTCTGCATCGGCCTGGGTGACGCGCTGGTTCTGCCGGACATATTCGACCCAGGTCGGGCTGTCGTAGCGCTCGATCCAGAGCGTCGGATCGGTCAGGTCGCGCAGCAGGGTCCAGTGCCGGGCGCCGTCGCGGCGCCGGATGCGGCGGCGTTCCGCCATCACGGTCAGGAAGGCGACGACATCCTCCGGCTTGACGATGTATTCGATCGTCACGATCACCGGGCCTGAACGCGGCTCGATGTCGACCGCGACCTTCGGCTCGCGCCAGCGGCTGAGCGGATCGAGATTGAGCTCTTCCAGCGGCGGCAGCCGGTAGCGCAGCCCGAGCGCGGCGCCGGCCAGCAGCGTAACCGCCGAGATCAGCAGGGCCTTCTCGACGCCGAAATGTTGCGCCAGCCGGCCCCAGGCCCAGCTGCCGGTCGCCATGCCGCCGAAGGCCGCCATCTGGTAGGTCGCGAGCGCGCGGCCGACGACCCAGCGCGGGGCCGAGAGCTGCACCGTGGCATTGAAGGTCGAGAGCGCGAGCACCCAGCAGGCGCCGCAGACGAAAAGCCCGGCCATCGCCAGCGGCATGGTCGCGCTGAGCGCGACGAAAATGACGCCCACGGCGTAGGCGGTGAAGGTGGAGCGAACCAGAGCTTCGGTACTCATCGCCCGCCGCAGGCGCGCGCTCATGAAGGCGCCGGCCACCGCGCCGGCGCCGAACGCGCCGAGCAGCACGCCATAGGTGAGCGGGCCGCCGCGGACGAGGTCGCGCGCGATCAGCGGCAAAAGCGCCAGCCCGACGATGGCGCCGAAGCCGTAGACGAAGGCGCGCAGGATGACGGAGCGGATGTTCGGCGACATCGCGACATAGCGCACGCCCGCGCCCATCGCGATCAGCATCGTCTCGCGCGGCAGGAGCCGTTCGACCTTGGGCGGCTCCCAGCGCGCCAGCACGACGAGCAGCGGAATATAGCTGAACGCATTGATGGCGAAGGCGGCGACCGCGCCCGCGGCTGCGACGATGGCGCCGCCGATGGCCGGGCCGACGCTGCGGGCGATGTTGAAGGCGACGCTGTTCAGCGTCACCGCCGCCGGCACGTCGCGGCGCGGAACCATGTCGCCGACCGATGATTGCCAGGCCGGGTTGTTGAGCGCCGTGCCGCAGCCGATCAGGAAAGTGAAGGTCAGGAGCAGCCAGGGCGTGATCAGGCCGAACCAGGCGAAGGCCGCCAGCGCCATCGAGACCAGCAGCATGAAGACCTGCGCGACCAGCAGGATACGGCGGCGATCGTAATTGTCGGCGATGGCGCCGGCGGCCAGCGAGAACAGCATCACCGGCAGGGTGGTCGAGGACTGCACCAGCGCCACCATCTCGGCCGAAGGCGAGATCGAAGCCATCATCCAGGAGGCCCCGACCGCCTGGATCAGACCGCCGAAATTCGAGGCGAGGCTGGCGAACCAGACGGCGCGGAAAATCGGCTGCTGCAGCGGAACGAAGGGCGAGACCCGGACCTGCGCTGGATTGATGCCTTCCGAGGCGAGCTCGGCTTCTACGACATCGGCCGTGGGCTGGGCGTGCGGATCGTCAGGCATGCCATAGGGTTAGAGCATGAGTGCGGGAGGGGAAATCCTTTCCATCTGGAAGATGTCGAAACTTGGAAAGTTTTTCTCCCTACGCCACCGCGGGCTGGCGTGCCTGCCGCGGCGGGCGCGGCTTGCGGGCGCGCAACCCATGGCCGAACGCGACCAGAAGCCCGGCCAGGACCACCCAATGCGCCGGCCGCAGCGAGGCATAATCCTGATAGGTCAGGATGTCGGAATTGGCCTGCAGGACCAGCCAGGCTGAGACGCCGGAGGTCGCCGCATACCAGCCGGCTTCCAGGCCGGCTGTGAGCAGCCCGGCGAGAAGCGCGACCCCGGCCAGAACCGGCGCCGAGACCGGCAGCTTCCAGCGATAAAGGCCGCGATACAGCATCAGCAGCAGGAATAGCCCGCTCGTCAGCACAGGCTCGGTGACATCGATCTTGGACTGCAGCGCGAAGTGCAGCAGCGCCAGTACCGCGATCGGATAGACCAGATTGTGCAGGCGCTGCCATTTCTTGCCGAGCCGGCGGATCATGCCGTCGGTCGAGGTCGCGCCGAGCGCGCAGAGGCCGAGGAGCGCCACGAAGCCGATGGTGAGGTAGAAGCGCTTGACGATCTCGGAGGCGATCAGCCCCCAGTCGAACGCCATGTCGATGCAATAGAGCGAGATATGGCCGAGCGCATAGGCCATCACGCCGAGCCCGAGCATGCGGCGGATGCCGATCAGCTTGCCCCAGTCGAACAGCCGCCGGAACGGCGAGACGGCGAGCGTCACAACGAGGATTCTCACCGCCCATGTGCCGGTCTGGTGAATCGCTTCGGTCCAGGGCTTGGAACCGAGCTGATGCATCCAGGCAGCGTGGAGCAGCAGCAGCGCCGGCACGAACAGCAATGCGAAAGTCGCGGCCCGCAAGGCCGAGAAGCGGCCCTGTCGGTCGGTCCATGGCAGCCAAGCTTTCACGGGCGGTCTCCGATGCGAACGCTCATGCCCCCGGCATAAACGATAGGGTCGGCCACTGTCCTGCACGTCTGGACACAAGCGTGTGAATGGGGTGTCCTGCCGGCCCATTTCAAGCGGGTTTCACGATGGCTACCAGCAATCCCACCGTCGTCTTCGATGTCGGCAACGTGCTGCTGCGCTGGGATGCGCGGCTGATCTACAGCGCGCTGATTCCCGATCCCGAGCGGCTGGACTGGTTCATGCAGAATGTCTGCACCATGGCCTGGAACATCGAGCAGGATCGCGGCCGCTCCTGGGAGGAGGCCGTGGCGTCGCTGGTCGCCCGGCATCCGGAATGGGAGCGCGAAATCCGCGCCTATGACGAGCGCTGGCACGACAGCATCCCGCACGCCATCGCGGACAGCGTCGCAGTGCTGGAGGAGCTGAAAGGGCAGGGCGAGAAGGTCTACGCCATCACCAATTTCTCGCGCGAGAAATGGGCGGAATGCCTGATCCGCTTTCCCTTCCTGCAGAGCTTCGACGGCGTCGTCGTCTCCGCCCATGAGCGCCTGCTGAAGCCGGACCGGGCGATCTACGAGGTGTTGCTCGGCCGCTATGGCCTTGAGGCGGGCGCTTGCATCTTCGTGGACGACAGCGAGAAAAACATCCTGGGGGCCCGCGACGTCGGCATGCGGGCCCTCCATTTCGTCGAGCCCATCGACCTGCGCGCCGAGCTGCGCGGCCTGGGCGTCAGGCTCTGACGGGCAGAGCCTGACTTGTCGGAAGGGAGCGCGAGCCCTCAGGCCGCGCTCTTGATCGCGACGGTGGGGACGAAGCCTTCGGCATCGACGCCGCGCGCCTCGCGCAGCAGCCGGGTGCCCGCCTTGGTCGCGAGGAAGTCGGCGAGGACGGCATCCTCCTGCCGCACGAAGCCCTTGGCGGGCAGCTTGCCGGCGAGGAAGAGCTCGATCATCGCGACGCAGCCGGCGGCGGTGGTGAGCTGGATCGCGCCGAGCTCGTCATTGCCGTCATAGCGCAGCACGACGCTCTCCTCCTCGAGGCGACCGCGCCGCTCGCCGACGCCGGTGACGAAGATCACGACGACGTCCTTGCGGGTGAAGGGCGCGGAGTGGGTGAGGATGCGGCGCAGGGTCTCACGGTCGTCGGCGAGGTCGAGATCGCGCAGCAGGAGCTTCATGATCTCGGCATGGCCGGGATAGCGCAACGTCTTGTAGCTCATGTTGCGCACCTTGCCGGCCAGCGTCTCGGTCAGCGTACCCAGCCCGCCCGAGGTATTGAAGGCCTCGTAGGCAACGCCGTCGATCATGACGCCCTCGATGCCTTCAAGCGCCGGAACCAGCGTCGGCTGCCCGTCGAAGACGATCTCGCAGGGGTTGCAGTACTCGTTGATCAGCCCGTCGACCGACCAGGTCACGTTGTAGCGCAGCGCGTTGGTCGGATAGAGCGGCAGGGCGCCGACGCGCATCTTGATGGTCCGGACGCTCTCGAAGCGCGCCGCCATGTCGGCGCCGAGGATGCAGATGAAGCCGGGGGCGAGGCCGCATTGCGGGACGAGCGCGACATCGGAGGTCTCGCCGAGCTCCTTGATGTAGGACGTGGTGGCGACGTCCTCGGTCAGGTCGAAATAATGGGTCTTGGTCTCGGCCGCGACCTTGGCGATGCCCTTGTTCAGGAAGTACGGGCAGGCGCTGACGACGATGTCGCGGTCCTTGAGGAAGGCGCTGAGCGCAGCGAGGTCGGAGGCGTCCACGGTCGCGGTGGCGAAGCGGCCGCCGGCGGCGTGCTTGAGCTGCGCCGCGGAAGCGTCGGCCAGCGTCACCTCATGGCCCTGCTCGGCCAGCATGCCGGCGATGATGACGCCGATCTGGCCGGCGCCGAGCACGGCAATGCGCTGCTTCTGGATGGTCATGTCGCGATCTCCTGACGGGTCGGGCAGGCAAGGCACCTCCCTCTCTCGCCAAGCATCGCTTCAGGCGGCGCACGCTTTAACGAGCGGATCGCCGCCGCACGCAGCGATGTGCCTTCAAGATGAAGGGATATGCGCCAGATCGATGTGAAATGGGCGAGAGGGCCCCCGGCGGGGCCGTCGCGGCAGTGTCAGCGCTCGAACTTCCGGGCCAGAATCACGGAGGATGTCGTGCGCCGGACGCCTTCCATCTCGGCGATCCAGTCGATGATGGTGTCGAGGTCGCTCGCCGTCTCGCACTCGATCTTGACGGACAGGTCGAAATGGCCGCTCAACGTGTGGCATTGCACGATTTCAGGGCGCTTCTTCAGGGCTGCGACCACGCCGCCCTGCTGCTTCACCTCGAGCTCGATCAGGATGAGGGCGGAGATCGTGGTGGCCGGCCGGGTCGCCTTGCCCAGGATCGTGGTGTAGCCCGCGATCACGCCGTCGCGTTCCAGCCGGGCCAGCCGCCCCTGCGCGGTCGCCCGCGAGACACCGAGCTGCTTCGCGATGTCGGACAGGGGAAGCCGGGCATTTTCAGTCAGAATGCGGATGAGCTCGCGGTCCTTCGCGGCGTCGGAGGGCCGTGCCATATCGTCTCCGGGTGTGAGATGGGCCGTCATATAGCAGGGAAATCGTGCAGCCCGGCAAGGCCGGCGTGAAAGATCCGCCGGGCTTTCCCTCCGCGATCGGCGCAAGGGCTTGCCTACAAAGGAACATTTTGCAGGCGAAAGGTAATTCGGCGCGCCGGAAAGGGCTTGCCTCGGGGCGCAAATCGGAGTGGCATGCCGACCGGCGGCAGCACGCTTTGCCATGGAGAAGGTCATGTTCAGGACATTCATTCTCGCATCCGCATCGGCCCTTGCTCTTGCTTCCTTCGCGACGACGCCGGCCTCGGCGCTGACGATGAAGGAGTGCAGCGTCAAGTATCAGGACGCCAAGAAGGCCAATGCGCTCAAGGGCCAGAAGTGGAACGATTTCCGCAAGGCTCAGTGTGGTGACGACGATGCCGCCGACGACGAGGCCGCGGCTGCGGTGCCGGCCGAGCCGGCGAAGCCCGCCGCGTCGGCGGCGACGACGGCCGCTCCGGCCGCCAAGCCTGCGGCGATGCCTGCCGGCAAGGCCAAGGCGGCGGTGTTCCCCAGGGCCGTTTCGCAGAAGTATTCGAACGAGACCGCCGGCAAGGCGCGCCTCAAGACCTGCGTCGACCAGTACAACGCCAACAAGGCGGCCAACGCCAATGGCGACCTGAAATGGATCGAGAAGGGTGGCGGCTACTGGAGCCAGTGCAATACCAAGCTCAAGAGCTGAACCTCTTCCGGGCCTGTTTCGGAACGCCGCGTCGCAGGGCGCGGCGTTTTCCGTTTCGGGGTATGCTGCGTCGGTGCCGGATCGCACCGTCATTCCTGAGCGAAGCGCAGACCCGGAATCCATCCTGGCGCAGCGAAGCCTGACGATGGATTACGGATCGGCGCCGCTGACGCGGCTTGTTCGGGATGGCGGCGCGGCTCCGTGTGCGAGCGGCGGTAACTAAAGCATCTGCGACGGACGAGAAGCGGGGTCAGACTGCCGCGCCGGCGGCGGATCGGACGGCCTCTGCCCCCTGCCGAGCATCTCGCCGCGGGCGCGGATGATATGCGCCGTCACCACCTCCTGAACCCGTTTTTCCGCGGCCTCGCGGACGACGCCGCGGTTGGCGGGGCGGCCTTCCTCGGTCTCGATCAGCTCGATCGTGGCGTTGGTCAGTGCGTCGACATCGCCCTTGCAGAACAGCATCGCCGCCTTGGCCACGACCTCCGCCTTCTCGTCGGTCAGCAGCATCGGCGCGCCTTCCCGGCTGATGCAGGCCAGCATCTTGCTGCGGATCAGGTCGCGCGTCTTCTCCAGCAGCGCCTTCTTTTCGGTCCGCGCCGCGCGCTCCCTCTCCGTCGCCTCGGGCGTCTGAGCCTGATCGGGCGCGCCGGGTGTCACCGGGCCGCGCGCATTGGCGCTCTGCTTCACGCATTCGACCAGAGCCGGCAGCATCTCGCCGGTCGAGGTGAGCGCGAAGGTATAGCGCGCGTCATTGGCGATCAGTTCGAGGTAGCGGCCCTGGCGGAAGGCGTTGATCAGGTTGGATTGTGCCGGCATAGCGATGGTCAGCAGCGTCGGCGTCTTGATGTTCGCCGTCACGTCGATGGTCGAGCTGCGGTCGAAAACGAGCCGGAGATTGAGCGTCTCGCCGGTCCTGAGCTTCCAGTCCGGCTTGGTGAAGCCGAGCAGCCAGGAATACTGCGCCGTCACCGAGGTCAGCATCGTCACGCCGCTCTTGTAGCGGGCGCTGACGGCGCAATGCGAGAAGGCGCCGGTCTGGTCGTTGGTGAAGGTGCCGCCCGACCAGTTGCCGACGACGATCTTGCCGAACGGGCCGGCAGCCTCCGCGGGAAGCGACAAAAGGCTGATCAAGGCGACGGCCGCGGCCCGCATTGCGGTTCCTCCGATGAGATTTGCGGCAAGCTAAAGGAGGACGGGCAAAAGGGGGAACGTTTTTTGGCGCGGTCCGGGGTCAGGCGGCTTCCTGCCGCAACGGCTTGAGGAGCATGGCGAGCAGGTCGCTCTGCGTCACCAGGCCGAGCAGGCGTTGCGTTTCGTCGACGATCACCACGGCGTGGTGGCGGCCATCCGTCAACGGCCCGATCAGCTCCACGGCGGGCGCATCGGGGCTGGCGGCATGGGCCGGCGTCATGACGTCGCCGACGCGCAGGCCCGGCCGCGTCAGCTCGCGCAGCCCGACGATGCCGAGCAGCCGGTTGTCGTGATCGACGACGGGCAGGGCGCGAACGCCGTGTTCGAGCAGGAGCGCACGTGCGGCTTCGATCTCACCGTGCCGGTCGATCCGGACGATGTCGCGGGACATGATGTCGGCGCAGCGCGGCAGGCCGCGAGAGCGCGAGAGCGCATGCATCTCGACACGCCGCAGCAGCTGGTCGAGATCTCCGCGGTCGATGTCGAAGGCCTCGCCGAGATCGCCGAGAGCCGCATCGATATCGGCCTCGTTGAAGCCGATACGTTGGCTGGCCGGCGGGTCGTTCGTTCCGTGCGGATTGGCCGCGGCCGCAGGACGATGCGGATAGCTGTGGCTGGAGAAGCGGTGGAACAGCACGCCGAGCAGGGTCAGCACCAGCGCGTTCAGTCCGACCGGCACAAAGGCGAAGCCGAGGCCATAGGCGGAGACGAGAGGGCCGCCGAGCGCCGCCGTCAGCGCCGCCGCCCCGCCGGGCGGATGCAGGCAGCGCAGCAGCGACATGGCGGCGATGGCGAGCGCGACGGCGCTGCCGGCCGCGATGGCAGGCTCGGGAACATAGCGGCCGACCATGAGCCCGATCAGGGCCGAGACGGTATTGCCGCCGACGATCGACCAGGGTTGCGCGAGCGGGCTCGACGGTATCGCGAAGAGGAGCAGGGCCGAGGCACCCATCGGCGCGGCGAGCAACGGCAAATGCGGGTCGTTGCCGAGCAGAAGTCCGCAAATCAGCCCGGTCGCGCCGACGCCGATCAGCGCGCCCAGGCAGGCGATGAGCCGGTCGCGCCAGGTCGCGCCGGCCAGGATCGGCGCGAAGAGCTTGCCGCGCCGGCGCTGGCCGGTCTGTGGTTGGAGAACGGGGAGGGGCATTGAACTCGGCTGGCGCTGCTCAAAATTTCGGCAGGCTCAATACGCCGGAGAAGGTGGCCGGACAATGCGATTCTGCTGCCGTGCCCGAGTCCGGAGATGGGAAAAGCAGAAATCGCTCTTCGCGCGACGGGCCTTGGAAATTTGATCTCTGTGAAAAAGGTCGACCGACCGGGTTGGCCGGTCGACCTGAGGACGATCAGTCGACCACGCGCACAGCGCCCTTGGCGGCGCTCGTCGTCGTCGCGGCGTAGGCCTTGAGCGCGGTCGAGACCTTGCGCTTGCGCGGGGCGGCCGGCTTCCAGGCGTCCTTGCCCTTGGCCTCCATTGCCGCGCGGCGCCGCGCCAGCTCCTCGTCCGGAACCTTGAGCTCGATCGAGCGGTTCGGGATGTCGATCGCGATGATGTCGCCGCTCTCGACGAGGCCGATCGCGCCGCCCTCGGCCGCTTCCGGCGAGACATGGCCGATCGAGAGGCCGGACGAGCCGCCCGAGAAGCGCCCGTCCGTGATCAGCGCGCAGGCTTTTCCGAGGCCCTTCGACTTCAGATAGCTCGTCGGATAGAGCATCTCCTGCATGCCCGGCCCGCCGCGCGGCCCCTCATAGCGGATCAGCACGATGTCGCCGGGGTTGACCTTGCGGTTGAGGATGCCTTCGACTGCCGCGTCCTGGCTCTCGAAGATCACGGCCGGACCGGAGAATTTCAGGATCGAGGCATCCACGCCCGCCGTCTTCACGATGCAGCCGTCCAGCGCGATGTTGCCGAACAGCACGGCCAATCCGCCATCCTTGGAATAGGCATGCTCGGCGCTGCGGATCACCCCCTTCTCGCGGTCGTCGTCGAGCTCGGCGAAGCGCCGGTCCTGGCTGAAGGCGGTCTGGGTCGGCACGCCGCCGGGCGCAGCGCTGTAGAAGGAGCGCACCGCCTCGCTCTGCGTCAGCGTGATGTCCCAGCGCGAGAGAGCTTCGGCCATCGTCGCGCTGTGGACGGTCGGCAGCGAAGTGTCGATCAGCCCGGCGCGGTCGAGCTCGCCGAGGATCGCCATGATGCCGCCGGCCCGGTGGACGTCTTCCATATGCACGTCGGCGACGGCGGGCGCGACCTTGCACAGCACGGGCACGCGCCGCGACAGCCGGTCGATATCGGCCATGGTGAAGTCGATCTCGGCCTCATGGGCGGCCGCCAGCAGGTGCAGCACCGTGTTGGTCGAGCCGCCCATGGCGATGTCGAGCGTCATCGCGTTCTCGAACGCCTTGAACGAGCCGACATTGCGCGGCAGCACGCTCTCGTCGTCCTGGTCGTAATAGCGGCGCGCGATATCGACGATCAGATGGCCTGCTTCGACGAAGAGGCGCTTGCGGTCGGCATGGGTGGCGAGCGTCGAGCCGTTGCCGGGCAGCGCGAGGCCGAGCGCCTCGGTCAGGCAGTTCATCGAGTTGGCGGTGAACATGCCCGAGCAGGAGCCGCAGGTCGGGCAGGCCGAGCGCTCGATCACGTCGACCTCGGCATCGGTGTACTTGTCGTCGGCGGCCGCGATCATCGCATCGACGAGGTCGACCTTCTTCAGCACGCCCTCGGCGATGAACTTGCCGGCCTCCATCGGCCCGCCCGAGACGAACACGGTCGGGATGTTCAGGCGCATCGCCGCCATCAGCATGCCCGGCGTGATCTTGTCGCAGTTGGAGATGCAGACCATCGCGTCGGCGCAATGGGCGTTGACCATGTACTCGACGCTGTCGGCGATGAGCTCGCGCGAGGGCAGGCTGTAGAGCATGCCGTCATGGCCCATGGCGATGCCGTCATCGACCGCGATGGTGTTGAACTCCTTGGCGACGCCGCCTGCCTTCTCGATCTCGCGGGCGACGAGCTGGCCGAGATCCTGGAGATGGACGTGGCCCGGCACGAACTGGGTGAAGGAGTTGACCACCGCGATGATCGGCTTGCCGAAGTCGCCGTCCTTCATGCCGGTGGCACGCCACAAGCCGCGGGCGCCGGCCATGTTGCGGCCGTGGGTGGAGGTTGCTGATCTCAGCCTGGGCATCTCATGCGTCTCCGGTCTCGGGCTCCTGGCGTCCCGTTGGGCGGCAAACTATCGTCGCCGCGCCTTGCGACAAAATTGAATTCTTCGATTTCCATGATCGGCGCCGCGCATGGCGGCCATCCACCCCTGCATGCGGGACAGATGGTTTCCGAATTGGCATAACGGCTGCCGCTGGATTGCAATGAGCTGAGGGCGCTGCGCCATGCTGCGCAATATCGACGTCGATCTGCTGCGCAGCTTCGTCACCGTCGCGGAGCTGCGCAGCTTCACGCGCGCGGCGGCCGCGCTGTTCCGCAGCCAGTCGACGGTCAGCACGCAGATCCGTCGCCTCGAGGAACTGGCCGGGCAGACGCTGCTGCAGCGTTCGCCGCAGGAAGTGCTGCTGACGCGCGCGGGCGAACAGTTCCTCGGCTATGCCCGCCGGATCGTCGCCCTGCATGACGAGGCGCTCGACGTCATCAACGCGCAGAGTGTGAGCGGCCGCGTCAGGCTCGCCGTGATGGACGACTACGCCACGATCGTCCTGCCGGAGACGCTCGCCCGCTTTGCCCGCTCCCATCCCGAGGTCGAGCTCGAGGTCACGACGGGCTTCACCCGGGACCTGCTGAACAGCCTCGGCGAAGAGTTCGATCTGGTTCTCGCCACGCAGAAGGCCGGCGATGGTCGTGGCCAGGTCCTGCGCCGGGAACACACCGCCTGGGCCTGCTCGGACCGCGCCGCCTTTGCGCTGGAGGAGCCGCTGCAACTCGCCTTGCTGAAGGCGCCCAACATGTTCCGCGAATGGGCGCTGGAGGCGCTGAACGAGGCGGGGCTGCGCTGGCGCGTCCTGTTCTCGTCATCGAGCATCGGCGCCGTCGAGGCGATGGCGGCATCAGGGGCGGCGCTGACCGTGGTCAAGGCGGGCACCGCTCGCCCCGAGCTGCAATTGTTGGGGCCGGAGCAGGGGCTGCCGGCTTTGCCTGCCTCCGAGATCGCGTTGCACCAGGCGCCGGGGCGCGCAACGGCGGCGGTGGTGGCGCTGAGTGACTTCCTGGCCGAAGCCCTGAGCGATGCGCCGGCTGCGTCCTGAAGGCACGGGACCTCGCGCTCTCCTGGCATCTTCCGACTGGCCTGATGACGGATGGCACCGGATTGGCCCCGGAGCGGACGAGAATGGCGCTCTCCGGCTTGTGGAAAACTCAGGAGTCCGGATAACTCATTGAATTCACGAAAAAATCTGGCTCTGTCGAAAAACTTTCAAAATCGCCGTTGACAGCGAAAAGGGGCGCGCCCTATAAGCCACCCATCGAGACGGCGCCGCCGCTGAGCGGCGCCTCTTCTGCGCTTCCTGATGAGGCTGGGGCTGACGTCCGGGACACCGGGCGAGTTCCTGTCGGAATTTGTAGAGCGCACGCTGTTTGAAAATTGAAGAC